>JAIYCR010000084.1 GCA_027487905.1 Rubrivivax sp. | reverse complement strand
GGTATCAGACGCCGCAGGAAGGCTACTTCCAGCGCAAGCGGTCCGGCGTTTTGATCTACCAGCGTCCAGAAACGTGAAAGGCCGAGGTTCGCTCCCGGCCTTCCCCACCCCCTCCTTGCTTAAACCAGCGACGGCTCATTCGGGGGTGTTACGCAGAAGAGAATAGCACTACACCACCCGCACCGGCAACAGCCCCACCAGAACATACCGGCTGCCGTCGCTAGCATCCGCCTGCGCCCGCACCAGATAGGTGACCCCGGCCACGCCGCCGGTGACCCGCTGCAGCACCGTCGAACCGTTCAGGCTCGCGCCGCCCGACAGCACCGCCCCTGGGCTTGCATCCACGCCTCCACGCACGCTGATGGTCACCACCGGCGCGCTGAGCGTCACCCCGCTGGCCAGCAGGGCCCCGAAGTCGAAGCCGAGGGTGAGCACCTCGGCGGGATCCTTCGGGCTGAAGGAGAAGGGGGTAAGGGTGTCGGGTGCGTACACGAGGGCTCCTTGGGTTCGACGAACGATGTAGGCCCGGGCCCGCAGGGCTCGGGGCGCGGCAGTGGCTTGGGTGCCCCTGCGCTGGCCACGCAGCCGCGTGACGCGCAGAACGCCCCGGAACCGGGAGCGGCGCACGGCGGCGGCAAAGAGGAAGCCGATCGAGGCGTCCTGCAGCAGCGCAGTGAGCGGCGCGGCTGCGAGCAACTGGGCGTGCAGCGACAAGGCGAGCTGCAGCGGGCCCTGTGCCACCACAGCGGGCGAGCCGAACAGGTGCGCGTGCGCTGCGCTGGCCGGCGTGATGGCCTGCCGGGTGGAGGCGCCAGCCGCTGCGAGGGCCTGGGCGTGGGCCTGGGCGGCTGCCACCAGCGCCGTCGAGCCGCCCACGCTGGATGCGCCCAAGGTCTGCGCCTGTGACAGGCCGGCAGCGGTCAGCGCAAGACCGGTCGATGCCACACCGGCGGCGAGCGCCAGGCCGTGTGCCATCGGGTCCGCCGTCAGGCTGGTGCGCGTGCTGGCGAGCACCGCGCCAAAGGCCTGGCCATGGGACATGGAGCCAGCGGCGAGGCTTGAGCGAGTGGACAGCGCTGCAGCCGTCGCCAGCTGGGCGTGGAGCGAAGCGGCAAGCGTCAGCGTGGCGGCGCCTGTGGAGCTCAGTGCGGTGCCGGCCAGCGCCATCGCGTGCTGCGCTGCGGAGGCGCTCAGCGCGTTCATGGAAGCAACTGCTGCGGGCTGCACAGCGTGTCCATGGCTCAGGCCAGCCACCGCCAGTCCGCCCGAGCTGGCCAGGGCCGGAGAACCGATGGTCTGCCCGTGGGTCAGGCCGCCCGGCTCCAGCAGCGAGCCGGTGGACGTGGTGGGCGTGCTCAGCGCCTGGGCATGCTCAAGAGCCGCAGGGCCCAGCGGCGTCTCCGCGCCCGTCGCATCGTCGAGGATGCAGTGGTCTTCGATTGCTGCGAGGAAAGCAGCCTGGCTGCGGGCCAGGGTCTGCAGCCAGGCCTGCAGGGTGTCGTCGTCTTGCTGCGGCGGCCCGGTCGGGATGGCCGCATCGGGGCCTACAGGATGCTCGTCTTCGATGGACGAGAGAAAGGCGGCCTGCGCCTGGCGCGTGCGGGCAAGCCAGGCCTGCAGCGTGTCGTCATCCTGCTGGACCGGCTGCTCGTCAGCGGCCAGGCTGTAGTCGATCTCCAGCTCGGCCGGCGTGGCGGTCTCGACCGACGCGAATTCCAGGTACACGCCGGCCGTGACCATGAGCCACAGCGTGCCGCCGAGCGCGGCCTGGACCGTGGCCTGATCCAGCGAGATGGACCGCACGCCAGCGCCGCTGCCGAATGTCCCGCTGCCGATGCTGCTGGCCGTGCGATCGCCCGCGCCGGCGCCCCCTGGCGTCGCCCAGGCATTGCCTGTGCTCCACGATGCCCAGGTGACCTGCGTTCCGACGACAGCGCGGGTGACACCCCAGACGGTGACGGTGCTGGGCTCGAAGCCGGTGGCGTCGCGGATGCGAAGCGTGGGCGCGGCGCTGAGGGTGGCGCCTGCGTAGGCCGACAGGTCGAAGGCGACCAGCGTGCGAAGGTCAGGCTCGCCGGTGACCAGGCCGGTGGCCGTGGCGTAGTTGGTGGTGGTGGCGAAGCTGCTGATGTACGAATCAGCAGACGCGACGGAGACGATGGGCATGAGCTACCTCACGCCCTGTGGGCGTGCCCCCGGCTTAGCCGATCTCTTCGAATTCGACTTCGAAGCTCACCGGGCTGGTGCCCACCGCCGAGCGGATCGAGATCTGTCCACCAGGCGGGACGTCGATTTCCATGCCGGGCAAAAAGATCATGTTGTTCACCGCCCCGTTGGCGTTGATGGGCACACGCTGCGCCACCGCGCCGATGGTGGGCTGCGCGGCCCAGGTGGTGTTGACCGTGATGCCCGAGGCTGGCGACAGCGTGCTCTTCGGCGTGGGCGTGATGGCACCGCCACCGGTCGTGCCGCCCGTGGAGCGGCTGACCAGCACTTCGTTGTAGGCGGAGGCTGTGCCGCCGCCGCCGATGCGCACGGCCCAGATCTTGAGCGCCCGGGTGGACGGGCAGATCAGGGTCATCGCGTCGTTGGTGGTCGACAATGCCGTGGACGCGCGGCTGACGGTGTAGCGGGCTCCCATGGCGGGCTCCTATGAATGGGGGTTCAGATGCTCTCGACGCTGGCCGGCGCGACGGTGCCCTGGTAGGGCACGGTGGCGGCGTCCCAGGTCAGGTGCGACAGGTCGAGGTCGGCCGGGCCGTCCACCGACGCGCCGAAGCCCATGCTGACGAGCGCAGCCTCCATGCCGGCGGGCAGCGTGTAGGTGAGCTTCGGGTGCAGGGTCTGGCCGTCGTGGCGGTACGGGGCGGAGGGTTGGAATGCCATGTCGATTGCTCCTTCAGACCACCGCCGCGATGCGGCGGGTCGTTGCCCCGACGGACACGGTGTTCGACCCGTTGGCCACCAGCGCGACCGAGCCGCAGGTGGTCACGATGTAGCGGCTGTTCACCGTGTCCCGGTAGCACACGTGGTCGGCCGTGCCACTGGTGGCGATGGTGATGTTGTTGACTGCGGGGATGTTGGACTGCCGCCCGTCGGGCGAGCCGGCGCCCAACGTCGGCGCGCCCATCGATGCTGTCGCGAGCGCGCGTGCCGCCGCGTCGGCGTAGCTGGTGGGCTGGCCGGCGCAGACGATGACCTGGTTGAGCAGCGCGTCGAAGTTCAGACCGTTGTCGAGAAAGGCGTCCGGGACGACCTTGGGCATGGTGGCTCCTTCAGTGAATGGCGAGGTGCCGGATTTCGTCCTGGCGCCTGGCGACCAGGCCGCGCAGCTCGCGTCCACCCGCGCGGGTCCAGCGCAGGAACTGGGCCGGCACGTCGTCCCAGGCCTGCGCGTTCACGCGGCGGCGCAGCGTCGAGGCGCGCAACGCCCCCACGCCGATGTTGTAGGTCAGGCTGGTGATGGCCGCGAGCCGGCCGGGCGTGTCCGCCTCGGGGCACAGGCCGCGCACCGCGCGCATGTAGGTGCCGCGCACCTGATCGCGGGCGAGGATGACAGCCTGGTCGCGGGTGATGGCCGGGTCGGTGAGCAGCACCGCGCGGCCGTCGAGGTAGCGAGTGGAGCCGAGACCGATCGTAGGGACGCCGGCGCTACAGAGGTAGGGCCGCAGGACCATGCCTTCCCAGCGCCACAGCAGCTGCATGACGATGGCCAGTGCGCGCTCGATGTCCTTCGGGTCCATCAGCTGTCTCGCTGTGTTGGCCATGGCGGGATCGGCACCGTTTGCCCCGCCAGCGCGTGCGTGCAGTCGCCGAGCATCTGCATCTGGCCGTCGACGACGAAGGAGTGGCAGACCTTGGCGGCTTGGGGCACCTTCACGTGCTGCTCTCCGGCATTGCGTCGGCGCTCGGCATCCGCAAGGTCTCGGCGCAGCAAGTCGAGGGCGTGAAGGTTCGCGGGCTCGGTCCAGGTGATCAGCACGCTCGGCGTAAACGTCGGACTCTCAACGCTTCCGTTCCACCCCCACCGCGGCCCGGGGCCACTGCCATGATTGATGCGGTGCGGTCCGTCGCAGCCGGGGCACCACCAGATGAGTGTGTTGTCCTGCCCGTTGCGCAGGATCGGTGAGAGCAGGCCCATGTTCAGCGCCCCTGCTTCCTGAGGCTGCGGTCGGCGAAGAAGAAGCCGATGACCACGCCCATCAGGGCCTGGTCCCACTCGGTCAGCGCCCAGCCCTGGCGCCACAGGGCCAGCGCCCACAGCAGCAAGGCCACGCTGGCGAAGGCCGGCCGCACCGCGGCGTTCCAGGCGTCCACCCAGGCAATGCCGGTCGGCTTCATGGCCTCAGCCACCGCCGAGCGAAACGCGTCCGCCTCGGCCACCGCAACATCGCGGTCCCGCTGCACCTCGATGGTCTTCACGCCCAGCTGGGCCTGCAGCCGGATGGCATCCAGGCTGCGCGCATGCTCGGCCGCAGCCAGCTCGCCCTGCAGGCGCATCAGCGCGACCTCCTGCGCCTGGTCCTGCCGCTGCTTCAGCCAGCTGACGAGCTCGCCCATCAGCAGCCGGAAGGTGCCGCCACCAAGCAGGGACAGGAGTGCAGCGATCACCTCAGGCTTCCGCGTCGAGGGTGGGCACGTCGCAGATGCGGTGCAGGAAGGCCGCGCACGCGGTGCGCTCGGCACCGTCCATGTCACGCCGGCCGCCGTGCTCGGGCTGCAGCTGCGCGCAGCGATCGGCCGGCGAGTAGTCAATGAGCGACAGCACGGGCATCGGCAGCACCAGGTCCGGCTGGCGATGCCCGGGCAGCTGGATCTGCACGTCGTCGAGCCGCGCGACGCCGCCACGGCCGCGCTCCCAGAACAGGCGCTCGATGCAGCTCATCGGTCGTCAGCGCCCGAGAACAGCACCAGCGCGAGCGCGACGATGCCGACGCAGGCCCCGGCCACCAGCAGCAGCACGGCATCCACCGGCGCACAGGTCATTTCGGGCCCCCCAGGCTGTCGGGCAGCAGCACGGCCAGCAGGCCCGCCAGGCCGACGCCGGCCGCGATGATGGCTTCCTGCTGCTCGGGCCGCAGGCCTGCGCCGGCGGCCGTGGCCAGCAGCACCAGGCCGCGCCAGGTCGACGCCTCGCGCAGGCGCGTCACGATGGCCAGCAGCAGGGGCTTCACTTGGCGTGATCCTTCAGCCACACCCAGGACGCGGCGCCGAAGGCGGCGATGGGGGCCACCCAGGCCACCAGCTTGGCCAGCACGCGACCGGCGATCAGCGCATCGCGCACCTCGCGGGTGATCTGCGTGTTCTCGTCCAGCAGCTGCTCGACGCGCGAGAGCCGCTTCTTGAGCGAGTCGAACTCGCCGGGGATGCTCTCGGGGTTCACAGCCCAATCCATGCCGCGCCCGCGATCCCTAGCCCGCCGAGCAGCGTCCAGGCGATGTCCGCCAGGTCGAAGCGACCCCCGGAAAGCCGGTTGTAGATCTCGCGCCCGACCGCCGCGGCTGCACAGGCGCCCACGGCACCCCAAAGCGCGTCCAGCTCGATCAGGTGCGCAGCGGCCAGGCCGGCCAGTGCGGCGAGCGCGCCGGCGATCAGGTGCAGCGCCTTGTCCGGCGCGGGCAGTGGGAGTTGCATGGCGGGCGAATCTGACCGATCGGCACGGCGGCGTCACCCTGACACATGTCAGGGTGACAGGGCTTCGCGCCGCTGTCAGATTCGCGGCCCATGGCAGATCGCGAGATCGAAATCCCCGCAGGCGGGCTGCAGTTCGCAGCCCCCATCCAGCTGGCCGCCCCGGGCCAGGCCGCAGGCCCGCGCCGGTTCTCCGGCACCGCCTACGGCGGCGGGGTGATCACCGACCACCCCTACTGGGACGCAGTGGCCTTCGACCTCGGCAGCCTCAAGGCGCTGGCCCCCATGCCGCTGCTGCTGCAGCACGATCCGGACCGCGTGATCGGTGTCATCGACACGGTGACCAACACCGGCGCGGCGCTGGAGATCGGCGGCAAGCTCTTCACCGACACGGAGCCGGCCGCAGCGGGCGTAGCCGCCAAGGCGGACGCCGGCATGCCGTGGCAGATGAGCGTGGGGCTGTGGCCCGACCTCATCGAGGAAGTCCAGGCCGGCGCCGAGGTGAACGGCCGCTACGTCGAGCGCGCCACCAAGGTGATGCGCGGCGCCCGAGTCCGCGAAACCAGCTTCGTGGCCCTGGGAGCGGACAGCACCACCCGCGCCACCGTGTTCAACCAGGTGAGCGGCGCCGTGACTGCGCGCATCACCTTCTCGACCCCCGCTTCAACCCAAGGAGACGCCTCGATGGCCGACACCAACCAGGCCGCCGAACAGGTGGCAGCCCTCACGGCCGAGCGCGACGCCTTCAAGGCCGAGCTTGAGCAGACGAAGACCGCGCTGTCGGAGCTGCAGGCGCAGTTCGCCGCCCGCCAGAAGGCCGAGCGCGAGACCGCGGTCAAGGCCTTGCTGGGCGAAGAGTTCAGCGCCGAGAAGGCCGCCCCCTTCATGGCGATGGATGCCACGGCGTTCGCCGCCGTCCAGGCCACCGTCGGCGGCCTCAAGGCCCGGCTGCCGGCCAGCTTCACCTCCGAACAGGCCAGCGGCGGGCAGAGCGACACGCCGATCACGCCCGAGGCCATCACCCAGTACCGCAGGGACCACCCGGGTGCGACCTTCGAGCAGGCCTTCGCCGCCCTCAAGAGCCCGGCCGGCTTCTCGGCCCCCGCCCACTTCTGATCCGGAGGACTCGACATGAGCCACCCCAGCGCGACCATCCGTGAGATGCAGGCCACGGCCGCCGTCATCGGCGCCCGCCGCATCGTGCGCTTCGACACCACCAACCAGGCGCAGGTGCTGCAGGCGTCCGCCGTCTCGGACAACCTCATCGGCGTGGTCGACAGCATCGTGGACGTCGGCGCGAGCCGCTCGGCCTCGGTGGTGCTCTCCGGCATTGCCGAGAACGGCGTGGTGGCGGGCGCCGCCTTCGCCGCCGGCGCCAAGCTCACCACCGACTCGCAGGGCCGGGCCGTCGCCGCGGCGCCTGCCGCCGGCACCAACAACCAGATCGTGGGCATCGCGCTGGAGCAGGCCACGGCCGCGGGCGACATCGTCCGCATCCTGGTGCAGCAGTGCACCGTCCAGGGCTGATCGGCCTGAATCACTGAGGACTCGACATGTCGTCCATGACCCCGTTTCCCATCAATCCGGACCTCACCGCGCTGGCGATCAGCTACCGCAACGAGGCGATGGTCGCCGACCTGGTGCTGCCCCGCGTGCGCGTGGCCAAGCAGGAATTCAAGTGGTTCCGCAACAGCCTGACCGACGACTTCACCGTCCCGTCCACGCTGGTGGGCCGCAAGAGCCGGCCCAACATGATCGAGACGGGCGGCACCGAGCAGGCCGACTTCACGATCGACTACGGCCTCGAGGACGCGGTGCCGCAGGCGGACATGCTCAACGCGGACGCCCGCTACAACCCGCAGGCGCGGGCGGTGACCTACCTCACCAACCTCATCGAGCTCGACCGTGAGGTGCGCGTGGCCAACGCGGTGTTCAACCTGAGCACCTACCTTGCCGCGCAGCGGGCCACGCTGTCGGGCACCAGCCAGTGGAGCGACTTCGCCAACTCCAACCCGGTGAGCGCCATCCTGAACGCGATGGACGGCATGATCATGCGGCCGAACCTGATGGTCGTTGGCCAGCAGGTGGCAACCCAGCTGATGCAGCACCCGCGCGTGGTGCAGACCATCAACAACACGGCGCAGAGCAACGGCCTGGTGTCGCTGGACAACGTGGCGCGCGCGCTCGGCCTGCAGCAGATCGTGGTCGGTCAGGGCTGGGTGAACACCGCCCGCCGCGGGCAGGCCGCGACGATGGCACGCGCCTGGGGCAAGCACGCCGCGCTGCTGCACATCGACAGCCTGTCCGACCCCACCCGGGGCTCCACCTTCGGCTTCACCGCCCAGTGGGGCGACCGCATCGCCGGCAGCGACTTCGACCGTGACATCGGCCTGCGCGGCGGCCAGCGCATCCGCCTGGGCGAGTCGGTCAAGGAAGTGATCACCGAGAACTCCCTCGGCTACTACTTCCAGAACGCCGTCGCCTGAGCAGGGAGCAGACATGGCACGCACCAAGAGCGCCCCCGAGTCTTCGTCCGGCGTCTTCGCCCTGGGCGCCGTGCACCACGATGGCAGGGCCTACCAGCTCGGCGACGAGCTGCCGGTCATGTCCGAGCAGGCCCTGGCCGCGCTGCAGGCCGCCGGCGTGGTGTCGGGCATCGAGCCGGCCATCGATTCGAGCGAGGAAGCGGCTGCCGACGCCAGCGAGGAAGCGGCCGCCGACGCCTGAGCAGTGACCGCCCATGCCCTACGCCACGCTCGCCGACCTGACGAGCCGCTTCGGTGTCGCCGAGCTGCGGCAGCTCACCGATCGTGAGCTGCCCGCGGCTGGCGCCGTGGTGGTGGAAGTGGTGGACCGGGCCCTGGCTGACGCCGATGGCGTGGTGAACCGCTTCCTCGGCGCGCGCTTCAGCGTGCCGCTGGGTGCGCCCTACCCGAGCGACCTCGTGCGCGTGGCCTGCGACGTGGCGCGCTACTTCCTGCACGACCAGGCGCCCACCGAGATCGCGCGCACCCACTACGAGGACGCGCTCGCGTGGCTGCGCTCAGTCGCCGACGGCAAGCTGCCGCTCGTCGGTGACGACGGATCGGTGCTGCCCACCAAGCAGACGGCGTTCAGCACGTCGGCCGTGGCCAGCTACCCCGGACAAGGCGCATTCGGTGCGGACTTCTCGCAGCGATGGGTGAGCGCGCCATGAGGATCTCGATCGACCTCGACGCCGGGCCGGTGCTGCGCACGCTGCAGCGGCTGGAGGACAAGCTCAGCAACCTCGCGCCCGTCTTCCGGGGCATCGGCGCCGACGCGGTGGCGGAAGCGCAGCTGCGCTTCCGCGAAAGCCGAGACCCCTATGGCGTAGCCTGGAAGCCGCTGAGCTTCGCGTCGCGCCTGGCGCGGGCGAGGCGCGCGGCCGGGAAGAAGGCGACGAAGAAGGACGGCACGCTCAAGGCTGCTGCCGGCCGGCGCTTCGTGGGGGCCTTCAGCACCGCCAAGCCGCTGCTGGACACCGGGCGGCTTCGCAACAGCGTGACCTTCCGCTCGGGCGCCGACTTCGCCGAAATCGGCACGAACGTCGCCTATGGCGCCATCCACCAGTTCGGCGGCAAGGCGGGGCGCGGGCGGCGCACGACGATTCCGGCGCGGACATTCCTTGCCACCAAGCAGCGCGGCCTGCCGCGCGAGTACGCCGAGATCATCCGCGAGCAGATCACGCTGCACCTGCGCGGCACCCTGGCTGGGGGCGGTCGGTGATCGACCTGGTGCTGGCCGTCCGCCAGCGCATCTCCGACCAGGCCGGCGCCCTCTTCACCCGCGTCGGCGCCGTGGCCGAGTTCGAGGCCATCGCCGCGCTGCCGCGCTCCACGCCCTGCGCGTTCGTGCTGCCCGTGTCCGAGCGCGCCTTGCCCAGTGACGTGATCGGCGCGCAGTTCCAGCTGCACGACTGCGACCTGCAGGTGACCTACATCACGCGCCACGCCGGTGATGCGAGTGGAGCGGCGGCGGCCGATGCGCTGACCCCGCTGCGCCAGGCGGTGGCCGCCGCCATCGTCGGCTGGAACCCGCCCGACTGCGTGGGCCGCATCCAGTTCGTGCAGGGCTCGCTCGTCGAGTTCATCGACAACGCCACCGTATGGCAGGACGACTTCACCGTGCAGCGCCGCGTCCAGCGCCCGATTAGCTGATCCCTCTTCGACAGGAGCCCCCATGCCCATCCAATCCGCATCCGGCCTGCAGCTGGCCTACCGCCGCGAAACCGGCTCCATCGGCACGCTCGCGCCCAACGACGCCACCGCCAAGCTGATCCCCTACGTCAGCCACAGCATCGCGCTGTCCAAGTCGGCCATCGCCAGCCAGGAAATCCGCCCGGACTTCCAGATGGCCACGATGCGCCACGGCAACCGCGCCGTGGGCGGCGAGCTGCAGCTGCAGCTGCAGGCGGGCACCTACAACGAGCTGATGGCCAGCGCCCTGCGCCGCGACTTCACGGCCGTGCCGGCCATCACCGGCCTGACGGTGACCGCGAGCGCCACCGCGCCGCACTTCACGCGCTCGGCCGGCTCGTGGATCTCCGACGGCCTGGCCGTGGGCATGTGCGTGCGCTTCACCGGCTTCACCGCAGGCGCCGCGGTCAACAACGCCCGCAACTTCACCATCACCGCGCTGACTGCCACCCAGATGACGGTGGCCGAGACCGTGGTGGCCGGCTCGGGCGGCACCGGTGCGACGGTGCCCGGCCGCGTGACCTTCATGCCCACCAGCGGCCACACCCAGACGAGCTACAGCATCGAGGAGTGGAAGCCCGACGTTCCGCGCTCGCACCGCCACGTGGGCCTGCGAGTGAACACCATGGGCATCAGCGCGCCGCCCAACGATCGCGCGCAGCTCACCTTCGGCCTGCTTGGCCGTGACTCGCAGGTGTCGGCCAGCCGGTACTTCACCAGTGCCGTCACGCCGGCGGCCGCGCCCATGCAGGTGGGGCACCAGGGCTCGCTGGTTGTGGGCGGCCAGGCGCTGGGCACGGTCACCGCGCTGACCATCAACGTGACCAACAACATGGAGGCGGGCGCCGTGGTGGGCTCGGCGCTCACGCCGGACATCTTCCACGGCTCCATGGCCGTCACCGGCAGTTTCACGGTGTACGAGGACACCGGCACGCTCTACGACGTCTTCGACCAGGAGACCGAGATCGGCCTGATCGTGCGCGTGGCCGACGACCCGAGCGCCGCCTCGGGCTTCGTGCAGATCTGCCTGCCGCGCATCAAGCTGGCCGGCGGCAGCTTCAGCACCGCCAACCAGTCGCGCGTGCAGAGCTTCGACTTCACTGCCCTGCTGTCGCCTGCCACCGGCGGCAACCTGGCCACCACCATGCTGCTGCAAGACAGCAGCCTGCCGTAACCCTTCGGCAGCACCGCGCACCGACCGGGCGCAGTTCGGGCTTTCCTTGCAGTTGCCCGGCTGCGTCCGGCACGGGCACATCGAGCAACTGCAAGCACCCAAGGAAAGCCCAGATGAATCGACAGAAGACCCCCAAGACCGGCCTCGTGAGCGAGGCCGGCTACACCTTCGAGCCCACCTACCCGGACGGCACCGGCATCGGCGCGACCATCACGGTGCGCGGCCCGGACAGCGACAAGGTGCGCGCGATGCTGCGCCAGCAGATGGCCCAGGCGGCCGCCCGCGAGATGAGCGCCAAGAAGCGCGGCCGCGACCCCGAGCCCATGACGCTGGAAGAGCTCGAGGCCCAGGTGGTCGACATGGCCGTGGCCTACACCATCACCTGGTCGGGCTTCGAGGACGGCGACAAGCTCATGGAGCCCACCGAGGCCAACTTTCGGCTGATCTACAGCGAGTACTCCTGGATCCGCCGCCAGGTCATGGATGAGGCCCAAGAGCTGGGAAACTTCGTGCGGCCGCCGTCGGCGAGCTCGTCGCCCACGCTGCGGCCGAGTTCCGCCTCGACCTGACGCAGGAGGGCGGATGCTCCTTGCGCCAGCACCTGCAGCAGGTTCAGCAAGTCACCGCAGCGCCGGTGGCCGAGCTGATCACCCCGCCGCCGCCCGTGTCGCTGGTGTACCTGCTGCACTGGTTCGTCGAGCTGCAGGCCGGACGGCAGTCAGGCTTCGGCGGCCCGCAGCCGATCACCTGGGCCGACCTGGCCGCCTGGGCCCGGCTTGCACGGGTGGCGCCGCAGGCCTGGGAGCTGCAGGCGCTCAGGCGGCTGGACCAGGCCTGGGTCAGCGCCTGGGTAGATGCCCAGCCCAAGGGCCGCGCAGGCAAGTGATGGCTGACCGGAGTCGCGCATGAGCTTTGACGTCTCGATGCGGCTGACGCTGCAGGGCGCGCAGGCTGTCACCAGCGGGCTGCAGCAGATCGAAGGCAAGGTCGCTCAGGTGGAGCGTGCCGCCTCGCAGGGCGCCGAGGGCGCCGACCGCCTGTCGCAGGCGCTGGGCCGGGTGGTCCAGCTCGGCGCTGGCGGGGCTGGCCTGGCCGCGCTGGCGGCCACCACGCTGGGCATGAGCAAGGCCTTCTTCGAGGCCAGCGTGAACGCCGAGCGCCTGCGCATGGGCCTGGGGTTCGCCACCGGCAATGCTGCGGACGACATCGACTACCTGCGCAAGCTCACGCAGCGCCTGGGCCTGCAGTTCGACACCACCGCCAGCAGCTACATGAAGTTCGCCGCCGCGGCCCGGCAGACCTCGCTGGAGGGGTCCGGTGCGCGCCAGGTGTTCGAGTCTGTCAGCAAGGCTGCCGCGGTGATGGGGCTGAGTGCCGAGCAGAGCGAGGGCGCGCTGCTGGCGCTGCAGCAAATGATCAGCAAGGGCACGGTGAGCGCCGAAGAGCTTCGCGGCCAGCTGGGCGAGCGCCTGCCGGGCGCCTTCCAGGTGGCGGCCAGGTCGATGGGTGTGACGACCCAGGAGCTGGGCAGGATGCTCGAGCAAGGCCGGGTGCTGAGCGAGGACTTCCTGCCGCGCTTTGCCCGCCAGCTCGAGCAGGAGCTGGGCGGCGCCGCCGAGAAGGCCGGTGACCGGCTGGAGGCGTCGGCCAACCGCATGAGCAACGCCTGGGCGGGTCTGAAGCAGCAGATCGGCGACTCGGGCGTGTCCGGCTTCCTCGCCGGCCAGGTCAACATCCTGACCGACGCGATGGACGACGCGGCGCGTTCGATCCGCAAGGCGCGCGATGAGGGCGGCGGCTTCGTTGCGCAGGCGCTGGCCGCCGGCGGCGCCGCCCTTCGCTTCGTGAACCCGATCAACGCGGTCAGCTACAGCGCGCAGGAAGCTGGCGCTCAGCTCAAGACCGCCGAGGCCGAGATGGCCAAGCTCAGGCTGCGCCTGGAGATCAACCCCGAGAGCTTCTACCTTCGCAACGACATCCACCAGCTGCAGAAGTTCATCGACAAGCTGCAGGAGGCCCAGAGCCTGGCGCGGATGCCCCTGCAGACCGACGCCGAGACGCGTCGCCTGGGCCTGGGCGTCGAGGCCAACCAGAGCTCAGCGGAGTCGGCGAGGCTCGGCCGCAGCGCTGGCGCGTTCGCTGGCGCCGATGCGAGGGCCAAGATCCTTCAGCAGTACGCCAGCGACGCCGCCCGACTGCAGCAAGAGCTGATGCGGGTGCGCGAAACCTTCGGCGGCATCATCCCGCCCGACGTCGAGCAGGCCATCCGGGCCCGCTTCATCAAGCCCATCAAGGAGGCCGCGCAGGCGGCTGAGCAGATGGGTCCGGCGCGCGAGCAGCTGGTGAAGTGGGAGCGGGACTACTACGACGAGATCATCAAGCGCGAGGGCTTCGACCAGGCGCGCTTCGAGCGCGAAGAGCTGGAGGCCACCGCGCGGCTGCAGACCGCCGACAAGCTGGTGGCCGCCATCCGCCGCGAGACCGAGCAGCTGGGCATGAGCAACGAGGAGCGCGAGCTGTCGATCGCGCTCTTCGACCTGGAATCGCGAGGCATCGAGCGCGGCACCTTCGCCTACGAGGAGTACACCGAGCAGCTGAAAAAGGCCATCGAGGAGCGCCGCAAGATGCGCAACCAGGTGATGCAGCGCAGCGAGGCCGAGACAGCCGCACGCCGAGCGATGGAGGAATACGACCGCGCTGCCCAGGAGCTCAACCGCAGCCTGACCGACGCCCTGATGCGGGCCTTCGAGTCGGGCAAGGGCTTTGCGCGAGCGTTCCGGGACACGGTGGCCAACGCCTTTCAGACGATGGTGCTGAGGCCCATCGTGCAGACCGTGCTGCAGCCGCTGATCCAGCCCATCACGGTGATCACGCAGGCGGCGGCGTCTGGGGTCGCTTCCGCAGCTGGCAGCATGCTCGGAAATGCCGCTGCAGCAGCTGGCATGGGCAGCATCAGCGGCATCGGGAGCATCTTTAGCGCTGGCAGCGCAGCGACGATGGCCGGCAACGGCATCGGGTCCAGTCTGAGCGCAGCCGGCAACATGATGGCGGGCGGGCAGGTCGCTCAAGGCGCCAGCTTTGGCGCGGGAGCCATCGCGCCCTATGCGGCGGCTGCCATCTTGGGCATGTACGCTGGGCGCGCCATCAGCAATGGCTACAGCATCGGTGGCTCAGGCAACGCGACTGTGAATCTGCTGGGCGTGGTCGGTGGTGCCATCAACCGTGCGTTCGGCCGCCGGCCGCGCGAAGTCACCGACGCCGGCGTCACCGGCACCTTCGGCGCGGGCGGCTCCTTCACCGGCCAGGCCTTCGAGGACTGGCTGCGCAAGGGCGGCACCTTCCGCAGCGACAAGCGCGGCACCGACTTCCGGGCCATCGACGCGCCGCTGCAGGAGGCCCTGGACGCCGGCGGCAAGGCCATCCTGGCCAGCGCCCAGGCCTACGCCAAGACCCTCGGCCTGCCGGCCGAGTACATGACAAGCATCACCAGCAGCGCGCGCATCAAGCTCACCGGCAACGCCGAGGCCGACACCAAGGCCATCACCGACGCGCTGAACCTCTACGGCGACGCGCTCACCGCCTTCCTCAAGGACCGCATCGAGCCCCTGGCCAAGGAGGGCGAGCGCACGCTGGACACCCTGCAGCGCCTGGCCGGCATCCAGCAGTTCAGCGAGGCCATCAACGGCCTGGGCGGCGTGTTCTCCCGCGTGGCCCGGCTCACCTTCGAGGCCCGAGAGCAGCTCGGCGAGCTCGCCGGTGGCTTGGATAAGTTCGCCGCCAAGGCCCTGGGCTTCGTGCAGAACTACTACGGGCGCGACGAGATCGCGGGCTTGAAGGCCGGCGAGATCCAGGGCGTGCTGCGCGAGCTGGGCATCACCCAGGACATCAGCAGCCGCGACGACTTCCGCCGCCTGGTCGACGGGACCGACGTCAGCACCGAGGCCGGCCGCCAGCAGCTCAACGCGCTGCTGGACATCTCCGGCGCCTTCGTCGACGTGGCCGACTACCTGGCCGAGACCGGCCAGACCCTCAGCCAGGCCGCAGCCGGCGCGCCAGCCAACTCGCCGCTCGCCGCGGCCTTCTCGCAGGAGCCGACGGTGACGGCCATCACCAACATGGGCAACGTCATCGTGCAGGGCCTGGAGATGGTGGCCGATGTCATCCGCGCCAATGGCGGCACCGGCGGCCTGTTCGACTTTGTTCGGAGTAGGGCAGCCTCTCCACCCGAGGTCAACGGCGGCGTGGACACCAGCGGCAACGCGGGCGGGTTCGGCGGATGAGGTCGCTCAGCTCAGCCCTGGCCACGGCGCTGGGGGCGCCGGTGCAGCAGCCGGCCATCCTGGTGGAGGCGGGCTTCGCCACCACGCGGCGGTGGTCGAGCTTTGCCACCGTCACTTGGGCCGGCTTCTCCTGGTCCCGCGAGGACATCCTGGTCGAGGGCCTGCGCGTGGACCCGCTGCGCGTGGAGGGCAGCATCCTCATTGGCAATCACGACGACCTGGCCGGCAACCTGGTGCTCGCCGATGGCGTCACCGACCGGGTGTTCCGCATCTGGGGCTACGACGCCGCGGCCACCGCGCTCAGCGACGTGGTGTGGCTGTGCGACGCCGTGGGCGCCTCAGCGGAGATCTCGCCCGAGGCGGTGCGCATCAACCTGCGGCACGCCTGCGAGTACGTGGTGGGCCCGCGCACCTACCTGACGCCCGGCAACGGATTCGGCTCCATGCTGCCTCCAGGGGCCGTCGTGCGCATCAACGGCATCGACTACCGCCTGGAGCGGCGCAACTGACGCATGGCCTACCCCACCACCATCCCCATCATGGCCGAGAGCCGCGCCACCCGCGAGGGCGGCTATGCGCCGGTGCGGGCCACCAACGGCCTGCTCAAGGTGCGCCGATTCTGGACCGCCGAGAAGTGGTCCTTCGACCTGGTGCACTGGCTCACGACCGCCCAGCGCACGACGCTGGAGACGGCCTACACCGCCAACCGGACCAACAACGTGACGCTCACCTGGCCGGCTGATGGCCTGAACTACACCTGCCGGTTCGCCAGCGCGCCCACCTACGAGTGGCGCGAGGGCGGGATCTGGGTCGCCCGCGTCCGGCTGGAGGAGGTCTGATGTCGCTGCTGTACTCGGGCCTTACCATCCCGCCGGCGGCGGCGCTCAACGGCGCGGTCAGCGACGCCGGGCAGCGGCAGATCTCGGCCGCCGGCGCCCGCTCGGCGGCGCCCGTGCTGTACGGCGAAGACCGCATCGGCGGCCTGCTGCTGAACATCCTGCCGGCCGCGGCCAACTCCCCCACGCTGCTGGTGCAGGTGCTGTGGGGCCATGCGCTGGACAGCATCAACGATGTCCGGCTGAACGACCAGGCCCTGCCGGCCGGCTCGACCGTCACGCACTACACCGGCGGCCAGTCGACGGCGGACGCCGCGCTGGTGAGCGCCTTCGCGGCGCAGTCCATCACCTACACCGACACGCTGGCAGGCTTCGGCTACTCGGTGCTGGCCATCCCCACCCGGGCCTTCGAGGGGTCGCTGGCCATCACCGCGCGGGTGCGCGGCCGGCGCCTCTACGACGTGCGGCAGGACAGCACGCAGGGCGGCAGCGGCCCGCAGCGCCTGGCCACGCCCAGCACCTGGACCTGGTCGGACAACCCCGCGCTGGCCCTGGCCGACTGGCTGGCCTCTTCCACCTACGGCTGTGGCAGCCCCGTGGACTGGGCAAGCGTGGCGGCCGCGGCGAACCATTGCGACGACCTGGTGGGCACCCCGGCCGAGCGCCGGCGCGTGATCGGGCTGGGCCTGGTGACGCCGGCCAGCGTCGAGGCGGTGGCGCAGACGCTGCGAGCACATGCGGGCTGCTGGCTGGTGCCCAGCGCCTCTGGCGTGCGGCTGCTGCCCGACCAGGACGCCGCGCCGGTGGCCACCTACACCCACGCGGGCGGCGACATCGCCCAGCTCGAGCCGCTGACCCTGCGCGACAACAGCAGCGCGCCCACGGTGGTGGAGATCCTCTACACAGACACCACCAAGGTGCCATACCGCGAGGCCATCGCGTCGGCCTCGCTGCCCGGCGTGGGCACCACGCGGCCGGTGCGGCTCAGCCAGGTGCGCATGCCCGGCGTGCAACGCTTCAGCCAGGCCAACCGCGAGGCCATCGAGCGGCTCAACAAGCTCACGCTGGGCGACCTCAGCACCGTGGTCGAGGTCTTCGACATCGGCATCCGACACGAGATCGGCGACATCGTGTCCATCTCGCACCCGGTTGGCCTGGTGGCCAAGCCCTTCCGCATCGCCGAGCCGCCCGAGATGGTGAGCCACGGCCGCTGGCGGCTGCCGCTGGTGGAGCATGACCCGGCGGTGTACTCCAGCGTCGTGCAGACGCAGCCCTCGGTGCCCGATGCGGGCTTCGTGTCGCCGGCGGGCCCGCCGGGCGCGGTGACGGGCTTCACCTCGGCCACCGAGCAGGTGGGCATCCGCCTGCGCTGGGCGCCGAACCCCGAGTCGGATGTGGTGCAGTACCAGCTGCGCCTGGGCGGCACCAACTGGGCCACGGCCACGCCGCTGGACGGCACCGCGCAGACCATCGTGGGCGGCACCACCCACCTGTGGCCGCAGCCGGCGGCGGGCACCTACACCTTCCGCATCCGCGCGCAGGATCTGGACGGCAACCTGTCGGTCAACGACGCCACCACCACGATCACCGTCGGCGCGCTGGCCGTGGGCTCGCAGGGGCCGCAGGGCCCGGCCGGCACCAGCGGCACGCAGACCGCGACCGTCTACCTCTACCAGTGGGGCACCGGTACGGCACCGGGCGACCCGACGAGCTCGACGTCCTGGGACTGGGCCACAGCAGCCCACAGCGGCACGCCGGGCGGCGGCTGGAGCACCGCGCTGCCGGCCAACCCGGGAACGGCCGGGCTGCTGCTGTGGGTGGCGCAGCGCGCGCTAACGGCCTCCGCCGCGGCGACCACCAGCACGGTGACCTGGGCGCCGGGCAGCTTCACCAAGCAGTCCATCACCACCAACGGCGCCACCGGCCCGCAGGGCGTGCCGGGCGTGCGCACCGGCTACGCCCGGGCCTTCCAGTGGTCGCTGGCGCCTGCGCCCACCACCACCGGCTCGGCCACCTACACCTGGGCCACCGGCGCGGTGAGCGCGCTGCCCACCGGCTCGGGCACCTGGGTGGCGGCGCCCACCAGCTCGCCCAGCCCGGGCCTGACCCTGTGGCAGGCCGAGGTCGCCCTGGTGGATTCGTCCACCGTGCTGACCTCGGCGGTCAACTGGACGACGGCCTCAGTGCGTGCCGTGGGCTTCGCAGGCGCCAACGGCGCGGCGGGTGCACCCGGCAGCCAGGGCGTGAGCGCCCGCGTGGCCTATAGCCTGGCCACGGGTGGCGTGGGGGCGCTGGCCAGCACCCCGGCCTCGGTGAGCGTGGCAGGCGACAACCGGCCGGGCAACGGGCAGTGGGGCAGCGGCACGGTGTGGGTCGTCGCGACCCCGGCGCCGGCTGCCGGCGAATCGGTGTGGGTGACGGACGGGCTCTTCGACCCGGTGGCCAACACCACGACCTGGTACGCGCCGTACCTGGCGAGCCTGCGGGTGGGGCAGTTGTCGGCCATCAGCGCGAACCTCGGGGAGATCACCGCGGGGTCGATCCAGATGACGGCCGGGCGAACGGGCATCGCGGCCGATGGCTACGCCACCTTCCGCGGCCTGCGCATCGAGGACGAGGCCGGCAACGTCGTGCTGCAGACGCGGGCTTCAGGGCCGACGCAGCTGCCGGAGACGTGGATCGGGAACCTGAACGCCAACAAGATCACCGCGGGCGAGTTCGGCGCGAACCGGATCGCAGCCGGCGCCATCACCGCCCGGCACATCACGGTGACGGACAGCACCAACCTCGTCACCAACAACCGGGGTGATGCGGGGGTGGATGGGTGGGCGCCAAGTGATGGCCCCTCCTTCTCGGCGCAATCGTTCTCGTTCTGGCCGGCGTCTTTTGCCTCAGGGCACGCGTTCGCGCAGGCATGCCGCGACGCCTTCTACGGCCCCTGGATCAACGTCAGGCCGGGGGACCAGTTCTTCTTGTCGTGGGACTCGCTGCCCTACGGCGGTGGCGGCATGAATTTCAACACCGGATTCGGAGTTCATACGCAAAACGCAACGGGCGGGTCAGACGACTTCGTCTACGTGGCGGGGCGAGCAGCGGCCCTTACCGGCTCGCTGTCCCTCAACGGCGTCTACACCGTGCCGGCGTCTGGGGTGGCTCGTTTGCGCCCTTGGATTCAGGTGAACAAGCCGTTCGCCAACCTGAGCAACGCCTTCGGTGACGCGATCTACTTCACCAACGTGATTTTTCGCCGTCGCTCCGGCGGCGAACTCATCGTCGACGGCTCGATCAGCGCGAACAAGCTAACCATTGGGGCCAGCGGCCCTGGGACGAACCTGATTCTGAACCCTCAGTTCGGTCAAGACGCCGACGGCTGGCGTGTCGTTCAGACGAACGGGACGGCGCCGATTCAATGGACTCGGATCGTGTACGGAGCGGCGTTCGCGCTGCAATCGCCATCGGCCGGAGGTGGAAGCTTTGGCGTTGGGTACAAGGCGGTTCCGGTCAGCGCGGGAAAGCGATACCGATTTCGAGTGCGGGCGGGGCGCGTCAGCCCATCTGGAGCGGGCGACCTGTTCGTCATCTTCAACGAAGCGAACGCGACATCTGCCGCCGGAAAGTGGGCTGGCATCGGCGATGCCGTTGACGGCGTGAACGTCATTTCTCGGGCAAGCAGTCAGACGCTTGTTGCCGCCACGCTGACCACCTCAGTGGCCTGGGCGCCGAACTGGGACGGCGGCACGGTCTTTGAAGGCGAGTACATCCCAACCGCCGGCACGTCGTTCGTCACTATGGGTGTCTACGCATGGGTGTGCGCCCCGGGCCAAGGCGTCTACCTCTACGAAGCCTCCCTCGCCGAGCTTGTCGGCTCGGTCATCATCGAAGACGGGGCGATCACGGCGCCGAAGGTTAACGCCCAAGCAATTACTACCGAAGCGCTTCAGATCGGCTCTGCCGGGGCAACAGTTCGAGCCACAAGCACGGGCGTCGGGTTTACTATTAGTTCGGCGGGCGACTACCTTGACGATAGTAAAATACTCGCAACTTTGCCGTCGAGGTATGCCAGTGGCACCCGTCGAAGTACGAGTGTGGCCCTGGTTTCTGGCAATATCCAGGTTCGTACGTCGACTAACTACTTCGGCTTCCCAATTCAGTGGTACAGAATGCGCGCTCAAATCGGGTTTACGCTTGGCGGCGTTGCGTTTAACTCCGTGATTGACGACCGGTGGTTTTACGCCTATACAGACTACCTTGTTATTATTCCCTTTTCTGTTGTCGTTGCGATTCCTTCTAACATAGCCTTTGACAACGTCTCCCCTACGCTGACGCTTTCGGACTGCTCCGTGTACTCGCAAAACCCGCCCGGTGGGACTGCAACAATCTGGAATACTAGCGCGGTTATTACGGCCACCGTTATTGGTTTTGATTGGCGCGTATGACATACTACAAAGCAAACCAAGACGGCGAAATTGTCTACACCATTTCTCATCTGCCGGATGATTCCACCGGATGGCAGTGGGCCGGTGATACTCAAATCGCCGATGAGTTTTCCGCATACGTAAATCAAAGCGGGGAGCTTGTTTCTTATACCGACGACCAGCGGATGAAGAAGCGGCAGCGGCCTAACTATTCGGCAAAATGGTCTAATGTGACATTTAGCTGGGAAGACACTCGCAGTTTGGAGGGCTTTAAAGCCTCGCACTGGACCGAACTCCGTTCCCAGCGCGACCGCCTCATCAACGGCGGCTTCACCTGGGACGGCAGCCGCTTCGACAGCGACCCGGCATCCCAGCAGCGCATCCAGGGCGCGGTGCAGCTCGCGCTGCTTGCCGCACAGGCGGGCCAGCCGTTCACCGTCGACTGGACGCTCTACGACAACACGACGCGTACCCTCACCGGGGCGGACATGGTGGCCGTGGGGCTCGCGCTGGGTGAGCATGTCCAGACCCACTTCGTGATCGGCCAGACCCTGCGCGATGCCGTGAACGCGGCGACTACCCGGGAAGAGGTCGAGGCTGTGGTGTGGGAGGGCCCTTGAAATCGTCCAACTGGCGCCCGGAAACCCGCACCAGCGCTGGGCCAGTCGCCAAGCCAGAGTTGGACGTTTTGCCAGCGCAAGCCGCGCCGCTGCTGGAATCTCCGTCAGCCTTCTAAGCAGCAGGTCGGGGGTTCGAGTCCCTCCGGGCAGGCCACCCCGGCAGATCAGGACGTCGCATGTTGTCCCAGATCACCCGGCTTCCCTCGTAGCGCTGCCTGTCGGTTGTGTCACAGCGTCCCATGTTGACGCTATCCAGCGCACCGATTCCCGGGGAACAATCCGGGGACCAAAACAGCGATTTCCCGATTTCGGGGAACAGCCCTCGTGCTCACCGATGTCGATTGCCGCCAGGCAGTATGCCCGCCCGACCGCGCCCGGGCCCGCCTGACGGACGCCGGCGGCCTGTACCTCGAGGTCGCGCCGAACGGCTCGAAGCGCTGGTTCTGGAAGTTCTACCCCGACGGCAAGGAGAGCCGGCTGGCCCTGGGCCGCTATCCCGAGGTGAGCCTCAAGGCCGCGCGCCTGGCGCGTGACCAGGCGCGGCTGCAGCGCCAGGCCGGACAGAACCCGGTGCAGGAACGGCGGGCCGCCCGCCTGGCGGTGCGCGCCGGCGGCGACAGCTTCGAGGCCGTGGCCCGGGAGTTCCACGGCAAGCGCGCCCCGAGCTGGTCGCCGCGCTACGCGGCGCGCTGGATCGAGCGCATGGAGAAAGACCTGTTCCCCTATCTCGGGGCACTGGCGCTGCCGGCGGTCACAGCGCCCGTGCTGCTGGCAGCTCTACGCCGCATCGAGGCCCGCGGCGCGGTCGAGGCGGCCCACACGCTGCGCCAGACCGCCGGCCAGGTGCTGCGCTACGGGGTGCAGACCGGCCGGCTGGAGCGCAACCCGGCCGTCGACCTGGCGGGGGCCCTGGAGCCGGTGCGCGTGCGGCACATGGCCGCCATCACCACACCGGCCGGCGCCGCGGCGCTGATGCGCGCCATCAACGGCTACACCGGCCAGCCGGTGACCCGGGCGGCGCTGCTGCTCTCGGCCCTGCTGTTCCAGAGACCGGGGAACATGCGCACCATGGAGTGGGCAGAGCTGGACCTCGATGCCGGCCTGTGGACGATCCCGGCCGCCAAGATGAAGCGGCCCCAGCACGGGAAGATCAACGGCCGGCCGCACCTGGTGCCGTTGCCCACCCAGGCGGTGCAGCTGCTGCGCGAGCTGCAGCCGCTGACCGCAGGGCGCCCCAACCCACACGTGTTCCCTGCGATGACAGGGGCGGGCAGGCCGATGAGCGAGAACACCATCACCGGGGCGCTCCGCCGGCTGGGCTTCGGGCCAGAGGAGATGACGGCCCACGGGTTCCGGGCGATGGCGCGCACGCTGATCGTCGAGCACCTGGCCGGCGTGCGGCCGGACGTCATCGAGGCCCAGCTGGCGCACGCCAAGAGCGGACCGCTGGGGGCTGCCTATGACCGGGCGGAGTTCATGGCTGAGCGTCGGGCGCTGATGCAGAAGTGGGCGGATTGGCTCTACGAGCAGTGCCGAGTGCCCAGATCCGGCGGTTGACAAACACAACACTTGTGTTTAGTATTCAGTCCATGAACTCGAAGCAGATGAAGCGGTGGCTCTAGCAGCAAGGTGCCACATTCGCGCCCGGCAAGGGGTCTCATCTGAAAGTGTTCCTGAACGGCAAGTAGTCCACGCTGCCCATGCACGGCACGACCGAACTGGGCAAAGGGCTTGAAGCCGCCATCAAGCGTCAACTCGGACTGAAGTGAGGCGTGCATGTTCGACTACCCCGTGACCCTGACCCCGGACGGCGACACCGTGCTGGTGTCTTTCCCCGACGTGCCCGAGGCGGTGACTTTCGGCGCCGATGAGGACGAGGCTCTGCTGCAGGCCGTCGACGCCCTGGAAAGCGCGCTCTCGTTCTACGTGGACGACCGCAAGCCTTTGCCCGCGCCGAGCAAGCCCAAGCGAGGACAGCGCACCGTGCGGCCTTCAGCCCTGGAGGGGGCCAAGCTCGGCGTGTACAAGGCGATGACCGAGCAGGGCGTCAAGAAATCAGAACTGGCGCGGCGCCTGGGCTGGCACATGCCCCAAGTTGACCGGCTGCTCGACCTTCGCCACGCCTCGCGGCTTGACCAGATCGAAGCCGCCGCGCGCGCGCTTGGCCGACAACTTGAGGTGCGCATCGCCTGACGTGCGAGCCAACCTGTAAGCCCGGCTGA
The DNA here is from genome assembly GCA_027487905.1 of Rubrivivax sp. Classification (GTDB taxonomy): domain Bacteria; phylum Pseudomonadota; class Gammaproteobacteria; order Burkholderiales; family Burkholderiaceae_C; genus JAIYCR01. The sequence goes on along the minus strand of JAIYCR010000084.1, from coordinate 370 downwards.
GCAGTTCGGTTTGCGCTGGCGCATTCGCTGCTCGCAGCCAGCTGCTCAGCGCCTGTCGGCCGCCGCCGCCGAGTCCGCCAACCACCCCATCACATCCCCCGCTCGCCACCTAGTGCACCTCGGCCCCAGCTTGCGCGGCTGCGGGAAGGCGCCGGCGGCGACCTGGCGGTAGATCGTGCTGCGGCTCCAGCCAGTGAGCGCCGAGACGGTCTCGATGCTCAGCAGCGCGTCGGGGATGTGCGCAGCCTCGAGGGGCTGGCGTGCGGTGGGCGTGGTCATGGGGTCACTCCTCGTGGTCGACGCACAGCGCGCCCAGCGCGACGTCGAAGCGGTGCAGCTTGCAGCGGTGCCGCTGCGTCTCGCACACGCT
>JAIYCR010000059.1 GCA_027487905.1 Rubrivivax sp. | reverse complement strand
TGCTGGGTGACGACTGGGCTTCGCGCCGGCGCGCGGTGGTGCATCCATCGGCGATGTACGCCTACAAGGGCTGGACGGTGCCGGGCTGGGTGAGCACGGTGGAGCACCTCGTGCTGCAGCACCGGCTGGAGGTGGTGCTCAGCGGCGGGCCTGGGCCTGCGGACCAGGCCTGCGCCCGGGCCATCGTGGAGGCGCTCTCGCCCTCGGTGCGTGAGCGGGTCACGGTGGCCTGCGGTCGGCTGAGCCTGGCTGAGATGGCCGAGTTGCTCCGGCACAGCGCGATCTACATCGGCCCGGACACCTCCATCACCCACCTGGCGGCCGCCACCGGCACGCCGACCTTGGCGGTGTTCGGCCCGTCGCATCCGGTTGCCTGGGGCCCCTGGCCGCAGGGCGGAACGCCGGACGGACGCAGCCCCTGGACGCTCAAGGCGCCCGTTCAACGCCAAGGAAGGGTGTGGATCATCCAGGGCGAAGGCGACTGCGTGCCCTGCCTGGCCGAAGGCTGCGACCGCCATGTGAACAGCCGCTCGGCCTGCCTGGACCAACTGCCCGCCAGCCGCGTGATGCGGCTCGTCGACCAGGCCCTGCTCGTCGAGGACGAGCCCGCCTGAGCCTGGCGGCCGGGCCTGCCCCTCACCCGGCCTTCGGCGCCCTCGGCACCCGCCCCAGCAGGTGGAATTCCGCATTCGGCCGCATCGAGGTCAGGTTGGCCATGCGGTTGGACATCGCGAAGAAGGCGGCGATGCCGCCGATGTCCCAGGCGTCCTCGTCGGTGAAGCCGTGGGCCCGAAGGGCGTCGAAGTCGGTCTCGACGAGGGTGGCTGAATCCAGGCTCACCTTCAGCGCGAAGGCGAGCATCGCCTGCTGGCGGGGCGTGAGGTCGGCCTTCAGCGGGTTGGTGGCCAGCTGGTCGGCCAGGATGGGGTTCTTCTCGTAGACCCGCAGGATGGCGCCGTGCGAGACCACGCAATAAAGGCAGCGGTTGGCGCCGCTGGTGGCCACCACGATCATTTCCTTCTCGCCCTTGGTGAGGCCCTGCGGGCCCGAGGGCGGCCGCAGCATCAGCGCATCGTGATACGCCATGAAGGCGCGCAGTTCGTCGGGGCGGTGGCCCAGCACCAGGAAGACGTTGGGCACGAAGCCCGCCTTCTCCTGCACCGCCAGCAAGGCCTGCTGCAGATCCTGGGGAAGGTCGAGCAGCGCCGGCACGGGGAATCGGCTGATGGCGGGGGTCATGGTCGGGCTCCGGTCAAGGGCGGGGAGTGGGGGCTTCAATCGGCTGGCGGGAGCGGGGGCGGGGGCAGGGCGGATGGCGCGCCCGCGTCGCGGAACTGCAGCGCGTGCAGCCTGGCGTACAGGCCGCCGCGTGCGAGCAGCTGCGCGTGGCTGCCGCTTTCGACGATGCGCCCGGCTTCCATCGCGACGATGCGGTCGGCGCCCTCGATGGTGCTCAGGCGGTGCGCGATGACAAGCGTCGTGCGACCGCGCATCAGCGTCTCCAGCGCCTGCTGCACCAGACGCTCCGATTCGTTGTCCAGCGCCGAGGTGGCCTCGTCGAGGATGAGGATGGGCGCGTCCTTGTAGATGGCGCGCGCGATGGCCAGCCGCTGGCGCTGGCCGCCCGACAGCTGGCTGCCGTTGTGCCCGATGCCGGTGTCCAGGCCCTGGGCCGAGGCCTGAACGAAGTCGAGCAGGTTGGCCGCCTTCAGCGCCTGGCGCACCCGCTCGCGCACGATCGGGTCGGCCGGGTCGTCGGCCAGCGAGACGTTGCGCGCCAGGCTGTCGTTGAAGAGCACCACGTCCTGGCTCACCAGCGCGAACTGCCGTCGCAGCGCGGCGATGCGCCAGTCCTGCAGCGGCACGCCATCCAGCAGCAGGCGGCCTTCGGTGGCGTCGATGAAGCGCGGCAGCAGGTTCACGAGCGTGGTCTTGCCCGCGCCGGACGGACCGACCAGAGCCACCGTCTCGCCCGGCGTCAGCGTGAGGGTGACGCCGCTCAGGGCCGGCGCATCGGTGCCGCGGTAGCGCACCGCCACGCCTTCCAGCGTGATCTCGCCCCGCGCCCGCTGCACCTCGTGGTGCCCTTGCTGCTCGACCTCGTTGTCCTCGATGAGCCCCACCGCCCGGTCGAGCGCGGCGAGCCCGCGGGTGATGGGGCCGGCCACTTCGGCCAGGTGCTTGAGCGGCGCGATGAGCATCAGCATCGCGGTGACGAAGGCGACGAAGCCCCCCACCGAACTGCCGCTTTGCGAGGCCTGCCACAGCGCCGCGACGATGACACCGGACAGCGCACACGCGGCCAGCGTCTGGGTGATGGGGGTCATGGCCGCGGCGGCCACGGCCGACTTCAGCGACAGCCGCCGCAGCAGCTCGCTGGACTGGCCGAAGCGCTCGGCCTGGTGGGCCTCGGCGCCATGCAGCCGCACGATGCGCCAGGCCAGCGCGTTCTCCTCCATCACGTAGCCCAGGCCGTCGATGGCCGTCTGGCCCTGCACCGTCAGCCGGTGCAGGCGCCGCGTCATCGCCCGCATGGCCAGCGCCATCACCGGGAAGAGCACCGCGACGAAGAGGGTGAGCGCCCAGTTGAGGTAGAGCAGGTAGCCGAGCAGGGCGATCAGCGTGAGCCCGTCGCGCACCACCGTCATCGCCGCGTTGATGAGCATCACCGCGCCGCTTTGCACCTCGTAGACCACGGTGTTGTTCAGTGCCGAGGCCGACTGCTGCATGAACAGCCGCGGGTGGGCGTCCAGCACGCGGCGGAACATCGCCTGGCGCAGCCCGAGCACCGCCCGCCCGCCCGCCCAGGCCAGCGCATAGGCGGCCACGAAGCCCGCGCCGCCCCGCAGCGCGAACAGCCCGATGATGGCCACCGGCACCATCCACAGCGGCAGCGTCGAGGACTGGAAGCCGCGGTCGAGCAGCTCCTTGAGCAGCGCGGGAACCAACGGTTCGGTGGCGGCCGCCACCAGGCTGGCCAGGCCCGCGAGGATGAGGCCGGGCCGGCTGGCTCGGAAGTAGGGCGCCACGCGCGCCAGCCGCGCCTTGAGCGGCGGCGATGCAGCAGTCATGGACGGTGATTATCAGCCCCGGGGGGCGGGCACAATTCCGCCGTCCAACCCGGCTCCCCATGAACCCCAGCGCGCCCGACCGCACCCCGCCCGGCACCTTGTCGGTGATCATCATCACCCGCAACGAGGCGCACAACCTGGCCGACTGTCTGGCCAGCGTGGCTTTCGCCGACGAGCGCATCGTGCTCGACCAGGGCAGCACCGACGGCACCGCCGAGCTCGCCCGCTCGCTGGGCGCCAGCGTGCACACCGTGCCCGACTGGCCGGGCTTCGGCCCGCAGAAGAACCGGGCGCTGGCGCTGGCCGGTGGCCGCTGGGTGCTGTCGCTGGACGCGGACGAGCGGCTGAGCCCCGAGCTCGCCCGCTCGGTGCGCCAACTCGTCGAGCGCGACGCTGCGGGCCTGCAGCCTGCAGCCCATCGGGCCTACCGGCTGGCCCGGCTGTCCAGTTTCTGCGGCCAGTGGATGCGCCACGGCGACTGGTACCCCGACCACGTGCTCAGGCTCTTCGAGCGGGGCGCCGGCCGCTTCACCGACGACCTGGTGCACGAGCGACTGGACGTGAGCGGCACGAGCGGGTTGCTCGAAGGGAACCTGTTGCACTTCACGATGTCCGACCTGGACGATGCGCTGGGCAAGCTCAACCGCTACACCACCGGCCGGGCGCAGGACATGCAGCGCCTGGGGCGCCGCGGCGGCCTGGGCGCGGCACTCGGCCATGCGGCCTGGGCCTTCGTGCGGGCCTACGGGCTCAAGCGCGGTTTCCTCGACGGCCGGCTCGGCTTCGTGCTGGCCCTGTATGTGGCCGAATCCACCTATTACCGCTATCTGAAGCTCGGCCTGCTGGCTTCCGTGCCTTCCAAACCCGCGGCGGGCGCTGGAATTGCTCCTTGAAACCGGCGCGTTGCGGCCCAACTTCGCCCCAGCGGCGAAACCGGACCGACGCTCCTCCTTCCTCATTCCACGCATGACGACACGACGCCACTTCGTTCGACAAGGCCTGCTGCTCGGCGCGGTGGCGGGGCCCACGGGCGCCTTGTTGTCGCCCGCCCAGGCGCAGGGCCAGTTCCGCGTGGAGATCAGCGGCGTGGGCGCGACGCAGGTGCCGGTGGCCATCGCGCGCTTTCGCGACGAGGACAAGGCGCCGGTGGCCTTGTCCGAGATCATCCGGGCCGATCTCGAACGCAGCGGCTTCTTCCGAGCGCTCGATGGCGGCAGCGGCCTGGACGAGCGCAGCCAGCCGTCGCTGGCCGAGTGGCGGGCCCGCCCGTCGGATGCCTTGCTCACCGGCTCGGTCACCCGGCTGGCCGATGGTCGCTTCGACATCCGCTACAAGCTGTGGGACACGGTCAAGGGCCAGGAAGTGGCCGTCCAAGGCACCGCCGTGCCGGCAGCCGACCTCCGCCTGGCCGCCCACCGCATTGCCGACGCCGTCTACGAGCGCCTCACCGGCGACAAGGGTGTCTTCTCAACCCGCATCGCCTACGTCACCAAGGGCGGCGGGCGCTTCACGCTGCGCGTGGCCGACGCCGATGGCGAGGGTGGCCAGGTGGCCCTGAACAGCCCCGAGCCCATCATCTCGCCCGCCTGGTCGGGTGACGGCAAGGAGCTGGCCTACGTGTCCTTCGAGACCCAGAAGGCCGTCGTCTGGGCGCAGGAGGTGGCCAGCGGGCGGCGCCGGCAGATCGCCAACTTCCGCGGCACCAACAGCGCGCCGGCCTGGGCGCCGGACGGCCAGAGCCTGGCGGTCACGCTGTCGCGCGACGGAGGCTCCCAGATCTTCCTCGTCGGGCGCGACGGCGGCACGCCCCGGCGCCTGACGCAGAGCGCCTCCATCGACACCGAACCCGTCTTCACGCCCGATGGCCGCACGCTCTACTTCGTCAGCGACCGCGGCGGCGGCCCGCAGGTCTACCGGATGCCGGTGTCCGGCGGCGGCGCCGACCGCGTCACCTTCACCGGCGGATACAACATCAGCCCGGCGCTGAGCCCGGACGGCCGCATGATGGCCTATGTGTCGCGCCAGGGCGGCGGCTACAAGCTCTACGTGCAGGACCTCAGCTCGGCCTCCGCCGCGGTGGCCATCACCGAAACGCTCGACGACGAATCGCCCAGCTTCGCGCCCAACGGCAAGCTGCTGATCTACGCCACCCGGGCCGCGGGCCGCGACGTGCTGATGACCACCACGCTGGACGGCCGCATCAAGGCCCGCCTGGCCTCGTCGGCGTCCGATGTGCGCGAACCCACCTGGGGCCCCTTCGGCCGATGAAGGCCGCTGAAGGCCGATGAAGGCCGCTCCCCATCGCGACCCCCGGTTCACTCCTTCCTCTCCCGTCCACCGTTCCATCCTTCCTGGAAGCCTGACGATGTCCATTGCCGTGTCCCCTTCGACCCAGCCCAACGACTCCCTCCGTTCCCGTTCGCGCTCGGCCTCGCATCGCCTGATGAACGCCGCCCTGCTCGGGCTGGCCGCCCTGGTGCTGGCCGGCTGCGCCTCCAAAGTGCCGCTGGACAGCAAGCCCCCGGTGGAAAGCCGCACGCCCGCTGCGCCGGGCGCTCCGGGCGGGCCGGGCGGTGCCGGCGGGGCGGGTGGCTCGGCGGTGGCGCCGCAGTCCCAGGTGACCACCGTCGACCTCGCCCGCACGACGGCTGACGAAGCCGCCCGCGCCGGCCGCGTGGTGCTGTTCGACTTCGACAGCTTCGTCGTCAAGGACGAGTTCCGCGGCATCGTGGAGGCCCATGCGAAGGCGCTCGTGGCCAACCGGCAACGGCGCATCGCCATCGAGGGCCACACCGACGAGCGCGGCGGCCGCGAATACAACCTTGCGCTTGGCCAGAAGCGGGCCGAAGCGGTGGCGCGCGCGCTGGTGCTGCTGGGTGCGCAGGAAGGCCAGATCGAGTCGGTGAGCTATGGCAAGGAACGCCCTGCGGTGGAGGGCAGCACCGAAGCCGCCTGGTCGCAGAACCGGCGCGCCGAGCTGAGCGTCCGATGAGCGCCGTGCCCAGCCGCCCTTGGCTTGCCCGCCCGGCCGGGCGCCCGGGTGCCCTCGGTCTGGGCGTGATGGCGCTAGTGGTCGGCCTGGCCGGCCTGGGCGCCTCAGCGCCGGCCCGTGCGGGCCTCTTCGACGACGACGAGGCCCGCCGGGCCATCCTCGAGCTGCGCACGCGCCTGGACCAGACCCAGGAACAGCTGCGCACCCGGCAGGCCGCCACCGACGCCCAGCTGGCCGAGCAGACGACGCTGCTGCGCCGCAGCCTGCTGGAGCTGAACACGCAGATCGAGCAGCTGCGCTCCGAGATGGCCCGGCTGCGCGGCGAGAACGAGCAGCTCGCCCGCGAGGTGGCCGAGCTGCAACGCAAGCAGCGCGACATGGCCGCCGGCGTGGACGATCGCATCCGCCGCATCGAGCCGGTCAAGGTCGTCGTGGACGACAAGGAGTTCATGGCCGACCCGGAAGAGAAGCGGCAGTTCGACGAGGCCATGGCGGCTTTCCGGGCGGGGCGCTTCGCCGACGCGGCCAACGCCTTCACCGCCTTCGGCCGCCGCTACCCCGGCAGCGGCTACCGCGAGTCGTCGTTGTTCTGGCTGGGCAATGCGCAGTACGGCGCCAAGCAGTACAAGGAGGCCATCGCGAGCTTCCGCTCGATGCTGTCGGTGGCGCCCAACCACCCCAAGGCGCCCGAGGCGCTGCTGTCGGTGGCCAACACCCACCTGGAACTGAAGGACACGCGCGCCGCCCGGGCCGCCTTCAACGAGCTGATCAAGGCCTATCCCGCCTCGGAGGCCGCCGCCGTCGGCAAGGAGCGGTTGGCGAACCTGCGCTGACCGAAGCACTGCGGCCGCCCGGGGGCCGGTCGGGTCTTCGGGCCGGCCGGCGGGACGGGCGTGGTGCGCTGCCTAGAATTCAGTCATGTCTGAAATGGAAGTGGCGGCCCTGGCCCGCACCGTGCTCTGGGCCAGCTTCGGCCTTTCCGTCGCCTTCGGCTTCATTGCCCAGCGAACCCACTACTGCACCATGGGTGCGGTGGGCGACATCGTCAACATCGGCGACTGGACCCGCATGCGCATGTGGGTGCTGTCCATCGCGGTGGCCATGCTGGGCTTCAACGGGATGGTGGGCCTGGGCTGGGTGAAGGCCTCCGACACGCTCTATGCAGCGCCGCGCGTCATCTGGCTGTCCAACCTGGTGGGTGGCTTGCTCTTCGGCTTCGGCATGGTGCTGGCCTCCGGCTGCGGCAGCAAGACGCTGGTGCGCATCGGCGGCGGCAGCCTCAAATCCGTCGTCGTGTTCCTGGCCCTGGGGCTTTCGGCCTATGCGACGCTGCGCGGCATCACCGCGGTGCTGCGGGTGAACACCACCGATGCGGTGTCGGTGACGCTGGCCACTTCGCAGGACCTGCCCAGCATCGTGGCAGCGGCCACCGGACAGCAGACCTCGGTGACGGCGCTGTGGCTGGGTGCGGCCCTGGCCCTGGCGCTGGTCGCCTGGGTGGTGCGCCGGCCCGAGGGCCGCCAGCCGATGACGCTGGCCGCGGGCATCGGCATCGGGCTGACGGTGGTCGGCGTGTGGTGGGTGTCGGGCCGCCTGGGCTTCGTGGCGGAAGACCCGAGGACGCTGGAGGCCGCCTTCCTGGCCACCAACTCGCAGCGCATGGAGTCGCTCACCTTCGTCGCGCCGGTGGCCTACACGCTCGACTGGCTGCTGCACTTTTCCGATGCCAGCAAGGTGCTCACGCTGGCCATCGTCACCACCGTGGGCGTGGTCGTCGGCTCGGCCATCGACGCGATCGCGTCGCGGCGCTTCCGTTGGGAGGGCTTCCGCAATGCCGAGGACACCGCCAACCACCTGGTCGGCGGCGCGCTCATGGGCGTGGGCGGCGTCACCGCCATGGGCTGCACCATCGGCCAGGGCCTGACCGGCCTGTCCACGCTGAGCATCGGCAGCTTCATCGCCTTTGCCGCGCTCCTCGCAGGCGCGGTGGCGGGCCTGCGCTACCAGACCTGGCGCATCGAGCGGCAGCTGTGAGCGGGCCGCAGGCCGGGGCCAGCGTGCCCGCTGGCGCGGAGCCACCCACCGTCGACGACGAGCGCCGCTTCGGCGGCCTGCGCCGTCTGTATGGCGATGCCGGCTACCAGCGGCTGCGCGGGGCGCGCATCGCCGTGGTCGGGCTGGGGGGCGTGGGCTCCTGGGCGGCCGAGGCGCTGGCGCGCTGCGGCGTGGCCTCGCTTCGGCTGATCGACCTGGACCATGTCTCCGAGTCCAACATCAACCGCCAGGCCCAGGCCACCGGTTCCACGCTCGGCATGGCCAAGGCCGAGGCGCTGGCACGGCGGCTCGCGGACATCCACCCTGAGGGGCAGAGGATGTGCATCGAGGACTTCGTCGACGAGGCCAATGTGGCGCGGCTGCTGGCCGCGCCGCTGGAGGCCGTCATCGACGCCTGCGACGACGGCCGCGCCAAGCTCGCCATCGCCCTGTGGTGCCGCCAGAACGGGTTGCCGCTGGTGGTGTGTGGCGCCGCCGGCGGCAAGCGCCGCCCGCAGGCCATCGAGGTGGCCGACCTGGCCGGCGTGACCCACGACCCGCTGCTCGCCCGGCTGCGCCAGCGCTTGCGCAAGGCCGCCGCACGGGCGCCCGGCCAGACGCTGGGCGTGGCCTGCGTGTTCTCGCGCGAGCCGGTGGCCCCGCCCCTGGCCGCGGACGACGCCGCCTGCAGCACCGACGGATCGCTGAACTGCGCGGGCTATGGCTCCACCGTCACGGTGACGGCCAGCTTCGGCATGGCCGCGGCGGCCTGGGTGGTCGAGCAGGTCGTGGCCCCCGGGCGCGGTGATGCGCCGCCGCACTTCGCCACCGCGCCCTGAGCCGAAGAAAATTTCCCCGCCGCTTGTCGATTGGCTATACTCATGGGCTTGCCGGGTTGTTAGCTCAGTCGGTAGAGCAGCGGACTTTTAATCCGTTGGTCGCAGGTTCGAATCCTGCACAACCCACCAGTGATGTGCGCCCCGTCGCACCGGTCTGGTGGGAAGTGCCCCGAACCGCCGCAGGCTTCAGCCGCATGCCCGACCGGGCATCGCAGGCCGCTCCGGGTTGCCGGGTGGCCGCAGCAAAGGGCTCTTAGCTCAGTTGGTAGAGCAGCGGACTCTTAATCCGTAGGTCGAGTGTTCGAGTCACTCAGGGCCCACCACAATTTCTTGATGAATCAAGCGCCTGGCGGAAACGTCAGGCGCTTTTTTCTTGGGCTTTCCAATATCCGGGGCTGGGCGTTCCATGGCGCGAGGAACGCCGCGATGCGGCTACGCAGGCGTCAGCAGCGTGAGTTGGCCTCGACCCAGCAGCTTGCGGAAGTCGCGATCGAAGGTCACGAGATGACCACCGAGATGTGACACGGCGGCAGCCAGCCAGGCGTCGGGCAGGTCATTGCCGCCAGGTTGCTTGTCCAGGCAGAGCCGCCGCAGCTTCGACCACTCGGGGCCTAGCGGTGCGAGGCGCGCGCCAGGCACGCAAAGCAGGGCGTCGATGAAGGCCACGGCCTCTTCGATGGGGGTGGCCTGATGGAAGATCTTCGGGCTCGTGACCAGCCGCAGGAAGCTGGCCACCACCATCGGCATCAGCGTCAGGGTTGCACCGGTCGCCGACCGACCGGCCGCCTCCTCCAGCCAGTGGCGCGCTGCGGCGTGATGGGGATGATCGGTGCGCGAGGCAGCGACCAGCACATTGACGTCAGGCGTCATCGCCAAGAGCCTCGACCAAGGCCTTGTTGCTCAGTGGATTCACGCCGTGCACCAGCCCGCCGCGGCCCTTGAACACCGGCAGGTGCAGCCGTCCCCGCTTCGGGGCTTCGCCTGTCGCACGAAGCCGCAACTGCAACCCTTCCTCGATCAGGCGCGTCAGGCTCGTGCGCTGCTGGGCAGCAAGCGCCTTGGCATCGGCCAGGAGCTGGTCGTTGAGATTCAAAGTGGTCTTCATCTGGAAAATGATACAGATTTCTGTATCAGACGCGGGCGGTGCGTGTGGTCGGCCAAGCTGCCCGCCCCCTCACCGATAAGCCTCCGTCGATGTCGCCCAGTGCCGCGTCCGCTCGGCGAGCCAGCCGCTGTCGCGCTGCAGGTCCAGCCAGGTGTTGAGGAAGGCGAGGAAGTCGGGGTCGCCCTTGCGCACCGCCATGGCCACCGGTGTGCGGGCCAGCGCCTCGCTGGAGGGCAGGAACCAGCGGCGGGGCGCGGAGGCCACCACCGCGTCGGGGGAGAGGGTGGCCACCACCGCGGCCTGCGCCCGGCCCTCGGTGACGACGAGCAGCGGGTCGTCGTCGACCGGCATCACCGTGGCCTTCGGAAACCGCGCCCTGGCCGTGGCCTGCTGCGCGGGGTCGGTCGACACGGCGATCTTCACGCCCGGCTGGTTGAAGGCCTCCAGGCTGCGGCGCTGGCCGGCCAGCGGGCGGCTGGCGATCAGATGCAGCCCTTCGCTGGCGGTGGGCTGGGTGAAGTTCACCACCAGCGCGCGCGGCACGTTCACCCACAGGCCGGTGATGATGACGTCGGTCTGGCCGTCCACCAGCTGCGGGATGACGTCGGTCCACCAGGTCTCGACGAACTGCACGCTCACGCCCAGGTCGGCCGCCAGCCGGCGGGCAATGTCCACGCTGTAGCCCACGTGGCGCTGGCTGCGGTCCTGCATCACCATGGGCGGCACCTGCACCACGCCCACGCGCAGCACGCCGCGCTGCCGCACGGTGGCCAGCGTGTCCACCGCCGGCGGGCGCAGGACGGGCGCCACGCTGTCGGCGACCGCTGGCCGGGGCGGTGTCGATGGGTCGACCCAGGACGTTGATGGCCGGGCATCGGCCGCAGGCTGGGCCCGGGCGGGGGCGGGGGCGATGGCGCCGGCGGCGAGCAGGCCCAGCACGAGGGTGCCCAGGCCCATCCAGGTCCTGGCACCGAAGGCGGAAGAGATATTCATCGGCATTTCAGTACCCGCTGGCCACGCGGTTGAAGGTCACGCGGTGGGTCGCATCGCGTTCGTCGATGGCCACGAAGCCCGTGCCCTGTCGTTCGATGCGGAAGACGTGGCGGCCGGCCTCGAGCCGGGCACCCTGCAGGTGGCCGGTGATGTCCTGCGAACCGGCGCGGCCGCTGACCTGCCCGCCGGGCAGGATGCGCAGGCTCACCGCGACGCTCTCGCGCGGGTCGTCACCCCGGAAGGAACCCACGGCCCAGGCCTCCACTTCGGTGGCCTCGGCCTTGTTGCGGCTCGAGGCGATGGCCGCCAGCGCCGCCAGGCCCACCACCGCGCCGGCGATGGCGGCCTTGTTGTGGTGGTCGCGCTTGCCCACGCGGAAGGTGGCCGAGCAGCCCTTGTCCACCCAGACGCCGCGGTCGTCATAGCCCCACGACCGCCCCTGGTGGCAGGAGAACAGCGAATGGCGTTCGATGAGATCGACCCGCCCGTCGGTGTCCACGCGGCAGTAGTGGTGCCCGAGGCCGCGGCTGTCGCAGCGGATCTCCCGCTCGCCGGCCGAGGCCGGCACGGAGCCGGCCATCAGGGCCAGCGCGGCCACCGCCGCCACCGCACGTCGTGCCGCCCCGGCGGGTGAACCGCGCCCTGGGTTCGCAAGCTCGCTCATCACGCATTCCTCCTGCCCGTTGATTTCATGTCCGCCCCACCAGACCCGCGCCGACGAGCCCCATCGAGAACAGCAGCCAGTCGTTGATGATGTGCGCCCCGGTGCTGACCCAGAGGTTGCGGGTGAGGATCCACGGCAGCGTCAGCACCAGCCGGGCCGTGCCGATGATCACGATGCACTGCACCCAGTTCCAGTCATAGGTCGGCAGGTGGACGAGCCCGAACAGCAGCGCCGAGATCAGCCAGGAACCGACCACGGCCCCCTTGCGCCCCATGCCCAGGCGGGTGAACGCGGCCATCAGCGCCAGGAAGGGCAGCAGGGTCAGCAGTTCCTCGCCCAGCAGCTGGGGCAGCGTCTTGACGAAGAAGAGCACCCGGCCGGCCGTGTCCATCGCGGCAAGCTGTGCCGCGGCGGCGTTGGGGGTGACCTCGGCCAGCGATCGCACGAGCAAGCCCACGCCCAGGCTGACGACGATGTTGAGCAGCGCGATGCCCACCATCAGGCGCAGCTCGCGCCAGCCCACCCGCCCGAAGAGCACCCGCCAGTGTCCCGGTGCGATGCAAGCCAGGGCTGCCAGCGGAATGAGTGCGAAGAGCAGGGCCGGCATCAGCACGGCAGGCAGGCCCGGCGGCCACGGCAGCGGCGTGACCAGCGCCGCGAAGCCCGCGGCCACCGCGGCCATCAGCAGCAGCCACTGCAGGCCCGACAGGCGCACCGGGTCGCCGTCGTAGAAGGGGAAGTCGCCGCCCGGGTCTTCCAGGCGGTGCCAACGCGAAGACAGCCCGATGGCGCGCGTTGGGCTGCGGGTCACGGGGCGAAGTCTCCGGCGCAGGGGGCTGCGTTCATGGGCACGCTGCGCGTCACCAGATCACGACGCGACGCGCGGGCTCGCGCCACATCGCGTCGCCGGGCCGGGTGCCGAAGGCTTCGTGGAAGGCGTCCAGGTGCAGCAGTGGCGCCACCGCGCGCACCGAGGCGATGGCATGCACATCCACCGACACCAGGTAGCGCAGCCGCTCCGAGCGGGCCTTGAAGGCCCACATCTGGGTCCAGGCCACGAAGCAGCGCTGGTCGGCACTGAGCCCGTCCACGGGTGCGACCGTCTGCCCGGCCAGCGCACGCCGCAGCGCCGCATGGGCGAGGGTGATGCCGCCCAGATCGGCCGTGTTCTCAGTGACCGTCAGGGCACCGTTGTGCATCAGGCCGGGCAGGATCTCGTAGCGGTTGTACTGGTCCACCAGCACGTCGGTGCGCTGCTGGAAGCGGCGGTCGGCCTCGCGGGTCCACCAGTTGCGCAGGTTGCCCTGCGCGTCGTATTGCCGCCCCAGGCTGTCGAAGCCGTGCGTGATCTCGTGGCCGATGACCGCGCCGATGGCGCAGTAATTCACCGCCGCATCGGCACCTGGCTTGTAGAAGGGCGGCTGCAGGATGGCCGCGGTGATGTCGATGGTGTTGGTCGTGAAGTTGTAGGCCGAGTTCACCGCGATGGGCGTGGTCTTGGTGGACACGGCGAAGCGGTTGGGCAGGCCCCGCTGGCCGATCTGGCCGACCTCGCGCCGGAAGGCGAAGCGCTGGGCGCGGCGCACATTGCCGAAGTGGTCGTCGGCGCGGATGTCCAGGCCGCTGAAGTCCACCCAGCTCGCCGGATACCCCACCTGGATGTCCATGCGGCCAAGCTTGTCCAGCGCCGCCTGCCGGGTGGCCTCGTCCAGCCAGGCGTTGCCGCGCAGCCGGGCGGCGAACTCGTCCTTGATGTGGCCCACCATCTGCGTGATCTCGCGCCGGGTGGATTCGGGGAAGTTGGCCTGGACGTACAGCCGGGACAAGGGGTGGTAGAGCTGTGCGCCGATCTGCTGCGTGACCACGCGCTCCAGCGGCGGCGGCTCGCTCAGGCCCTGGCGCAGGCGGGTGAACTCCTCTTCCAGCGCGCGGTAGCCGCCACCCAGTTCGGAGGCGCGGCTGGCCAGCGCGAACCAGCGCAGCAGCAGCTTCACGTCGTCCGCCGGCTGCTCGGACAGGAAGCGCTGCAGCGCCTTCATCGCGTTGATGTCCAGCACCTGCACCCGCTGGGGCGGGGCGATGTCCAGCGCCTTCAGGAACTGCCGCAGGTCCAGCGCGGGCACCAGCGCCTGGGCCTGGGCCAGCGTCATCAGGTTGTAGGTGTTGGCCGGCTCGCGCATCTGCAGCGGCGGCATCATCGCGGCCGCCAGCCGCGACTCCATCACCAGCACCCGCGTGGCCTTGCGGGCAGCGTCGTCCACGGTGTCGCCCGCGCCATTGAGCAGGGCCACGATGTACTGCCGATAGTGCTCGCGCAGCTTTTGCGATTCGGGCCTGGCGTATTCGTCCTGCTCGAGCAGCTGTGCGCCCGGCGCGAGCACCAGCAGGAAGCGGCTGCTGTCCCGGGCGTCGGGCATGGCCAGCGCGTTGATCAGGGGCGAGGCGCCGAAGCCGTCCTGCAGGTGTCCGGCGAGCCTGCCGTAGTCCGCCGGCGTTCCCTGGGCCTGCTCGATTCGCTGCAGGTCGGCCGCCACCGGCTGCAGGCCCAGCGCGTTGCGCCGCGAGCCGTCCATGGCCGCCCTGTAGAAGTCGCCCACCTGCTGCTGCGCACTGCCCTTGGGCGCGTCGCTCGCCGCTGCGGCTTGCTGGATCAGCGCGAGCAGCTGCCCATCGAGCTGCCGGGCCAGCTGGGTGAAGCTGCCCACGGACGGGTCGCTGGGCGCGATCTCGGTGCGGCGCAGCCAGCCGCCGGCGGCGTAGCGGTAGAAGTCCTGCCGCGGGTCGACCGACCGGTCCATGTTCAGCGGCGAGTACCCCAGGGCCGGAACGTCGGAGGGCAGGGTGCCCGACCAGGCGGCGGGCATCAGACCGGCGAACGCCGTCAGCGCAAGGATCAACGGAAGTCGCTTCACGGGGTTTCCTCCTGGGGCGGGCGACGGAACCGGACCCTAGCCGGGGAAGGCGTCGCCGGCTATCCCATTTGCGAACGGGCGGGCGCCCCGGCCGCTGCGCCTGACCATGCCTCTGCCTGTGCTGCGGCCCGTGCCCCGGCCCGTGTCTGCGAGGGCGACTCGCCAATGGCCTGCCGGTAGGCCACCGAGAAGCGGCCCAGGTGGGTGAAGCCGAAGCGCAGGCCGGCTTCGGTCACGCCGCCGGTGTGGGAGCCATCGGCCAGCCACTGGTGCGCCGCCAGCAGCCGGCGCTCGGCGACGAAACGCATGGGCGAGATGCCGCGGCGGTACAGGAAGGACTTCTGCAGGCAACGCTCGCCCACCCCGGCAATGCGGCACAGCAGGCCCAGGGTGATGGGCTCGCCCAGGTGCGCGTCGATCCACGCTTCCAGGTTGCGGGCGCGTTCCAGCGCCAGTTCGCCCGGGCGCGCCAGGGCCGCATCGCGCAGCACCAGGTCCACCATGCATTGGACGAACCGGCCCTCCACGGCCAGCCGGTGGCGCGGGTCGGTGTCCGGCGCGGTAGCGCGCACCAGCTGCGCCGCCGCCTGGCCCAGCCTGTCGCGCTCGGCTGCGGCCAGCTCCGGCATGGCCAGGCGCCGCAGGTTGCGCTGCACCTCGTCGGGCCGGCGGGCGTGCAGCTCGTCCATCAGCGCGGCCGGGTCGACCTCGGCCGCGAAAAGCCCGCCCGGCGGGCTGTTGCGGGTGAAGGCCCAACCCGGCGGGATCAAGGCGGCGGTGTGGGCGGTGGTGGGCGCCGATCGGCGCAGGCCGCTGCTCAGCACCGTGCCGGGCGGCAGCGCCAGGTGCAGCACCCAGCCGTTGACATGCCCGCGCACGGTCTGGGCCACCGCCGAATCGGATGCGCCCAGGTGCGTGCGCGGCCCCGCGACCTGGAACATCGCATAGCCCAGCGGCCGGTGGCGGTGCACCACGCGGGCGTGCGGCCCATCCCGGTTGCCGATGAAGGCGCGGACTTCGTCGAGCTTGTCGGAACGGAACTGACGCGCCCACGCGGGGGCTTCAAGGGCAGACCACATGGGTGTGGATGCTAGGGCCGTCACCGCGGCCGCAACCGCGGCCGAAACCCGGGCGCTTAAGCGCCGCCCTCCTTCGGCCTGGGCATCTCGAACACCAGGCAGGTGGTGGTGGCATGCGCATAGAGCCGCCCGCTCGCATCCACGATGCGGCCTTCGGCGGTGGCCAGCTGCCGCCCGCTGTGCAGCACCTGGCCGATGGCCCGCAGCGGCTCACGCCCCGGCACCGCGCCCCGCACCAGGTTCACGCCGAGTTCGGCGGTGGTGTAGGCCCGTCCTGCAGGCAGCGTGGTGTGCACCGCGCAACCCACCGCCGAATCCAGCAGCGTGGCATACCAGCCGCCGTGCACCGTGCCCATGGGGTTGAGGTGCCGGTGGCCGGGAACGCCCTGGAAGACCGCGCGGCCCTGGGCCACCTCGACGAGCAGGAAGTCCATCGCTTCGCCGATGGGCGCAAAGGGCAGTTCGCCGGCGAGCACGGCCTGCATCAGCTGAAGGCCCGAGCGGCCCTGGACCTCGTCCGGGCGCGACACGCCGGCACCGCGCCCGGCGCGCAGGCGCTGGCGGACGACATCCGCCTGGGCCAGCCAGGCTTCAGGGGTGCTGGTGCTGCTGAATGGAGCGCTGTCGTTCATCGAGTTGGTCCGGCTGGATGGTTGTAGATGCAAAGATTGTAGATACACTCGTTCGATGCCTCCGCCGCGCGCCTGCACCAACCTCAAGCTGCGGCGTCTGTCGCGCACGGTGTCCCGCGCCTACGACGCGGACATGCGCACGCTCGGCCTCACCGGCGCTCAGTACGCGCTGCTGTCGCATGTGCTCAAGCTGGCTCCGGTGTCGCCCGGTGCGCTCGCCCAGGCCATGGGCCTGGACCCTTCCACCGTCACCCGCAACCTCAAGGCGCTGCTGGCCGGTGGCTGGGTGGCTCAGCAGCCGGGGGCGGACGCCCGCAGCCGGCTGCTGGTGGCCACCGAGGCCGGCCAAGCCCTGCGGCACCAGGCCCGAAGCCGCTGGCTGCACTCGCAGCAGCACATCGAAGCGGTGCTCGGGCCCGAGCGCGTGGGCGCACTGCATGCGCTGCTGGACGAATGCGCCGCGCTGCTCGAGGCCAGCGCGTCCGGTGCGTCCAGCGCGGCCAGCGCCACCGAGCCCAAGCCTCAGCCTCAGCCATCCGAGCGCCGCGGCGCACCCACTTCCCGTTCAAAGGGCCGTCTCCATGTCGACTGAACCCCGTTCGCTGAGGGCCGTTCCGGCCGTCTGGCTGGTGCTGTTCGCGGCTGCGGCCGTCTTCGCGCTGACCATGGGCACCCGGCAGTCGATGGGGCTCTTCCTCGGCAACCTGAACACCCACACCGGCGTGGGCATCGCCAGCGTCAGCCTGGCCTTCGCCATCGGCCAGTTGTGCTGGGGCCTCACCCAGCCCTTCGCCGGTGCGGTGGCCGACCGGCATGGCGCCTTGCCGGTGCTGCTGACCGGCTGCCTGATGGTGGCGCTGGGTATCGTCATCACCCCGTGGATGGGCAGCACGCTGGGCCTGGTGTTCGCCATCGGGCTGCTGTCGGCCGGCGGCGCCGGCATGGCGGGGCCTTCGGTGCTGATGGCGGCCACCACACGGCTGGTGCCGGCCGAGCGGCGCGGCCTGGCCACCGGCGTGGTGAACGCGGGCGGCTCCTTCGGCCAGTTCCTGATGGCGCCGCTGGCCGGGCTGCTCATCGGCACCCTGGGCTGGATCGGCGCGATGCAGACGCTCGGCCTGCTGGTGCTGCTGGCCCTGCCCGCGGCCTTCGTGCTGCGCGGCGGCCGCGGCGTGGCCCTGCCGGCGTCGTCCGGCCCGCCGCCGGTGGTGCTGCCCGCCCGCGAGGCGCTGCGCCGCGCGTGGGCGCTTCCGAGCTACCGGCTGCTGGCGGCCGGCTTCTTCGTCTGCGGCTTCCACGTGGCCTTCCTGGCCACCCACCTGCCGGGCGTGGTGGCCCAGTGCGGGCTGTCCACCACGGTGGCCTCCTGGGCACTGGCGGTGCTCGGGCTCTTCAACATCCTGGGCAGCCTGGCCATGGGCTGGGCCATCGGGCGCTGGCGCATGAAGACGCTGCTGTCTCTCGTCTATGCGGTGCGCGGCGTCGCGGTGCTGGTGTTCCTGGCCGCGCCCAAGACGGAGTTCGTGCTGCTGGCCTTCGCCGCGGTGATGGGCGTGACCTTCCTGTCCACCGTGCCGCCCACCGCCGGCCTGGTGGCGCGCTTCTTCGGGCCGGGCAACATGGCCATGCTCTTCGGCGTGGTGATGCTCACCCACCAGATCGGCGGCTTCCTGGGTGCCTGGCTGGGCGGCCAGGTGTTCGCGGCCACCGGCAGCTACGACTCGGTGTGGTACCTGGACGTGGCGCTCGCCTTCGGTGCCGCGCTGCTGCACCTGCCCATCGACGAGAAGCCGGTGCTGCGCGCAGCCCCCGCGGCCTGAGCGGCCTGAGCGCCGCAGGCCATGGCGCCCGTCAGGCCGCCGGTGGGCTGAGCAGGTCCAGCAGCGTGCGCGCCACCACCTGCGTGGCCCGGCGCAGGTCTTCCAGCACCACGTGCTCGTCGGCCCGCTTGGCGTTGGACTCGCGCACGGTGCGCGGGCCGGCACCGTAGATCACGCCCGGGATGCCCTGCTCGCCATAGAGGCGCACATCGGTGTAGAGCGGCGTGCCCACCGCCGGGATGGGTTCGCCGAACACCGCTTCGCCGTGGCGTTGCAGCGCCTGCACCAGGGGCTCGCGGCCGGGCAGCGGCTTCATCGCGCGCGCCAGCAGCAGCCGGCGGACCTCCACCTTCACCTCGCGTCCACCCCGCGGCGGCGAGAAGCTCGCGGCGGCCGCGGCGATGGTGGCGCGCAGGTCGGCTTCGACCTGCGCCGGGTCTTCCTCGGGAATCATGCGGCGGTCCAGCCGCAGCACCACCTTGCCGGGCACCACATTGGTGTTGGTGCCGCCGTGGATCTGCCCGACGTTCAGGTAGGGGTGGCGGATGCCATCCACCTGCGACTCCACCTCCAGGTAGTCGCGGTTCAGCGCATAGAGCGCCTGCAGGATGTGCACCGCCGCCTGCAGCGCATCGGTGCCGGTGTCGGGAATGGCCGCGTGGGCCATGTCGCCCTGCACCGTCACCTCCAGTTGCAGGCAGCCGTTGTGGGCCACCACCACCTGGTAGCTGAAGCCCGCGGCCAGCAGCAGGTCGGGGCGGGTGTGGCCGTGGCGCAGCAGCCAGCCCGGGCCGAGCTCGCCGCCGTATTCCTCGTCGTAGGTGACGTGCAGCTCCACGCCGCCTTGCAGCGGCACGCCCAGCGATTCCAGCGCCCGCAGCGCGAAGGTGAAGCTCGCGATGTCGCTCTTGCTCACCGCGGCCGCGCGGCCGTAGAGGCGGCCCTCGGCGACTTCGCCGCCGTAGGGATCGTGGGTCCAGCCCTCGCCCGGGGGCACCACGTCGCCGTGGGCGTTGAGCGCGAGGGTCAGGCCGCCCGGCCCATAGCGGCGCCGCACGATGAGGTTGGTGATGCTTTGCAGGCCGGCGGCGCGCACCTCCGCCTCGGGCACGGCGAAGCGCTCGGGGGTGAGACCCATCGCGGTGAGCAGCTCGGCGGTGCGCTCGGCGTGCGGCGCGTTGTTGCCCGGCGGCGTGTCGGTGGGCACGCGGACGAGTTCCTGGAGGAAGCGCGTCTCCTCGGCGAAATGCGCGTCCACCCAGGCGTCCAGGGCGGCGTATCGGTCTTGGGGGTTCATGCGTCGCGAAGAGGCGGTTGACGGGAGGCGGAAAGGGTCGGGCACCTGAGCCTGCAGGCCCTCACTTCACCGGCGCACCGCCCTGGAACCAGCGCCGCACCAGCTCACGCTCGTCGTCGGTGATCTGGGTGGCGTTGTTCATCGGCATCAGCTTGAGCACGGCCACCTGCTGGTAGATCTGCTGCGCATGCTGGGCGACGAGTTCGGGCGTGTGCAGCGCCACGTTCTTCTGCTGCACCTGCGCGTTGTGGCACATCGCGCAGCGCTGGTCGAGCACCGGGCGCAGCTCGGCATAGCCGGCCGGCTGCAGCGCCGCGGCGGCGCGTGCGGCCTGGGTTTCCGCGCTGGGCGGCGGCGGGGCGAGCCACAGCGCCAGGCCCACCAGCACCGCGGTGCCTACCACCGCCTGCTCCCAAGGGGTGCGCCGGCCTTCCACATGGGCCTTGTGGCGCGCCACGAAGCTGTGCCGGATGAGCGCGCCGGCCAGCATCAGCAGCACCAGCACCACCCAGTTGTTCGGGCCCTGGTACAGCCAGCCGTAGTGGTTGGACAGCATGGCCACGATGACCGGCAGCGTGAAGTAGGTGTTGTGCACGCTGCGCTGCTTGCCGCGCAGCCCGTGCACCGGATCGGGGCTCTGGCCGGCGCGCAGCTGCTCGATCACCTTGCGCTGGCCCGGGATGATCCAGAAGAACACGTTGGCGCTCATGGCCGTGGCGAGCATCGCGCCCACCAGCAGGAAGGCTGCGCGGCCGGCGAAGAGGTGGCAGGCCAGCCAGGAGGCGAAGACCACGAACACCAGCACCAGCGTGCCGACGATCAGGTCGCCCTTGGGGCGCTCGCCGAAGACGCGGCAGATGCCGTCGTAGATCAGCCAGAAGCCCACCAGGAAACCGAGCGAGGCGGCGATGGCCGCGCCCGGCGACCAGTCGAACACGCTCTTGTCGACGAGGAAGCTGCCGGCGTTGAAGAGGTAGAGCACGGTGAAGAGCGCGAAGCCCGTCAGCCAGGTGGAATAGCTCTCCCAGTAGGACCAGTGCAGGTTCTGCGGCAGCGGCCGCCACAGCGGCGCGACCCGGTATTTGTTGGAGTGGTAGAAGCCGCCGCCGTGCACGGCCCACATCTCGCCGTCCACCCCCTTGGCCTTCAGGTCCTCGTGCTCGGGTGCCGACAGGCTGTTGTCGAGCATCACGAAATAGAACGAGGCGCCGATCCACGCCATGGCGGTGATGACGTGGGCCCAACGCAGCAGCAGGTTGAGCCAATCGAGCAGATAGGGGTCCATGGGGGGGCAGGTTCAGTGGCGCGGGAGTTTAGGCCGCACGCAAGGCCTGCGCCCGCCCTGGCGGGCGGCTCAGGGTCAACCCGCAGTGCCGCGCTTCAGCCGGGGCCGCACGCCCAGGCGGGTGAAGAGGTTGAGGGTTTCCAGGCGGGCCTGCAGCAGGCGCATCTCGTCGCGCAGGGTCAGCAGCTTGCTTTCCAGTGCGTCGAGGTCGATGCGGGGCGGGTTGGCCGGCGACGGGGGCGTGGAGGAGGCGTCGGAGTTCATGCCGGCATCGTCTTCCGAGGGGAGAACAGCGGCAACCCCTCGGGCAGGGTGGGCCGCTCGGGCCACCGCCCCTTGCGTCAGCCCAGCACCTGGAGCAAGAAGCGGTTGATCTCCTCGATCTCCTCGGGCACCACGTTGTGCTGCATCGGATAGTCGTGCCACTGCACCGCATAGCCCTGGCCCTGCAGCGCGTCGCGCGCGGCGATGGCGCGGGCGATGGGCACCACGCCGTCGTACAGGCCGTGGGCCAGGAAGATGGGCGTCTCGCGGTTGGCCGTGTGCGCCTCGGCTCCCAGCTGCTCGGCCAGCGGCAGGTAGCCCGACAGGCCCACCAGGCCGGCCAGCCGCCGCGGGTGGCGCAGCCCCGTCATCAGCGTCATCGCACAACCCTGAGAGAAGCCCATCAGCACGATGCGTTCGGCCGGCGTACCCTCGGCTTCGGCCTGGGCGATCAGCGCCTCGATGGCCGCCTGGGAACGGCGCAGCCCGGCTTCGTCCTCGCGCCGCACCAGGTCAGTGCCCAGGATGTCGTACCAGGCCCGCATCGGGTAGCCGCCGTTGACGGTGACCGGCTGCACCGGCGCATGCGGGAAGAGGAAGCGCACGGCGCCCAGGGAGGACAGGTCGAGTTCGTCGACCACCGGCACGAAGTCGTTGCCGTCGGCGCCCAGGCCGTGCAGCACGATGACGGTGGCGCCGGGCGCGGCATCGGCCGGTCCGGTTCGGCGCTCGACGCAGGGGAGAAGGGCGGTCATGGCAGCGGGCTTGGGTTCTGAGGTTGGGGGAGGAGGGTGGAGACAGGCAGCGCAGCCCACAAGGCGCTCAGCGCCGCATCAGCGTGCTCTTGCCGAAGAGGCTCTCGATCAGGTCCACGGCCAGCTCGGCGGTGGCGTTGCGCACGTCCAGCGCGGGGTTGAGTTCCATCACGTCCAGGCTCGCCAGGCGGCCGCTGTCGGCGATCATCTCCATGCACAGCTGCGCTTCGCGGTAGGTCGGCCCGCCCGGCACGGTGGTGCCCACGCCCGGGGCGATGGGCGGGTCGAGGAAGTCGACGTCGAAGCTCACATGCAGGTGGGTGTTGTCGTCCAGCATGGCCAGGGCCAGCTCCATGGTGTGGCGCATGCCCATCTCGTCGATGTAGCGCATGTCGAACACCTCCAGGCCCATCTGGTGCACCAGGCGCTTCTCGCCCGGGTCCACGCTTCGGATGCCGATCTGCCGCACCCACTTGGGCTCGATGGCCGGCACCTGTCCGCCGATCTCGATCAGCGATTGCGGCCCCAGCCCGCACAGGCAGGCCACCGGCATGCCGTGCAGGTTGCCGCTGGGGGTGAGCACCTGGGTGTTGAAGTCGGCGTGGGCGTCCAGCCACAGCACGCGCAGCTTGCGGCCGGTCTCGCGGCAGTGGCGGGCCACGGCGCTGATGCTGCCCAGGCCCAGGCAGTGGTCGCCGCCCATCAGCAGCGGCAGCGCGCCGGCGGCAAGCTCGGCGTGCACCGCGTCGTGCACCGCCCGGTTCCAGGCCACCACCTCGTCCAGGTGTCGATAGCCGTCCACCGGTTCGAGCCAGGGGTTGGCCGGGCCGGCGAGGTTGCCGCGGTCGTGCACCGTCACGCCGTGCGACTCGATGGCCTGCTGCAGGCCGGCCACCCGCAGCGCCTCCGGGCCCATGCGGGCACCCTTGGCGCCGGCGCCCACGTCGGTGGGCGCGCCGATCAGGCTGACCGCCCGGGGCGTCGGCGTCGGCGCTGGGGTTGGCGGCATGGTGCGGACCTCCGGGCGAAACGTCAGATGTCGAGGGCGAATTCGCCCGTCGTCGTGGGCGGCTCGTCGAAGCCGTAGTGCGCGGCCAGCACCGCCCAGGCCTCCTCGGCCGTCTCCACATACTGGAAGAGGCCGATGTCACCCGGGGAGATCATGCCGGTCTCGATCAGCAGGTCGAAGTCGACCAGGCGGCTCCAGAACTCGCGCCCGAACAGCAGGATGGGGCGGCGGCGCACCTTGCCCGTCTGCTGCAGCGTCATCACCTCGAAGAGCTCGTCCATGGTGCCGAAGCCGCCGGGGAAGCACACCAGCGCGATGCTGCGCATCAGGAAGTGCATCTTGCGCAGCGCGAAGTAGTGGAACTGGAAGCACAGCTCGGGCGTGATGTAGGGGTTGGGCTCCTGCTCGTGGGGCAGCACGATATTCAGGCCCACGCTCTGCCCGCCCACCTCGAAGGCGCCGCGGTTGCCCGCTTCCATGATGCCGGGGCCACCGCCGGTGACCACGTGCACGGGGGTCTGCAGGTCGGCCGACCGGCGGGTGACGAGGGCGGCGAAGCGGCGGGCCTCGTCGTAGTAGCGCGACATCGACACCTGCGTCTGCGCCCGCTTGAGCAGCAGCGCATCGCCGCTGGCCCGGGCGGCCTCGAGCGCCTCGGCCGCGCGCTCGGGCGCGGGAATGCGGGCGCTGCCGAAGATGACGATGGTGGACTGCACGCCGCGCTCGCGCTGGATGAGCTCGGGCTTGAGCAGCTCGAGCTGCATGCGGATGGGGCGCAGTTCCTCGCGCAGCAGGAAGTCGTCGTCGGCGAAGGCGAGCCGGTAGGCGCTCTCGGGGCCGCGGTAGCGCGACGGCGGGTTCAGGCTTTCCAGGTCTTCCTGCGCGGTGGGGAAGTTGCGCGCGGTCAGTTCGTTTCTCTTGTCCATGGGTGTCAGCTTAACCGGCGCTGAACGCTCGCCCGGGCCGCCGGGGCCGAGGCTTCACAGGCCGGCCAGCAGCGCGTGGAAGTCGTAGGCGAGGGTGGGCGCGCAGGCCGCGAGCGACTCGCTTTGCAGCAGCGGCTGCCCGTCGCGGGCGCGCACTACCGCACCGGCTTCGCTCAGCAGCACCGAGGCGGCGGCCAGGTGGCAGGGGTGGGGGCGGTGGCACCAGAAGGCCTCGGCCTCGCCGCTGGCCACCTCGGCCAGCGCCAGCGCCACCGACGGGCAGCGGCCCACCGAACGGAAGGCCTGGGCCGCGCGGCCGAACTCGCGCGAGAAGGTGGCCATGGTGGCCGAACCAGGCTGCGGGAACTGGGTGAGCGCACGGGCATCGGCCAGGCGCTCGCGGGGGCTGGGCACCAGCCGCAGCTGCGGCGGCAGGTCCGGGCTTGCCACGCCGGGAATCGCCAGCCGGTCGGCGCCGGAGCCAGCCAGGGCCCGGTAGACCCGCCCGCCCACCAGGTCGGCCACCACGCCCAGCCGGGGCTGGCCGTCGATGAGCAGCGCCAGCGTCACCGACCAGCCCGGGCGGTCGGACAGGTAGGCGGTCATGCCGTCCAGCGCGTCGATGAGCCAGACCGGCCCGCGCTTCCAGGCGTCGCCCCCCGTCCACTGCGTGCGCCCGATCACCGCATGGCCGGGGTAGCGGCGGCGGATCTCGTCGCGCATCAGGTCTTGGGCGGCCTCGGTGATGACCGCCAGCTGCTCGAGCGGCGTGCGGCGGGCCATGAAGGCCAGCGCCAGTTGCGAACGCTGCGACTGCAGGTGCGTGCCCCCAGCCCGGGCGGCGCGTTCGGCCGTGCGAAGGCTGTCCTTCCAGGCCGCCGACAGGGCGCTGGCCCTCGCGACGCGGGCGGATTCGACGGGGTCCAGTTGCACGCCCGGAACCTTAGCCGATGCGCCTGTAAGGAGGTGTCTCCCCTGTTCTGGGGACGCATCGAAACCGGCCGTTCAAGGCCCTGCCGTGACAACTGTTACCGCCCGGGCGGCCGGGCGGACCCGGCCACGCCGCTCAGTTGGTCGGCGCCTCGGCCTTGCGCTCGGTCATGGTCTTGCTGGCGATCACCGGCTTGCCCTTCAGGCGGTTCAGCGCCTGCATCAGCTGGAAGTCCTCGGGGCTGCCGAACTCGGGCAGCGGCTTGGGCACGCCGCCGTTGCGGGCCGACTCGGCCTCCAGGCGCTTGCGCGCTTCTTCGCGGGCCTTCTCGCGGGCCTCGTCCTTCTGCTCGGGGCCCTGGCCGCTGCTGATGTGCTTTTCCAGGTCCGCCTCGCGGGTGCGCAGCGCGGCGAAGACATTGCCCTCGGCGGTTTCGTCCAGCATGACGTCGGGCACGATGCCGCTGGCCTGGATGGAGCGGCCGCTCGGGGTGTAGTAGCGGGCGGTGGTGATCTTCAGCGCCGTGTCCGCGCCCAGCTGGCGGACCGTCTGCACCGAGCCCTTGCCAAAGGTCTGTGCGCCCATGACGACGGCGCGCTTGTGGTCCTGCAGGGCGCCAGCCACGATCTCGCTGGCCGAGGCCGAGCCTTCGTTGACCAGCACCACCATCGGCACCTTCTCCAGCGCCTCGGGCAGGCGCTTGAGCGGGTCGGTGCCACCGCGGCGCAGGTAGAACTCGGGCGATGCCTTGAAGGTGGCACGCGAATCGGGCAGCTGCCCGTTGGTGGTGACCACCACCTTGTCGTCGGGCAGGAAGGCCGCCGAGATGGCCACTGCGCCTTCGAGCAGGCCGCCCGGGTCGTTGCGCAGGTCGAGCACCAGGCCCTTCAGGTTGGGCTCCTGCTTGTAGATGTCTTCCACCCGGCGCACGAAGTCTTCCACCGTGCGGTCCTGGAACTGGCTGATGCGAACCCAGGCATAGCCCGGCTCCACCACCTTGCCGCGCACCGACTGCACGCGGATCTCTTCGCGCACGATGGTGACCGGGAAGCTGCGGTTCTCGGCCTTGCGGAAGATCATCAGCACCACCCGGGTGCCCGGCTCGCCGCGCATGCGCTTGACGGCCTGGTCCATGGTCAGGCCCTTGACCGCGGTGTCGTCGATGCGGGTGACGAGGTCGCCGCTCTTGAGGCCCGCCCGGAAGGCCGGCGAGCCTTCGATGGGGCTGACCACCCGCACCAGGCCGTCTTCCATGCCGATCTCGATGCCCACACCGACGAAGCGGCCGGAGGTGCCTTCCCGGAATTCCTTGAAGGTCTTCTTGTCGAAGAACTGGCTGTGCGGGTCCAGGCCGGTGACCATGCCGCTGATGGCGTCGGTGATGAGCTTGCGCTCGTCCACCGGCTCCACGTAATCGGACTTGATCATGCCGAACACGGCGGCCAGCTGCTGCAGCTCTTCCAGCGGCAGCGCGCCCACCGGCGCGTTGCGGGCGACGGCAGCGAACTGCGCCGTGGCCAGCGCACCGGCCAGCGCCCCGAGGGAAATCCACCCTGCCACCCGCAATTTCGCGCCCATGTCGCCCAAGCTCCTGGAGTCGTTCCGGCACCGGGCCTCGCAGAGCCGGGTGCTGGACCTTCGTCGAACACCCCCCGGGGTGCTTGCGTCGAAAGCCTTTTCAGTATAGGTCGCCCGGCCTTTTCGAGCAGGCCGCCGCGTGAAAGATCAGGCGGCGCGCACCGGCTCGCGGGGGAAGGTCACGACGTGGTCGACCTGCGGGCGGATGCCGATCCACTCGCCCACCTGGTGGTCGTGGTGGGAAGGCACATGGGCCAGCACCTTCAGGCCGTTGGCCAGCCGCAGCGCGTAGAGGAACTCCGAGCCGCGGAAGCTCTTGCGCTCGATGCGCGCCTTCACCGGGCTGTCGTCGTCGTGGACGATGTCGTCGGCCCGCAGCAGCACATCGCACTCGCCGCCGGGGTAGGCGTCGGGCAGCGGGCATTCAGACACGTCCATCAGGTCGCCGAGCGGCGTTTCCACCCGGGCGGTGCAGGGGTCGCCGCCGGTCTCCGCGCCGCACAGGCCCACGATGCGGGCGGGCGCGAACACGCCGTGGCCGATGAAGTCGGCCACGAAGCGCGACGCCGGCCGGTGGTAGAGCGCATAGGCGTCGTCCCACTGCTCCAGCCGGCCGTGGTGCATCACGCCGATGCGGTCGCCCACGGCGAAGGCCTCCAGCTGGTCGTGGGTGACGAAAAGCGCGGTGCTGCCGGCGGCCTTCAGGATGGCGCGCACCTCGTGGGCCAGGCGCTCGCGCAGGTCGACGTCCAGGCTGCTGAAGGGCTCGTCGAGCAGCAGCAGCCGAGGCTTGGGCGCCAGTGCCCGCGCCAGCGCCACCCGCTGCTGCTGGCCGCCCGACAGCTGGTGCGGCAGCCGCGCGCTGGCATGCGACAGCCCCACCAGTTCGAGCACCTGAGCGCAGCGCTCGCGGCGTTCGGCGCGCGACAGGCCCGAAAGCCCGAAGCCTACATTGGCCTCGATGCTCAGGTGGGGGAAGAGGGCGTAGTCCTGGAAGACCATGCCGATCTGGCGCTGCTCGGCCGGCCGGTGCAGGCCCTGCGCGGCATCGCACAGCGTTTCGCCGCCGATGGTGATGCGCCCGCTGGTGGGTCGCTCCAGGCCGGCGATGGCCCGCAGCAGCGACGTCTTGCCGCAGCCCGAAGGGCCGATCAGCACGCCCAGGTCGCCCGCCTTGAGCGACAGGTTCAGGTGGTCCACCGCGGGGGGCGCCGATGCGGCACCGCCGCGGTAGCGGACCGACACATCCTCGAGTTGCAGGAACATCTTCGTATCATAGGACGATGAAAACGCGAGTCGTTCGCATTCAGTGGCCCAGGCCGCTGCAGCGTCTGTCCATGGACCGGCAGGGCGGGGCAGCGCCGTGTTGAAGCCGGCGCTGGCGCTGGCCGCGCTGCTGAGCGTTCCGGTGCTGGGCATCGTCGGCTCCTGGCTGGCGCTGGACGCCGGGGCGCTGCAGACGCTGCGCCACCAGGCCGACACGGTGCTGGCGGCCTATGCCGGGCAGTCGCTGCTGCTGGCCCTGGGCGTGGCCGTCGGCGTGGCGGTGGTGGGCGGCGCCACTGCGGCGCTGGTGGCGCTCTTCGAGTTCCCGCTGCGGCGCTTCTTCGAATGGGCCTTGCTGCTGCCGCTGGCCATGCCGGCCTATGTGCTGGCCTATGCGGCCACCGATTTCCTGCAGTTCAGCGGCCCGCTGCAGACCGCGCTGCGCCAGGCCACCGGCGCCACCGGGGCGCTGTGGCCCGACGTGCGCAGCCTGTGGGGCGCGGTGATGCTGTTCACCCTGTGCCTCTACCCCTATGTCTACCTGCTCACCCGCACCGCGCTGAGCGAACGCGCCGTGCGGCTGATGGAAGCGGCGCGCCTGCTAGGCGCGGGTGCCCGCCGCCGCGTGCGCGAGGTGGCGCTGCCGCTGGCCCGCCCGGCGCTGGCCGCCGGGGTGGCGCTGGCGCTGATGGAGACGCTGGCCGACTACGGCGTGGGCGCCTATTTCGGCCTCACCACCTTCACCACCGGCATCTACCGGGCCTGGCTGTCGATGAACGACCGCATGGCCGCCGCGCAGCTCGCCTCGGTGCTGCTGGCGGTGGTGGCGCTGCTGCTGTGGCTGGAGCGGCGCGCGCAGCGGCGGCTGCAGTTCACCAGCAGCCGCCTGAGCGCCAGCCAGGCCAGCGAGGCCCGCCCCATCGTGCTGCGCGGCTGGCGCGCGGCGGCGGCCGTTGTGGCCTGCGCGCTGCCTGTGCTGGGCGGCTTCGTGCTGCCGGTGCTGGTGCTGCTGCGCCTGCTGGGCGCGGCCATCACCGGTGCGCCGGCCGGTGGCGACGACGGCCTGCAGACCGCCGGCTGGCTGGACGCCCGCTTCGGGCAGTGGGCCTGGACAAGCCTGCGCCTGGCGGCGCTGGCGGCGCTGCTGGCGGTGATGGCGGCGCTGGCCATGTCCGCCGCAGCGCGCCTGGCCGTCACGCCGCGCCGTGCGCGGTTGGCCCAGGGGGCGCTCGCCACGGTGTCGCTGGGCTATGCGGTGCCCGGTGCGGTGATTGCCGTGGGCATCCTGCTGCCGCTGGGCTGGGTGCAGGCGGTGTGGCCCGAGCTGTCGCTGCCCACGCTCGTCACCGGCACCGCGTTCGGCCTCGTCTATGCCTACCTGGTGCGCTTCTCGGCGGTGGCGCTGCAATCGGTCGAGGCGGGCTATGCGCGCGTGCCCATGTCCATCGACGAGACCGCCCGGCTGATGGGCGCCTCGCGCCTGCGGGTGTTCCTGCGGCTGCACCTGCCGCTGCTGCGGCGCTCGGCGCTGGCCGCGGCGCTGCTGGTGTTCGTGGACGTGATGAAGGAGCTGCCCGCCACGCTGGTGCTGCGGCCCTTCAACAGCGACACGCTGGCGGTGGTGGCCTACCAGTTCGCCCGCGACGAGCGGCTGGGCGAGGCCGCGCTGCCGTCGCTGGCCATCGTGGCGGTGGGGCTGATTCCGGTGGTGATGCTGTCGCGCTCGCTGCGCAGGGCCTGAGGGGCTTTCCGCGCAGGGGGGGAGGGGAAGGGCAGGGAAGGGCAGGGAAGGGCTCAGCCCCGTCCGCCCAGCACCGCCGCCACCTCGTGCGCCCCTTGCGCCGAGCCGCTGGCCGGAACCTGCTCGCCACGGCGGTCGGCCACCTGTTCCCAGGCGGCGGCCAGGCGCTCGGGCACGTCGTCGCCCAGGCCCAGGTGCAGGCCCTGGGTGAGGGTGATGTGCGCGGCCTCGAAGCTGCCGGCGCCGGCGCAGGCAATCGTGCGGGTGGGCGCGGCCTCGCTCACCAGGTGCAGCAGCGCGGGCGTCACCGCCTCGGGCTTGAGCGCAGCCAGCACCTCGGGCGGCATCAGGCCTTCGGTCATCTGCGTGGCCGCGGTGGGCGCCAGGCAGTTCACCCGGATGTCGTGCTTGGCGCCTTCCAGCGCCAGCGTCTGCATCAGGCCCACGAGCGCCATCTTGGCCGCGCCGTAGTTGCTCTGGCCGAAGTTTCCATAGAGGCCCGAAGAAGAAGTGGTCATCACGATGCGGCCATAGCGCCGCGCCTGCATGCCCGCCCACACCGCCTTGCAGGCGTGCACCGCGCCCATCAGGTGCACGTCCAGCACCAGGCGGAAGTCGGCCAGGTCCATCTTGGCGAAGGTGCGGTCGCGCAGGATGCCCGCGTTGTTCACCAGGATGTCCACCCGCCCCCAGCGCGCCTCGGCCTGCGCCACCATGTCCTGCACCGCGTCGAAATCGGTCACGTTGGCCGCATGGGCCATGGCCTCGCCCCCGGCCGCGCGGATTTCCTCCACCACCGCATCGGCCCGGCCCAGGTCGTTGACGACCACGCGCGCGCCACGGGCGGCCAGGCCCAGGGCGTGGCAGCGGCCAAGGCCGCCGCCGGCGCCGGTGACGATGGCGACGCGGCCGGTGAAATCCATCTGCATAACGGGACTCCGCTGGAAAAAGTGAAGGGGTTTATAGCGCAGGGCGCTGGCCGCCCACCGCCGCTGCAACCGGCCCGCCCGGCTGCAAGGCACACAAGATTCGCTCGACCCAGCCGGCGACTCGTCGTTACGCTGTGCAGACAATCGCGGATGCAGCCTGCGCCACTCGCGGGGCCAAAAGAACAGACGAATGAACCAACAAGCCCTTTCCTCCCTCATCTGGTCGGTGGCCGACCTGCTGCGCGGCGATTTCAAGCAGAGTGAATACGGCCGGGTGATCCTGCCCTTCACCGTGCTGCGCCGGCTGGACTGCGTGCTCGCGCCCACCAAGGCCGAGGTGCTGAAGGAGCACGCCACCCGGCAGGCCGCGGGCATCGCCTTCGAGCCCTTCGTCAAGAGAAAGGCGGGCCTGGACTTCTACAACGTGTCCTCGCTCGACATGGGCAAGCTGATGGGCGACCAGGACAACGTCCGCGCCAACCTGGACAGCTACATCCAGGGCTTCGCGCCCGATGTCCGCTCGATCTTCGAGCACTTCGATTTCGCGGCCACGGTGGAGCGGCTGCACAAGGCCCGGCTGCTGTATCTGGTGACCGAGAAGTTCGCGGGCTTCGACCTGCACCCGGCTTCGGTGGACAACCTGCAGATGGGCCTGGTGTTCGAGGAGCTGATCCGCAAGTTCGCGGAAATCTCCAACGAGACGGCTGGCGAGCACTTCACCCCCCGCGAGGTGATCCGCCTGATGGTGAACCTGCTGTTCATCGAAGACAGCGACGCCCTGACCAAGCCGGGCGTGGTGCGCACGATGTACGACCCGACCGCTGGCACCGGGGGCATGTTGTCAGTGGCGGGGGAATATCTGGCCGAGCTGAACCCCAAGGCCCGGCTGACGCTCTTCGGCCAGGAGCTCAACCCCGAGTCCCACGCCATCTGCAAGGCGGACATGCTGATCCGCGGCCAGGACATCAGCCACATCGTGTTGGGCAACACGCTCAGCGACGATGGCCTGCTCGGCAAGCTCTTCGACTACATGCTGTCCAACCCGCCCTTTGGCGTGGAGTGGAAGAAGATCGAGCGGGCCATCCGCGACGAGCACGAGCGCCAGGGCTACAACGGCCGCTTCGGGCCCGGCCTGCCGCGGGTGTCGGACGGCTCGCTGCTCTTCCTGCTGCACCTGCTGAGCAAGATGCGCCCGGCCGTGCAGGGCGGCAGCCGCCTGGGCATCGTGCTCAATGGCTCGCCGCTTTTCACCGGCGGCGCCGGCTCGGGTGAGTCCGAAATCAGGCGGCATGTGCTGGAGAACGACCTGGTGGAGGCCATCGTCGCGCTGCCCACCGACATGTTCTACAACACCGGCATCAGCACCTATGTGTGGATTCTGAGCAACCGCAAGCCCGATGAGCGCAAGGGCCTGGTGCAGCTCATCGACGCCTCCAGCTTCTGGCAGAAGATGCGCAAGAGCCTGGGCTCCAAGCGCAAGGAGATGGGCGACGAGCACATCGCCCAGGTGACCCGGATGTTCGGCAGCTTCGTCGAAGCCAAGCTGGTGACGGTGCTGGGCGCCGATGGCAAGGAGGCGAGCCGCCAGGTGCTGATGGCGGGCGATGCGCTGCCCGCAGCACCCACTGGCGGCCAGGTGAAGGTGGTGCCGGTGTCGCGCATCTTCCGCAACGAGGACTTCGGCTACCGCACCATCACCGTGGAGCGGCCCCTGCGCGATGAAGCCGGGCAGGTCATCCTGGGCGAGAAGGGCAAGCTCAAGGGCAAGCCGCAGCCCGACAGCAGCCTGCGCGACACCGAGAACGTGCCGCTGTCAGAAGACGTCGAGGCCTACTTCCGGCGCGAGGTGCTGCCGCATGCGCCGGATGCCTGGATCGACCCCGAGAAGACCAAGGTTGGCTACGAGATTCCGTTCAACCGGCACTTCTATGTCTTCGAGCCGCCGCGGGAGCTGGCGGAGATTGATGCGGATTTGAAGCAGGTGACGGATCGGATCAAGGCAATGATTGAGGGGTTGTCGGCGTGAGCTTCCCAAGGCACGAGAAGTACAGGGATGTTGGGGTCGACTGCCTGGGGCAGGTGCCGTCGCATTGGGAGGTCCATCGGCTGAAGAACCTGATTGGTCGCATTGAGTCGGGAACAAGCGTGAACTCGGTGGATACGCCGGCAGGCGAGGGCGAGTTGGGCGTCTTAAAGACCAGTTGCGTCTACAGGGGTCAGTTCGATCCCAAAGAGAACAAAGCGGTCGTACCTGAAGAGTACGGGCGGGTGTCCTGCCCAGTGGTCGGCGGCACATTGATCGTAAGCCGCATGAACACCCCGGATCTGGTTGGCGCTGCCGGCGTCGTTCTAAAGAGCTGCAAGAACCTGTACTTGCCGGATCGACTGTGGCAGGTTCACTTTGCCGGCGAGGTCGCTGCCGAGTACATCCACTACTGGACCAACACGCTCGCTTACCGCACCCAGGTTGAAATGGCCTGTGCCGGTACGAGCTCCAGCATGCAGAACTTGGGTCAAGATCAGTTTTGCGACTTCGTTCTTGCAAGACCACCTCTCTTCGAACAGCAAGCCATCGCCGCCTTCCTCGACCGCGAAACAGCCAAGATCGACGCCCTGGTCGAAGAGCAGCGGCGCCTGATCGAGCTGCTGAAAGAGAAGCGCCAGACGGTGATTTCGCAGGCCGTCACGAAGGGGCTGGACCCGAACGTGCCGATGAAGGATTCGGGGGTGGAGTGGCTGGGGGAGGTGCCGGCGCATTGGGATCTCGTCCGGCTGAAGTTCGTTGCGCATGTCCAGACTGGAATAGCGAAAGGCAAGGACAACGCCGGCAAGGCAACCGTCGAAGTGCCGTACCTGCGCGTTGCAAACGTTCAGGATGGCTACCTTGACCTCGATGAGGTTTCGACCATCGAGATACCGGTCGACGACCTCCCGCGCTACCGCCTCCTGGCAGGCGATGTGCTGATGAACGAAGGCGGCGACTTCGACAAGCTCGGCCGAGGTCACGTGTGGGACGGCAGCATCGACCCGTGCATTCACCAAAACCATGTGTTTGCAGTGCGCCCGATTGGCATCACGCCGCGCTGGCTGAATGCGATTACGAGCTCTGACTACGCGCAGTTTTACTTCATGTCGCGATCCAAGCAGAGCACAAACCTCGCTTCAATCTCATCGACAAACCTGATGGAATTGCCGGTGGTCATCCCACCGGCCTTCGAACAGCAGGCATTGCTGAGCCACATCGACATGCAACGCGCGACCTGCGACAGCTTGATCAAAAGTGGTCAGGGCGCCATCCAACTACTCCTCGAACGCCGCTCCGCCCTCATCTCCGCCGCCGTCACCGGCAAGATCGACGTGCGCCGCTGGGTGCCGCCAGCCGAGGCCATCGCCGCATGAGCATCCACAAGGAAATCCACCTCGAAGAGGAGATCTGCGCCGACCTGAAGGCCGCGGGTTGGCTGCACGACGCGGCCGATGCCAGCCGCTACGACCGACCGCAGGCACTCTTCGTCGACGACGCCATCGCCTGGATACAGGCCAGCCAGCCCAAGGCCTGGGACATCATCGTGAAGAGCCATGGTGCCGCCGCGTCGCGCGTGGTGGCCGAGCGCCTGCGCAAGTCGCTCGACAGCCAGGGCACGCTCTCGGTGCTGCGCCAGGGTTTCGAGATGATCGGCTTGAAGCACGCGGTGGCCATGTGCCAGTTCAAGCCCGCGCTGGCGATGAACGCCGACCTGCAGGCCCGCTATGCAGCCAACCGGCTGCGGGTGGTGCGCCAGGTGCGCTACTCGGTGCACCACGAGAACAGCATCGACCTGGTGCTGTTCGTCAACGGCATTCCGGTGGCCACGGCCGAACTCAAGAGCCACTACACCCAGGGCGTGCAAGACGCCGTTTATCAATACAAGACCGACCGCGAACCCGTCTTCAAGCCGAAGAACCTGCCCGAGCCGCTGCTGGCCTTCCCGGGCGGCGCGCTGGTGCACTTCGCGGTGAGCAATGTGGCCGCCGAGATGACGACCCGGCTGGCCGGCCTGGACACCACCTTCCTGCCCTTCAACCAGGGCAACGCCGGGGGTGCCGGCAACCCGCCGAACCCCAAGGGCATCGCCACCGACTACCTGTGGAAGGAGGTGTGGCAGCGCGACAGCTTCTTGCAGATCCTCGGGCGCTACATGGTGCCGGTGAAGAACCGCAAGAAGCAGCTGGTGGGATGGATCTTCCCGCGCTACCACCAGCTCACCGTGACCCGCCAGCTGGTGGCAGCCGTGACAAAGGAGGGGCCGGGCGGCAAGTACCTGGTGCAGCACTCGGCCGGCTCGGGCAAGACCAACTCCATCGCCTGGACGGCCCATTTCCTGGCCGACCTGCACCGCACGGATGAAACGGGCCAAGAGCAGAAGGTCTTCGACACGGTGATCGTCATCTCCGACCGCACGGTGCTGGACGACCAGCTGCGCGAGGCCATCCTGTCCTTCGAGCGCACCCAGGGCGTGGTGGCGGTCATCACCGGCGAGGGCGCAAGCAAGAGCCGTGAGCTGGCCGAGGCCCTGTCGGCGGGCAAGAAGATCGTGGTGTGCACCATCCAGACCTTCCCCTTCGCGCTGGAGGAGGTGCGCAAGCTGGCGGCCACCCGCAGCAAGCGCTTCGCGGTGATCGTCGACGAGGCGCACTCGTCGCAGACCAACGAGACGGCGGCCAAGCTCAAGATGGTGCTCAGCGCCGCCGAGCTGGCCGAGCTGGCGGACGGCGGCGGCGTGAGCGCCGAGGACATCCTGGCCGCGCAGATGGCGGCCAAGGCCGGCGAGGGGCAGGAAGGCAGCGAGCAGGCTGGCGCCACCCACGGCATCACCCACGGCATCACCTACGTGGCCTTCACCGCCACGCCCAAGGACAAGACGCTGCAGCTCTTCGGCACCCGCCCGGACCCCGCCCGCAAGCCCGCGCCGGACAACATCCCGGCGCCCTTCCACGTCTACTCGATGCGCCAGGCCATCGAGGAAGGCTTCATCCTGGATGTGCTGAAGACCTACACCTCGTACAAGGTGGCCTTCTCGCTGGCCCACCACGGCCAGGATGGGGTCACGGTGATCGGCTCGAACGAGGTGGACCAGTCCGATGCCATGAAGGGCATCATGGGCTGGGTGCGGCTGCACGAGTACAACATCGCGCAGCGGGTGCAGGTGGTGGTGGAGCATTACCGCAAGCACGTGGCCGGGCTGCTGGGCGGCCAGGCCAAGGCCATGGTGGTGACGGGCAGCCGCAAGGAGGCCGTGCGCTGGCAGCGTGCCACCCGCCAGTACATCGCCGACCACGGCTACCGGATGGACGCGCTGGTGGCCTTCTCCGGTGAGGTCATCGACACCGAAAGCGGCCCGGACCCTTTCACCGAGAACAGCAAGGAGCTCAACCCGAAGCTCGCCGGCCAGGGCATCCGCGAGGCCTTCAAGAGCGGGGACTACCAGTTGCTGCTGGTGGCCAACAAGTTCCAGACCGGTTTCGACGAGCCGCTGCTGTGCGCGATGTATGTGGACAAGCGGCTGGCCGGCATCCAGGCGGTGCAGACGCTGTCGCGCCTGAACCGCTGCCACCCGGGGAAGGACCAGACCTACGTGGTCGACTTCGTCAACGACCCGGCGGACATCCTCGCGGCCTTCAAGCCCTACTACGAGACGGCCGAACTGGCCGGCGTGACCGACCCCTACATCGTCACCGAGCTCAAGGCCAAGCTCGACGGCCAGGCGCTCTACGACCCCTTCGAGGTGGACCGGGTGGTGCACGTGGCGCTCAAGGGCCAGCGGGCCAAGCCCTCCGAGCTGGACGCCGCGACCACGCCCGTGGCCAGCCGGCTGCTGCATGCTTTTGCCGAGGCCAAGCGGGCCTTCGACGCAGCCGGCGGCGATGCCGACCGGGCCAAGGCCGCCAAGGACACGATGGACTCGCTCATCCTCTTCAAAAGCGACATCGCGGCCTATGTGCGCATCTACGGCTTCATGTCGCAGATCTTCGACTACGGCAACACCGACGTGGAGAAGCGCGCCATCTTCTTCCGGCTGCTGCACCCGCTGCTGACCTACGGACGCGAGCGCGAGGGTGTGGACCTCTCGGCACTGAAGCTCACCGCCTACACCATCAAGAGCCTGGGCGACTCTGCTCTCCGTCTGCAGGCCAGCGAGCACGTCAAGCTTTTTCCCACCACCGAAAGCGGCTCCGGCGAGGTTCAGGACAAGGCGACGATCGAGCTCGCTGAGCTGATTGCCAAGGTCAACGACCTGTTCGAGGGCGAC
The DNA here is from genome assembly GCA_027487905.1 of Rubrivivax sp. GTDB lineage: Bacteria > Pseudomonadota > Gammaproteobacteria > Burkholderiales > Burkholderiaceae_C > JAIYCR01. Next base: position 6,627 of record JAIYCR010000059.1, on the reverse strand, counting down.
CTGACCCCAAACGACAAGCTGGTCTATGTCAAGGATGTGATCCGGGGCAAGCTGATGGAGTCGGAGAAGCTGGTGGAGCAGGCGGAGAACAACACCAAGGAGCAGTTCAAGAACTCCCCCGATCTGGACCACGAGATCGACGACGCGGTGATCGATGCGCTCGCTGCACACACCGAGATGAGCAAGCAGGCGCTGCAGTCGCCGAAGGTGCGTGCGGACCTGAAGAACTTGCTGATGGGAGCAGGTCTGTTGTGGGAAGGTTTGAGGGCGCGGGGGGCTGGCGCGAGGGATGTGCACCCGTGATTCCCGATTACCAAGCCCTCATGCGTCCGGTCCTCGCCTGCGCAGCCGCCGGTGAAGCCCGCATCGCCGAAGTCGTCGAGCGGCTGGCCGACCAACTGGCCCTCACCGCCGAGGAACGAGCGCGTTTGCTGCCCAGCGGCAAGCAGACCACCTTCGCCAACCGGGTGAACTGGGCGAAGACCTATCTGGTGAAGGCCGGCCTGGCCGAAGCCACCCGCCGCGGGCACTTCCGCATCACCCCACGCGGGCAGGCCGCGCTGGCCGATGCCGCTGCGAAGATCGACAAGGCCTACCTCGACCGTTTCCCGGAGTTCCAGGACTTCAAGGCCAAGGCGAGCGACACCGACGCCGCAGCCGTCGTCCAGCCTTGTGAGACGGCACCGGAACCCTCGGGCCCCGCAACCATCGCCGAGACGCCGGATGAGGCGCTTCGCAGCGCCCATGCCGCCATCACCGCCGCTCTCGCCGCCGACCTGCTGGACCGGGTGCGCCGGGCCACACCCGCCTTCTTCGAGAAGCTCATCGTCGAGCTGCTCCTGGCCATGGGCTACGGCGGCACGTCCGAAGGGGCAGGGCGCGCGCTGGGCCAGAGCGGCGACGACGGCGTGGACGGCGTCATCGACCAGGACCCGCTGGGCGTCGACCAGATCTTCGTGCAGGCCAAGCGATACGCCGAAGGCAACAACATCGGCGCCGGCGCCATCCGCGATTTCTACGGCGCACTCAGCTTGAAGAAGGCGCACAAGGGCATCTTCGTCACCACCTCCGGCTTCAGCCAGCCAGCCATCGACACCGCCCGCGGCCTGGGCTCGCGCATCGTGCTCATCGACGGCCTGCAGCTCGCCCGTTTGATGATTCGCTACAACGTCGGTTGCCGTGATGAGGACGTGCTGCGCCTGCAGCGTGTCGATGAAGACTTTTTCGATGGTTGAGGGTGCGAGCACCCGGGCAGTCCAACCCAAACCCAACAGGAGCAAGCACCCATGGCGAATGACGCAGACGACACCGCCGACCCCACACCGGAGGAAGCCGAGCCCACCCACGATCAAATCGTTGACTCGCTGGTCAAGATCATGGAGGCGCAGCCGTCGACCCACCCGACGCTCGCAGCGAAGCAGGCTCGCCTTTTGGCCATCCTCCAAGGCGGCGGTGCCGAGCAACCTGACGCTTCTGCGCCTGCGGACGCCACGACAGCTAAGTGATCACCCCGTGTGTCTTCGCCCAGCTCACCCAGTCAACGGCCTCGCTGTATACGATTTCCAGAGTGGCTTCGAGGCCCATCCGATCCGGAAAGAGGATCAGGTTGTCGCAGTTCCAGCGGGCACAGGCGCTCGACCACTCCCGTGCCGCCTCGATCACGTTGACCACGGACACGGGTGACGCGGCGCTGTTGGATGGCATCTGCTCGGCCCTCGCGGGCGATCGATGGGTTTGGCCCGTGCCCCGAGACCGCTCACTCGATCACGACGACGCCGGCGTTCGGGTCGTCGAAGGCCAGATGCAGGCGGTCGGCTGCCTCAAGCAGTGCCACCAGCACCACGTCGTTGCTCACGTTGCCCAGAGCCAGCTGAATCAGCCTCGGGCGGTACCCGCGAGCAGCCACCAGGCGCTGAAAGTCGTCGTCGTTGCTGCATATCGTGAAGCCGTGCTGGCTGGCGTACTCGCACAGCTGGACGTCGGTGGCGCGCTCCAGTCCGAGCAATGCCACCTGACTGCTGCCCGGAAAGCGGGCCTGCAGCGCGGGCACGAGGCGCCGGGAAAGGTTCTCGTCCAGCAGCAGCTTCACACCGCTGCGGCCAACCGGACCTCGTGCAATTCCCGCTCGGCGGCGTACGCAACGCAGGCCCGAAGATCCTCGAGCGTCAGCTCGGGGTAGTCGGCGACGATGTCCTCAGGCGTTCGCCCCTGAGCCATCCAGCCCAGGACGTCGCCCACGCTGATTCGCAAGTCGCGAACACAGGGTCGTCCGCCGCGTCGTAAGGGGTCGGAGGTGATGGAGGGGTGCAATGCATTCACCTCAAAATCGTCCCATATCCGGTACGTTGGAACAACCTGGATCGCGGAAGTGCCCCGCCCGTCTGCTGTCATGCTGAGCCGAAGCGAGATGGAGCTGTGGTGGCGGCCAATGGCGCTTGCCGACCGCGAGGCGAACCGCGTCAGTACCATCCGAATGTCAGCAGGAGCACACAGGGCCGATACCGCAGCCCCGGAGCATTTGCGAGAATTGGGATGCAAGCCCACTTGAGGGTGCAAGCGGTGGCCGCGGCGTCAAGGGTGCCACCGTATAGGCCGTTGGCCCCCCTTGCTGCATGGTGGGGTTCGTCAGGGGCAGTACGGCCAGCCTGCCCTGCGCAGGTGGTTGACTCGAGAGGGGGAGCCGACCGTTACCCGACCTGACGGGGCTTGCACCTTTCTGTGTGGGGAGTGCGCGCGCACAGGATGGGGTGCCCACCCCGCCCCCTTGCAGTTTTTCGCAGGCCCGATCCGCCCTGGCCGGTACAGTCGGGCTTGCAGAAGGTCGCGGAAAGGCTGGGGGTAGCTGCCCGGCCGGAACGCTGTGCAGGGCTAGCCCGAAGTCGAGAATCGGGTGATGGGCGATTGATGCCCGCCCATAGGTCACGGGCCTTCTGCCCTTTCACTTCGGGGGTGCATGGCTATGCCGATAGGACGGACCCTGACTCGTGACGAGGTGGCCGAGATTCTTGGCAGGGGCTCCCTGGTCTTTGCGTACAAGCGCCCACCTTCATCCCCGGCACCCGCCGACCCGCCGCCGTTGGCTGTCGCTCCTGTGGACGGCTCGCAGGAGCCTGCTCCGGATGCCTCGGATACACCCGCAGCCGACCCGCGTTGACGCCTTGGCCGACCTTCTGCTGTTTCATTCCGGAGGCGCATGGCGATGACGTATCTAGGCAAGGCCAGCCCCGAACGGGTACGTGAGGTGCTGGGCCGAGGCTTCCTGATCTTCGGGCAGAAGCGCCCGCCGTCGTCCCCGGCACCCGCCGACCCGCCGCCATTGGCTGCCGGCACGCAGGAGGCCGCGCCGCCGGGCGCCAAGGCCACTTTCCCCGCAGCTGAACCGCGTTGACGCCCTGGCTGGCCGATTCCGGGCCGCGATTGGTCCCCTCGACAGGAATCGAACCTGTATCTAGCGCTTCATCCCACTTTGGCTTTCGCCACCGCGCCGCAGCGCGTTCGTGGTCTGGACTATGCCTTCGCCATGGGCCGGGGGGCCGACAGGCGGGGGCCGTCTAGTCTCTACACCTTCCGGTCGGCTTGCGACCGGCTTGGCTCGGCGTTGCCAGGCACCCGGGGGTGCGGAAGGGTTCACCGACTTTGACCCCATTCAGCCGGCGCTTTCGCGGCCGGCTGCCCAAGCCTTGCGTTTCAGGAGGCGCTCGTTCTATCCATTGAACTACGAGGAGAGGGGCGGGATGCTACAGGCAACCGGCCCGCCGGCCCCGCCAACCCTCCCGTCCCACCGCCCACCCCACCGCCCGGCCCACCGCGCCGGTTGTGGAAACATCGCCCCATGCAAGCTCAAACCGGTGCGGGCGAAGGCCCCGCATACACCCTGCTGCCCGGCTCCACGCCCTTGCTGGTGAGCGTGCCGCACTGCGGCCGCGAGCTGCCCGAGGCGCTTCAGGGGCGCCTGGTGCCGCGCGCGCTCGGGGTGGAAGACACGGACTGGTATCTCGAGCGGCTCTATGCCTTCGTGGTGGAGCGGGGTGCCGGCTTGCTGCTGCCGCGCTACAGCCGCTACCTGATCGACCTGAACCGCCCGCCGGACGACACGCCCATGTACGCGGGGCAGAACAACACCGGGCTGTGCCCGCGCACCTTCTTCACCGGGGAGCCGCTCTACCGGCCGGGCTGCGAGCCGGATGCGGCCGAACAGGCGCAGCGGGTGGAGCGCCACTGGCGGCCTTACCACGCGGCGCTGGAATCGGAGCTGCAGCGGCTTCGGCAGCTTCACGGCCATGCGGTGCTGCTGGATGCCCACAGCATCCGAAGCGAGCTGCCCTGGCTCTTCGAGGGCACCTTGCCGCACCTGAACCTGGGCACGGCAGGCGGCAGCAGCTGCGCGCCTTCGCTGCGCGAGGCGGTGTGGGCGGCCTGCGCCGGTGGCGCCTATGGCTGCGTCATCGACGAGCGCTTCAAGGGCGGCTACATCACCCGCCGGCACGGCCAGCCGCAGCAGGGCGTCCACGCGGTGCAGCTGGAGATGTGCTGGCGCGCCTACATGGACGAGGCGGCGGTGGCCTGGTCGGACGCGAGCGCCGCGCAGGTTCGCCCGCTGCTCGAGCGGCTGGTGGACACGCTGGCGCAGTGGAGGCCGGCTTGAACGTCAAGGCGCGGTCGGCGGCGCCCACGGGGCAGGGGCCCGAGCGCTGGCAGGCGCAGGCGGGCCCGGCTTCGCTGGTGAAGCTGGACATTCCGCCGCACGCCAGCCGCGAACGGGTGTTCGACATCACCTGCACGATGACCGTGCGCCTGCGCGAGCCGCGCAGCGACGCCTGGCACCGCCTGACGGTGCTGGCCGATGGCCAGCGCGAATGGCAGCGGCAGACGGCCACCCACAACCCCGGCGCCACCGACACGCTGGAGATGCATTTCCGGCGCCGCGTGCCCATCGGCGAGGCGCTTCGCCTGCAGCTGAGCGGCGAGGTGCATGTGGCGCAGCGGGTGTCGCTGCGCATCGAGGCCGACGAGGCCTGAGCCGGCCCGGGAGGGTCGGGGCGGGGTCAGCGCACCACCTGGCGCCGCCGATCCCAGTGGTGTCAGCGGTAACAGTCGGGATCAGGGCTCAAGTTCGTCCCATCGGTGCCGACAGCCTTTCAAAACGCCGGCAAGCCCGGTCGTTTGCCAAGTTCGTCACAGCCACATACCCCCTAAACAGGGGGGAAGCGTAAACCCGTGATCGACAGGGCTTGCACCTGCTCACATTGGCTTACCCAAGCAGCAAACCCGTCCCGATAGCGTCCACCCATCGCAGTTTTCTGCATGGCGTGAGGACCGCAAGCCGGTCAGTCCGAGCGCCATCACCACCGCTCGCTTTCCGCTTCGAGGACGTTTTCGATGACCCACTCCACCACGCGCCAACGCTGGTTCCGCCTCGCCCAGATCTCCGCTGCCTGCGCGATGGTGGCCGCTTGCGGCGGCGCCGGCCCCGGCGACCCTGCCGCCCCTCTGGCCGCTGATGCCTCCACCCCCGCACCGCCGACGGCTGCCGTCGCGCTTCAGGCCATCTCTTCGGAGCCCACCCCGCTGGTGGACATCCCCGGCGAAGTGGCCACGCAGCCCGAAGCCGACGTGGGCGACGCCGCCCGCGACCTGCGCGCCGCAGCGGCGACGACCACCGCCCTTCCCACCACGCTGATGGTCGACGCCGACGATGCGGTGCTCGGCGGCGGCGCCCGCCTGCTCAGCGCGAGCAATGCCACCACCGGCAAGAGCGTGGGCTGGATGCACATCCAGGGCGCGTTCATGGAGTTCCGCGTCGACGACGCGGTGGGCGGTGAGTTCCGCCTGACCGTTCGGCACTCCAACGGCAACATCTCCGCCCGCAACCTGAGCCTTTACCTGAACGGCACCAAGGTGCAGCAGCTGCGCCTGGCCAACACCGGGGGCTGGAACCGCTTCATCCAGCGCACCTCGCTGGTGGTGACGCTCAAGCCCGGCACGAACGTGGTCCGCATCCAGCGCGATGCCAGCGACCTGCCCTCGGCCGACATCGACCGGCTGAGCTTCGTGCGCACGACCACGACCACGACCACCGCGCCGGTGACCACCACGCCGACGCCGACGACGACCACGGCGCCGGCCCCGGCGCCTGCGCCTGCGCCTGCTCCGGCCCCTGCGCCCGCTCCGGCACCGGCACCGGCACCTGCACCTGCACCTGCACCTGCACCTGCACCTGCACCTGCACCTGCACCTGCACCTGCACCCGCACCCGCACCCGCACCCGCACCCGCACCCGCACCCGCACCCGCACCCGCACCCGCACCCGCGCCCGCACCCGCACCCGCACCCGCACCCGCCCCGGCCCCGGCCCCGGCCCCGGCGCCCACCCCCGGCACCCTCGCCCCCCTGACCCAACCGGCCATGACCGGCAACATGCCGGTGGTCAACGTCGCGCTCATCCCGCGCGGTTCACCGGGCATTTCCACTGCGCTCACCGAGCCGACCGCGCTGCCCACCCTGCCGCCCGGGGGCGACCAGGTGGGCAACATGCGCACCTCGTGCGAGTTCTCGCACATGAACTTCGACGACCCGATCGTCTTCCCCGGCGTGCGCAACGCCACCCACCTGCACGCCTACTTCGGC
>JAIYCR010000095.1 GCA_027487905.1 Rubrivivax sp. | reverse complement strand
GAGCCCGATGCGCCCACGCTGGCCGAGAAGATGGAGATCCCCGAGGACAAGATCCGCAAGATCATGAAGATCGCCAAGGAGCCGATCTCCATGGAAACGCCGATCGGCGACGACGACGACAGCCACCTGGGCGACTTCATCGAGGACACCAACAACGTCGCGCCGGTCGAGGCCGCCATGCAGGCCGGCCTGCGCGACGTCGTCAAGGACATCCTGGACAGCCTCACCCCGCGCGAGGCCAAGGTGCTGCGCATGCGCTTCGGCATCGAGATGCAGAGCGACCACACCCTCGAGGAAGTGGGCAAGCAGTTCGACGTCACCCGCGAGCGCATCCGCCAGATCGAAGCCAAGGCCATCCGCAAACTCAAGCACCCCAGCCGCTCGGACAAGCTGCGGACCTACCTGGACAACATCTGAGGCCGAAGGCGGCAGAGGGTGTCCAGGCAGGGGCTGGCGACAGCCAGCCAGGACGCGAAGCGGCCCCCCGCGCCTCATCCCTCGGGCTGGGGAGACAAGCCCGTGCGAACGGAGGAATTCGCCGTTTCGTGAGGAAGCTCACGCGATAATCACAGGGAATTAACCCGGAACGCATGGCCCAGATCCTCGAACGAACCGTGCTGTTTGCCGACCTTCGCGGCAGCACCTCGCTGTACGAGATCTTGGGCAATGCAGATGCCACCACCGTCGTCACCCAGAGCGTCTCGCTCCTGGCCGGCGTGGTGATGCGGCGCGGCGGCGCGGTGGTCAAGACACTGGGCGACGGCCTGATGGCCGTCTTCGCCGACGCGCGCGATGCCGTCGCCGCCGCCGACGAGATGCACGACAGCCTTCAGGCCCATGCCAGCCATGGCACCTGGCCCGCCGCCTTCGATCGACACCTTCCGCTGCTGCGCCTGCAGGTGGCCCTGGCGCAGGGCGAAGTCGTCGAGATGGGCGGCGATTGCTTCGGCGACGCCGTCAACGTGGCCGCCCGGCTGCTGGACCACGCAGGCGACAACGAGACGCTCGTGACCCACAGCGTGCTCGGCAGCCTGGACGATCACGAGCAGCAGCGCTTCCGCACGCTCGACCGCCTGCAATTGCGCGGGCGGGTGGAGCCGGTGCTGGTGCACCTGCTGGCGGGCAAGCGCGCCTCGACCGACGTCGTGGCCACGGCCTACGGCGACATCGCCCCCGCCCACGACCCCGAAGGCATCCGGCTCGTCTGGGGCGTGCTCAACCGCGTCTATGCCGGCCCCAGCCTGCCGGTGGTGCTGGGCCGCAGCCCTCAGGCGGCCTACTGCATCGACGACTCCCGCGTGTCGCGTTCCCATGCCCGCATCGACTGGCATGGCGGCACCTTCCAGCTCACCGACCTCAGCTTCAACGGCTCCTACGTGCGATTCCTCAACGACCCCGAAGTGCTGGTGCTGCGACGCGGCACCTGCACCCTTCACGGCGCCGGCCTGATCGGCCTGGGCGCGCCGCCCACCGATGAAGGCGTGCCCATCGTCCGCTTCGAGGTGATGAAGTTCTCCGGCACCGAACCCCTGCGCGCCGGGAAGCCAGGGACATGAAGTCGGCATTCCAGACCGAACCGTCCCACCGCCACGGGCGGGCGCCGGCCGGGCCCACCGTCGGTGTGCTGCTGTGCAACCTTGGCACCCCGGACGAGCCGACTGCGCCGGCCTTGCGCCGCTACCTCGCCGAATTCCTCGGCGACCGCCGCGTCGTCGAGATTCCCCGGCTGGTGTGGTTGCCCATCCTGCACGGCATCATCCTGCGCACCCGGCCGGCCAAGTCGGCCGCCAAGTACGCGAGCATCTGGATGCCCGAGGGTTCGCCCCTGATGGTCTGGACCGTCCGCCAGGCGCGGCTGCTGCTGGGCCAGCTGGGCGAGCGGGGGCATCGGGTGGTGGTTCGCGAGGCCATGCGCTACGGCAACCCCGGCATCCCCCGCGTGCTCGACGAGATGAAGGCCGCCGGCGTTCAGCGCATCCTCGTGCTGCCGCTGTACCCGCAGTACTCCGCCACCACCACGGCCAGCGTGCAGGACGCCGTGCACCAGTGGGCCCAGCGCGTGCGCGGCGTGCCCGAGCTGCGCTTCGTGAACCGCTATCACGACCACCCCGCCTACATCGAGTCGCTCGCCCGCAGCGTGCTCGACCACTGGCAGCGCGAGGGACGCCCCGACAAGCTGGTGATGAGCTTTCACGGCGTGCCCAAGCGCACGCTGCTGCTGGGCGACCCCTACCACTGCGAATGCCTGAAGACCGCGCGGCTGCTCGCCGAACGGCTGCATCTTCGCCCCGAGCAGTGGGCTGCCACCTTCCAGAGCCGCTTCGGTCGTGCCGAGTGGCTGCAGCCCTACACCGAGCCCACGCTGGTGGCCATGGCCCGCGAAGGGGTGGAGCGGGTGGATGTGATGTGCCCCGGCTTCACCGGCGACTGCCTGGAGACGCTGGAGGAAATCGCCCAGGAAGCGCGGGATGCCTTCCTGCAGGCCGGCGGCAAGGCCTTCCACTACATCCCCTGCCTGAACGACAGACCCGAGTGGATCGGCGCGCTGTCCGAAGTGGCCGCACAGCACCTGGCGGGATGGCCGACCACCTCCACCGGCCCGGATGCCATCTCCTTGCAGCAGCAGCGCGAGCGGGCGCTGGCCCTGGGCGCGCCCGACTGAGCGGCGGCCTGCCGCCCCGCCGGGCGGGCGGCTTCAGCGCACGAATCGCTTCCACAGCCGCGGGCCGACCAGCACCAGCACGACGACGGCCAGCAGCGTGAGCGACATCGGCCGGTCGATAAACACCGTCCAGCGGCCCTCGCCGATGGACAGCGCGTTTCGCATCTGAGCCTCGGCCAGCGGGCCGAGGATCATGCCCACGATGACCGGCGCGGTGGGGAAGTCGAATCGCCGCAGCAGCACGGCCAGCAGGCCCACGCCGAGCATGACGACCAGATCGAAGGCGCTCTGGCGCATGCCATAGACGCCCACGGTCGCGAAGATCAGGATGCCGGCGTACAGCGGCGCCTTGGGAATCTTCAGCAGCTTGACCCACAGGCCCACCAGCGGCAGGTTCAGCACCAGCAGCATCACGTTGCCGATGTACAGCGATGCGATGAGCGCCCATACCAGGTTCGACGAGGTCTGGAAGAGCTGCGGGCCGGCGTTGATGCCGTAGTTCTGCAGTGCGCTCAGCAGGATGGCGGCGGTCACCGAGGTGGGAATGCCCAGCGTCAGCAGCGGCACCAGCGTGGCGGTGACGGCCGAGTTGTTGGCGGCCTCCGGCCCGGCCACGCCTTCGATGGCGCCGGTGGTGCCGAACTCCTCCGGGTGGCGCGAGAGCTTGCGCTCGGTGGCGTAGCTCAGGAAGGTGGGAATTTCCGAGCCACCCGCCGGAATGGTGCCGAACGGAAAACCCAGGGCGGTGCCGCGCAGCCAGGCCGGCCACGAGCGGCGCCATTCGGCACGGGTCATGTGCACCCGGGTCATCTGGTTGATCGACGACCGGGCACGCCCTTCGTAGAGGGCGTTGTAGAGGGTCTCGCCCACTGCGAAGAGACCCACCGCGACCAGCACCACCTCGATGCCGTCCATGAACTCCGGCACGCCGGCCGTGTAGCGCACCTGCCCGGTGATCTGGTCCAGGCCGATCAGGCCGATGGCCAGGCCGATGAACAGGGCCGTCATGCCCCTGAGCACGCTGCGGCCGAGCACGGCGCTGACGGTGGTGAAGGCCAGCACCATCAGCAGGAAGTACTCGGGCGGGCCCAGGCGCACGGCGAACTCGGCCACGACCGGCGCGAACAGCGTCACCAGGATGGTGGCGATCGTGCCCGCAACGAAGGAGCCGATCGCGGCGGTGGCCAGCGCCGCGCCGGCCCGGCCGTTCTTGGCCATCTTGAAGCCCTCCAGGGCGGTCACCATGGTGCCCGTCTCGCCTGGGGTGTTCAGCAGGATGGAGGTGGTCGAGCCGCCATACATCGCGCCGTAGTAGATGCCGGCGAAGAAGATCATCGACGCGGTCGGTTCGACCTGCGTGGTGATGGGCAGCAGCATGGCCACCGTCACCGCGGGCCCGATGCCCGGAAGCACGCCCACCGCGGTGCCGATGACGCAGCCGACGAAGGCCCACAGCAGGTTGATCGGCGTGGCGGCGGTCGCGAAGCCGCCCATCAGCTGGGTCCAGATGTCCATGGGGTGCCTTCTTGGGCGGCAGGCGCGGGCGGTGGCCCGCGTTCAGATCCAGCCGGTGGTGGTGAGGCCGGGCAGCGTGATCGACAGCAGCTTGCCGAAGAGCCAGTAGACGGGCGCAGCGATGCACGCGCCCACGAAGGCATCGATCAGCACCTGGCGAAGACCGCTGGCGCGACGGCCCTCCGCCCATCGCAGCCCCCGCACGCCCAGCACGTAGCACAGCGTGCAGCTGAGCACGAAGCCGATCGTGGTGATCAGCCCTGCGTTGGCCAGGACGCCGGCCACCACCCAGGCCAGCGCGCGCCAGTCGCCGTGCCGGGCGCCGGAGGGTGGGTCCACATCGCGCCAGCCGCCCCGACGGGACTGCATCAGCAGCAGACCGCCGCACAGCAGGAGCACGCCGGACACCACCCAGGGCAGGAAGTTTGGGCCGACACCGGCGTAGCCGGCATCGCCCGGAATGCCCAGTGCACCCAGCGCCAGGGCCACGGCCAGGGCCATCGTGGCCAGTGCGATCCAGGTCTGCTGGGTCAGCGGTGGCGGCGCATCGGCCGCCTGCGGGGGCAGCGGCTGCATCCCGGGCGGCTCTGCGCGGGCGTCGGTCGGTGAGGTCATGCGAGCCTTTCGTCCAATGCCCGGGCAGCCGCCTCGCAGGGCATCAGATCATTCCCGCCTTGACCATCGTGGCCCGCAGCGAGGCGAACTCGCGGTCGACGAAGTCCTCGAAAGCCGCACCGGGCAGCAGTGCCGGCGTCCAGCCGTTCTTCTCCAGCGCCTCGGCCCAGGACTTGGTGCGCGTGGCCTTGACGACCAGGTCGGTCAGCGCCTTGCGCTGCTCTGCGGAGATGCCGGGCGCTGCATACACGCCGCGCCAGTTGCCGATCTCCACGTTGTAGCCGATCTCCTTGAGCGTGGGGATGTCCAGGCCCTTCAGGCGAGCCGGCGCGGTGACCGCGATGGCGCGCATCTTGCCGGCCTCGATGTACTGGGCGAACTCGCTGTAGCCGCTGCCGCCCACGGTGACGTTGCCGCCCAGGATGGCCGCGACCGCCTCGCCACCGCCGCGGAAGGGCACGTAGTTGATGCGCGAGGCGTCCACGCCGGCCTCGCGGGCGAGCATGGCCGCCGCGATGTGCTCGGTCGAGCCGCGCGAGCCGCCACCCCACTTGACGCTGCCGGGGTCCTTCTTCATCTGCTCGACCACGTCCTTCATGTTCTTGAGCGGCGAACTCGCCGGCAGCACGAACACGTTGTATTCGGAGGTCAGGCGGGCGATCGGCGTGGCCTGGCTCAGGTTAACCGGCGGCTTGCCGGTGATGATGCCGCCCAGCATCACCGCGCCCATGGTCATCAGCGCGTTCGCGTCGCCCTTGCTGGCATTGACGAACTGCGCCAGTCCGATGGCGCCCGCGGCGCCGCCCTTGTTCTCGAAGCTCACCGCGGACACGCCCGCATCCTGCAGCGCCTTGCCCAGTGCCCGGCCGGTGGTGTCCCAGCCGCCGCCCGGATTGGCCGGGATCATCATCTTGATCGTGGCCGAAGCCTGGGCCAGCTGGGGCAGCGAGAAGCCCGCGCCCAGGGCGAGCAGGGACTTGAGGAAGGTGTCGCGACGCATGGTGTCTCCTGTGGGGGCGGGCAAGAAGCGCCCGCTGCGGCGATGCTCGGAAGCGAGCCTGTCAGTCGGCTGTCCAGGGCCCTGGGGGAAACACCGAGGCCTGCTGACCGGACGGCGGCGCTGCTACCGTTGCGCCATGAAACTGCTGCTGATCGAGGACGATGCCGCCATGCGCATGACGCTGGCGCGCAGCTTCGAGCGCCGCGGGCTGCAGGTCGTCTCGTGCGAGGACGGTGCCCGTGCGCTCGATCGCTGGCAGGCCTGCGTGCCCGATGTGGTGCTGCTTGATCTGAGCCTGCCCGGCCTGGACGGCCTGGAGGTGTTGACCCAGGCCCGCCGCTCGGGGCTTTCCACGCCGGTGATCGTGCTGACCGCGCGCGGCACCGTGGGCGACCGGGTGCTGGGCCTGAACTCCGGTGCCGACGACTACCTCCCCAAGCCCTTCGACCTGGACGAACTGGAGGCCCGGGTGCGGGCGCTGGTTCGCCGGGACGCGGCCCGCCCGGCGCCCGACGGGCTCGAACCCCGACCCTCGGGCGTCGGCGGTCTGTGGGCGGACGGCTCCAGCGGCGCGGTGCTGCTCGACGGGCGGCCGCTGGAGCTCACCCCGCGCGAGGCCGCGATGGCCCGCGCCCTGCTCGCCCGCCCCGGGCAGGCCGTGGCCAAGGACCGGCTGAGTGCGCTGGTGTTCGCCGACGAGCCCGGCGTCCAGCCCGAGGCCATCGAGGTGGTGGCCTACCGCCTTCGGCGCAAGCTCGCCGCCGCGCCGATCGACCTGGTCACGCTGCGGGGGCTGGGCTACCTGCTGAAGGCCCGCACGGCGTGAGCGGCGCATCCCTTCGCCGGCAACTGCTGCTGGGCATCCTGATTCCCGTGCTGGGCCTGGTGGCCCTGAACGCCGCCCTGCTCTACCGGCAGGCGCTGCAGGCGGCGGACACCGCCTACGACCGCACGCTGCTGGCGTCGGCCAAGGCCATCGGCGAGTTGCTGACGGTGGTCCGAGACAGCCAGGGTCCGCGCCTGCAGGCCACCATGCCCTATTCCGCGCTGGAGGCCTTCGAGGCGGACAACCGCAGCCGGCTGTACTACAAGGTCTCCGGTTTCGACGGCGAGATGGTCTCGGGCTTCGACGACCTGCCGCGCTGGCGCGGCAGCATGCCCACCGCCGGCCCCTACGCCGCGCTGGTGGACTTCTACGACGACCGCTTCCGCGACGAACCGGTGCGGGTGGCCGTGCTGCTGCAGCCGGTGTCCGGCCTGGCCGGCCAGGGCATGGCCACCATCCAGGTGGCCGAGACCCTGGAGCTCAGGCACACCCTGGCCCGGCAGATCCTGCTCGACACCCTGTGGCGCCAGTTGCTGCTGGTGGCGGTGATCGCGCTGCTGGTGGTGTGGGTGGTGCAGCGCGTGACGCGGCCGGTGCGCATCCTCAGCGAGCGGCTGCGCCAGCGCCCGCTCGGCGATCTCGAGCCCATCGAGACGGCCGGCGCACCACGGGAGCTGCAGCCGCTGATGGCGGCCACCAACCAGCTCATCGCGCGTCTGCGGCAAGTCCTGGACGACCAGAAACGCTTCGTGCGCGACACCTCCCACCAGCTGCGAACGCCCCTGGCGGTGCTTCGCACCCAGGTGCAGTCCGCGCGCCGGGGCGATGTCGACCCGCTGACGGCGCTGCAGGAGATCGCCGGCACCGTCGACCGCGCGACCGAACTGGCCAACCAGATGCTGGCACTGGCGAAGGTCGAACAGCTGCGCGGCGCGGGCGCCGAGGCTTCCCCCGGGGAAGCGGACACCCCGGTCACCGACTGGGCCGAGACGGTCCGACAGGTGGCGCTCGACCTCGCCCCGCTGGTGGTGGACCGGGGCCTGGACTTCGAACTGCACACCGACCCCGCTCCGGTGCGAAGCCATGTGTGGCCCTTGCGCGAGCTGACCCGCAACCTGCTGCACAACGCGATCCGGCACAGCCCGCCTGGGGCGCGGCTGAGCGTCCGCCTGGACACGCACAAGGGCGTCGTCCAGCCATCGGCCGGGCCTGAGGCTTCGGCCTGGCGCGGGCGAACGGCCGGCTTGGCGCCGCCGGTCGGCCGGCTGGGCATCCTCGACGCTGGCCCGGGCGTTCCAGCCGACCTGCGCCCCCGCCTCTTCCAGCCCTTCTCGCCCGGCGATGCGCGCAGCGGCAGCGGCCTCGGGCTCGCGATCTGCCTGGGCATCGTCGAATCCCTGGGCGGGCGCATCGGCCTGTTCGAACGCTCACCCGCCGGCGCGGGCGTGCATGCAGTGGTCGAATTGCCGCTGGCCTTGCCCGCCAGCGCCGCCGACCCGCAGGCTTCGGTGGGTTGAGAGCACCGCCCGTCGCCATCCCGTCCACCTCCCTCCCCGCCACGCCACACCATGCCCGCTCGACCCACCCCCGCCGCCGCTGAATCCGCCGCTGTCCGGCTGGACAAATGGCTGTGGGTCGCGCGTTTCTTCAAGACCCGGTCGCTGGCGGTCGAAGCCATCGACAAGGGGCGCGTGCAGGTGAACGACGCGCCCGCCAAGCCGGGTCGCGACCTGCGGCCTGGCGACCGTGTCCGTCTGCGCAACGGCCCGGATGAACGCACGGTGGTCGTGCAGGCGCTGAGCCTGCAGCGGGGATCGGCGACCGTCGCACAGACGCTTTATGCCGAGACCGCGGACAGCGTGCTCGAGCGCGAGCGCCGGCAGGCCTTGCGTCGAATGGGCACCGAGCCCGCGCTGGCCCAGAGCGACGGACGTCCGACCAAGCGCGATCGGCGCCAGCTGGCCGACTGGAACCGGTGGAGCGCCTCGGTGGACGACCTGCCCGCACCGGACGAGCCGGCGCGCTGAAGACCGTACCCTAAGCCCCTCGTTCAGCCCCTCGTCCAGCCGCTCGGCCAGCCCTTCATCCGGCCGTTCAGTCGGCCGGCCGGATGCGCCGGGCCAGCAACACGCCGTCCGCGCGCAGAACGCCCTCGACTTCCAGCGACTGCCCCTGCAGCGACGCCACCGAAGGCAGCAGGTCCCGGAAGAGCGTCAGATCGCTCCACTGCACCCGCTGTCCGACCCGCCCGGGTGGGGTCAGCACGAGGCTTCGCGACGCAACATCCACCGCCCCGGCCATGCCCTCGCGCTCGACCACGGCACCGTCCGGTTCGCTCCGTGCGCACTCCACCCGCGAGGCCAGCACGCCATCGCCATCCACATTGCCTTTGACCTCGACGAAGAGGCCCTCGGACAGCCCCTGCTCGCAGTCCTGCAGGCGCAGGCCGGTGGCCGGCAGGCTCACACGCGTGTCGCGCACCCGGAAGCTGCGACGGTCCGCCGCCAGCGCCACCACCGTTCCCCGCAGTTCGACATCGCCGTCGGGCGATCCCTGCCGCACCACGATGCGCGTGGCCTGCACCTGGCGAGGCCCGGTGGAAAGGCCTTCCACCCGCAGGTACTGGCCCGGCTGGAGCGGCCCGCCCACGATCGCCGCGGCGGAGGTGTTCAAGGTCTGGCCGTCCAGAACGAGGGTTCCCGAGCCATGCCCGGCTCGCAGCTTGCCGGCCAGCACGACCCGCTGGCCATCGACGGCAGCCGGACGTGACACCAGGACGCGTGCGACGAGCAGCGGCGCACTGGCGGTGCCGCCCAGATCGGCAGGCCGCGCCAGCACCGTCACCCGATCGCCGGCCTGAGCGGCCCCGCCCGCGGGCAGCCGCTGCGCGGCAGCCGTGTCCACACCCAGGGCCCCCAGGCGCAGCCGCCCGCCCGCTTCGACCGCGTCGATGCGACCGGAAACCCGCAGCGCAGCGGGCACCGCCGGCAGTACCTTCACCCGCGTGGCCTGCAGCAGCGGCTCGCCGGTGAGGAGCGCGACCCCCTCGACGCCGTGCACCTCCACCCATTGGCCGCGGGACAGCGAGCCGAGCGCGATCGCACCGGACAGCACCGTTGAAGGCCCCGCCAGCGCGCTCGCATTCAGTTCCACCGTCCGCCCGAGCACGACGATGCGCCCTCGCAGGGGCTGCACTTCCGCGATCGGCCCGACGAGCTGGGCGTCGACCCTGAGCAGGCGGGGCAGGCCCGCTTCGTCCAGTTCCAGGTCGACCCGCTGGCCGAGTTCCGCCGGCGCGGCCACCAGGCTGCCGTCGCTGGCTTCGGTCACGGTGCGGGCGTTGCGGTCGTCCAGCGCCACCCCGTCCACCACCACGCTGCCGAAGCCGGTGATCGTGCCGCTGCCCACCGACAGGGGCGCCCCGGTGCCGCCGGAGCCCAGGCCGCCTCCGCCGCAGCCCGCGATGACGCTGGCCATGAACACCGCCAGGGCCGCTGCCAGGGCAAGGGGGCCGCTTGGGCGCGGACGCGACCGCCCGGACGTAGCTGCAGACTGGACGCTCATGCGTTCTCCTTGGGCGAAGGGCCCGCCGACGGTGCGCCGGCGGGGCCCACCCGATCGGCCGGCGCGAGCAGTGGCGCGCCGGCCGATTCGGCCTCGGTGTGGAAATAGGCTCCGAATCGAACCCGGTGGCGATCGGCCTCGGCGAGGTCCCTCGCGTTGTCGGCATCCAGCAGCGGCCGGGCCTGCGCGACGAAGCGATCGAAGGCCTCGCGCCATGCGGCTCGGGATGCGTCTGACAGCAGCGACGCGCTCTGGGCCGACAGTCCGTCGACGAACACGCTCTGCTCGAGCTGCGCGGGGCCCGATTCGGTCAGGTTGTGGACGGCTGCGGCCACATGGTCGCCGGCATTGGCCACGAAAAGCTGGGTCAACGCGGCCAGGTCATCCGAGGGAATGAAATCGGCTTTCAGCGCCAGCACGTGTTCCGCGTCCAGCCGGACCAGGGACAGGCGCTGCAGCTCATCGAGCACGGTGCGGGGGTGCACGTCGCTGCTCACCGAGCGGGCGAGCGCGTCGAAACTGGGCATGGGGCCGGACCGGGGCAGCGGCAACAGTGCGCCCTGGCGGTCCCGCAGCGAGGGGTCGGCCAGCCAGCGGGTGTAGACCTGCGAGGCCACGGGGATGGGCGGCGAGGCGATGCGCCTGGCGCCGGCGTCCAGCAAGGCGCGGACGTCCTTGCGGTGCAGGCCGGACAGCAGGCTGATCGCCGAATGCGATGGCTCGTGCTGGCCGCTGCGGGCCATCTCCCGCCGCGCCTCGTCGAGGAACACCGATTTCATCTGCTCGGCGAAGGCACCGTAGTGCACGCCATGGCGAAGCAGCCATCGAACCACCGGTGCCATCAGCACCCGCGCAGCATCCAGCACGAGGCCCGCGCTGTCCGGCCGGTGGCGCACCACCGCCGCCGACGCTCTGGCCTCGGGTTTTCGCGGTGGAGGGGCAGCGGGCATGGAAGGTGGGATTGTTTCCCATGCCGACAAACCCCGCAAGCCGCGATGGGCATTCCCCTTGCGGCCTCGCAAGGCCGGCTTGCCCGTGTCGGCCCGGTCGCGACGCGCAATATTCCCGGCCTGCCGCCACGAAACCCTCTTGAAATGTCGGCCTTCGCCGCGAACTCCCGCCCTCAGCCCATTCCCGGACCACGACAAGAGGCCCTCGATGCCCCAGCCCACGCCCGACTCAGAACCCTATTTCGAAGACTCCGCCGGCAACACCGGCGCGCCAGGCGCCTCCCCGGGCAGCGACCCCGGCTCGCTCGAACAGCGCCTGGCCGACCTCGAGGCCCGGCACGCCGAGGTTTCCGACGCCTTCCTGCGCGCCAAGGCGGAGACCGAGAACATCCGCCGCCGCGCCGACGAGGAAGTGTCCAAGGCCCGCAAGTTCGCCATCGAGTCCTTCGCCGAGAGCCTGCTGCCGGTGAAGGACAGCCTGGAGGCGGGGCTGGCCATCCAGAACGCCACCATCGAGCAGGTGCACGAGGGGGCCCACGCGACGCTGCGGCAACTGAAGGCGGCGCTGGAGCGCAACAAGGTCATCGAGATCGCGCCGGCTCCCGGCGCCCGCTTCGACCCGCACCAGCACCAGGCCATCAGCGTCGTGCCCGCCCCTGCGCAGGAGCCCAACACGGTGGTGGCGGTGCTGCAGAAGGGCTACCTCATCAGCGAGCGGGTGCTGCGCCCGGCGCTGGTGACGGTCAGCTCGCCGGCTTGAAAATCCACAACATATCCACAAGTGCACTGCAGACGGCCGCGAGGGCGGCCGACCGCTCAACAGACAGAGATCAGGAGAAGAACATGGGACGCATCATCGGCATCGACCTGGGCACCACGAACTCGTGCGTGGCCATCATGGAAGGCAACACCACCAAGGTGATCGAGAACAGCGAAGGTGCCCGCACCACGCCGTCCATCATCGCCTACCAGGAGGACGGCGAGATCCTCGTGGGCGCCTCGGCCAAGCGCCAGGCGGTCACCAACCCGCGCAACACGCTGTACGCGGTGAAGCGGCTCATCGGCCGCAAGTTCACCGAGAAGGAAGTGCAGAAGGACATCGACCTGATGCCCTACACCATCGCGGCGGCCGACAACGGCGACGCCTGGGTGGAGGTGCGCGGCAAGAAGCTCGCGCCGCCGCAGGTCAGCGCCGAAGTGCTGCGCAAGATGAAGAAGACCGCCGAGGACTACCTCGGCGAGGAAGTCACCGAGGCGGTCATCACCGTGCCGGCGTACTTCAACGACGCGCAGCGCCAGGCCACCAAGGACGCCGGGCGCATCGCCGGCCTGGACGTCAAGCGCATCATCAACGAGCCCACCGCGGCGGCGCTGGCCTTCGGCCTGGACAAGGGGGCGAAGGGTGACCGCAAGATCGCCGTCTACGACCTCGGCGGCGGCACCTTCGACATCTCCATCATCGAGATCGCCGACGTCGACGGCGAGATGCAGTTCGAGGTGCTGTCCACCAACGGCGACACCTTCCTGGGCGGCGAGGACTTCGACCAGCGCATCATCGACTTCATCATCTCCGAGTTCAGGAAGGACCAGGGGGTCGACCTGTCCAAGGACGTGCTGGCGCTTCAGCGCCTGAAGGAAGCGGCCGAGAAGGCCAAGATCGAGCTGTCGAGCAACTCGCAGACCGACATCAACCTGCCCTACATCACGGCCGACGCCACCGGCCCGAAGCACCTGAACATCAAGCTCACCCGGGCCAAGCTGGAAAGCCTGGTGGAGGAGCTCGTCGAGCGCACCATCGCCCCCTGCCGCACGGCGGTGAAGGACGCGGGCATTTCCATCGACGCGATCAACGACGTGATCCTGGTGGGCGGCATGAGCCGCATGCCCAAGGTGCAGGAGACGGTCAAGGCCTTCTTCAACAAGGAGCCGCGCAAGGACGTCAACCCCGACGAGGCGGTGGCCGTGGGCGCCGCCATCCAGGGCCAGGTGCTGGCCGGCGACCGCACCGACGTGCTGCTGCTGGACGTCACCCCGCTGTCGCTGGGCATCGAGACCCTGGGCGGCGTGATGACCAAGATGATCGCCAAGAACACGACCATCCCCACCAAGTTCGCGCAGACCTTCTCCACGGCCGACGACAACCAGCCGGCGGTGACGATCAAGGTCTACCAGGGCGAGCGCGAGATGGCCTCGGGCAACAAGAGCCTGGGGGAGTTCAACCTCGAGGGCATCCCGCCGGCACCGCGCGGCATGCCTCAGATCGAGGTGGCCTTCGACATCGACGCCAACGGCATCCTGCACGTCAGCGCCAAGGACAAGGGCACCGGCAAGGAGAACAAGATCACCATCAAGGCGAACTCGGGCCTGTCGGAGGACGAGATCCAGAAGATGGTCAAGGATGCCGAGCTCAACGCCGCCGAGGACAAGAAGAAGCTCGAGCTGGTGCAGGCCCGCAACAAGGCCGACGGCCTGCTGCACGACGTGCGCAAGTCGCTGGCCGAGCATGGCGAGAAGCTCGAGGCGGCCGACAAGGCAGCCATCGAGACGGCCCTGAAGGACGTGGAAGAGGCGCTCAAGGGCGACGACAAGGACGCCCTCGAAGCGCGCACCGACGCGCTGATGACCGCCAGCCAGAAGCTGGGCGAGAAGATGTACTCCGACGCCCAGACGGCGCAGGCCGCAGCCGCCGCCGCCGGGGCAGCCGGCGGTGGCGCCGGTCCGCAGCCGTCGGCGGCAGCGGCGGGCAAGCCGGGCGACGACAACGTGGTCGACGCGGAGTTCAAGGAAGTCAAGCGCGACTGAGGCTGCGGGCGGGCCGAGCGCCCGCCACCCACCGACTCGCCGGAGCGGGGTCGGGGCTCCCGCCCCGGCCCCGCTTCGGCGAATGGCCTTGAAGAACCCGGAGCGGCTGAACCATGCCCAAGCGCGACTACTACGAGACCCTCGGCGTCACCCGCAGTGCCAACGAGGACGAGCTGAAGAAGGCCTATCGCAAGCTCGCGATGAAGTTCCACCCCGACCGCAACCAGGGTGAAGGGGCGAAGAAGGCCGAGGAGCAGTTCAAGGAGGCCAAGGAGGCCTACGAGATGCTGTCCGACCCGCAGAAGCGGGCGGCCTACGACCAGTACGGCCATGCCGGCGTGGACCCCAATGCAGGCGGTGCCGGTTTCCGGCCCGGCGGCGGCCCCGAGGGCTTCGGTGGCTTCGCGGAAGCCTTCGGCGACATCTTCGGCGACATCTTCGGCGGCCAGCAGCGCCGCGGCGGCGGTGGCGGCGGCGCGCAGCAGGTCTACCGCGGCAGCGACCTCAGCTACGCGATGGAGATCACGCTGGAGGAAGCCGCCGGCGGCAAGGACACCCAGATCCGCATTCCCTCCTGGGAGGAATGCGACACCTGCAGCGGCACGGGCGCCAAGCCCGGCACCCAGGCCAAGGTCTGCCCGCACTGCAACGGCTCGGGCACGGTGCACATGCGCCAGGGCTTCTTCAGCATCCAGCAGACCTGCCCGCACTGCCACGGCAGCGGCAAGATCATTCCCGAGCCTTGCGTCACCTGCAACGGCGCGGGCAAGCTCAAGAAGACCAAGACGCTGGAGGTGAAGATCCCGGCCGGCATCAACGAAGGCATGCGCATCCGCTCGGCCGGCAACGGCGAGCCGGGCTCCAACGGCGGCCCGAACGGCGATCTGTACATCGAGATCCGCATCAAGCAGCACGACATCTTCGAGCGCGACGGCGACGACCTGCACTGCACGGTGCCGGTGGGCCTGACCACCGTGTCCCTGGGCGGGCACATCGAGGTGCCCACGCTGGGTGGCAAGGCCGAGATCGAGTTGCCCGAAGGCACCCAGCACGGCAAGACCTTCCGGCTGCGGGGCAAGGGCATCAAGGGCCTGCGCTCGAGCTACCCCGGTGACCTGTACTGCCACATCCAGGTGGAGACGCCTGTGAAGCTCACCGAACACCAGCGCAAGCTGATGAAGGAGCTGGACGAGTCTTTCCGCAAGGGCGGCGAAAAGCACTCGCCCAACGCACGGTCGTGGACCGACCGGGTCAAGGACATGTTCAAGGGCTGAGGCTTGCCTGCCGGGTGACTTACGGGTGACTTCCGGGTGACTGCAGGACCGCCGCTGATGGCCGTCGCTGAGGGCAGTCGCTGACGGCAGTCGCCCCGCTAGAAGAGCTCGGCCTGGGCGGGCCTCACCGCGCCACCGACCCTGAACCGGCTGGCGTCGAGTTCCAGCCGTTCGCGGTTCAGGCCGAGCGACACGCAGGCCCTGCGAAGCCGCTGGGACAGCAAGTCGGCCCACACGCCCTCGCCCCGCATGCGGCTGCCGAAGCGCGCGTCGTTGTCGCGTCCGCCGCGCAGGTCGCGGATGCGGGCCATCACACGGTCCGCGCGGTCGGGGAAGTGCTGGCGCAGCCAGTCCTGGAAGATGGGGTTGACCTCCCAGGGCAGGCGCAGCACCACGCTGAAGGCCCGGGTGGCGCCCGCCTCGGCGGCAGCCTCGAGCACGCGCTCGAGTTCAGGCTCGTTGATGAAGGGGATGACGGGCGAGACGCTCACGCCCACCGGAATGCCGGCGTCCGCGAGCGCGCGGATGGCCTGCAGGCGTCGGGCCGGAGAGGCCGCCCGGGGCTCCAGGATGCGGGCCAGGGCGGGATCGAGCGTGGTGATGGACATGTACACCGCCACCTGGCGTTCGGCGGCCAGGGGCGCGAGCAGGTCGATGTCGCGCTCGATGCCGGCCGACTTGGTGATGACCGAGAACGGATGGCGGTGCTCGGCCAGCACTTCAATGAGGCTGCGCGTGATGCGCAGGCGCCGTTCCACCGGCTGATAGGCGTCGGTGGCGGAGCCGAGGTTCAGGGCCATCGGCTGGTAGCCGGGGCTGGCGAAGGCCGCGCGCAGGCGTTCGGCGGCATTCACCTTGGCCACGATGCGGGTCTCGAAATCGAGGCCGGGCGACAGGTTCAGGTAGCTGTGCGTGGGGCGTGCGAAGCAGTAGACGCAACCATGCTCGCAGCCCCGGTAGGGGTTGATGGACAGGTCGAAGGGGATGTCGGGCGAGTCGTTGCCGGCCAGGATGGACTTCGCCCGCTCTTCGATCACCTGGGTGGCTGGCGGCAGCACCGTTTCCTCGGCCTGCTGGTCGAGCAGACCCCAGCCGTCGTCGAAGGCCTCGCTGCGGGTGGACTGGAAACGGTGTTCGATGGCCCAGCCGGTGCCGCGCCCGCGCAGGGCCCGGGGCCAGGGCAGGGACTGGGTGGCCACGGGCAGGGCAAGCGGAGCATGGGCGGCAGGCATGCTGTGAATATATACAGTATTGCCTGCCGCTGCCAAGGGGGCGAACCGCCCCCCTCCCCCGTCCAAGCCGCTCCGGGTGAAGCCGCCCGTTCTCAGTAGTCGCTTCCGCTGCCGAAGCTGCCCGGTGCCAGGTTGTCGAACTTGGTCAGCGGCTTGAGGAAGGTGAGCTTGACCGTGCCGGTGGGGCCGTTTCGCTGCTTGCCGATGATGATCTCGGCCACCCCCGGCTCCTTGCTCGCCTCCTTGGTGTAGTAGTCGTCGCGGTAGATGAACATGATCACGTCCGCGTCCTGCTCGATGGCGCCCGACTCGCGCAGGTCGCTCATCATCGGGCGCTTGTCCGGCCGTGTCTCCACGCTGCGGTTCAGCTGCGACAGCGCGATCACCGGGCAGCCCAGTTCCTTGGCCAGGCCCTTCAGGCCGCGGGAGATCTCGCCCAGCACCGTCGCGCGGTTTTCCTCGTTGCTCGAAGAGCCGCTCATCAGCTGCAGGTAGTCCACGATGATGAGGCCGAGCTTGCCGCAGTGCCGTGCCTGCCGGCGCGCCCGCGCCCGCAGTTCGCTGGGCGTCAGTCCCGGTGTCTCGTCGATGAAGAGGCTCACCTTGCCCAGGCGCTCTACCGCCTCGGTCAGCCGCCCCCATTCGTCGTCGGCCAGGCGGCCGGTGCGCAGGTGGCTCTGGTCGATGCGACCGAGCGAGCCCACCATCCGCAGCGCCAGCTGCTGCGCGCCCATTTCCATCGAGAACACCACCACCGGCAGCCCCTCCTGCACGGCCACGTGTTCGCCGATGTTCAGCGCAAAGGCGGTGTTGTGGGTGACGACATCCTGATCGGTGATGTAGAGCCGGCTGGGGTGGCTCACCGCGATGCACTGGCAAGGGGTCTCGCGGCTCGGTTCGACGGACAGCACGTTCAGTCGCTTGCGCCGTTGCCACGAAGCGGGCACGCGAAGCTGTTTGTCCGAGAGCAGGAAAAGCGATTGCGGCTCGGGATGGGAGATGTGACAGACATGGGCCGGCAAGCCGGCCATCCGCACGCCCGCCACCGTCGTGAAACAGGGCTGCTTCACCGCGATGGAACACCATCCGCCCAGTGAGCGGACCAGTTCGGCCACATCCTGGGCCAGCGCCGCGCTCGACGTTGAAAGTCGAACGCTTCCCCAGCGTTCCACCCATCCGTCGGTATCCAGCAAGCCACGCAGCAGGTCCAGCCGGCGCTCCCGGTCAGCTTCCAGGTAGCAGCGCGGGATGAACTTGCGGTCGCTGGGCAGGCCCGACAGGCCAAGGGCCTGCAAGGCCAGCCGCAGGGGGTTGGGCTGCTGGCCGGAGACTCCCGCGACGTGGCCTCGATCCTCCCGGACGAGACGCCAGTCGCAGCCGCCCGCAGGGGTCATCGTCATGCCGTCGGCCAGCCGCTCGCCCACCCGGGCGACCATCTCGGGCGAGGCCGTCGAGAACCGAACGGTGCCCGTGCCGGTGAGGCTGCCGTCGCCCAGCAGCGCACCCAGAAGCCAGGGGTCCACCGGCAGCGGGTCCGAATGCCCGAAGCGTCCATGGTGGGGCTCGATCCACACCCGGTTGCGGTAACGCGCACGCGTCAGCAGCCGCCTCAGCTCGGCCGTGCTGAGCACCCGCGGCGCATCCCAATGCCTGCAGTGCACCGACCACAGATGCTCGTCACAGGCCTCGGCCGAGCGCCCATCGGAAAAGCGGACCCGCCAGACCGGCCGCACACCCTGCGGATAGACACCCGTCACGATGGAGGCTTCGCCATCGACGGAGGCGAGCGCGTCGCCGACCTCCAGCTCGCCCATGGCCTTCCAGCCAGTCCGTGTCCTGACCTTTGCATCCAGCGGCTGGGCCTTGCCCATCGAGGGTCTCGCCGCCAGCACGATCAGATCGCCCGGCTGCAGGCCGGCCGTCATGCGGTCCAGGTCGTAGAAGCCGGTGCGCACGCCGGTGACGTCCTCCGCGCCGTTCTCCGCCAGTTCGCCCACCCGGTCGAGCAGGGCCACCACCAGCGAGTCCATGCTCTGGAAGCCCTGCTTGCCGCGGGTGCCCTCCTCGCCGATCTGGAAGATCTTGCCCTCGGCCTCGTCGAGCACCTGGTCGACCGGGCGGCCCTGGGTGTTGAAGGCGGTGGTGGCGATCTCGTCGCTTGCCGCGATCAGCTTGCGCAGGATGGCCCGCTCGCGGACGATCTCCGCGTAGCGACGCAGGTTGGCTGCGCTGGGCACCGATTGGGCCAGCGCATTGAGGTAGACGACGCCGCCACACTCCTCGCCCTTGCCCAGGCTTTGCAGCTGCTCATAGACGGTGATGACGTCCGCCGGCCGCGTGGCGTCGATCAGACCTCGGATGGCCGAGAAGATGGCGCGGTGCTCGTAGCGGTAGAAATCGCTGTCGGTGAGCAGATCGCCGGCGCGGTCGTAGGCGCTGTTGTCCAGCAGCAGGCCGCCGAGCACGCTCTGCTCGGCCTCGATGGAGTGCGGCGGGATGCGCAGCCGCGCGACCTCGTCGTCGGCCCGGTTGCCCGCGGGAAGTTCGGCTGGAGTGAAGGAGGCGCCCATCGGTCGATGTTAGGGGGAGGCCGCAGGCGCCGCTGTGGACAGACCTGTGGGCATCCGGTGGAGCTTCGGGGATAAGGCCGGGCGCCGCCGAAGAAACGGACCCGCATGAAAAAGGCCGGCATGCAGCCGGCCTTGGATCACGTTCACGGCAGCCGGACGGGGCCGGTGCCGCTGCGGTCGAGGGTGGGTCAGTCGGTCTCGGGCACCACGTGCACCGTCACCTCGACGACGACGTCGGTGTGCAGGGCCACCGACACCGGGTGCTCGCCCACCGTCTTCAGCGGGCCGTTGGGCATGCGCACCTGGGCCTTGGCCACGGTGTGGCCGGCGCGGGTCATGGCCTCGGCCACGTCGGCGTTGGTCACCGAGCCGAAGAGGCGGCCGTCCACGCCCGCCTTCTGCGGAATGCGGAAGGTCTTGCCCGCCACCTTGTCGCCCAGCGCCTGGGAGGCGGCGAGCTTTTCGGCAGCGGCTTTCTCGAGGTCCGCGCGGCGCTGCTCGAAGTCGGCGATGGCCGACTCGGTGGCACGACGGGCCAGACGGCCGGGGATCAGGTAGTTGCGGGCATAGCCGTCCTTGACCTTGACGACATCGCCCAGGTTGCCGAGGTTGGCCACTTTTTCCAGAAGGATGATCTGCATGGTCGGCTCCTCAGACCCGGTGCTGGTCGCTGTAGGGCAGCAGGGCCAGGAAACGCGCCCGCTTGATGCAGGTGGTCAGCTGGCGCTGGAAGAAGGCGCGGGTGCCGGTCAGGCGGGCCGGCGTGATCTTGCCGTTCTCGCCGACGAAGTCGCGCAGCGTGTCGATGTCCTTGTAGTCGATCTGGGTCACGCCGGTGACGGTGAACCGGCAGAAGCGCTTGCGACGGAACAGCAGCGACTGCTGGTTGCGCTTGGGCTTGCGATCCTTGGAGAACTTACCTTTGCCGCGGGGTGGGGGCATGTTTCACCTCATTCAGATTCAATGGCCGGGGCGGCGTTGCTGCCCGGGCCGGGTTGTGCATGGAGCTCGAGGATGTGGAAGACGACGCCACGTCCGTTGCGCAGGGCACCGACGAAACCGGCGAAATCGGCATGGTCGCCGATGGCCAGCGCCGCCGCCGCCGAAACCGTCTGACCGATCGCCCGGGCCTTCATCTCGACCGTCACCTTGCGGCGCTGGCCCTCGTGCAGCACCTCGGATTCATGCTGAAGCAGCAGATCGAGGGCCGGCAGTCCGGCGGGCGTGTAGCGAAGGGCCTGTCGTTCGACGAGCCGGGCGCTCAGCAGCAGGCGGTTCACGCGTGCGCTCGGACGCCCTGGGTCCGTTCAGGACTCAGGAGGCGGCCTCCTGCTGCGGGGCCTTGCGGGCCTCTTCCTTCTCGACGGCCTTCATCATCACCGAAGGGGCGGTCTCGGCGGCGGGCTTGGACACCGTCAGGTGGCGCAGCACGGCGTCGTTGAAGCGGAAGCCCGTCTCCAGCTCGTTCAGCACGTCCTGGCCGCACTCGATGTTCAGGCACAGGTAATGCGCCTTGCCGAGCTTCTGGATCTGGTAGGCCAGCTGACGGCGGCCCCAGTCCTCGACCCGGTGCACCTTGCCGCCGGCGGCGGTGACGACACCCTTGTAGCGCTCCAGCATGCCTGGAACCTGTTCGCTCTGATCCGGATGGATCAGGAGCACGATCTCGTAATGACGCATGAACACTCCTTGTGGATGGTGCCCGCCCCTGCAGGCGCAGGGGATGGGGCGACGAGCCACCCCGGGGCGTCTGACCCGGGTGTGGCAAGGCAACTCAGCATTCTAGTCGCAAACCACCCGCAAACCAGCCCGTCTTCGATCACGCGGCCTGGGTCAAGGTGAAACCGACCCGGGTCGCGCCGCCCTCGGACTCCGCCACCGTGTGGCCATCGTGCATGCGGGCAATGGCCGCCACGATGGCCAGGCCCAGGCCGTGGTGCTGCTCGCCATCGCAGAAGCGCGAGCTGTCGGCGCGGAAGAATCGGTCGAACAGGCGCGGCAGCGCCTGCGCGTCGAGCGCCTCGCCGGTGTTCTGCACCACCAGCCGGACCTGCCCGGAGGCCCCGGGCTCGATGCGGATCACCACGGTGGAGCCTCGCCGGGCGAATCGGGTGGCATTGCCCAGCAGGTTGGACACGGCGCGCTTGACCAGCGCCTCGTCCACCGCCATGGTCTCGTCGCCCTGCACCTGCCAGTGCAGCCCTGCATCCTCGAGTGGCGCCTCGTGGAACTCGACGACCTGGCGGGCGAGCAAGGCCAGGCTGACCGGCTGGCCACGCCGCGCCACGGCACCGCGATCGGCCTGCGAGAGGAAGAGCATGTCATTGACCATCGCCGAAAGGCGCTGCATCTCCTCCAGGTTGGACACCAGCGTGTCCCGCAGCGACTCGTTGCTGCGCTCGCGCGAAAGGGCCACCTCGGTCTCACCGATCAGCGTGGCCAGCGGCGTGCGAAGCTCGTGCGCGACATCGGCATTGAAGCCCTCGAGCTGCGCATAGGCGCCTTCGAGCCGCTGCATCAGCGCGTTGAACTGCACGATCCAGGGCAGCAGCTCCTCGGCCGGGTCGTCCAGCGACAGCCGCTGAGCCAGCCGGCGGGGGGAGATCGCCCGGGTCTGCGCGGCCAGCTCGTGCAGCGGCTTCAGGCCTCGGCGCACGTGCCAGGAAACACCGACGGCCACCAGCGCACCCGACGCCAGCGTCACCAGCACCATCAGCAGCGCCCAGTTGCGGCCCATGCGCGCATCGCTGTCGAAGTCCATGGTGTAGCGGGCCCTGAGCTCGCCTCCGGGGAGCTTCGCGGCCTTGACCGTGAAGTCGGCGCTGCGCACGTGATCGGACAGCGCGTGGGGGCCGGCCGTCGGGTCGGCATAGAGCACCGCGCCGTCCGGCGTCCACAACTCCAGGCGGGTGCTGGCCCGCATCGGCGCATCGGCCACCATACGGCCCAGCACGGCGTCCACGCCGCCGGCCTGGGCCTCCAGGCCGATGATGTCGGCAATCAGCGCGCTGCGCGACTTCAGCTCCTGGGCGTTCTTCTCCACCAGCAGCAGCTTGACCGATCCATAGGCCGCCCCCAGCAGGCCACCCACCACCAGCATGGTGAGCACGGCCAGCTTGCGCGACAGCCGCACGCTGATCGAGTGGCTGCACAGGCCACCTGCGAGGTCGCGGGGTGTCACGGGCTGCGCTCCTCGAGCACGTAGCCCATGCCGCGCACCGTGTGCAGCAGCTTGGCCTCGAAAGGGTCGTCCAGCTTGGCGCGCAGGCGCCGCACCGCGACCTCGACCACGTTGGTGTCGGAGTCGAAGTTCATGTCCCAGACCTGCTCGGCCAGCGTCGTGCGCGACAGGATTTGACCCCTGCGCCGCAGCAGCAGCGCCAGCAGGCTGAACTCCTTGGCCGTGAGGTCCAGTCGCTGCTGTGCCCGCGTCGCCTTGCGCGCGATCAGGTCCACCTCCAGGTCGCCCAGGCTGAGCTGGGTTGCCGACTGCGCCCCGGAGGGCGCCCCGCGGCGCAGCAGCGCACCCACGCGGGCCAGCAGCTCGGAGAAGGCGAAGGGCTTGACGAGGTAGTCGTCGGCGCCCTGCTCGAGGCCGCGCACGCGGTCCTCCACCTCACCGCGCGCGGTGAGCATCAGCACCGGCGTCTGCCGATTCGCGGCTCGCACGGCCGCCAGCACGCCCCAGCCATCCACGCCGGGGAGCATGACGTCCAGCAGCATCAGGTCGTAGTCGCCGCCCACGGCCAGGCGCCTGCCCTCCACGCCGTCATGGGCCAGGTCGACCACATGGCCGTTCTCGGTGAGGCCCTTGTGCAGGTACTGGGCCAGCTTGATCTCGTCTTCGACAACCAGGAGTCGCATGCGGGCCTTTCGCCTTCATTCGGACCACTGAGCGGATGGTCGCACCGGCGGCGTCCCCGCCGGATTACGAATTTGTCATCTGGCGGTTCGGATGGCGCGAGCTTGGCTTCCCAGAATTCATTTCGTGGTCGGTGCCCTAGCCGCCCCCCCAGAGAACCGAAGCTCAACACCTCACCAAGGACATCCTCATGAACACGACCCGCCTCTTCACCGCCCTGGCCCTCACCCTGGCCGCCGCCGGCTCCGCGATGGCCCAGGAAGCGACCTACGACTACCCGCAGACCGCCCCGTCGGCGGTGAGCCGCGCCGCCGTGAAGGCCGACCTGCAGCAGGCCCGCGCCGACGGCAGCCTGATGGTCACCGAACTGGACTACCAGAAGGCCGCGCCGTTGCGCTCCACGCTGACCCGCGAAGCGGTCAAGGCGCAGACCCTGGCGGCCATCGCCAGCGGCGAACTGCAGGCGCTGAATCACGACAGCAATGGCGTGGAGGTGCGCACGGCGCGGCCGACGAACAAGGCCATGGGCATGGGCACCGCGACCGCCCCGGCCGCGATGCGCCACGGCGGCTGATCTCGGAGATCCATCGCGCACCGATCGCCCGCTGACGGGCGATCGGCTCTCAGCCCTTGGCCAGGCGCTGCCAGGTCTCCACCACCGAGTCCGGGTTCAGCGAGATGGACACGATGCCCTCCTGCGCCAGCCAGTCGGCGAAGTCGGGGTGATCGCTCGGGCCCTGGCCGCAGATGCCCACGTACTTGCCGTGGGCGCGGCAGGCCGCGATGGCCCGGCTGATCAGGGCCTTGACCGCCGGGTCGCGTTCGTCGAAGTCCGCGGCCAGAAGCTCCAGCCCCGAATCGCGGTCCAGGCCCAGCGTGAGCTGGGTCAGGTCGTTCGACCCGATGGACATGCCGTCGAAGTGCTCGAGGAACTGCTCGGCCAGGATGGCGTTGCTGGGCACCTCGCACATCATGATCACGCGCAGCTCGTCCTGACCGCGCTTGAGTCCGCGCTCGCCCATCATCTCGATGACACGGGCGGCCTGCTTGACGGTGCGCACGAAGGGCACCATCACCTCGACGTTGATCAGCCCCATGTCCATGCGAACCCGCCGGATGGCCTCGCACTCCATGGCGAAGGCGCTGCCGAACTCGGCACTCACGTAGCGCGAGGCGCCGCGGAAACCGAGCATGGGGTTCTCCTCGTCCGGCTCGTAGCGCGACCCGCCGATGAGCTTGCGGTATTCGTTGGACTTGAAGTCGCTCATCCGCACGATCACCGGCTTGGGCCAGAAGGCCGCGGCGATCGTGGCCACGCCTTCGGCGAGCTTGTCCACGTAGAAGGCCCGGGGCGAGGCATGGCCGCGGGCGACCGACTCCACCGCCTTCTTCAGGTCGAGGTCGATGTTCGGATAGTCGAGGATCGCGCGCGGGTGCACGCCGATGTTGTTGTTGATGATGAACTCGAGCCGCGCCAGGCCCACCCCCGAGTTGGGCATCTGCGAGAACTCGAAGGCGAGCTGCGGGTTGCCCACGTTCATCATGATCTTGATGGGGCAGTAAGGCAGGTCGACCGGCTTGACCTCGGAGATGTCCGCCTCGATGAGCCCGTCGTAGATGAAGCCGGTGTCGCCTTCGGAGCACACCACGGTGACCAGGGCACCGTCCTTGAGCCGCTCGGTGGCGTCGCCGCAGCCCACCACGGCGGGAATGCCCAGCTCGCGGGCGATGATGGCCGCGTGGCAGGTGCGCCCGCCCCGGTTGGTGACGATGGCGCTGGCCCGCTTCATCACCGGCTCCCAGTTCGGGTCGGTCATGTCGGTGACCAGCACGTCGCCGCTCTGCACCGTGTCCATGTCCGCCAGGCTGTGCACGATGCGCACCGGGCCGGTGCCGATCTTCTGGCCGATGGCGCGGCCTTCGGCCAGCACCGTGTTCTTGGCCGGGTCGCCCTTGAGGCGGTAGCGGAACTCGGCCTTGCCGGCGGCCTGGCTCTTCACCGTCTCGGGCCGGGCCTGCAGGATGTAGAGCTTGCCGTCGCCGCCGTCGCGGCCCCACTCGATGTCCATCGGGCGGCCGTAATGCGCCTCGATGATGAGCGCGTAGCGGGCCAGTTCGGTGACGTCCTCGTCGCTGAGCGAATACCGGTTGCGCTGCTCGGTGGCCACGTCCACCGTCTTCACGAGCTTGCCGCTGGCGGCCTTCTCCGCGGGCGTGGCGAACTCCATCTTGATCAACTTGGAGCCCAGGTTGCGGCGAATGACCGCCTTCTTGCCGTTGCGCAGCGCCGGCTTGTGGACATAGAACTCGTCCGGGTTCACCGCGCCTTGCACCACCGTCTCGCCCAGCCCGTAGCTGGAGGTGATGAAGACCACGTCCTGGAAGCCGCTCTCGGTGTCGAGCGTGAACATCACGCCGGCGGCGCCCAGGTCGGAGCGGACCATGCGCTGCACGCCGGCGGAGAGCGCCACATCGGCATGGGCGAAGCCCTTGTGCACGCGGTAGCTGATGGCGCGGTCGTTGTAGAGGCTGGCGAACACCTCCTTCATCTTGGCCAGCACCTCGTCGATGCCGACCACGTTGAGGAAGGTCTCCTGCTGCCCGGCGAAGGAGGCATCCGGCAGGTCTTCCGCCGTGGCCGAGGAGCGCACGGCGAAGGATGCGCCGGGGCTTTGCTCGGTGAGCAGCGCGAACTGCTCGCGGATGGCCGCCTCGAGGGCCGGCGGGAAGGGCGTGGCCTCGATCCAGTGCCGGATCTGCGCGCCGGCATCGGCCAGCGCGCGGACATCGTCGGTGTTCAGCGCAGACAGGCGCTGCGCGATGCGGTCGGCCAGCCCTTCGTGGCGCAGGAACTCGCGGAAGGCGTGGGCGGTGGTCGCGAAGCCACCCGGCACGCGAACGCCGGTGGCCGCCAGCTGGCTGATCATTTCGCCGAGGGAGGCGTTCTTGCCGCCCACCACCTCGACGTCGGACATTCTCAGTTGCTCGAACGGAGCGACCAGGGCGGTCGCCAGCGGGCTTTGGGACATGGGGAGACTCCGTGAAGTGAAGGAAGCGGGTCTCCCCTGCACATCCGCTGCCCGGAGCGGCGCTCGACGGGCGGGCCCGTGCGCTGGCCATCGGGCGGCCGCGCGGCTTCGGGCGAACGGGGGCTGCGGCCGGCCAGGGCGATGGAGTTGGAGTGGTACCGGGGCACGGCGCAGGACTTGCAGGACAGGATTGCATCCGAGTGTACGGGGCGTGCCTATCATCGCGGGCCCTGGGCGCAGCCAGCGCCCGAACCGGAGCACCCGGCCCCATGCCAAACCGCACAGTGTTCTTCGTCTCCGACGGCACCGGCATCACTGCCGAAACCTTCGGCAATTCCATCCTCAACCAGTTCGCCGTCCGGCCCCGCCATGTGCGCCGGCCCTTCATCGACAGCGCCGACAAGGCGCACCAGGTGGTGCGCGAGATCAATGAGGCCGCCGAGGCCGAGGGCCGGCGCCCGGTGGTCTTCGTCACCCTGGTGGACCGCGAGGTGCTGGCCATCGTCAAGGAGCACAGCCGGGGCATGGTGCTGGACATGTTCAGCACCTTCATCGAGCCGCTGGAGGCCGAGTTCGGCATGACCTCCAACCACCGGGTCGGCCGCTTCTCCGACGTCGCCCGCAGCCAGGAGTACAGCGACCGCATCGAGGCCATCAACTTCTCGCTCGCCCACGACGACGGCCAGTCATCGAAGAACCTGGAGACGGCCGACGTCATCCTCGTCGGGGTGAGCCGCAGCGGCAAGACGCCCACTTCGCTGTACCTGGCCATGCAGCACGGCATCAAGGCGGCCAACTGCCCGCTGATTCCCGAGGACTTCCAGCGCGGCCAGCTGCCCACGCCGCTGCGGCCGCACAAGGCCAAGTGCTTCGGCCTGACCATCGCACCCGACCGGCTCAGCGAAATCCGCCACGAGCGCCGGCCGCACAGCCAGTACGCGAGCCTGGAGAACTGCCGCTACGAGGTGGCCCAGGCCGAGGCGATGATGAAGCGCGAAGGCATCGCGTGGCTGTCCTCCACGCACAAGTCGATCGAGGAGATCGCCACCACCATCTTGCGCGACATCCGGCCTGACCGGCTCGTCTACTGACGCAGGAACGGCTCGGTCAGCCGCCGCCGAAGAGGTCCAGCTGGGGCGCGTGCGGCCCGGTGCCCGGCCGCCCCTCGGTCGATGCGCGGCTCCTGGGGCGAGGGCCCTCGCGCCGCGGGTTGCGGCTGCCGTGGCGTTCGAAGACGGCCCGAGCGGCCATCCGGGTTTCGGGTGCATCGCGGCGGGCATGCAGCCGGTCGCGCGCCTGGCCCATGGCCTCGGTCAGGTCGACGATGGGCGCGGGGTAGCCTGCCGCGGCGAGCGTCGAGCCGGCAAGCTTCCACGGCTCGTGCTCCGCGCCGGCGGGCAGCCGGGCGAGCTCAGGCACCCAGCGGCGGATGAAGCGCCCTTCGGGATCCTGGTCACGGCCCTGCTTGACCGGGTTGTAGATGCGCAGCGTGTTGATGCCGGTGACGCCGGCCTGCATCTGGGCCTGCGAGTAGTGGATGCCGGGTTCGTAGTCGAGAAACGCACGCGCCAGGTGAAGCGCCGGCTCGCGCCAGTGCAGCCACAGGCTGTGGCTGGCCACGCTCATCAGCATGGCGCGCATGCGGAAGTTGATCCAGCCGGTGTGCAGCAGGCTGCGCATGCAGGCATCCACGAAAGGCCAGCCGGTGCGGCCCTGCGCCCAGGCGGCCAGCCGCGCGGCGGCCTGTTCGTCCAGCGTGCCTTCATCGCGCAGACCGTCGAAGGCGGGGTTCAGGTTGCGGAACTCGATGGACGGCTGGCTTTCGAGCTTCTGCATGAAGTGGCCCTGCCAGTGCAGCCGGCTCTCGAAGCTGCGCAGGCTTTCGAGGAAGCCCGATGGCCGCTCGCCGGCCGGCTGGGCCAGCAAGGCCTCGCGGCGGGTCCAGGTGGCCTGCACGCACTCGCGCACCGAGAGCGTGCCCCAGGCGAGGTGGGGCGAAAGGCGGGAGCAGGCCTGCGCGGCGGTCTGCGGGCTTGCCATCTCACGCCGGTAGTGCTGGCCACGAAGGTGAAGGAAGCTGTCCAGCCGTTCGAGCGCCTGCACGCGTCCGCCGGTCTGACGCGCCGGGAGGTCGTCCGGCGCGAGGGGCGGCCGGGGCCATCCGATGTCCTCGTCGGCGCCTGGCCAGTGGGCTGGCAGTGCCGCAGGCTCGACCCATCGCAGCGGCGGCGCACCCGGCTCGGCCAGCGCCCGCTCGAGCGCCGGCAGGACGGGACGCGTCATGCGGTCCATCCACAGCCCCGACCAGCGGTCGCGGTCTGCCAGCCGACGCACCACGCCGCCGCAGGGCGTCTCCACCCAGGGCACTTCCTGAGTGCGGCACCAGTCCAGCACCCGCCGGTCGCGCGCATAGCTCCAGCCATTGCCGGTTTCCTCGTGGCTGCGCAGCACGAAAGGACCCAGCCGGTCGTGGACGGCCTGCAGCACCTCCTCGATGCGGCCGACCGGACACCACAGACGCCCGCCGACGCGTTGCAGCTGCGCGTCCAGCGCCTGGGCGCACTCGCGAGCGAACCCGAGGTGCTGAGCCGCCGCATCGCTCTGGCTCCAGCCGTCCGGCTCCACCGGCCACAACGCCAGCACCGGACCCTGCCGCCAGGCCTCGAGCAGCGGCGCGTGGTCGGTGCTGCGCAGGTCCCGCTTGAACCAGACGAGCTGAACGGGCGCGGTCGACGTCATCGCGCAAGGGGAGGAAGCGCAGCCGTGGCGCCGGCTGTCGGCGCGGGGTCGCCCACCGCCATCGAGCGCTGGCGAGCCGACTCGTAAAGGCAGATTGCACCGGCCACCGCCACGTTCAGCGACTCCTGGCCGCCCGGCTGCTCGATGGCCACGGTGAACGCACACAGCGGACGCAGCGCGGCGGCGATGCCCTGCCCTTCATGCCCCAGAACCCAGGCCAGCGGCCACGGAAGCCGCACCCGGTGCAGCGGCTGCGCCTCATGCGAACCTGCAGCCACCAGCGGCAGCCGCAGCTGGGCAAGCGCCTCCGGCGCCAGACCTTCGACGAGCCGCAGCGTCAGGTGGGCGCCCTGCCCTGCCCGCACCACCTTGGGCGACCACAGCGCAACGGTGCCGGCGAGCGCGACGACCTGCTGCAAGCCCATCGCCGCGGCCGTGCGCAACAGGCTTCCCACATTGCCCGGGTCCTGCAGCCGGTCCAGCACCAGCGTCGGTAGCCCGGGTTGCGGCGACGGCGCGGCGGGCAACGGAACCCGAAGCGCGATGCCGGTGGGCGAAGGCAGCTGGCTCACCGAGTCGAAGAGCGCGTCGGCCAGCAGCAGCCGCTCGGCGCCTGGCGCCAGGGCCGGCAGGCTCGCCGGTGAACGGGCCGCCCAGGCGGATTCGCTGAACACCTGCTGCAGCACCGGACGGCCCGCCTGCAGCCAGGCGTCGCACAGGTGTTCGCCCTCCAACCAGAGTTCGCCCGTGTGTCGATAGGCCCCGGGTTCGCGGCGCTCACGGCGCAGCCGGACCACCAGCGGGTTGGAGGCCGACCGGATGACGCGTGGCGCTTCGGCGGCCCGCGTCATGGGTCGCCGGCCGAGGCGAGGCGCATCGGCGCGAAGCCCATGCGGTGCAATTCACAGGGGCCGTGCTGCGCGATGGCCGCGAGGTGCTCGGCCGTCCCGTAGCCCTTGTGCCGGGCGAAGCCGTAGACCGGAAAGCGCGCATCCACCGCCTCGCACCAGCGGTCGCGGTGGACCTTGGCCAGGATGGAGGCGGCCGAGATGGCCGGCACGGTGGCGTCGCCGCCGACCACCGCGTCGCAGCGAACCGACAGCCGCGGCAGCTGCTTGCCGTCCACCAGCACCCGCTGCGGCCGCAGACGCAGCGCCTCGACGGCGCGCCGCATCGCCAGCAGCGTCGCACCCAGGATGTTGTGCTCGGCAATCTCCTCGAGGCTCGCCTCGGCCACGGCACAGCACAGCGCCCGGGCGCGGATCTCGTCGTGCAGCTGCTCGCGGCGACGGGCGCTGAGCACCTTGGAGTCGGCCAGGCCGTCGATGGGCGAGCGCGGGTCCAGGATCACCGCGGCGGCCACCACCGGTCCGGCCAGCGGCCCGCGTCCTGCCTCGTCCACGCCGGCGACGAGCTCGTGGGTGTCGTCGCTCCAGGGCAGGTCCAGTTGCGGGGCGCGTGCGGGCATGGCGATTCGGGCTTCTTGGGGGGTCTCGGGTCGGTGCTCAGGAGCGCGGCGCAGACGGCAGGGCGGGAGTTTGAAGCAAACGTTCGATGGCCGCGCCGGCACGCGCCGCCATGTCCTGGCGAAGCACCCGGTGCAGCGCGGTGAAGTCGCGCTCGAGCGCCTGGCGTGCCGCAGTGTCGTCCAGGGCCTGCTCGAGGTCGTCGGCCAGGCGCCGTGGCGTGGCCTCGCCCTGCAGCCGCTCGGGCACCGCAAAGCGCTCCAGCAGGATGTTGGGCAGCCCCACCCAAGGCTGCAGCCGCTGGCGTCGCATCAGCTGCCAGCTCAGCGCGTTCATCCGGTAGGCGATGACCATCGGGCGCTTGAAGAGTGCCGCCTCGAGCGTGGCGGTGCCGCTGGCCACCAGCACCGCATCGCAGGCCGCCAGCGCCGCATGCGACCTGCCCTCGAGCAGCAGCAGCCGCTGCGGCTTCAAACCCGAGGACTGGACGGCGCGTTCGAGCAGGCCCTTCAGGCCCGGCGCAGCCGGCAGCACGAACTGCAGGTCGGGCCGTCGCCGCAGCAGTTCGCAGGCCGCCTGCGCGAACAGCTTGCCGTGCTGCTCGATCTCCGAGCGCCGGCTGCCGGGCAACAGCGCGACGACGGCCTGCCCGGGCTGCAAGCCCAGGCTGGCCCGGGCCTCGTCACGGGACGGATGCAGCGCGATCGCATCGGCCAGCGGATGGCCGACGTAGGTAGCCGCGATGCCGGCACGGTGGTAGAGGGCCGGCTCGAAAGGGAACACGCACAAGACCTCGTCGGCTGCGGCGCGGATCGTCTCGATGCGGCCAGCCCGCCAGGCCCAGATCGACGGACTGATGAAGTGGACGGTGCGCACGCCCTCGGCCTTCAGGCGCCGTTCGAGCTCGAGGTTGAAATCGGGTGCATCCACGCCGATGAAGAGATCGGGCCGGTCGGCGAGCAGCCGGTCGCCCAGCGAGCGGCGGATGCCGACGATCTCGCGGTAGTGGCGCAGCACCTCGACATAACCACGTACGGCGAGCTTCTCGTGCGACCACCAGGCATCGAACCCCAGCGCGGCCATGCGTGGCCCGCCGATGCCCGCGCTTCGAAGCGCCGGCCAGCGCCCGCGCAAGGCGCCCAGCAGCAGGCCGCCCAGCAGATCGCCGGAGGCCTCGCCGGCCACCAGGGCCAGCCGCGGGGCTGCGGCCCGACCCGGCTCGACCGCCACCTCAGCGCACCAGGCCCCGGCCGGGCTCGGACAGGAAGTCGACCATCGCGGCGATGTCGGCCCGGGCCTCGGGCTGGCTGGCGGCCAGCGCCTCGATGGCCTGCCGCGCTTCGTCCAGCGTGAGGCCGGAGCGATAGACCAGCCGGTGCATCTGCTTGACCGCAGCCAGCCGCGCGGGCGAGAAGCCGCGGCGCTTGAGGCCCTCGGCATTGAAGCTGCGGGCCTCGCAGGGGTTGCCCGACACCATCGCGAACGGCGGCACGTCCAGCAGCAGCGCCGTACCCATGCCGGTCATGGCGTGCGCGCCGATGCGCACGAACTGGTGCACGCAGGTGTAGGCCCCCAGGATCACCCAGTCGCCCACCTTCACATGGCCGGCCACCTGCGCGTTGTTGGCGAAGATGGTGTGGCTGCCCACCTGCGCATCGTGCGCCAGGTGGGTGTAGGCCATCATCCAGTTGTCGTCGCCCAGGCGGGTCACGCCGCCGTCCTGCACGGTGCCCAGGTTGAAGGTGCAGAACTCGCGGATGGTGTTGCGGTCGCCGATGTGCAGCTCGGTGGGTTCACCGGCGTACTTCTTGTCCTGCGCAATGGCGCCGAGCGAACAGAACTGGAAGATGCGGTTGTCACGGCCGATGGTGGTGCGGCCTTCGATGACGGTGTGCGGCCCCACGCTCGTGCCCGCACCGATGCGCACCTGCGGTCCGATGATCGAGTACGGGCCGATGCTGACGCCGTCGGCCAGTTCGGCGGCGGCGTCGACCAGGGCAGTCGGGTGGATGGTGGCCATGCGGTGGGTTCGGGCTGGAGTGCGCGCTCAGGCGACCGTCCGCATGGTGCACATCAGCTTGGCTTCGACGGCCAGCTGGTCGCCCACCAGGGCGCGGGCATCGAACTTGAAGATGCCCGCCTTCATTCGGTCCAGGCTCACGTCCAGCGTGAGCTGGTCGCCCGGCTCCACCGGACGCTTGAAGCGCGCGCTGTCGATGCCGGCAAAGTAGTAGACCGAGTTCTCGTCGGGCGTCACGCCCAGCGTGTCGAAGGCCAGCAGCGCAGCGGCCTGCGCCAGGGCCTCGAGCATCAGCACACCCGGCATCACCGGGCGGTGCGGGAAGTGGCCGGTGAAGAAGGGCTCGTTGATGGTGACGTTCTTCAACGCCACGATGCGCACGCCCTTCTCGATGCTCGTCACCCGGTCGACCAGCAGGATGGGGTAGCGGTGGGGCAGCTGGCGCAGGATCTGGTGGATGTCCATCATGGGGTTCGGTTCTTCTCGAGGTCGCGCACGCGGCCCCGAAGTTCGTGCAGCCGGCGAAGGGTCGCGGCGTTGCGCTCCCAGGCCGCATTGTCTTCGAAGGGGTAGACGCCGCTGTAATGGCCGGCCTCCCGGATCGAGCGCGTGATCACCGTGGCGGCCGACACGTGCACGCCGTCGGCCAGCTCCAGGTGGCCCAGCACCACCGCCCCGCCGCCGATGGTGCAGTGCGCGCCGATGACCGCACTGCCCGCCACGCCCACGCAGCCGGCCATGGCCGTGTGCGCACCAACCTGCACGTTGTGGCCGATCTGCACGAGGTTGTCCAGCTTCACGCCGTCGCCGACGACGGTGTCGCCCAGGGCGCCCCGGTCGATGCAGGTGTTGGCGCCGACCTCGACATCGCAGCCGATCCGCACCGAACCCAGCTGCTCGATCTTGTGCCAGGCGCCACCCGCCGGTGCAAAGCCGAAGCCATCAGCGCCGATGACGGCCCCCGGATGCAGGATGGCGCGGTCGC
The DNA here is from genome assembly GCA_027487905.1 of Rubrivivax sp. Classification (GTDB taxonomy): domain Bacteria; phylum Pseudomonadota; class Gammaproteobacteria; order Burkholderiales; family Burkholderiaceae_C; genus JAIYCR01. The sequence continues at coordinate 46,862 of JAIYCR010000095.1, read as the reverse complement.
CCACGCTGCAGCCTGAACCGATGACCACTCCGACACCGAGCCGCCCGTCGGCACCGACCACCGCCCCGGCACCGACGTGCACGCGAGCGGCGAGTCGACAACCGGAACCGAGCACCGCACCGGCCTCGATCGTGCAGAGCGGGCCGATCGATACGCTCGGATGCACTTCGGCCTGCGGATCGACGATCGCCGTCGGGTGCACGCCCGGCGAGGGGGCTGGCGCCATGCGGGCCGCCCACCACTGGCTGAGCCGGGCGTAGTAGAGGTAGGGATCGGGCGTCTCGAGGGTGTCGCCACGTTGGCGGGCGAGGTCCGCGACAGCGGGCGAGACGATCACGCAGCCGGCCTGGCTGCCCTGCAACTGATGGCGAAGCCGCGGGTTGGACAGGAAGGTGATGTCGCCGGGGCCTGCGGACGCCAGCGGCGCGATGCGCTCGATGCGCCGATGGGGGTCACCGTGCAGGGTGCCGCCCAGGGCGGCCTGGATGTCAGCGAGGCTGGCCGGCGGCACGGATCACTTGGGAGCCGCTGCCGACTGCGCATTCAGCGCGCGGATCACCTTGTCGGTGATGTCCACGCGCGGGCTGAAGAAGACGGCCTCCTGCAGGATGAGGTCGTACTTCTCGGTCTCGAAGATCTGCTTGATGACCTTGTTGGCCCGCTCGACCACGGTGGCCAACTCCTCGTTCTTGCGCTGGTTCAGGTCCTCCTGGAACTCGCGGCGCTTGCGCTGGAATTCGCGGTCCTGCTCGACCAGGTCGCGCTGGCGACGCGCGCGCTCCGATTCGGACAGCGTGGGTGCGTCCTTCTCGAGGCGGTCGGAGGTGGCCTTCAGGCGCGTGGCGGTGTCCTGGAGCTCCTTCTCGCGGCGGGAGAACTCGGCTTCGAGCTTGGCCTGCGCCGCCTTGGCCGGCACGGCATCGCGCAGCACCCGGTCGCTGTTCACGTAGCCGATCTTCAGTTCTTGCGCAAAACCGGTGTGCGCGGCGACCACGAGGGCCGAGCCGATCACCAGCCTGGAAAACAGGGCGTTCATCAAAATGCTGTCCCGATCTGGAATTGGAGCCGCTGGATTCTATCTTCCGGCTTCTTGCGCACCGGCGAGCCGTAGCTCAACTTGAGCGGGCCCAGCGGCGAGATCCACGACAGGCCGACGCCTGCCGAGGCCCGCAGGCTGTCGAAGGTGGCCGATTCGCGGTCGCCCCAGACATTGCCCGCGTCGACGTAGGTGAACCAGCGCAGGCTGCGGTCGCTGCCGGTGCCCGGGATGGGCAGGTAGAGCTCGCCGTTGACGTTCACCCGGCGATTGCCGCCCAGGTAGGCACCGGTGACATCGACCGGGCCCAGGGAGCCCTGGTCGAAGGCCCGCACCGTTCCCAGGCCACCGCCGAAGAAGTTCTTGAAGATGGGGTAAGGGCGTCCGCCCAGGCCCTGGCCGATGCCCGCCTCGGCATTGAGCGCCAGCGTGAAGCTGCGGGTGATGGGCCAGTACTGCTGGAACTGCAGGTTGGTGCGCAGGTAGCGGGTGTCGCCGCCCACGCCCCAGTCGAAGTTCACCCGCTGGAAGCGGCCGGAGGTGGGCGCGATGGCGCTGTCGCGGCGGTCGCGGGACCAGCCCACGGTGATCGGCACCGAGTTGCTGGTCGCACCGAACTGCTCCCGGTAGAGGAAGTAGTTGTTCGGAAGGTTGCTGCCGCCGCGGATCTCGGTGCGCTCCAGCCCGATGCCGAAGAACACCGTGTCGAACTCGGTGAAGGGCACGCCGAAGCGCATCGACGCGCCCGGCGTGACCAGCGTGTAGTCGGTGCCGCCGATGATGTTCAGCGGGCGCTGGGTGCGGTAGAACACGTCGAAGGCGCGCGACACGCCGTCGATGGTGAAGTAGGGGTCGACCGAACTCACCACCAGCGTGCGGCCGGTTCTGCTGGTGTTCACCTCGACGCCGAGGTAGTTGCCCGAGCCGAACACGTTGTCCTGCTTGATCGACGCGGTGATCGACAGCTTGTCGGCACTGGAGAAACCGGCCCCCAGCAGCAGGTTGCCGGTGGGCTTCTCGGTCACGGTCACCAGCAGGTCGACCTGGTCGGCGGCACCGGGGACCTCGTTGGTCTCCACCGACACTTCCTTGAAGTAGCCCAGGCGGTCCACGCGTTCGCGCGACAGCTTGATCCGGCCGGCGTCGTACCAGGAGGACTCGAACTGGCGGAACTCGCGCCGCACCACCTCGTCGCGGGTGCGGCTGTTGCCTGCCACGTCGATGCGCCGCACATAGATGCGACGCTGCGGCGAGGCGCTGATGACCACCACCACCCGGCCGTTGGTGCGGTCGATCTCGGTGCTGGGCTCCACCCGTGCGAAGGCATAGCCGAAGCTGCCGAAACGGTCGGTGAAGGCACGGGTGGTGTTCACCACCGCCTCGTCCTGGTAGGGCTCGCCGGGCCGGATGGCCACCAGGCCCTTGAACTCGTCTTCCTTGCCGAGGAACTCGCCCTCGAGCCGCACCGCGGTCACCGTGTATTGCTGGCCCTCGCGGACCTGGATGTCCAGGTCGATGGACTCCTTGTCCGGCGAGATGGCCACCTGCGCGGACTCGATGCTGAACTCCAGGTAGCCGCGGTTGAGGTAGTAGGCCCGGATGGCCTCCAGGTCGGCGTTCAGCTTGGTGCGCGAATAGCGGTCGGCCTTGGAGTACCAGCTGAACCAGCTGGTGGGCGACAGCTCCATCAGGCCGCGCAGCGTGCTGTCGGAGAAGGCCTGGTTGCCGGTGATGCCCACCCGGCCGATCTTGGCCACCCGCCCCTCGCTGATGGTGAAGGTGACGGCCACGCGGTTGCGTTCGCGCGGCGTGACGGTGGTCACCACCTCGGCGCCGTAGAAGCTGCGGGTGAGGTACTGGCGGCGCAGCTCCTGCTCGGCGCGGTCGGCCAGCGCACGGTCGAAGGGCAGGCCCTCGCCGATGCCCGAATCCTTCAGGGCCTTGACCAGCACATCCTTCTCGAACTCCTTGAGCCCGACGAAGTCGATGCCCACGATGATCGGCCGCTCCTCGACGATGACGATGACCACGCCGTTGTCGACCTCGATGCGCACGTCCTTGAAGATGCCGGTGGCGAACAGCGCACGCAGTGCGGCCGCACCCTTCTCCTCGTTGTAGGTGTCGCCGATCCGGAAGGGCAAGGAAGCGAACACCGTTCCGGGGTCGGTCCGCTGCAGGCCTTCCACGCGGATGTCGCGCAGCACGAAGGGGTCCACCGCCCAGGCGAGCGAGCTCAGGCAGGCGGTGGAGGCGGCAACGGCGATGAGGCTCAGGCGGCGCGCGAGGCGCCGAGCCGAAGAGGGACGAAGGGGCATGAAGTTCAGTGCAGGCCCAGGAGGCGGGCCATGTCGTTGTACAGGGCGATGGACATCATCATCGCGAGGACGACGATGCCGCCGCGCTGCAGGCGTTCGAGCCAGAGATCGGAGACCGGCTTGCCGGTCACCCCCTCGAAAAGATGGTACATGAGGTGTCCGCCGTCCAGCATGGGCAGCGGCAGCAGGTTGAGCACGCCCAGGCTGACGCTGACCACCGCCAGAAAGCCGAGATAGTAGGCCAGCCCCATCTGCACCGACTGCCCTGCGTAGTCGGCGATCGTCACCGGTCCGCTGAGGTTCTTCAGCGACGCCTCGCCGATGAGCATCCGCCCGAGCATCTGCACGGTCAGCACCGACATGTCCCAGGTCTTGCGCACGGCCGCGGTCAGGCCGTCCACCGGGCCGTAGGAGACGGTCACCATCTGCGGCGACTGGCCGACGAAGGCCTCGATGCGGCCGATCGGACGACCGGAATCGGCGGACACCGCGGGTTCGACGGTGAGCCGCAGCAGCTGCCCCGCGCGGCGCAGCTCCCACTGCATGGGCAGCGCATCGGTGCCATCCACGGCGGCGCGGATGCGCTCGCGCAGCTGTCCGGCATCGGCGACCGGCCGCCCGTCCACCGACACCACCTCGTCGCCCTGCATCAGCCCGGCGCGAGCCCCGGCGCCTCCGGCCTTCACCTCGCCCAGCACCGGCGCACTCCAGGGAGCACCCAGGCCCAGCCGCCGCATCAGGCCGGCGTCGACGTCGCGCGAGCCGAAGCCGTCCAGGGCGAGCGTGACCCGGCGCTGTCCGTGTCCTTCGCGGTCGGTCACCAGCAGCGACAGCGGCTGGCCTTCGATCACCGCCTGCGTGACCTGCCAGCGCAGGTCGGTCATCGAGCGGACGTCCTCCCACTGCTGGCCATCGGCCGACCACGCGCGCACCCAGTCGCCCGAGCGCAGCCCCGCCCGTTCCGCGGGCGACTGGGCCGCCGGGGTTCCCAGCAGCGCGCGCGGCTCGTCCACGCCGATCCAGTGGGCGGCGGCGTAGAGCAGCACGGCCAAGAGCAGGTTGGCCGCCGGGCCGGCCGCCACGATGGCGCTGCGCTGCCACAGCGTCTTGCGGTTGAAGGCCCGGTGCAGATCCTGCGGCGCGACGCCCTCCTCGCGTTCATCGAGCATGCGCACGTAGCCGCCCAGCGGCAGCAGGCACAGCGTGAACTCGGTCCGGTCCGGCCCGAAGACCCGGCGCCACACCACTTTCCCGAAGCCCAGCGAGAAGCGCAGCACCTTCACATCGCAGGCCACGGCCACGCGGTAATGGCCGTATTCGTGGATGGCGATCAGCACGCCGAGCGTGAGCAGGAAGGCCAGCAGCGTGGTGATCATGGGGCGAGTTCCCGTGCAATGCGTTCGGCGCCGTCACGGGCACGGCGATCCAGTTCGAGCAGGCCATCCAGGCTGGCGGTCTCGCCGGTCTCAGGCTGCACGCCGTCCAGCGTGCGACGGTTCACCGCATGGATCTCGTCGAAGCGGATGCGGCGGTCGAGGAAGGCCTGGACGGCCACCTCGTTGGCGGCGTTGAGCACCGCGGTGGCGCCCGCGGGCGCTCCGAGCGCCTCCCAGGCCAGACCCAGGCCCGGGTGGCGGACGGCATCGGGGGGTTCGAAGCTCAGGTCGCGCAGGCCTTCGAAAGCCAGCGCGTCCGCGCCGCTTTCAATGCGCTCGGGCCAGGACAGCCCGTACGCGATGGGCACGCGCATGTCCGGCGTGCCCAGCTGGGCCAGGGTGGAATGGTCGCGGCACATCACCATCGAGTGGATGATGCTCTGCGGGTGGATGACCACGCGGATCTGCGACGGCTGCAGGTCGAACAGCCAGCGGGCCTCGATCACCTCCAGCGCCTTGTTCATCATCGTCGCCGAATCGACCGAGATCTTGCGGCCCATGACCCAGTTCGGGTGCGCACAGGCCTCATCGGGCGTGATCGTGGCGAAGCTGGCGGGGTCACGCCGGCGGAAGGGCCCGCCCGAGGCGGTGAGCACGATGTGGTCGATGCGCCGCCCCCAGGTGCTGCGGTCCTCGGGCAGGCACTGGAAGATCGCCGAATGCTCGCTGTCGATGGGCAGCAGCAGGGCGCCGCCGGCCTGCACCGCGTCCATGAAGAAGGCCCCGCCGACGACGAGCGCCTCCTTGTTGGCCAGCAGCAGCCGCTTGCCGCTGCGCGCGGCCGCAAGGCAAGGGGCGAGGCCCGCCGCGCCCACGATGGCAGCCATCACTGCGTCGATCTCGTCCGACTCGGCCGCTGACACGAGCGCGGCGGCGCCATGGTCGACCTGAATGGACGCGAGCCCGACATCGCGCAGCCGCACCGCGAGCGCATCGGCCTGCTGCGCGGTGGCCACCACCACCCGGGCAGGTCGCCAGGTGCGGCACTGCTCGAAGAGCGCGTCCACGCGGCTATGCGCGGTCAGGGTGCAGACCTCGAAGCGGCCCGGGTGGCGGGCGATCACGTCCAGCGTGTTCACGCCGATCGAGCCCGTCGAGCCGAGCACGCACACCCGCATCGCTCGCGCTGCAGCGGACTCGGTCTGCGCCAGGTTTCGATCCATCGTCACCATGATTTCAATGCCAGGGCCAGGGGGAAGACGGGCAGCAGCGCGTCGATGCGGTCGAGCACACCCCCGTGCCCGGGCAGCAGGCTGCTGCTGTCCTTGGCGCCTGCAGTGCGCTTGACCAGGGACTCGACCAGATCGCCGACGACGCTCATGCCGGCCAGGAACACGCAGCACAGCACGGCCACCGCCGGACCGCGCTGCGCGACGAAGGCACTGAACACGCTGCGCGAATCGGTGATGCCCTGGCGGTCGATCCACAGCCAGAGCAGGGCCAGCAGCAGCACGCCGAGCATGCCGCTCCAGACGCCCTCCCAGCTCTTGCCCGGGCTGATCGAAGGCGCGAGCTTGCGCCGACCGAAGCGCCTTCCGCCGAAATAGGCGGCGATGTCGGCCACCCAGACGAGGCAGAAGATGGAAAGGATGTAGTTGATGCCGTCTGCCCGGGCCGAAGCCAGCGCGAGCCAGGCGAGGAACAGCGCCACCGAGCCGGCCGCCACGCGCAGCGGCACCGGCAGCCGGGGCCAGCCGACGGTGCCGGCCCGCAGCAGCCAGGCGCCGCCCAGCACCCACAGGGGCACGGTGCTCCACCAGACCCAGCGCGGGGCTTCCTGCACCCAGCCGGCCGCCGCTGCCGCCAGGCAGCTGCCGGCCACCGCCAGACCCACGGGCAGGGCCGCCCTGGCCGCTCCGTTCAGCCTCGACCACTCCCAGGCGGCCGCGGCGATGGCCAGGGCCGTCACCAGCGCAAACGGCCAGGGGCTGCGCGCGAACAGGGCCGGCAGCAGCACGGCCAGCAGCATCACGGCGGTGAGGACCCGCTGGCGCAGCATGTCGCTACCCGGCGCTCGCCTCGATGCGTTCGGGCGCCTTCACGTCGCCGAAACGGCGGTCGCGGCGCGCGAACTCGGCCAGCGCCGCATCGAGCTCGGCCTCGCCGAACTCCGGCCACAGGCAGTCGCTGAAGACGAGCTCGGCATAGGCCACCTGCCAGAGCAGGAAGTTGCTGATGCGCACCTCGCCGCCGGTGCGGATGAACAGGTCCGGGTCCGGGGCGAAGCTCAGCGCCATCAGCTGGGCGAGTCGGCGTTCGTCGATCTCCTCGGGCGCGAGGCCCAGGCGCACCGCCTGCTGGCAGGCCTGCACCACGTCCCAGCGGCCACCGTAGTTGAAGGCCACCGACAGCGTGATGCGGGTGTTGTGGCAGGTCGATGCCTCGGCCTGCTCCCAGGCCTGGCGCACCTTGTCCGACACCTGCGTGCGGTCGCCGACGATGCGGATGCGCACACCCTGGTCCGACAGGCGTGTCAGGTACTTGGAAACGGCCACCAGCACCAGGCCCATCAGGCCGGAGACCTCCTCGGCGGGCCGCTTCCAGTTCTCCGACGAGAAGGCGAACACCGTCAGGTACTCGACCCCCCGGTCCGCGCAGGCCTGGACGGTGCGCACCAGGGCATCGACGCCCTGCTTGTGGCCGAAGAAGCGGGGCATGAAGCGCTTGCGCGCCCAGCGTCCGTTGCCATCCATGACGATGGCGATGTGCCGCGGGACGGCGGCCTTGGGATGAGGCGTCAAGCGCAGGCCCGGGCTGGAACGGCGAAGGGGTGGATGCGGCAGGTCGATCAGACCGCCAGCACTTCGGCTTCCTTGGCGCTCACCAGTCGGTCGATCTCGGCGATGACGCCGTCGGTCAGGCGCTGGATGTCGTCAAGCGAGCGGCGCTCGTCGTCCTCGGAGATGGCCTTGTCCTTGAGCAGCCGCTTGGCATGGTCGTTCGCGTCGCGGCGCAGGTTGCGGATCGCCACCTTCGCATCCTCGCCCGAGGCGCGCACGACCTTGGTGAGGTCGCGCCGGCGCTCTTCGGTGAGTGCGGGCATCGGCACGCGCAGCAGATCGCCCTGGGACGACGGATTCAGGCCGAGATCGGATTCGCGGATGGCGCGCTCGATCTTCGGCCCCATGCCCTTCTCCCAGGGCTGCACGCTGATGGTCCGGGCGTCCAGCAGGCTCACGTTGGCGACCTGGCTGATGGGCACCATCGAGCCGTAGTAGTCGACATGCACCTGGTCGAGGATGCCCGGGTGCGCCCGGCCGGTCCGGATCTTCTGCAGTTCGCTCTTCAGGGCCTCGATGGATCGAAGCATCTTCTGCTCGGCCGTCTTGCGGATGTCAGCGGTGCTCACGGGATTCTCCGGAAGGGGTTGCGGTGCGGGCGGCAGGGTCGAGGCCGGCGGCGTCGCTCAGGCGTAGACCAGCGTGCCCTCGTCCTCGCCGAGCACGACGCGCTTGAGCGCACCGGCCTTGAAGATCGAGAACACCTTGATCGGCAGGCGCTGGTCGCGGCACAGCGCGAACGCGGTCGCGTCCATCACCTGCAGGTTGCGCGAGATGGCTTCGTCAAAGCTGATGCGGGCGTAGAGCGTGGCCGTGGGATCCTTGTTGGGGTCGGCGCTGTAGACGCCGTCCACCTTGGTGGCCTTGAGCACGATCTCCGCGCCGATCTCCGCGCCGCGCAGCGCGGCGGCGGTGTCGGTGGTGAAGAAGGGGTTGCCGGTGCCGGCCGCGAAGACCACCACCTTGCCCTCCTCCAGGTACTGCAGCGCCTTGGGCCGCACATAGGGCTCGACGACCTGCTCGATGGAGATGGCCGACATGACGCGCGCGACCATGCCCTCCTGGCGCATGGTGTCGGCCAGCGCCAGCGAGTTCATCACCGTGGCGAGCATGCCCATGTAGTCGGCGGTGGCGCGGTCCATGCCGACCGAGCCGCCGGCCACGCCACGGAAGATGTTGCCCCCGCCGATGACCACCGCCACCTGGCAGCCCAGCGCTGTGACTTCCTGCACCTCGCGCACCATGCGCACGATGGTGCCGCGGTTGATGCCGTACGCGTCCTCGCCCATCAGCGCCTCGCCGGACAACTTGAGCAGGATGCGCTTGTAGGCTGCCATGGGGTACGACTCCGTTCGGTGGGGCACCAAGTCTAGTGGACGGCCTGCGTCACTGACCCTTGGCGGCAGCCACCTGGGCAGCCACTTCGGCAGCGAAGTCGTCGACCTTCTTCTCGATGCCCTCGCCCACGACGTAGAGCGTGAAGGCCTTCACCTGGGTGCCGGCGGCCTTGAGCATCGCCTCCACCGTCTGCTTGTCGTTCTTGACGAAGCTCTGGTTGAGCAGGCTCACCTCCTTCAGGTACTTCTGCACCGAACCCTCGACCATCTTGGCGACGATCTCCGCGGGCTTGCCCGACTCGGCCGCCTTCTGGCTGGCGATCGAGCGCTCCTTGTCGACCAGCGCGACGGGCACGTCGGCCGAGCTCAGCGACACCGGCTTCATCGCGGCCACGTGCATGGCGACGTCCTTGGCGGCGGTCTCGCTGCCCTCGTAGGCCACCAGCACGCCGATGCGGGTGCCGTGCAGGTAGCTGGCCAGCGCGCCCTGGCCTTCGTAGCGGACGAAGCGGCGCACCGACATGTTCTCGCCGATCTTGCCGATCAGGCCCTTGCGCACGTCTTCCACGGTGGGGCCGAAGCTTGCCTGCGACAGCGCGAGCGCGCCCAGGGCGGCCACATCGGCCGGGTTGTGCTGGGCGATCAGCTCGGCGCAGGCGCGGGCGAAGGCGAGGAAGTCGTCGTTCTTGGAGACGAAGTCCGTCTCGCAGTTGACCTCCACCAAGGCGCCGGTGCCACCGGCCACGCTGACGGCCACGACGCCCTCGGCGGTGATGCGCGAGGCTGCCTTGCCGGCCTTGCTGCCCAGCTTGACGCGCAGCAGCTCCTCGGCACGCTCCATGTCGCCCGCGGCCTCGGTCAGGGCCTTCTTGCACTCCATCATCGGGGCATCGGTCTTGGCGCGAAGCTCGGCGACCATGCTTGCGGTGATTGCAGCCATTTCATTCCTCTCCATGGGGCACTCGGCGCCCCGATCGCACGGGGCAGGCCCCGCATTCGACAAAAGGGGCTCGTGAGAGCCCCGTGAACCTGGTGTGGAGGCAGCCGCGGCGCGGCCAGCCTTCCGGATGTTCAGTTCGCGGCTTCCTGCACCTCGACGAAGTCGTCGCCCTCGGCCGCGACGACCGGAACGATGTCACGGGTCGCGTTGTTCTTGCCTTCGACGATGGCGTCGGCGATGGCCTTGGCATACAGCGCCACGGCCTTGGAGGAGTCATCGTTGCCGGGGATGACGTAGTCGATGCCGTCCGGCGAGTGGTTGGAGTCGACGATGCCGATCACCGGGATGCCCAGCTTCTTGGCCTCGGCCACGGCGATCTTGTGGTAGCCGACGTCGATCACGAACATGGCGTCAGGCAGCGCGTTCATGTCCTGGATGCCGCCGATGTCCTTCTCGAGCTTGTTCAGCTCGCGCTCGAACATCAGGGCTTCCTTCTTCGTGCGGGTGTCGCCACCGGCCTCGACCTGGGCCTGCATGTCCTTGAGCTTCTTGAGCGATCCCTTGACCGTCTTGAAGTTGGTGAGCATGCCGCCGAGCCAGCGCTGGTCGACGAAGGGCATGCCGCAGCGGCGGGCTTCGACGGAAATGACGTCGCGGGCCTGGCGCTTGGTGCCCACGAGCAGGATGGTGCCGCGGCGCGCGGCCAGCTGGCGCGCGAACTTCATCGCCTCCTCGAAGAGCGGCTGCGTCTTCTCGAGGTTGATGATGTGGATCTTGTTGCGATGGCCGTAGAGGAACGGGGCCATCTTGGGGTTCCAGAAGCGGGTCTGGTGTCCGAAATGGACACCGGCTTCCAGCATTTCGCGCATCGTCACGGGCATGGGTAGCTCCAAAAGGTTGTGGCTTGAAGCGATCCTGCATCGGCGCAGCCTGCGGGGGCTGTCCGACACCTTTCGGGTGGTTCGCTTCGGGATTGGCTCTGTCGGGACGCAACCCGCAGGGCTGGAGGGGGGCGGAGGTCACCAGTGCGGTGGCCGGCTCGGCCTCTGCCTTGGCGTTGACGCGCCAGACGCTGCGAAAGCATTGCGGCGCCCGTTCGACAAAGCCTGCGGAGTTTAGCATCCACCGAATGAACCGACCAAGCAGCGCCCTGCCCTGCGACCTGGTGCAGCGCTGGCCACGCGGGGCCGCGAGCCCGCTGCTGACCATCGCCCAGACGCGTGCCGTCGAGCAGGCGGCGCTTCAAGGCATCAGCGACGAGGCCTCCCCGCTGATGCGGCGGGCGGGCCTTTCGCTGGCCCGCCTGGCCCTGGCGCTGGCCCCGCACGCACCGCTCGTGCGGGTGGAGTGCGGCCCCGGGCACAACGGCGGCGACGGACTGATCGCGGCCACTGCGCTGGCCCGCTGGGGTCGACGCGTCGAAGTGCTTCCCGCCTTCGATCCGGCCGATCTGAAGCGCCTGCCGCCCGCTGTGGCCCGGGCCTGGACCGAAGCCCTGCAAAGCGGCTGCCTTCACGTGTCGTCGGACGGGGATGACGGGCAGGAAACGACGATCGGGCGCCCGGCCGCGGATGCGATCCTCATCGACGCCTTGCTGGGCATCGGCGCACGGCTGCCACCGACCGGGCGGCTGCTGCGGGGTGTGCGGCGCCTGAACGAACACCCCGGGCTGGTGCTGGCGGTGGATGTGCCCACCGGCCTGTGCGCCGACACTGGCGCGGTCGCAGGCGAAGCGGTTCAGGCATCGCACACGCTGAGCTTCATCGCCGGCAAGCCGGGCCTTTTCACCGGCGCCGGTCGAGACCACGCCGGGCAGGTGTGGGTGGACCCGCTCGGCCTTGCGGACGCGGTTGCCGACCTGCTGGCGGACGGCTCGGCCGCCGGCGGGGCCACTGCCGTCCTCGGCGCCTTGAACACGCCGCAGCCAGCGCGCCCGCATGCAAGCCACAAGGGCAGCCAGGGCGATGTGATCGTGGTCGGCGGCGCCATCGGCATGGAAGGCGCGGCAGAACTCGCCAGCGCAGCGGCGCTGGCTGCCGGTGCCGGCCGGGTGTGGTGCGCATCGCTGGCGAGCGAGCCTGGGGCGGCGACCGGCCCCGGGACACCTCGACGACCGCTCGCCCGCCTCGAACTGATGGTGCTGGCGCCGGATCGCCTGACCGAAGCCGCCGTCACCGCCGGGCGCACCGTGGTGGCCGGCTGCGGCGGCGGACAGGACATCCGCCCGCTGCTCGACCCCTTGATAGAACACGCGGCCCGCCTGGTGCTCGATGCGGACGCGCTGAACGTCCTGGCCGGCGACCCGGCGCTGCAACGGGCCTGGCTTGAGCGCTCTTCCCGAGGCCTGCCCGCGGTGATCACACCCCACCCGCTGGAGGCCGCGCGCCTGCTCGGCTGCAGCGTGGCCGCCGTGCAGCAGGACCGACCGGCAGCCGCTCGCGCACTGGCCTCGCGTTTCTCGTCGGTGGCGGTGCTCAAGGGCTCGGGCACGCTGGTGGCGCTGCCCGGCGGGCGAATCGTCGTCAACCCCACGGGCGGGCCGGCGCTGGCCACCGCCGGAACGGGCGACGTGCTGGCCGGTTGGCTCGGCGGCCTCTGGGCCGGCCTGTCGGGGCACGGCCGGGACCCGCTGGACCTCGCCTTCGATGCCGCCTGCGAAACCTGCCGCCTGCACGGCGCCGTCGCGCAGGTCGTGACGGTCGGCCCCTTGAGGGCCGCCGACCTGATCGAGCGCATGTGGGAGGCCCGGGCGGGCGTCGTTCAGACCGGCCCCCGCGGCCGGTCCGGCTCCTGCGGCGCGGACGCCGGCTGAGCCCTCAGCGCGAACGCCGGGCCTTGCGGGTGGCCCCGGCGGGCTTCTTGCCGGCGCCCTTGGCCCGCGTCGCCGCGGCCGAAGCGCCGGGTCGTTGCCGCTCGGCCTCCCGGGTGCGCGCCTTGGCTTGCCGGTCGCGGGTCTGCAACTCGGAGAGGTCCGCCGCGGCCGAGCCCGCGTCGGCCGCTCGCGCCGCCTTGCCGCGCCCTGCCTTGGGCAAAGGCTCGGCCAGCGCATCCTTCACCAGACGGAAGTCGATGCGGCGCGCGTCCAGATCGACCCGGCTCACCTGCACCCGCACGCGGCTTCCCACCGCGAAACGCACGCCGGTGCGCTCGCCCCGCAGCTCCTGGCGAACCTCGTCGAAGCGGAAGTACTCCCCGCCGAGCTCGGTGATGTGCACCAGCCCGTCCACATAGAGCCCGTCGAGCACGACGAAGAGCCCGAAGCCGGTGACCGAGCTCACCGTGCCGCCGAACTCCTCGCCCAGGCGGTCGCGCATGAAGCGGCACTTGAGCCAGGCCTCCACGTCGCGCGACGCCTCGTCGGCACGCCGCTCGTTGCCGCTGCAGTGCACGCCGGCCTGCTCCCATTGGCCGGCATCCACCGGCGCCGCGCGTGCACCCTTGGGCTTGGCAACATCGGGCGGTGGCGGTGCCTGGAAGGCATAGCGCCGGCCCTGCAGGATGGCCTTGATGACCCGGTGCACCAGCAGGTCCGGATAGCGCCGGATCGGGCTGGTGAAGTGCGTGTAGGCCGGATAGGCGAGCCCGAAGTGCCCGCCGTTGACCGGGGTGTAGATGGCCTGCTGCATCGAGCGCAGCAGCATCGAGTGGATCTGCGCCGCGTCCGGCCGGTCGCGGGTGGCCAGCGCCAGGGCCTGGAAATCGGCCGGCTTGGGGTCGTCGGAAATGCTCAGGCCCAGGCCCAGCGCGCGCAGGTAGTTCTGCAGCGTCAGCCGCTTCTCGGGCGTCGGCCCTTCGTGCACCCGGTACAGCGACGGGTGCTCGGCGCGCTGAATGAAGTCAGCCGCGCACACGTTGGCAGCCAGCATGGCCTCCTCGATGAGACGGTGGGCCTCGGTGCGGGTGCGCGGCACGATGGCCTCGATGCGCCCGCTGTCGTCGCAGACGATCTGCGTCTCGGTGGTCTCGAAGTCGATGGCCCCGCGCACGCTGCGCTGCTTGAGCAGCGCGCGGTAGACCTCGTGCAGGTGCAGCAGGTGCGGCAGCAGCTCGGCGCGCCGGGCGGCCTCGGGGCCGCGGGTGTTGGCCAGCACGGTGGCGACCTCGGTGTAGGTCAGGCGCGCGTGCGAGCGGATCACCGCCGGGTAGAACTGGTAGGCCCTGACCTCGCCGGCCGCATCGACCAGCATGTCGCACACCATGGACAGACGCTGCTCGTCCGGGTTGAGCGAACACAGGCCGTTGGAGATCTTCTCCGGCAGCATCGGAATGACCCGCCGCGGGAAATAGACCGATGTGGCCCGCTGGAAGGCATCGGCGTCCAGCGCCTCGCCCGGCTTCACATAGTGGCTGACATCGGCGATGGCCACGAGCAGGCGCCAGCCTTTGCCCCGGCCCACACGGGCGGGTTCGCAATAGACCGCATCGTCGAAGTCGCGTGCATCCTCGCCGTCGATGGTGACCAGCGCCACGTCGGTGAGGTCCACCCGGTGCGCACCGTCCGCGGCGCGGATGCGCTCGGGCAGCGCCGCCGCTTCGGCCAGGGTCTGCGGCGAGAAACGATGCGGCACCTCGTACTTGCGCACCGCGATCTCGATCTCCATGCCGGGGTCGTCGATCTCGCCGAGCACCTCGACCACCCGGCCCACCGGCTGCGAATACATCGACGGCGGCTCGGTGAGTTCAACCGCCACCACCTGCCCCGCCTGCGCGGTTCCGGTGGCGTTCTTGGGAATGAGCACGTCCTGCCCGAAGCGCTTGTCCTCGGGTGCGACCAGCCAGACACCGGACTCGTTGAGCAGGCGACCGATGATGGGCGTCGGCCGGCGCTCGAGGATCTCGAGGATGCGGCCCTCCGGCCGGCCGCGCTTGTCCAGGCGGACCACGCGCACGCGCACGCGGTCGCGGTGCAGCACCGCCCGCATCTCCTGCGAGGACAGGAAGACATCGGAAATGCTGCGGTCATCGGCACTGAGGAAGCCGTGGCCATCGCGGTGACCGAGAACCGTGCCGGTGACTTCGCTGAGAAGTGTGGCGCTCGTGGCGTCGGGGCTTGTGTTGCGCATGAGGTTGATATACATTCCTTGGTTTGGCGCCTTGCCCAGGTGGCGGAATTGGTAGACGCACTAGTTTCAGGTACTAGCGGGTAACTCCGTGGAGGTTCGAGTCCTCTCCTGGGCACCAGTCGGAAAGCAGGCAGCGAAGTTTCGCAGTCCAGCTTGCCGATCAGGCGATGAGATAGATCGGCAATGCCGATGCAGCGATGAACAAGGCCACCTCTTCGGTGGCCTTTTTCTTTGGGTGTTCGAAAAGGGCGTGATCGCCGTCCTTCAGATCTTGAACTTCAGCGCCAGGCCATCGGGCCGCAGGTCGTCGTACTCCTCGAAGGGCTGGTGGATCCACGGGCTCGTGGGCAGCAGTTCAACGAAGTAGTCGGGCGTGTAGGACGAAACGCCCTTGGTCCAGATCACCGCCGAGCGCAGCTCGGAGATGGCGGGCATCGCGCGAAGCCGGTCGACCACCGCCCGCAGCGTCACGCCCGAGTCGGCCAGGTCGTCCACCAGCAGCACCCGGCCGGCCAGCTCGCCCTTGGGCAGGGTGATGTACTTGGCCATGTCCAGCCGGCCCTGGATGGTGCCCGCCTCGGCCCGGTAGGAACTGGTGGACATGATCGCCAGCGGCTTGTCGAAGACGCGCGACAGCACGTCCCCCGGCCGCATGCCACCCCGGGCCAGGCACAGGATCTGGTCGAACTCCCAGCCCGAACCATGCACCTTCAGCGCCAGGCGCTCGATCAGCATGTGGTATTCGTCCCAGGAAACGTAGAGGTGTCGGCCGTCGTCGGTGAGCATGGCGGGGTCTCGATGAAAGGGGCTGTTCGAAGCAGGCGCAGGTTTCGGTGAAGGTGCACAGGCGGCGGCTGCCGCCGGTGCTCGAGCGGGAATCAGGCGGAGGGGGTGCGGGCGCCGAAGGGGTGCCGGATGAGGATGGTGTGGTCGCGGTCCGGTCCGGTGGACACCATGTCGATGGGCGTCTCGGTGAGCTCCTGGATGCGCTCCAGGTAGCGGCGGGCGGCCAGCGGCAAGCCTTCCCAGCGGGTGACGCCCGCCGTCGACTCGGTCCAGCCGGGAAAGCGTTCGTAGACCGGCTCGCAGCGGGCGATGTCGTCTGCGTCCATCGGAAGGATGTCCAGCGAACGGCCATCGAGCCGATAGCCGACGCAGACCTGGATTTCGTCCAGGCCGTCCAGCACGTCCAGCTTGGTCAGGCAAAGGCCTGACACCCCGTTGATGATCATGGCGCGCTTGAGTGCCGCAGCGTCCAGCCAGCCGCAGCGGCGGGGCCTGCCGGTCACCGTGCCGCGCTCCTGACCGACGGTGGACAGGTGATGGCCCACCGTTCCGGGGACGTCCATCGGCAGCTCGCTCGGGAACGGCCCGCTGCCCACCCGCGTGGTGTAGGCCTTGGTGATGCCCAGCACATGTCCGAGCAGGTGTGGCCCCACCCCAGAGCCGGCCGCGGCATTGCCCGCCACGCAGTTGCTCGAAGTGACGAAGGGGTAGGTTCCGTGGTCGATGTCCAGCAGCGTGCCCTGCGCGCCCTCGAAGAGCAGTCGCTCTCCCGCCCGGCTGGCCCGGTGCAGCGCATAGCCCACGTCGCAGATCAGGGGCTCGACCTCGCGCGCGGCCTTCATGGCCTCGTCGAAGATGGGCTCGAAGGCCAGCGGCTCGCCGCCCAGGTAGCCAGACAGCGCGTGGTTGTGCAGCGCCAGCAGTTCGCGCAGCTTGGCGGCGAAGCGCTCGGGGTGCTTGAGGTCCTGGACGCGAAGCGCCCGACGGGCGACCTTGTCTTCATACGCAGGACCGATGCCCTTGCCGGTGGTGCCGATCTTTCCGCTGCCCTGGGTCTCGCGCAGCGCCTCTCGGGCGCGGTCGACCTCCACATGGAAAGGCAGGATCAAGGGGCAGGCCTCGCTGATGAACAGCCGCGACCGCACCTCGACGCCAGCGGCTTCGAGGCGACCGATCTCCGACAGCAGGTGACGCGGATCGACGACCACGCCATTGCCGATGTAGCAGCGCACCCCCGGCCGCATGATGCCGGACGGCACCAGCTGCAAGGCGGTCTTCACGCCGTTGATCACCAGCGTGTGGCCGGCGTTGTGGCCGCCCTGGAATCGGATGACGCCGTCGGCGTGGTCGGTGAGCCAGTCGACGACCTTGCCCTTGCCCTCGTCGCCCCATTGGGTGCCGACGACGACGACGTTGCGCTTGGATTCGATGTCCGGGTTGTGCTGCATGAAAGCTCGGTTCTCGCTCAGAAGGAAGGGTGGGCGCGGGGCGCTGGGAACGGTGTCGCCGGGTCAGGCCGTCTGGGCAGCGAGGTCCACCGCCTGGACCTGCCAGCGGCCATCCACCTCCACCAGGCGGCGGTCGTGGGCGATCTCGCCGAGGTGGGCCTGCTGGCCAGGCAGCAGCACGACGACCTGCTCGCCGGCAGCACGCAAGCCGCGCACCGCCTCGCGCAGCGCGGCCGACTCGCCCCAGGGCGCGAGGATGGCCCGGGGCGCTGCGGGCGGCGTGCGCAAGGCTGCCACCGCCTTGAGATCGACGCTGAAACCCACCGCCGGGCGACGACGGCCAAAGACCGCGCCGATGTCGTCGTAGCGGCCGCCGCGCATCAGCGCTTCGCCATGGCCCGGCGCGTACAGCGCAAAACCCACGCCGGTGTAGTAGCCGAAGCCCTGGATGCTGGCCAGGTCGACCCCGATGTCCAGGCCCGGGTGCAGCGCTTCCAGGTGGCCGACGAGCCACTGCAGGTCCTGCAGCGCCTGAACCACCGGCCCCTGCTGGGGCAGGCAGCGCACGGCGGCGTCCAGCACCTCGCGGGCCGGTCCGTAGAGGTCGACCAGCGAACGCAGCGCCGAAGCGCAGTCGGCATCGAGACCCGAGGCAGCCGCCGTCACCGCAGCTCGGTCCTTGGCCGTCAGCGCCGCCACGAGATCGGCCTGGACCGATGCCCGCAGCGGCTGGCTGCCCACCAGCGCGCTGACCACCCGAACGTCGTTCAGATCGATGCCCACCGGGCCGACATCGGCCAGCTGCACGATGTCCAGCGCCAGCTGGACCACTTCCAGGTCGGCCTCCAGCCCGGTGTGGCCGTACAGCTCGGCGCCGAACTGCAGCGGATCGCGCGATGCGCCCAGCTCGCGGGGCCGCGCATGGAGCACCGGACCGCAATAGCACAGGCGCACGGGGCCCTGGCGGTTGAGCAGATGGGCATCGATGCGCGCGGCCTGCGGCGTCATGTCGGCGCGCACGCCCAGCGTGCGGCCACTGATCTGATCGACGACCTTGACGGTTCGCAGGTCCAGCTCGGCACCCCCGCCGGTCAGCAGCGACTCGATGTGTTCGACCAGCGGCGGCATCACCGGGCGATAGCCGTAGCCCGCGGCGGCGTCGATTGCGCTGCGACGAAGCGACTCCACGTCGGAGGCCTGGTCGGGCAGAACATCGGCGGTGTGCTCAGGCAGCAGCCAGGCCTTCGGCATGTGGCGTCAACGGCAGTGCCCGAAGGCGAAGTCCGGGATTGTAGGGATGCCGCAGGGGAGAAACGAGCCTGCCGCGTTCGGACGACATGGCCGCGGGCGGCATCCCGGCCCGTGGCGCCGCGGCGGCGTCCGGTTCGCCGGGGGAAATGCACCGAGGCGCCGCGGCGGCGCGATCGGCAGCACGCCGCCGAAGGCTGCCGCACGCCGCGGCGTGGTGCGCCGCGGCCCGCTTCAGGGCCGGGCGGGGGTCGACGCAGGCCCGCCGGGCGGCGCACGCATCGCTCGGAAGAACTCGCTGCTCGGGTCCACCACCATCACGTCCGAGCGGCTGCGGAAGGTGGCGCGGTAGGCCTCGAGGCTGCGGTAGAACTGTGCGAACTGCGGGTCCCGGCCGAAGGCTGCGGCGAACAGAGCCGACGCCTGCGCATCGCCCACGCCCTTGACCTTCTGCGCCTCGCGGTAGGCCTCGGCCACGATGACCTCGCGCTGGCGGTCGGCATCGGCGCGGATCTTCTCGCCTTCGGCTGCGCCGGTCGAGCGCAGTTCATTGGCCACGCGCTTGCGCTCCGACTCCATGCGTCGATAGACCGAGTCGGTGATGTTGGCCGAGAAATCGACCCGCTTGATGCGCACGTCGACGATCTCGATGCCGAAGAGCTTGGCCTCCTCGGTCAGCCGGGTGCGCACGTCCTGCATCACCCGTTCCCGCTCGGTGGCCAGCATCGCCTGGACGGTGCGCTTGGTGACCTCTTCGTTGAACGCGGCCTGCACCACCGGGCTCAGCCGGGTTTCCAGGTTGCGCAGGTCCACGCCGTTGTTGCGGATGAACTGGCGCGCGTCGGTGATGCGCCACTTCACCAGCCAGTCGATGACCAGGCTCTTCTTCTCGGCGGTGAAGATCGGGCGGGTCTCCGGGCTGTCCAGGCTCTGGATGCGGCGGTCGAGGAAGACCACGTTCTGGAAGGGCGGCGGCAGCTTGAACTTCAGGCCCGGCTCGGTGATGACCTCGCGGATCTCTCCCAGCGCGTAGATGACGGCGAACTGGCGCTGGTCGACGATGAACAGGGTGGAAGCGGCGGCCATCAGCGCGGCCAGGGCGGCCGCAACGGCCAATGCGATGCGATTCATGGGGTCGGTCCGGTCGGTCGGGTGTCAGCGCACGTCGCGGTCGCGGCCGCGCTGGCCATCGCGCGAGCGCGGGTCGGCCACGGTGGCGGGGGCAGGCGGGGCCGGGGGCAGATCGCTCATCGCGGCGGGCGCCGCGGCTGCCGCCCCGGGCTGCACGAGCTTGTCCAGCGGCAGGTACAGCAGGTTGGAGTTCGCCCGGCTGTCGACCATCACCTTGGTCACGTTGCTGTAGACCTGCTGCATGGCGTCGATGTACATGCGATCGCGGGTCACGGCAGGCGCCTTCTGGTATTCGGCCAGCACGCTGGCGAAGCGCTGCGAATCGCCCTCGGCCTGGGCGACCACCCGCGCCTTGTAGGCCTCGGCTTCCTCGCGCAGGCGGGCGGCCGTTCCCTGGGCCTTGGGAATGACGTCGTTGGCGTAGGCCTGACCCTCGTTCTTCAGGCGCTCGCGGTCGGCGCCGGCCTTGAAGGCATCGTCGAAGGCCGCCTGGACCTGCTCGGGTGCCTGCACGTTCTGCACATTGACGTTGGCCACGATGATGCCGGCCTTCAGGCGGTCGAGCTGCAGCTGGACCGACTTCACCAGTTCGGTGGCGATGGCGTCGCGCTGCTCGTAGAGCACCGAGTCCATGTTCGAGCGGCCGACGATCTCGCGGACTGCCGACTCCGCGGCCTGCACCACCGCCTCGTCGGGGCTGCGGTTTTCGAACAGGTACTCGCGGGCATCCTTCAGCCGGTACTGGACGGTGAAGCGGATGTCCACGATGTTCTCGTCCTGCGTGAGCATCGACGAGTCGCGCAGGCCGGTGGCCTGCACGACCGCGTTGCGGCCCACCTCGACCGAGCGCAGCTGGGTGACGCCCACTGTCTCGTGCGCCTCGAAGGGATAGGGCAGGCGCCAGTTGATGCCCGCGTCCACCGTCTTGCTGTACTTGCCGAAGGAGGTGACGACCGCCTGCTGGCCTTCCTGGACGATGAAGATGCCGCTGCCCAGCCAGATGAGCGCGGCCACGCCGGCCACCAGCCCCACGCCGATGCCCGCGCTCTTCATGTCAGGCTGGAAGCCGGGACCGCCACCGCCGCCGGGGCCGCGGCCATCACCGGAAGGCCGGCGCTTGTCGCCGCCACCGAAGAGGCCACCCAGCTTGCGGTTGAAGTCGCGCCACAGCTCGTCCAGGTCGGGCGGCCCGTCGCCCCGGTTGCCCTGGTTCATCGAAACTGAAGCGCCGGCGGGGGCCGGCAGCCTGAACACGCGGCGCGCCAGGCCCGCCACCAGGGCCAGGGTCGCCCGCGCCACGTCGCGCAAGGGCTGCTCGGACGGTGGGAAATCACGGAGCCCGTTGTCGACGCGGCCGCGGGAATCGAGGAAGGTCATGGATCGGTGCCCGTGGGGCTCCAGAGGGACGGAGTGGAAGGGTCTTGCGCGGATTCGGTGCCGAGGGCGCCCGGGCTTTGGCCCGGTTCGCCTTCGGGCTGCATTGGATCACCGACAGCGCCAGATGGCGCCACGCCGGCGGGAGTCAAGGCGGCGACGATGGACTTTCGCAACGCATCCAGGCCTTCGCCGGTCCGCGCGCTGACGAACACCCGCGGCACCCGACGTCCGTCAGGCAGTTCGAAATGGTCGTTCGCCTCGCGCGGGCGCTCGGTGGCGTCAAGCCCGTCGATCTTGTTGAAGACGACGATCTGGGGCAAGGACCCGGCACCGATCTCCTCGAGCACCCGCTGAACCTCGACGATCTGCTCGTGTCGCGTGGGCGAGACCATGTCCACCACATGAAGCAGCAGGTCGGCCTCGGCCGCCTCCTGAAGCGTGGCCCGGAAGGCCTCGACCAGACGGTGGGGAAGATCGCGGATGAAACCCACGGTGTCCGACAGCGACAGGCGCCCGGAGCCTTCGATGAACAGCACCCGGGTGGTGGTGTCCAGCGTGGCGAAGAGCTGGTCGGCCGCGTAGCTGCGCGCCTTCACCAGCGCATTGAACAGGGTGGACTTGCCCGCATTGGTGTACCCCACCAGGGAGATGCGTGGCATGCCGGTGCGTTCGCGCGCGCGACGCTGCGTGCTGCGCTGGCGCTTGACCTTGTCCAGCCGGCCCTTGAGCAGCTTGATGCGCTCGTCGATCATCCGCCGGTCGAGCTCGATCTGGGTTTCACCCGGCCCGCCACGCCCGCCGATGCCGCCTTGCTGGCGCTCCAGGTGGCTCCAGCGTCGCACCAGCCGCGTGGCCAGGTACTGCAGCCGGGCGAGCTCCACCTGCAGCTTGCCCTCGTGGCTCTGGGCCCGGTCGGCGAAGATCTCCAGGATCAGCATCGTGCGGTCGGCCACCGCCACGCCCAGCTCACGTTCGAGGTTGCGCTGCTGAATGGGCGACAGGGCCTGGTCGAAGAGCACCGCCCGGGCCTGATGGGCCTGCACCAGCGCCTTGATCTCCTCGACCTTGCCGGTGCCGACGAAGAAGCCGGCGTCCGGCGCCTTGCGGCGCGCGATCAGGCGGGCGACGGGCTCGTCGCCCGCCGACACCGCCAGTTGGGCGAGCTCATCCAGCGTGGCGTCGAAGCCATCGTGGCCGGGCAGGTCGACCCCGACCAGGATGGCCCGGGGCCGCTCGGGCGTGTTCAGGCCGGCTCCGACGGCTCCGCCGCGTGGAAGTTCACCGCGCGACCCGGAACCACGGTGGAGATCGCGTGCTTGTAGACCATCTGCGTCACCGTGTTGCGCAGCAGCACGACATACTGGTCGAAGGACTCGATGTGCCCCTGGAGCTTGATGCCGTTGACCAGGTAGATCGACACCGGCACGTGCTCCTTGCGAAGCAGGTTCAGAAACGGATCCTGAAGAAGTTGGCCTTTGTTGCTCACGATATTCTCCGTGTTGATGACAGAACGGCCCACCTTAACACAGGGTTTCCCCCGGTCTGCAGCGTCAACCGCCACCCTTCTCGTTGAAGGGGTTGCGCCCGGCCTTCATCTCCAGGCGCAGCGGCGTTCCCACCAGCTTGAAGTGGTCACGGATGCGCCCTTCCAGGAAGCGACGGTAGGACTCGCCCACGTGTTCGAGGTTGTTGCCGTGGATGACGACGATGGGCGGGTTCATGCCGCCCTGGTGCGCATAGCGCAGCTTGGGCCGGAAAGCGCCGGCCCGCGGCGGGGCCTGATGTTCCACCGCCGCCAGCAGCACCCGGGTGAGCGCCGGCGTGGGCAGCTTGCGCACCGATGAGGCCCGGGCCTCGGCCAGCGCCTTCCAGACCCGCTCCAGGCCCTGCCGCTTGAGCGCCGAGATGTGCAGCACCGGGGCGAAGCGCAGGAAGGCCAGGCGCTGGGCGATCGACCGCTCGAGCATTTCGCGCTGGTAGCTGTCCACCGCGTCCCACTTGTTCACCGCGATCACCACCGCGCGGCCGCTTTCCAGGATGAAGCCAGCGATGTGCGCGTCCTGTTCGCTGATGCCCTGCGTCGCATCCACCAGCAGAAGGCAGACATGCGCGTCGGCCACCGCCTGCAGCGTCTTGACCACCGAGAACTTCTCGATCGCCTCGAACACCTTGCCCTTGCGCCGCAGGCCTGCGGTGTCCACGAGTTCGTAGCGCTGCCCGTCCTTCTCGAAGGGCACCTCGATGGCGTCGCGGGTGGTGCCCGGCATGTCGAAGACGACCAGACGGTCCTCGCCCAGCCAGGCATTGATGAGCGTGGACTTGCCGACGTTGGGCCGACCCACCACGGCCAGCCGGATGGGCCGGTCGTCCGGGCCGGCGGAAGGGTCCTCGGCGTCGGCGTCGGGGTCGAGCTCGACGGGCGGCAGGATGTCGGCCATGGCCTCGAAGGCCGCCTCGATCAGGCTGCGCATGCCCTGTCCGTGGGCCGCCGAGACCGGCCACGGCTCCCCGATTCCCAGTTCGAAGAACTCGTTCAGACGCGGTGAGTCGGCCATGCCTTCGGCCTTGTTCACCGCCAGCAGCACGCGCTTGTTCACGCTGCGCAGGTAGCGCGCGATGTCGTGGTCCTGGGCGGACAGGCCGGCCCGGACGTCGGTGACGAAGATGACGACGTCGGCCTCGGCCACGGCCTGGCGGGTCTGGCGCGCCATCTCCTTGACGATGCCGGTGGCCGAGTCGGGTTCGAAGCCGCCGGTGTCCACGACGATGTAGGCGCGGTCGTCGTGCCGGCCCTCGCCGTAGTGGCGGTCACGGGTCAGCCCCGCGAAGTCCGCGACGATGGCGTCGCGGGTGCGGGTGAGGCGGTTGAACAGCGTCGACTTGCCCACGTTGGGCCTGCCGACCAGCGCAATGACAGGGGTCACGACACCACCCCATCCGCGCCGGGCGGGTTGGTCTCAGTTCGGGCGCAGCGCATGCAGGCCTCCCGAGCGGGTCATCACGAGCAGCGTCGTGCCCACCGCGACGGGGCGGCTCGTCACCGGGGAGCCGTCCGTGGCCACACGAAGCAAGGGCGCGCCGGTTTCCCGCGAAAGGAAATGCACCTGTCCCTCGACGTCGCCGAACACCACGGCAGGACCGGCGGCCAGCGGCGCGGTGAGGTCGCGGTAGAGCAGCTTGTCGGACGTCCAGGCCACTTCGCCGCTGGTCGCGCGCCAGGCCGTGATGCGGTCGGAGGCATCGGCAGCGAAGACGAAACCCTCGTCCTGTTCGATGCCCTGGATGCCGCCGACGGTCCGGCTCCACAGGCTGGCTGGCCGGGCCACGTCCGCGCAAGCCACGGTGGCCTGGAAAGCGCGGGCGCAGATGCGGTCGCCCACCCGGGCGGCCGGGCCGACCAGGTCGGCCAGGCGCTCGATCTCGTTGCTGCCCCGCGGGGACGCCATCGGCAGTTCCCATCGAACGGTGCCGCGCAGCGGGTCGACACCCGTCAGGCGCGGGCCCTGCCCCACCAGCAGCGTGTCGCGCCAGGGGGCCAGCACACCCACCTGGGCCAGGTTCAGCGGGTCGCCCGGTCGGCGAAGCGTCCACAGGCGGCGGCCATCCAGCGCGTCGTAGGCCTGCACCGAGCGGTCGACCGCGAGCACGAAGACCCGCTCGCCGGCCACCAGGGGGGGCGTCACCACGCGCTGGCCCACCGGCGCCCGCCATTTCACCGCGCCTTCCTCCAGCACGACCAGTTCACCCGAGCGGGTGACCACCGCCGTCCAGCGGCCATCACCGCCCGGGCCGGTGGCAAGGTTCTGCCCGAGGGCAGCGCGCCACTGCTCGCGCCCCGACTCGGCGTCCAGCGCCAGCACGGTGCCGGCAGGCGATGCAACCAGGAACTGTCGACCCACCGCCGCGATGCCACCCCCTTCTTTGCCGCCCTCGACCCGCTGCGTCCAGACGACGCGTCCGGCGATGCTGGCCGCAAGCGGCTCCAGTGGCGTGGGCTTGGGCTTGGGCGTACCCGAGCAGGCGCCCAGCAGACCGGCCGCCAGCACGGCCATGGCCATGCCGAAGCGCCGCATCGCAGCCCCCTTCAGGTGTCGACTCATCGGGTGGCTTCCTTCAGGGCGCTCTGGACATCCGCCGGGCGGGGCGCGCCGGCAGCAGCCAGCTTCGCCTCGATGAGACGGCGGTATTCGATCTTGGCGTCCAGCGCCGAATAGGCCTGGGTCCAGGCGGCACGGGCCTCGTCGGCCTTGCCCAGAGCGGCCAGCGCATCACCGCGGCGGTCGGCGACCAGGGCCTCGAAACCGGCGGCCTTGGCCGCGTCGAGCTGAGCCAGGGCTTCCTGCGGCTTCTTCTGCTCGATCAGGATGCCCGCCAGGCGGAGGCGAGCCACCGTCCGGTATTCGTCCTCGCGCGCCTGGGCCGACGCCCAGGACAGCGTCTTGACGGCCTCGTCGAGCTGCCCGGCGTTGAACTGCACGCTCGCCGCCAGCAGCGCGCCCTGCTGGGTGAACGCGGTGGAAGCGTGGCGATCGCGCAGATCGCCGAAAGCCTGGGCAACCTTGGCGGTGTCGTTCGCGCCGGCCGCGCGTTCGAGTTCGTCGAACAAGGCCCCCGCCTTGGCTGCCTGGTCGCGTTGGTACCACTCATAGCCCTTCCAGCCGGTGAACGCGGCTGCCACCACCAGCACGGCGATGGTGATGACGGTGCCCCAGCGGGCCCAGAAATGCTTGAGGCGGTCGAGCTGTTCCTGCTCTTCGAGGTCGAGATGGGTCGCCATGGGCTCAGTTCTTGTTGGGGGCCGGATTATGGGCGCCAAGGCCCGGGCCCCAGCGGCCGGCCTCGGCCAGGGGTTCGCGGCGCTGCGGCTGCGCGGCGTCGCGAAGGTGCTTGATGCTGACCGAGGCCTCGGCCAACTCGTCGGCGCCGAACACCAGTGCGTACCGCGCGCCGCTCGCATCGGCCTTCTTGAACTGCGACTTCAGGCTGGCCAGCCCGTCGATGCCGGCGGCGTGCTGCAGCACCGACACCCCCTGCGCGCGCAGCTGCTCGAGCACGGGCATCACCTGCGGCCAGTGGGCAGCGTCGGCCACCATCGCATAGACATCGGGTGCGCGCGGCGGAGCAGCCCCTCCGATGGCCTCGAGCAGCAGCATCAGCCGCTCCATGCCCAGGCCGAAACCGATGCCGGGCGAAGGCTTGCCGCCCAGTGTCTCGACCAGCTGGTCGTAGCGCCCACCGCCGCACACGGTGTTCTGCGCGCCGAGGTGGGGCGTCTTCCACTCGAAGACGGTGAGGTTGTAGTAGTCCATCCCGCGCACCAGACGCGGATTGACCACATAGGCCAGCCCGACCGCGTCGAGCACCCGGCACACGCCGTCCAGATGGGCACGCGACGCCGCGCCCAGGTGGTCGATCAGCCGGGGGGCCGAATCGACGAGGGCAGCCATCGCCGGGTTCTTGGTGTCCAGGATGCGCAGCGGGTTGCTGTGCAGCCGGCGCCGGGCCTCGTCGTCCAGCTGCTCGGCGTGGGCCTCGAAATGGGCGATGAGGGCCTCGCGGTGGGCCCGGCGCTCGTCGGGCTGACCCAGGCTGTTGAGCTCGAGCACGATGTCGCGGCCCTCGACGATGCCCAGCTCGCGCCACAGCGCGCGCAGCATGAGGATGAGTTCGGCGTCTACGTCGGGACCGGGCAGGCCCAGAACCTCGACGTCGAGCTGGTGGAACTGGCGGGAGCGACCCTTCTGCGGACGCTCGTGGCGGAACATCGGACCGAGCGTCCAGATGCGCAGCGGGCCCGCATACAGCGCGTTGTGCTCGTTGACCGCCCGCACGATGCCGGCGGTCGCCTCGGGGCGCAGCGTCAGGCGATCGCCGTTCATCGAATCCTCGAAGGAATACATCTCCTTCTCGACGATGTCGGTCACCTCGCCCAGGCCGCGCACGAACAGCGCAGTGGGCTCGACGATGGGGGTGCGGACGTTGCGGTAGCCGTAGCGCTCGAGCAGCGAGCGCAGCACCGACTCCACCCGCTCCCAGCGCTGGGCCTCGTCGGGAAGCAGATCGTTCATGCCCTTGACGGCAAGGATGGGCGGGGGTCGGGACATGGGAAGGAATGGGAAAGCGGAAGTGAAAGGAACAGGGCGATGACGGTTGCAGCAAGCGTGGCCACCGCCGGGTGCGGCGCGGTCGGCCTGCCGGCCCGTGGAGCGCGCCGGACGCGCAGCCCCGGCCTGGCCGCGGCGGCGCTGGCGGCTTCAGGACACGGCCGAGGCGCCGAAGCGGCGCTCGATGTACTGCTCGACCAGCGCGTGGAATTCCTGCGCGATGTTGTCGCCCCGAAGCGTGAGTGCCTTCTCGCCGTCGATGAAGACCGGCGCGGCCGGGGCCTCTCCGGTGCCCGGCAGGCTGATGCCGATGTCGGCGTGCTTGCTCTCGCCCGGGCCGTTGACGATGCAGCCCATCACCGCCACCTTCATGCCCTCGACGCCGGGGTAGCGCGACTTCCACACCGGCATCTGAGCCCGCAGGTGGTCGTCGATCTGCTTGGCCAGCTCCTGGAAGGTGGTGCTGGTGGTGCGGCCGCAGCCCGGGCAGGCGGTGACGCTCGGGTTGAACTGACGCAGGCCCAGGGACTGGAGGATCTCCAGCGCCACGGCCACCTCCTGCGTGCGCGGCTCGCCCGGCTGGGGGGTCAGCGACACGCGGATGGTGTCGCCGATGCCCTCCTGCAGCAGGATGGCCAGCGATGTCGCCGAGGCCACCGTGCCCTTGGTGCCCATGCCGGCCTCGGTCAGGCCAAGGTGCAGCGCGTAGTCGCAGCGGCGCGCGAGCGCGCGGTAGACGGTGATCAGATCCTGGACGCCGGACATCTTGCACGACAGGATGATCTGGTTGCGGGCCAGCCCCATCTCCTCGGCACGGCGGGCCGACTCCAGGGCCGAGGTGAGCAGCGCCTGGTACATCACCTGCTGGGGCTGCGCCGGCATGGCGCGCGCGGCGTTCTCGTCCATCATCGACGCCAGCAGTTCCTGGTCGAGGCTGCCCCAGTTCACGCCGATGCGCACGACCTTGTCGTGGCGAATGGCCGCCTCGATCATCTGGCCGAACTGGCGGTCGCGCTTGTCGCCCTTGCCCACGTTGCCCGGGTTGATGCGGTACTTGGACAAGGCCTCGGCGCAGGCCGGATGCTCCGACAGCAGACGGTGGCCGTTGTAGTGGAAGTCGCCCACCAGGGGCACGTCCACGCCCATGCGGTCGAGCTGGTCGCGCAGGTGCGGCACGGCAGCGGCGGCCTCGGGGGTGTTCACAGTGATGCGGACCACCTCGGAGCCCGCCTGGGCCAGCGCCTTCACCTGGATGGCCGTCTCGATCACGTCCACCGTGTCGGTGTTGGTCATGGACTGCACCCTCACCGGCGCATCGCCGCCGATGCTCACCGTTCGCGAACCCCAGCGCACCAGGGCCTGCAGCGAGCGGCGCGGGGCGGGCCGGGCTTGCGGGATCGGTGCGTCGATGGCTTCAAGCTCGTGGGGTGTCGAGGGGCGGTTCATGGACATTCCTGGTCGTCAGACGGTCGGGATGGCATCGGGCCTTCTGGCGTGGGGGCGTCGGGGTGGCGTCGAGGTTCGCGGGCTTGCGGCGTCAGCGAACCTCGAAGCGCGCCACGTTGTCGCGGGTCGACGCGGCGATGTCCAGCGCCTGCCCGCGGACGAAGGCCTGGGTCTGCGACGCGTTGCCCACCACCGCCTGAAGCGGCAGCGTCCCGATGAGCGAGACCGACTCCCCGGGTTGCAGCGTCCGGGACAGCAGCACCGCGCCGCGGGCATCGCGCACCTCGACCCAGGACGTGCCCGACGATCGCAGCATGAAGACGCCAGCGGCTGGATCTCCCGCAGCGGCGGTCGCGGCCGCCGCGTCGCTTGGGGCCGACGCGGCGATGGCCGCCGCCACCGCCGGGGCCGCATGGACCACCTCGATGCGAGTGCCGTCGGCCGGGCCGGAGGCGGCCGAGCCGGCGCTGCCGGCCAGCCCGGGGGGTGATGTCCCGGCGCCCGGTGGGCCGTACGGAGCTGCCGAGGGTGCAGCAGCGCCAGGCGCCACGACCGCCGTTGAGGCGGGTGTCGCGGAAGCCTGGGCAGGTGCGGCGGCGGTGTCAGCACCGCCCGGGCGCGGGGCAAAGGCGCTCAGGGCGACATCTCCCAGCGGCATCGCCGGAACCCACCACAGCAGCAGTGCGCCCACGGCGAACACCAGCGGGCCCCAGACGATCGGGCGCCTGAGCAAGGTGAAGTCGAGCGACGCCCAGCCGCCGCGCGGCTCGCGGAAGGGCGCGTTGATGCCCCGGGACACATCGTCCAGCGTGTGACCATCGCTGCGCGGCAGGCGATCGAGCACCGGCTGGGCATCCACCTTGAGGGCCCGGCAGATGGCCAGCGCCAGCCCACGGGTGAAGGCCAGGCCCGGCAGCGCCTCGAGCCGATCGGCCTCGATGGCCTCGATCTTGGCCACAGGCACCTTCATCTGGCCGGCAAGCGACGCCACGTCCAGGCCGCGGGCCAGGCGGGCCTCACGCAGCAGCGTTCCGGCCGATCGGCCGTCCGCGGGCGCCGACATCGGCAGGGCCCGTTCAGTCATCGAATCGCCCTCGCAGGAAGGCCCGCGCCTCGCTGGATTGGGGGAAGCGGTTGACCAGCTGGTTGCCCATCTCGTTGAGGCCCGCCCGGTTGCCCAGGCGGTTCTCGATGCGGATGGCCAGCCACAGGGTCTCCGCGCTGACCAGGTCGACGACCTGGTTCACCCGCCTCACGTGGTAGCGCGCCCGCTCGAACTCGCCCTTGCGGTAGAGCACCTCGGCCAGGTTGACCGAGATCGCGGGATTGCCGGCCTCCACTTCGAAGGCGCGGGTCAACGTGCGTTCGGCATCGTCCAGGCGCCCTCCCCGGGCCTGGCAGACGCCCTGGGCGAGCCAGGTCCGGATGACCTCGCGGTACTGGGGCGTGGCCAGCGCCCGGGTGAACTGCTCGTCGGCCTCGGCATAGCGGCGCTCCCGGCACAGGTGCCAGCCCAGGTTGTGCAGCGCATCGCCGTCGCGCGGGTTGATCTGCAGCGCACGCTGGAAGCTCGACTCGGCGAGCGCCGAGTCGCCGAGGTTGGAATAGATAAGCCCGCGCAGGTTGTGCGCCGGCCCCAAGGTCGGGTCGGCGGCCAGCGCCAGCTTCACCTCGTCCAGCGCGGTGGCCACCTGACCCCGGCTGAAGTAGGCCGACGCCAGCTCGAATCGCACCCTCGCCCGCCGGGCATCGGGCGATTCGTCGGATGCCGTGACCCGGTCGCGCAGTTCGCCCCCCTGCAGGCCCACCCCGGTGCCGCAGCCCGCCAGCAAGGCGACCAGCAGGCCCGAGACCAGCACACGGCCCAGGCCCGGGCCGGGTGCGAAGCCCCCTGCCACGCGGACCGCAGACCGGATCGGGATACCTGGGTGCATCGGGGTCATGCGCAGCCTTTGGCCGGTGGAGTTCGAGCGTCGAAGGCCGAGGCCGGGTCGCCGGCACGCCGGCCGGGCAGCGGACCACGAATGGGCATTTCGCGCGCGGCGGCCAGGCGTTCGTGCGCGCGGGTGCGGTCCTGCACGTCGCCCGCCAGCTGACCACACGCGGCGTCGATGTCGTCGCCCCGGGTCTTGCGGATGGTGGTGACGAAACCGGCCCGCATCAGGATGTCGGCAAAGGCTTCGACCCGCGAGCGCGGCGAGCGGGTGAGCCCCGAGGCGGGAAACGGATTGAAGGGAATGAGGTTGATCTTGCAGGGAAGACGGCCGCGCAGCAGACCGGCCAGTTCATGGGCCTGCTCCGCGCTGTCGTTCACCCCGTCGAGCATGCAGTACTCGAGGGTGACGAAATCGCGGGGTGCGTGGGGCACGTAGCGGCGGCAGGCGTCGAGCAGTTCGGCGATGGGGTACTTCCGGTTCAGCGGAACGAGGTGGTCGCGCAGGGCGTCGTCCGGGGCATGCAGGGACACGGCCAGCGCCACCGGGCACTCGGCGGCGAGCCGGTCGATCATGGGCACCACGCCCGAGGTGGAAACGGTGACGCGGCGGCGCGACAGGCCATAGGCCCGGTCATCGAGCATCAGCCGCAAGGCCGGGACCAGTGCGCCCATGTTCTGCAGCGGCTCGCCCATGCCCATCATCACGACGTTGGTGACGCCGCGCGCATCGGGCCGCCCCGCGGTGAGCTCGCGCTGGGCATGCCAGAGCTGATAGACGATCTCGGCGGTCGTCAGGTTGCGGCTGAAGCCCTGGTGACCGGTGGAGCAGAAGCGGCAACCGACCGCGCAACCGGCCTGCGACGACACGCACAGCGTGCCGCGGTCGTCCTCGGGGATGAAGACGGTCTCGACGGCATCGCCGCCGCCGACGTCGAACAGCCATTTGACGGTGCCATCGGCCGACGCGTGGCGCGACAGCACGGGCAGCGAGCCCACGCGGGCGTGTACCGCCAGCTTGGCGCGCAGGCTGCGCGCGAGGTCGGACATGGCATCGAAGTCCGATTCCCCGCGCTGGTGGATCCACTGCAGCAGCTGCACCGCGCGGAAACGCTTCTCCCCGAGCCCCTCGCACCAGGCGGCGAGGCCCTCGAGATCGAAACCCAACAGGTCGGTTCGGTCGCTCATGCCCAGGCCAGCTTGGATGGCCGGCCCGCGCGGGCCGGCTGCCCCTTCAGCGGGAGAAGACCTGCATGCCGGGGAAGAAGAACGCGATCTCGACCGCGGCGGTTTCGGCAGCATCCGAGCCGTGCACCGCATTGGCGTCGATGCTGTCGGCGAAATCGGCGCGGATGGTGCCCTTGTCGGCCTTCTTCGGGTCGGTGGCGCCCATCAGTTCGCGGTTGCGCAGGATCGCGTTCTCGCCCTCGAGCACCTGGATCATCACCGGGCCGGAGATCATGAAGTCCACCAGGTCCTTGAAGAAGGGACGGGCGCGGTGCACGCCGTAGAAGGCTTCCGCCTCCGCGCGGGACAGGTGCGCCATGCGCGCCGCGGCGATGCGAAGTCCGGCCCCTTCGAAGCGGGCGTAGATCTGGCCGATCACGTTCTTGGCGACTGCGTCGGGCTTGATGATGGACAGGGTGCGTTCAACGGCCATTGGAAGTTCTCCGGTGCAATGAGGGCAAAGCCTTGGATTCTAGGTCGGCGCGGCCAGGAGCCGCCGCCGATGGAGGGGACGACCTTCAGCGCGGCCCGCGACCGCCGCCGCCACCGCCACCACCACCCGGGCCGCGCTTGCCGCCTCGCCCGCCAGGACGGTGGAAGGCATTCGCCCCGATGTAGCTGACGCTGGTCTGCATGGGGTCGGGCTGCTTGGCAGCACCGCCGCCGCCTGCACCGCCGCCCTTGCCCTTGAAGCCGCCGCCACCCTTGCCGTAGGCGCGGGGACCCTTCTGGCCACCACCACCGCCCCCTCCGCCACCACCACCCCCGCCGAAGCGGCGGTCGAAGGTCTGCTGCAGCGGGTTGGGAATGGACCGCATGTCGATCTCGTCCTCGGCGCCATGGTCGTCCAGCGCACCGCCCACGGGCATCTCATCGAGCACCGGCTTGCCGAAGCCGATGGGGCCGCGGGCACGGCGGCCGGTGGGCTGAACGAGTTGCGTCATCGGGCCCAGGCCCGGCATCGAGGCCCTCGGGTCGAGCGGCTGGCGTTCGAACTTCGGGGAACCCGCGCCCTGCGGCTTGGGCCCGCGCTCAGGGCGGCTGGGGCGAGGCCCGTTCACGCCCCGGTTCTTGCCACGACCGTCGCCGCGCGCTCCTGCCTGCGGGTCGCGCGCGTCGGGCCGTGCGTCGGTGCGTCCTTCGCGATCCGGCCGGTGGCCACGGGCTTCGGTGCGGTCGCCGCGCGCGGGCCGCGGTCCGCGCTCGCCCAGCCCCACCATCTGGCGGATGGTGCGGACGTCGGCATCCTCCAGGTCGATCCACATGCCACGGCGCAGGCCCCGCGGCAGCACCACGCTGCCGTAGCGGATGCGGATGAGCCGGTTGACCACCAGGCCCACGGCCTCGAAGAGCCGGCGCACCTCGCGGTTGCGGCCCTCGGTGATGACCACCCGGTACCACTGGTTGACGCCCTCCCCGCCCCCGTTCTCGATGGAACGGAAGCTCGCCGCCTGGCCTTCGATCTCCACGCCCTCGAGCAGGCGGCCGCGGGCCTCTTCCTCCAGCGTGCCCAGCACCCGGACGGCGTATTCACGCTCGACGCCGAAGCGCGGGTGCATCAGCTGATTGGCCAGTTCGCCGGAGTTGGTGAACAGCAGCAGGCCTTCGGTGTTGATGTCCAGACGGCCGACCGACTGCCACTTGCCCTGCTGCAGCCGCGGAAGCCGGCGGAACACCGTGGGGCGCTGCTCGGGGTCGTTGTGGGTCACGACCTCTCCGACCGGCTTGTGATAGGCCAGGATGCGAGGCGGGGGCGGCACGATGCGCACCTTCACCGGCTTGCCCGCCACCTTGATCTGGTCGCCGAAGGAGATGCGCTGGCCCACATGGGCCGGTTCGCCGTTCACCGTCACCTGGCCGTCCTGGATCATCTGCTCCATGTCCCGTCGGGAACCGACGCCGGCCTGGGCCAGAACCTTGTGCAGCTTGGGCGCATCGGGCTCGGGCCGCAGCACCCGCTTGGACGCGGCGGCGGCCTCCTCCGCAGGCTCGTCCTCGCCGTCGAACTCGCCCCGCAGGACGTCGGCGAAGCGCTCGACCGCCTCGGCTGCGGGCGCGGGCCTGGCCTGCGCGGCAGCGTCGGGGCGAGGGGGGCGGGGCCGGCGCTCCGGGCGCTCGCCTCGCTCGGGACGACCCTCGCCGAGGGCATCCGGGCCGCTGCGCCGGGCAGCGGCATCCGCAGCGTCAGCAAGCGCTGCGCCGCTGCCGGCCGCTTCGTTCGGTGAAGCTTCCGCCCCGTCCTCTCGCCGCCTGCGGTCGCGGTCGCGGTTGCGGCGGCGCCGGTTGCGGCTGGTGCGTGGCGCGGGCGCGGTCGGATCGAAATCGACGGCAGCGCCTTGGCCAGCGGCGGCTCCTGCGACCTCGGAGTGTTCGGCCGCCCGGGCAGGCGCTGGTGCGTCTCGGTCGGCGTCACGGTGGACATCACGATCGGTGCCGGAGTTGGTGTCGGGGTTCGCGTCGGCCTGAGCCTCGGCCCGAGCCAGCGGCGACGGCCAACTGGAGGAGGCCTCGTCGGCCAGGCCCGCGACGGGCTTGCGGCTGCGCCGTGCACGGGGGCGAATGGCCTGGCCCTCGGCATCCAGGGCGGGTGTCGGCGCCGGTGCATCCTGGGGTGCCGCCGGGGGCAGATCGCCTGGGGCGGCACTCGGCGTGCGCTCGGGCGCAGCGCTCGCCGGGTCGGTCGACGCTCCGCCTTCAGCGGCACCCGCAGCGACTGGAGGCAGCGTGCCGGTGGCCGCAGCGGCCTTGCGGGCCCTCGGCTTGCGAACGGGCGCCGGCGAGGCGTCGCCCCCGGTTTCGCTCGGGGCCGTCGGTTGATCAGGGGACGTAGACGTCATGCGGGTCGCTCCGGGGGCTTTCGCCCGGGTGATGCTGGGGTGTGGCGTCCGCGCCCGGCGCGGTCGGGGAAAGGTCTGGCGGGAAGTCGGGCGCAGCCGCTTCCAGGGTCTCGGTCTCGGTCTCGGTCTCGGTGCCGCTGTCTGTCTCGGTCAGGGCTTCCAGGGCCAGTGGCACCTGGGGGTCCAGCAAGGCGGACTGCGCCTCCAGCCGCTCCGCCAGGTCGGCCATCGCCCCCGGTTCACCCAGCGCCGGCAGCCGGTCCAGCGAGGCCAGGCCCAGATCGTCGAGGAACTGGCGGGTGGTGGCGAACAAGGCCGGACGGCCTGGCGCATCGCGGTAGCCGATGGCCTCGATCCAGCCCCGATCCTCGATCTGCTTGAGCACGTGGCTGTTCACCGCGACGCCGCGGATGTCCTCGATGTCGCCCCGGGTCACCGGCTGCCGGTAGGCAATGATGGCCAGCGTCTCCAGCACGGCTCTTGAGTACTTCGGCGGCTTCTCCGGGTGCAGCCGGTCGAGGTACACGCGCAACTCGGGGCGGGACTGGAACCTCCAGCCTCCGGCCAGTCGGACCAGTTCGTAGCCGCGGTCGGCACAGTCCCGGGCGAGGTCGTCCAGCAAGGCCCGCAGCGTGTCCGCGCCCAATTCGTCGCCGAAAAGCGCCCGCAGGTCGGCCAGGCCGAGCGGTTGGTGGGCGCACATCAGCGCCGTCTCGAGGACGCGGCGGGCATCCTGGGTGTTCATGCAGGTGGGCTCTGGTGGGGCACGGGCATGGCCGGTGCAGCACGGGGCTTGCGGTTCGGGAAGGCCCCGCTCGCGGGGCAAGGGACGGGTGGCTGGAAAGCATCGGACGGGTCGGCCCGGATTTCCCCTGCCCGTCGCGTCGAGGTGGGCGCTTCACGCGCACCTGGCTCGGTCGGGCCAGCGCTGTGCGCCGGCTGGAATCCGTCCATTGTATGCCCGGTTGCAGGGCCTGGGCCAGGGCGATTCAGCCAGTGCCGTCGGCCACCACCCGCTCCCAGGCCGACTGGAAATCGGCCGGCGGCTGCGCCTGCACCCGCACCGGCGCGCCCCCGGCGGGATGCTTGAAGGCCAGCTGTCGGGCGTGCAGGGCCTGACGGGTCATGCCCAGCGCTTCGGCGCCGCCGTAGAGGCTGTCGGCAACCAGAGGGTGGCCGACGTGCGACAGGTGCACCCGGATCTGGTGCGTGCGCCCGGTGTGCAGGCGGCACTCCACCGCGCTGAAGCGACCGTCTTCGCCCACCCGGCGGATGTCCGTCCGCGCAGGCTTGCCCGACCCGACCACCGCCATCCGCACCCGGGACCGCGGGTCGCGGCCCAGCGGAAGGTCCACCCGGGCCAGGGAGGCGCTCACCGTGCCATGCACCAGCGCCTGGTATTCGCGTCGAACCTCGTGGGCGGCCAGCGAGCGCACCAGTGCCGTCATGGCCAGCACGGTCCGGGCCACGACCATCAGCCCGGAGGTGTCCTTGTCCAGCCGGTGGACGATGCCCGCCCGGGGCAGCGAGGCCAGCCCGGGATCGAGCGCCAGCAGGCCGTTGAGCAGGGTTCCGCTCCAGTGCCCGGCCGCCGGGTGCACCACCAGACCGGGCGGCTTGCACAGCACGTAGAAGTGCGCATCCTGCTGGCGGATGTCCAGCGCCATGGGCTGGGGCTCGAAGGGTCGCTGGGACAAGGGCAGCGACAGCATCACCCGGACGCGTTGACCCGCCGCAACCTTGCGCGAAGGCTGCTGCGACGCGATGCCGTCGATGGTGACCGCGCCGGCCTCGATCAGCGACTGCAGGTGGCTGCGCGAATGGCGGGCGAGCGAATGGGCCAGCCAGCGATCCAGGCGATCGCCATGGTGTTGCGCCGCGACGAGCAGGTCCACCGGGCCTTCCGGCGCCGCCTCGTCGGCGGACGGGTCGTCGGCTTCATCCAGGAGATCGTCTGCGGCCTCCGCGCGTTGAGGAGCGCCCGGCGGGGACCGAGGCTCGGACCGACTTCTATACTCGTCGGACTCGAGCCTTCCCTCCAACTGAGGGGTCGATCCTTCGGCCCCCGACCCCCTGCGATTCATGTCTGATGCCCATCTGCACCGCCGTTGGCGGGATTGTCCTGCCCGCAAGCCCTCGCGCTTGACGGCACTGCTGTCGGCACTGAGCGTGGCCGTCGTGCTCTCGGCGTGCAACACGACGCCCACCGATGAAAGCGCGGGCTGGTCCACCGAAAAATTGTATTCAGAGGCGCGCGAGGACATCCGAAGCGGGAACAACGAGCGGGCCATCCGCCTGCTGGAGCGGCTGGAAGGCCGCGCGGCCGGCACGCTGCTGGCCCAGCAGGCGCAACTCGATCGGGCCCACCTGCTGTACCGCACCGGTGAGCGGGCACAGGCGCTCGCGGTGCTCGAACGCTTCATCCGGCTCAACCCGACCAGCCCCGCCTTCGACTATGCGCTCTACCTGCAGGGGCTGAGCAACTTCAACGACAACCTCGGTGTGCTGAGCAGCGTCTCCCGCCAGGACCTCTCCGAGCGGGACCAGCAGGCGTCCCGCGAAGCCTGGCAGTCCTTCAGGCGCCTGATCGAGCAGTTCCCCCAGTCGCGCTACGCCGAGGATGCCCGACTGCGGATGAACTACATCGTGAACTCGCTGGCCGCCTACGAGCTCCACGTGGCGCGCTACTACTTCCGCCGGGGTGCCTTCGTCGCAGCGGCCAACCGCGCCCAGAAGGCGGTGCAGGAGTTCCAGCAGTCGCCCACCACGGAAGAAGCGCTCTACCTCATGGCGCAGAGCTACGACCGGCTCGGCCTGGTTGCGTTGCGCGACGACGCCTTGCGGGTGCTCGAGCGCAACTATCCCCAGAGCCGGCTGCCGGCCGAAGGCCTTCGAGGGCCGGACAAGGCCTGGTGGCAGTTCTGGTGAGCCTCGCGGCCGGATGGGTTCAGCGCGCCGAGGCCCGGCGCGCGCGCACCTCGTCCAGCCACTGAAGCGCGGCGCTTTCCTCGTCCACCGGCGTCATCGGCGGCAGTGCCGCCCGCAGCCGGCGTCCATAGCCCATTCGGGCCATCCGGGCGTCCGCGATGACCAGCAGCCCCTCATCGGTCTCGCTGCGAATCAGCCGGCCCGCGCCTTGTCGCAGCGCCACCATCGCCTCGGGCAGGTGGTAGTCGTCGAAGGGACTGCGCCCGGCCTCGCGCAGCCGACGCGTGCGGGCTTCGACCAGCGGGTCGTTCGGCGGTGGGAAGGGAAGCTTGTCGATGATCACGCACTGCAGCGCGTCGCCCGGCACGTCCACGCCTTCCCAGAAGCTGTGCGAGCCGACCAGCACCGACCTCGGGTTGTCCAGGAAGCGCGCCATCAGCTCGCGCTTGGGCGCGCGGCCTTGCACCAGCACCTCCAGCGAGGCGCCCTCGCGCTGCAGAACGCCCGGCAGCGCCTCGCCGATGGCGGACAAGGCCCTCAGCGTGGTGGTGAGCACGAAGCAGCGTCCATCCAGCCGGGCCGCCAGGCGGGCGGCGAGTGCCGCCACGGCACCGGGGTGGCGCGCGTCGTTGGGCAGAGGCAGGTCGCGGGGCACGTAGAGCCTCGCCTGCCGGGGGTAGTCGAAGGGGCTGCCAACCCTCAGCGTGCGGGCATCGCCGAGCCCGGCCGGAATGGTGAACCAGTCGAGCGACTGCTCGTCGCCCAAGGTGGCGGAAGTGAAGATCCAGGCCTTGGGCGAGTGCTGCCGCTGCGCGTCCAGCAGGTGCCGGATGTCCAGCGGCGTCTGCACCAGACGGGCCTGCAAGGGGCCGACATCGATCCAGCGCACGACATCGTCCGCCGTCTCGCCGAGGAAGCCCTCGGCGCGCCGCGCCATCTCCGCGCAGCGCTCGGCCAGCCGGTCGAAGTCGGGGTGCGCGTCGGCCACGGCCAGGGCCGCCGCCTGCGCCGCCTCGAAGGCGATCACGCAGGCCTTCAAGGCCTCGATCAGCCCGTCTGACCCAGCGCGTTCTTCCCATCGCAGCTTGATCAGGCCCCGAACCTCGCCCAGCGAGCCCGCGGCGGCGCTTCGCACGGCCCGTGCCGCCTGCTCGCACGCGCTGGCCAGGGCGCTCCAGGCCGCAAGGCCCCGGGCCTCCTGCGAGCCGGTGCGAACGAGGTCACGGGCCAGGTCGGTGGCCGCCGAGGTGGTGAACTGTGTGCCCATGAAGTTCACGCCTGCCTCGCCGAGCTGGTGGGCCTCGTCGAAGACCGCCACCTCCACGCTGGGCAGCAGTTCGGCAACGCCCCCGTCGCGCAAGGCCACGTCGGCGAAGAACAGGTGGTGGTTCACCACCACCACGTCCGCGGCCAGGGCCTCCCGTCGGGCCTTGACCACATGGCAGTCCCGGAACTGCGGGCATTCGCTGCCCAGGCAGTTCTCCCGCGTCGAGGTGATCAGCGCGATCACCGGGGACCTGTCGTTCAGGCCCTCGATCTCCGCCAGATCGCCCGATCGGGTCTGCTGCGCCCACCGCTCGACCTGGGCGAGCGTTCGCAGCGCCAGGCGGTCGGACGGGTCGCCGGCGGTGCGCGCGCTGCCCAGCCGATGCAGGCAGAGGTAGCTCGAGCGCCCCTTGAGCAGCGCGGTGGACACCGGCACCTGCAGCGCGTCGCGCAACCGGGGCAGGTCGCGCTGGAACAGCTGGTCCTGCAGGTTCTTGGTGGCCGTGCTGATCAGCGCCCTGCGGCCCGACAGCAGCACCGGCACCAGGTAGCCGAAGGTCTTGCCCACGCCGGTCCCGGCCTCGACGACGAGCGCCTCCTGGGCGTCAACCGCCTGCGCCACGGCCATCGCCAGTTCGCCCTGCGCCTCGCGCGGCCTGTAGCCGTCCTGGCTGCGGTGCAAGGCGCCGCCGGGCGCGAAGGCCTGCACAACGGCCTGCGCCAGGGGCGAATCCGCCGCGGGCGTCAAGCGGGCTCCGGCGGCTCGAGCGCCGACTGCAGCGCGAAGATGCGATCGCGCAGGGCCAGTCGACGCTTCTTCAGCCGACGCAGCGCGAGTTCGTCATGTCCCGGGTCACGGACGGCGAGGTCGATCAGCGCATCCAGGTCGGCGTGCTCGATGCGAAGCTCGATCAGTTGGCGGTGCGGTGAGTGGAGGTTGGCATCCATGGCCGAAGGGCTCTTTGTTCCGGCGGTGGGTCCCAGGGCACAGGACCGCGCTGCGGCCTCGGGCGATACTCCATCACTCGAAAAATTATAGGCAGCGGCATGAACGCGCGGTCCACCCCCTACCGACTCACCGTCTCGACCGGTGTGCACCGCGGCGACCGCGCCTACCAGCAGGACCGCGTGGAGGTCATCGTCCACCCGCGCGTGCCGGGCTGCCTGCTGGCCGTCGTGGCCGACGGCATGGGCGGCAAGAGCGGAGGCCGAAAGGCCGCCGACCAGGTCATCCTCACCGCCAAGCAGCTCTTCGAGCGCTTCGTGCCCGGGCAGGACGAGTCGACCGACCTGCTGCGCAGCCTGGTGCTCGAGTCCCACCTGATGATCAAGCTCACGGCGATCACCAGCGAGGAAGAGCCGCACAGCACCGTGGCCGCCTTCGCGCTGCAGGCCGGGCTGCAGTGCGAGACGGTCCATGCCGGCGACTCCCGCGTGTACCACTTCCGCGGCGGCGACCTGATGAGCCGCACCAGCGACCACTCCTATGTGCAGCGGCTGGTCGATGACGGCCAGATCTCGGAGGAAGAAGCCACCACGCATCCCCAGTCCAACCTGCTGACCGGCTGTCTGGGCACGCACGCCGATCCGCCGGTGGCGGTGCGCCGGCTGGATGACGTGCTGCCGGGCGACACGCTGCTGGTGTGCAGCGACGGCCTGTGGCACTACTTCACGCCCAAGGAGATCGGCGCCATCGTCAATGCGCTGCCCGCCCGGGAGGCCACCGAGATGCTGATCAACAAGGCCCGGCAGCGCGCCGCCGGTGGCGGCGACAACCTGTCGGTGGCGCTGGTGCGGGTCGACCGCATTCCCCAGGAGCGAGCGGCCCCGAGGCGTTGACGCAGACGGGGCGGCTTCCCGCCTCAGGTGATGGACGTGTCCACCTCCCGGCGCGACAGCGCCAGGAACTCGGCCGACTGCATCTCCGCCAGCCGCGACACCGTGCGCGGGAACTCGTGGGCCAGCGGCCCTTCGAGATAGAGCTCGCCCGCGGGCACCGCCGCACTCAGGATTAGCTTCACGCGCCGGTCGTAGAGCACGTCCACCAGCCAGGTGAAGCGCCTGGCTTCGGAGGCCAGCCTCGGGGGCATCTGGGGCACGTCCGACAGCATCACGGTGTGGAAGCGCGAGGCGATCTCCAGGTAGTCGTTCTGCGAACGGGGCCCGCCGCACAGGGTTCGGAAATCGAACCACACCACGCCGCCGGCCTTGCGCCGTGCCCGCAGCTCGCGGTGCTCGATGTTGAGCACCGGCGGCTCGTCGCGCGCCTCGGCCAGTGCCTCGAACGCGGCCTGCATCCGCTCGTCGGCCTGCGCGCCGAGCGGGCAGTGGTACATCTGCACCTGCTCGAGCGTGCGCTGGCGGTAGTCGGTGCCGTTGTCCACGCTGATGACTTCCAGCTTCTCCTTGAGCAACTCGATGGCCGGCAGGATGCGGTCGCGGTGCAGCCCGTTCGGATAGAGCTCGTCGGGGTGGAAGTTCGAGGTGGTGACGATGCTGACCCGATGCTGGAACAAGGACTCCAGCAGCCGGTGCAGGATCATCGCGTCGGTGACGTCGGCGACATGGAACTCGTCGAAGCAGATCAGCCGGTAACGCCGCGAGATGCGCCGGCCCAGTTCATGCAGCGGGTTGACGATGCCCTTGAGGTCGGCGAGTTCCCGGTGCACCTCGCGCATGAACTCATGGAAATGCAGG
The DNA here is from genome assembly GCA_027487905.1 of Rubrivivax sp. Lineage (GTDB taxonomy): Bacteria > Pseudomonadota > Gammaproteobacteria > Burkholderiales > Burkholderiaceae_C > JAIYCR01. The sequence continues at coordinate 5,527 of JAIYCR010000095.1, read as the reverse complement.
CGGGTCTTGCGCTGCAGGGGAACGGCCTGGAAGAAGCAGTCCATCAGGAAGCTCTTGCCGCGCCCCACCCCGCCGTGCATGTACACGCCCCGGGGGATGGGCGGGCGGATCAGCAGCTTGGTGATGGCGTTGCGACGCCGGGCCTTGTACTCGACCCACTCGTTCTCGCAGCGCTCCAGCGCATCGATGGCGCGCAGCTGCGCGGGGTCGGCGCGATAGCCGCGCTCGACCAGCTGCTGCTCATACAGCGAGCGGACACTCATCGACCGGCGGCGCTCAGAAGTTCAGCGTTCGCTTGTCCACCGCGAGGGCCGCTTCCTTGGTCGCCTCGCTCAGCGACGGATGGGCGTGACAGATGCGGGCGATGTCCTCGGCCGAGGCCTTGAACTCCATGGCCACCACCGCCTCGGCGATGAGCTCGCTGGCGAAGGGGCCGACGATGTGCACGCCCAGGATCTCGTCGGTGACCGCGTCGGCCAGGAACTTGACCATGCCGGTGGTGTCGCCCAGCGCCCTCGCACGGCCGTTGGCCATGAAGGGAAAGGTGCCCGCCTTGTAGGCCGCGCCGCGCGCCTTGAGCTGCTGCTCGGTCTCGCCCACCCAGCTGATCTCCGGGCTGGTGTAGATGACCCAGGGAATGGTGTTGAAGTTGACGTGACCGTGCTGGCCGGCAATGCGCTCGGCCACCGCGACGCCCTCTTCCTCCGCCTTGTGCGCGAGCATCGGGCCGCGCACGACATCGCCCACCGCCCAGACATTGGCCAGGTTGGTGCGGCAGTCGCCGTCGACCTGGATGGCGCCGCGCTCGTCGAGCTTGAGCCCCACCGCCTCGGCGTTCAGCCCGATGGTGTTGGGCACCCGACCGATGGAGACGATGAGCCGCTCGACCTGCAGCGTCTTCTCGGCGCCCTTGGCATCGGCGTAGGCGATGCTCACACCCGATTTCGCGTCGGATGTGACCGAGGCGATCTTCACGCCCATCTCGATCTTCAGGCCCTGCTTGACGAAGGCCTTGTGCGCCTCCTTGGCGATCTGCTCGTCCACCGCCCCGAGGAAGGTGGGCAGGCCTTCGAGAATGGTCACGTCGGCGCCCAGGCGGCGCCACACCGAGCCCATCTCCAGACCGATCACGCCCGCGCCGATCACGCCCAGCGTCTTGGGCACCGCGCCAATGCGAAGCGCGCCGTCGTTGCTGAGGATGCGTTCCTCGTCGAAGGCCGCGCCCGGCAGCGCCCGGGCGTTGGAGCCTGTGGCGACGATCACGTGCCGGGCGCTCAGCGTCTCGCTGGCCGCACCGGTGACCGAGATCTCCCAGACGCCGTCCTTCTGGCCCGCGAAGGCGCCCCGGCCGTGGAAGAAGCTGACCTTGTTCTTCTTGAAGAGGTAGAGGATGCCGTCGTTGTTCTGCTTGACCACCGTGTCCTTGCGGCCGAGCATCTTCTTCACGTCGATGCTCAGGTCCTTCAGGCCGATGCCGTGGTCGGCGAAGTGGTGGCCCGCCTGCTCGAAATGTTCACTGGACTGCAGCAGCGCCTTGCTGGGAATGCAGCCCACGTTCGTGCAGGTGCCGCCCGGGGCCGGGCCGCCCTTGTCGTTCTTCCACTCGTCGATGCAGGCGGTGTGCAGGCCGAGCTGTGCGGCCCGGATGGCGGCGATGTAGCCGCCCGGGCCGCCGCCGATGACGACGACGTCGAATGCTTTGCTCATGGTGTGTGTCCTGCCTTCGATGGCTCAGATGTCGAAGAGCAGGCGGGCCGGGTCTTCGAGCGCTTCCTTCATCGTGACCAGGCCGAGCACGGCCTCGCGGCCGTCGATGATGCGGTGGTCGTAGCTCATCGCCAGGTAATTGATGGGCCGCACCACCACCTGGCCGTTCTCCACCACCGCGCGGTCCTTGGTGGCATGCACGCCCAGGATGGCCGACTGCGGCGGGTTGATGATGGGGGTGGACAGCATCGAGCCGAACACGCCGCCATTGCTGATGGAGAAGGTGCCGCCGGTGAGTTCGTCCAACGACAGCTTGCCGTCGCGGGCCTTGGTGCCGAACTCGGCGATCTTCTTCTCGATGTCGGCGAAGCTCATCTGGTCCGCATTGCGCAGGATGGGCACCACCAGACCCCGCGGCGAGCCCACCGCGATGCCGATGTCGAAGTAGCCGTGGTAGACGATGTCGTTGCCGTCTACGCTGGCGTTGAGCACCGGGTACTTCTTGAGCGCGGCCACCGCGGCCTTCACGAAGAAGGACATGAAGCCGATCTTGACGCCGTGCTCCTTCTCGAACTTGTCCTGGAAGCGCTTGCGCATCTCCATCACCGGGGCCATGTTGACCTCGTTAAAGGTGGTGAGGATGGCATTGGTGGCCTGGGACTGCAGCAGCCGCTCGGCCACCCGCGCCCGCAGGCGCGACATCGGCACGCGCTGCTCGGGGCGGTCGCCCAGGCTCGCCGCGACGGGGGCGGCGACCGCAGGCAGCGTGCGCGCGACGGCCGGGGCCGAAGCCACGCTGGCCACCGGTGCAGGCTTGGCGGCACCGGCCGCGACGGCGCCCAGCACATCGCCCTTGGTGACGCGGCCATCCTTGCCGGTGCCGGGCACCGAGCCGGCGCTCAGCTGGTTGTCGGCCATCAGCTTGGCAGCGGCGGGCATGGCCACGCCGGCCTTGCTGGCGCTGGCGCTGGCGGCGGCAGCCGGTGCCGGCGCTGCTGCGGGGGCGGCCGCAGGCGCGGCGAGCGGCGCCGCACCGGCCTTGCCTTCGGTGTCGATGCGGGCGATGACCTCGTCGCTCACGCAGCTCTCGCCATCCTGCTTGACGAACTCGGCCATCACGCCAGCCGCCGGCGCCGGCACTTCCAGCACCACCTTGTCGGTCTCGATCTCGATCAGGATCTCGTCCATTGCCACGGCTTCGCCGGGCTTCTTCTTCCACTGGAGCAGGGTGGCTTCGGCCACCGATTCGGACAGCTGGGGAACCTTGACTTCAACGATTGCCATTTGGGGTCTCTTGGGAATTCACATCACCGCGCGCGGAGGGCCCGGCCGACGGCCGGGCGTACGCATCCGACCGGGCCGCGCAGCGCCTGCCCGGTCGTGCGCGCTGGCATCACTTGCTGAGCACGAAGCCCTTGAGCTTGCCGAAGGCCTGGTCGAGCAGCGCCTTCTGCTGCTCCTGGTGCAGGTGGGCATAGCCCACGGCCGGGGAGGCCGAAGCCGGGCGACCGGCATAGCCCAGGCGCTGGCCTTCGGACATGTTCTCGTGGATGTAGTGCTGCACGAAGAACCACGCCCCCTGGTTCTGCGGCTCGTCCTGGCACCACACGATGTCGGTGGCCGCCGGGTACTTGCGCAGTTCGGCTGCGAAAGCCTTGTGGGGGAAGGGATAGAGCTGCTCGACCCGCACGATGGCCACGTCGGCGGCCTTGCGCTCCTCGCGCTTCTTGACGAGGTCGTAGTAGACCTTGCCCGAGCAGGCGATCACCCGCTTGACCTTGGCCGCATCGATGTCGGCGTTGAGCTCGCCGATCACGGTGCGGAACTCGCCCTTGGTGAACTCGGTGAGCGGCGAGGTGGCGTCCTTGTTGCGCAGCAGGCTCTTGGGCGTCATCAGCACCAGGGGCTTGCGGAACATGCGCACCATCTGCCGACGCAGCACATGGAAGATCTGGCTGGCCGTGGTGGGCTGCACGATCTGCATGTTGTTGTCGGCGGCCAGCTGCATGAAGCGCTCCAGGCGCGCCGAGCTGTGCTCGGGGCCCTGGCCTTCGTAGCCGTGCGGCAGCATCAGCGTGAGGCCGTTGACCCGGCCCCACTTGACTTCGCCCGAGGCGATGAACTGGTCGATGACCACCTGGGCGCCGTTGACGAAGTCGCCGAACTGGGCCTCCCAGATGGTCAGCGTGTTCGGCTCGGCCGAGGCGTAGCCGTACTCGAAGCCCAGCACCGCCTCCTCGGACAGGATGGAGTCGATGACGACGAAGGGCGCCTGCCCGTCGGCCACGTTCTGCAGCGGGATGTAGGTGCCCTCGTCCCACTTCTCGCGGTTCTGGTCGTGCAGCACCGCATGGCGGTGGGTGAAGGTGCCGCGCCCGCAGTCCTCGCCCGAGAGGCGCACGCCATAGCCGCTGGCCACCAGCGAGGCGAAGGCCAGGTGCTCGCCCATGCCCCAGTCGACGTTGATCTCGCCGCGGCCCATGGCGGCGCGGTCGGCCAGCACCTTCTCGACCAGCGGGTGGGGCTTGAAGGTGGTGGGCACCGTGGTGATCTTCGCGGCCAGTCGCTTGACCTCGGCCAGCGGCAGCGCGGTGTCGGCCGAGTCGGTCCACTTCTTGCCGAGGAAGGGCGACCAGTCGACCGCGTACTTGCTCTTGTAGTTGGTGAGCACCGGATCGATGGTGTGCTTGCCCGCGTCCATCGCGGCGCGGAACTCCTTGACCATCTCGTCGGGCACGTCGGTGCCGATCACGCCCTGCGCCACCAGGCGCTCGCCGTAGAGGCGGCGGGTGCCCGGGTGCTGGGCGATCTTCTTGTACATCAGCGGCTGGGTGAGGGCCGGCGTGTCCTGCTCGTTGTGGCCGAGCTTGCGGAAGCACACGATGTCCACCACCACGTCCTTGCGGAACTCCTGGCGGTAGTCGAGGGCGAGCTGGCAGCACAGCACCACGGCTTCCGGGTCGTCGCCGTTCACGTGCAGCACGGGCGCTTCGATCATCTTGACGACGTCGGAGCAGTACAGCGTGGAGCGGCTGTCGCGCGGGTCGCTGGTGGTGAAGCCGATCTGGTTGTTGATGACCAGGTGCACCGTGCCGCCGGTGGAGTAGTAGCGCGTCTGGGCGAGCGCCAGCGTCTCCATCACGACGCCCTGGCCCGCGAAGGCGGCATCGCCGTGCACCTGGATGGGCAGCACCGAGCTGCCGGCCTTGTCGCCGCGGCGATCCAGGCGGGCGCGCACCGAGCCCTCGACCACCGGGTTGACGATCTCCAGGTGGGACGGGTTGAAGGCCAGGCTCAGGTGCACCGGGCCGCCAGGGGTGGTGACGTCGGAGGAGAAGCCCTGGTGGTACTTGACGTCGCCGGAGGGCAGGTTCTCGGGCGCGGTGTGGTCGAACTCGGAGAAGAGGTCCTTGGGCGCCTTGCCCAGGGTGTTCACCAGCACGTTCAGCCGGCCGCGGTGGGCCATGCCGATGACGATCTCCTGCACGCCCTTGGTGCCGCTGCGCTGCACGAGTTCGTCCATCGCGGCAATGAAGCTCTCGCCGCCTTCGAGCGAGAAGCGCTTCTGGCCCACGTACTTGGTGTGCAGGTAGCGCTCCAGGCCCTCGGCCGCGGTGAGGCGGTTGAGGATGTGCTTCTTGGCGCTCACCGAGAAGTCGGGCTTGGAGCGCATGGACTCCAGCTTCTGCTGCCACCACCGCTTCTCCGTCGGGTCGGTGATGTGCATGAACTCCGCGCCGATGGTGCCGCAGTAGGTTTCACGCAGGGCCTGCACGATCTCGCGCAGGCTCATGTTCTCGGCCTTGCTGAAGTAGGTGTT
>JAIYCR010000061.1 GCA_027487905.1 Rubrivivax sp. | reverse complement strand
GGGTGTTCCAGCAGCAGGCGCAGGCTCTTGCGCCAGGTGGCGTCCAGCACCACCAGGCGCACCGCCGGGCCGGCGGCGTGGGCGAGCGACGGGACGGCACACGACGAAGCGGGTGCCGCAGAAACGTCGGGGTAGAGCAGCCAGGTGGCTTGCGAGGAAGAGGGCAGCCAGTCGCCGAGCGACGCCGGCGCGAAGCAATCGCCCACCACCACCTCGCATCGTGCCAGGGACAGGCTCAGCAGCGCCACGCTGTTCTTCGGGTGGCGCCGCTCCTGGGGGTGCTGCAGCACCAGCACCGGGGTGCGGTTCGCGGTGGGCACCACCAGCGCGCACAGGCAGGTGCGCTGCGGTCGGGCGCAGCGCGGGCAGGTGGCGCGGGGCGTGCCGACGCTGGGCTCTGCAGTCTCGGGGCTGCGCCCCGGCGGACGGCCGCAGCCCGCGGGCTCAGCCACGCCGCTGGCGGTCCAGTTCGACCCAGCCGAGATAGTCGGGCAGCGACAGCGGCCGGCCGATCGCATGGCCCTGCAGGCAGTCCACGCCCTCGGCGGCCAGGAAGCGACGCTGCGCATCGGTCTCGACGCCCTCGACCAGCACCGCGATCTTCAGGCTGTGCGCCATCTGGACCAGCGCGCGCAGGATGGCCGCCGACTCGGGGTTGTCCGGCAGGTCCTTGACGAACAGGCGGTCGATCTTGAGCTTGTCCACCGGGAACTGCTTGAGGTGCCCGAGCGAGGAGTAGCCGGTGCCGAAGTCGTCCACCGCGATGCGGATGCCCAGCGCGCGCAGCCGGTGCAGCCGGCCCTGCACCAGCGGCAGGTCTTCGAGCAGCATGCGCTCGGTCAATTCGAGCTCCAGGCAGTGGCCGGGGACGCCGGCCTCCTGCAGCAGCCGCTCGATCTCCTCGACGAACCCATCCGATTCGAAATGCGTGGCCGACAGGTTCACGCCGATGACGCCCAGCGGCGCCCCCCGGTCCAGCCCCTGGCGGATGGCGCGTGCGGCCTCGTGCAGCATCCAGCGGCCGATGGGCACGATCAGCCGCTGCTGCTCGGCCACCGGCACGAAGGCGTCCGGCGGCACCCAGCCGCGCAGCGGATGGCGCCAGCGGATCAGCGCCTCGGCGCCCACCGGCGCGAGCGTGGCCGCATCCACCTGCGGCTGCAGGTGCATGCGCAGTTCGCCCTGCGCCAGCGCCTGGGTGAGCTGGCTCTCGATGAGCAGCACCTGCTGCGCCTGGCTGCCCATGGCGCGGTCGTAGAAGGCCACGCCCGCGCGGCCGCGTGCCTTGGCCGCGTACATCGCGGTGTCCGCGTTCTTGATGAGTTCCGATGCGGTGGCGCCGTCCTGGGGAAAGAGCGCCACGCCGATCGACGGCGTGACCTGGAAGACCTGCCCGCCACCCTCGACCGGCTGCTCGATGGCTGCCAGCAGCTTGCGCGCCACCTCCTCCACATGGCGCGCCGACAGGCGCCCGGGCAGCAGCACCATGAACTCGTCGCCGCCGAAGCGCGCCACCAGGTCGGTCGAGCGCAGATGGCCGGTCAGCCGCAGTGCCACGGTGCGCAGCAGCGCGTCACCGGCGGGATGGCCGAGCAGGTCGTTGACCCGCTTGAAATGGTCCAGGTCGATGAACAGCAGCGCCAGCGGCAGGCCCTCGGCTGCCGCCTCGGCGGCCAGCTCGTCCAGCCGCTTCATGAAGGTGGGGCGGTTGGGCAGGCCGGTCAGGCTGTCCTGGTCGCTCAGCCGGCGGATGTGGACCTGCGCGGCCACCTCCGCGGACAGGTCGCGCAGCACCGTCATCTGCAGCGCCTCCTCGCCCTGCAGCCAGGCGCGCTCGCGCAACTCGACGACGCGCCGCTCGCCGTGTTCGCCCACCAGCGTGGCCTCGCGGCGGTGCTCCAGCGCCACGTCGTCGCTGGGCGCCGGGTCGGGCTGCTGCGACTCGGGAACGAACTCATCGAGCGTGCGACCCCGCAGCTCTTGCGGCGACAGGCCCACCCAGCGGCAGAAGGCCCGGTTGGCTTCGGTGATCACGCCGTCGCGCAGCAGCACCAGGCCCTCGCTGGTGGCCTGGACGAAGCGCAGCCAGCCCGCCTCCTCCAGCGCCGCGGTCCGCTCGGCATCGCGCCGGGGCGCGGCGTCCGTCAGCGGACGCGTCGCATCGAAATCGGCACCGCGGGCGCGGGCGACGATCAGACAGCCCTGCACGCGGCCGCCGTCGCCGCGGTGGGGAATGAACTCCAGGTCCAGCACCACCGGCGCGAGCGCCAGGCCGGTCCCGGCCACCGGAAAGGTCCAGGGCAGTAACGCCGCCTCGCCCTGCCGCACCCGGGCGAGCGCAGGCTGCAGCGCGGCCTGGGCTGCCGCGCCGAGCAGGTCGTCCAGCCGTCGTCCCACCAACGCGTCCACCGGGCGGCGCACCGCGTGGGCCCAGCGACGGTTGACGACCCGACAGCGGCCGTCGTCCAGTTCCACGTAGAGGGCGGGCTCCCCGAACTGGTCGGCCAGCCACTGCAGGCGCGAGGCCTGCTCGCGCAGCTGCAGCTGCAGCCGCGTCTCGTCGCTGGCGTCGCACAGGGTGCACAGGTGGTGGGCGGGCCAGGGCGCGTCATCGGGCCGCCACTGGCCCTGCAGGTCGATGCAGCGCGGCAGGCCTTCCAGGGACAGCCGCAGGCTGAAGTCGTGCGGCCTTGCCAACCGTTGCGCCAGCGCGCGGGTGTCGGCCAGCCCGCACAGCAAGGCTTCCTCGCCCCAGCCGGTGGGCCAGCCGCCGGCGGGCATCAGCAGGCGCCGCGCCGCCGCATTGACCGCCAGCGGCTCGGCGGCTGCGTTCAGGCGCAGCAGCCCCACGGGCAGCAGGTCCCACAGGGGGTCAGGCCGCGCCATCGTTCGTGCCGGCGTCGACGGCGCCCGGCGCACCCATGCGTGCCCAGGCCCGCGCCCGGCTCAGGTCGTCCCAGGCCCGCGCCTTCTCCTGGGGGCTGCGCAACAGGTAGGCGGGGTGGTAGGTCACCACCAGCGGCACGCCCTGGTAGCGGTGCAGCCGGCCCCGCAGCCGGCCGATGGGCTCGTCGCTGCGCAGCAGGCTTTGCACCGCGAAGCGCCCCATGGCGAGGATGAACCGGGGCTGCAGCAGCGCCACCTGGCGCAGCAGGAAGGACTCGCAGCGTGCCAGTTCGTCGGGCTGCGGGTTGCGGTTGCCTGGCGGGCGGCACTTCACCGCGTTGGCGATGTAGACGGCCCGTTCGGCGGGCGTGTCCGCGGCGCGGGACAGACCCATCGCGTGCAGCATCGCATCGAGCAGCTGACCGGATTTGCCGACGAAGGGCTCGCCCCGCCGGTCTTCTTCCTCGCCGGGCGCCTCGCCCACGACCAGCCAGTGCGCGCGTTGCGAGCCGGTGCCGAAGACGGTGTTGCTGCGGCCTTCGCACAGGCGGCAGGCGCGGCACTGCGCCACGCTCGCCTCGAGCTGCGGCCAGTCCAGCGCGGCCACTTCGGGGGATGCGAGCCGCTGCGCCGTGACCGGCAGCGGGGTGGTTGCAGGCGGGGTGGTCGTGGGGGCGGCAGTGGGGGCGGCCGTGGGGGCGGCCGCAGCGGACGGCGGGGCGAACAGCGGCGCCGCGGCGGCGGCTGGGGCTGGGGCGAGGGCAGCCGCAGCCGCAGCCACAGCGGCGGTCGCAGCAACGCCGGGTCCGATGGCGGCAGCCGCCGCCTCGGCCTCCGCCTCCGCCGCCTCCGCCGCAGCGGGCCGGGCCGGCATCGCCCAGGCCACCACACCCATCTCGCGCAGCATGGCGCGCTGGCGCGCAGACCACGCGCGGTCGGTGTTCGAGGGGTCGGGGTGGTTCATCGCAGCGCGCGCCGCATCACCACCGCATCTTCGCGGCGACCCGGGCCAGCCGGGTAGTAGTGGCGGCGCAGGCCCACCGCCTCGAAGCCCTGACGCTGGTAGAGGCGGCGGGCCCGCTCGTTGCTCGATCGGACCTCCAGCCACACCTGCGCACTGCCGTCACCCACGGCGTGGTCGACCAGGTCATCGAGCAGACGCCGCCCGAGCCCCCGGCCCTGGTGCTCGGGGCAGACGGTGAGGTTCAGCAAGTGCCATTCCTCCACGCCGGGCATGGCGATGGCATAGGCGAGGAGGCGACCCTCCTGGACGCAGCGCAGACCCCGGGCGCGATGGCCACGGCCGAGCGAGTCGCTGACGTTGCCGCGCGACCAGGGGAAGGGATAGGCGCGGGGCTCGATGTCCATCACCGCGTCCAGGTCGGGCAGGCCCAGCACCACGAGCCGGGGCTCAGGCGCCGAGGCGGGAGCCGGTCCTGCGGACGGCAGGGCTCGAAGTTCCATGGCTCAGGCCGCCGGGAGCAGGCGCCGCGCGTCCCGCTCGGCGCGGGTCTCGGCCACCTTGTCCCGGACATAGAGCGGCAGGGCGTCGGCCACCGTGCCACGCAGGCCGGCGAGCCAGGCCTGGCGCATGCACGCGGCCAGCGCCTGGGCACCCGGTGCGGCCTGGGCGCCCAGCCAGGCGCTGCCCGGCTGCAGGCGCGGGCCAAAGGCGGCCAGCGCGCTGCCCGCCACCACCGGCGCCGGGTCGAGGGCCTGCAGCTCGTTCCAGGTGTCGGGCGTGTGAAGCGCAGGAGGCTCCACCGCCTCCCAGCCCTGAGGCCGCAGCCGCCAGCGCGCGGCGTAGAGCTCGCCCATGCGGGCGTCCTGCACCACGCGGACGTCGTCGATGGCGGCGCCGGGGTGCGCGCGCTCGGCCCGCAGGCGGGCGTCCTCGGCGACCACCGCCAGCGTGTCCAGCGGGCACACCGGCAGGCTGCGTGCCAGCGCCAGGCCCTGCGCCACGGTGCAGGCCGCGCGCAGGCCGGTGAAGGCCCCCGGGCCACGGCCGAAGCCAATGCCCGCGAGGTCGTCGATGCGAACTCCAGCGGCGTCCAGCAAGCGCGCGATGACGCGCAGCAGCCGCGAGGAGGCGCGCTCATCGGCCGCTTCATCGGCCAACTGCACGCGATCGTGGGCGATCACGGCCACCGCCAGCCGGTCGGTCGCACTGTCGAAGACCAGCAGGGGCGGCAGCATCGGCTCAGTTTAGCCGTGCGATCATCCTTCGATGCTCGCCAGAACCCCCCGGGTCCTCCTGCCGGCGCGGGCACGGCCCGCATCGGCCGCGCCTGCCGCGCCCGTGCTGCGGCGCCCTGCGTCGCGCGGAACTCCGACGGCTGGCCTCGGCGCCGTTGGCGGGGCAGCCCCCAGGGCCGGATCGGTGACCCGCCTGGCGGCCGGTCTGGTGGCTGGCTGGGTGGCCGTTCTCGCGGCCGCCACGGGGCCCGCGACCGGCCACGCCCAGATCGCCACCGCCACGGCCACCGCCACCACCACCACCACCACCCGCCTGCCCGCCGAGGTGGAAGCCGCACTGGAGGCTGCCCGCATACCTGCGTCGGCCGCCTCCGTCTGGGTGCAGGAAGTGGGCCGCGGCGGCACCGGGCCGGGCGCGCCGGCGCCGCGCATCGCCTGGCAGGCTGACCTTGCGATGAACCCGGCTTCGCTGATGAAGCTGCTGCCCACCTTCGCCGCTCTGGACACGCTCGGTCCGGCCTTCACCTGGCGCACGCCGGTGTGGCTGCAAGGGCCCATCCAGGACGGCGTGCTCGAGGGCTCGCTCGTCATCCGCGGGCAGGGCGACCCGCGGCTCGTCGTCGAGCGGGTGTGGAGCCTGCTGCGGCGGGTGCAGGGGCTGGGCATCCGCGACATCCGCGGCGACATCGTGCTGGACCGCAGCGCCTTCAGCATCGCCGAGGCGTCGCCGGGCGATTTCGACGGCGAGCCCAGCCGCCCCTACAACGTCGGCGCGGATGCGCTGCTGCTCAACCAGCGCGTGTTCATGCTGGGTTTCTGGCCCGACCTGGCCGCCCGCGTGGCGCGGGTGACGATGGAGCCGGCGCTGGCCGGCGTCACCTTGCCCGCGACGGTGCCGCTGGCCCAGGGCGCCTGCAACGACTGGCGCGCGTCGCTGCGTGCCGATTTCTCCGACCCGGCGCGGGTGCAGCTGGCCGGCGCCTATCCGGCGTCCTGCGGCGAGCGCCAGTGGCCGGTGGCCTATGCCGAGCCGACCACCTTCAACACGCGGCTGCTGCAGGCGCAGTGGCGCGAGCTCGGCGGCACGCTGCGCGGGCGCGTGCGCGAGGGCGCGGCCCCGGTGGACACACCGCCCAGTTTCGAGCTGGTGTCGCCGCCGCTCTTCGAGGTGGTGCGCGACATCAACAAGTTCAGCAACAACGTGATGGCCCAGCAGGTGTTCCTGAGCCTGCCGCTGCAGTCGCGCGGCAGCGGCTCGGTGGCCGCGGCGCGCGAACACCTCGCGCAGTGGGCGCAGCTTCGCCTGGGGGATGCGGCGACGTCGCTGGTGGTGGACAACGGCTCGGGCCTGTCGCGCGACAACCGGACCAGCGCTCGCTTGCTGGGCCGGCTGCTGCAGCTGGCCTGGGCAAGCCCGCAGATGCCCGAGTTCCTGGCCTCGCTGCCGGTGGCTGGCGCAGACGGCACGACGCGCCGGCTGAAGGCGCTGGAAGGGCGCGCCCACCTGAAGACCGGGTCGCTGCGCGACGTGGCGGGCATCGCGGGCTATGTGCACCACCCGTCGGGCCGCCGCTTCGTCGTGGTGGCCCTGGTCAATCACCCGCAGGCGGCGGCGGCACGACCGGCCTTCGAGGCCTTGCTGCTCGGCCTGCTGCAAGCCAGCGGCGAGTGATGGCCCTCCACCGACCGAGCCCGCCCGCCCGATGAGCACCGCCGCCCTGGGCAGCGCCGAATGGCTGGGCTATGCCGCTGCCGTGCTGACCACTTCATCCTTCCTGCCGCAGGTGCTGCACACGCTGCGCACGCGCGATGTCCGTGGCATCTCGCTGGGCATGTACACCGCCTTCACCGCCGGCATTGCGCTGTGGCTGGCCTATGGCCTGATGCTGGACGCCTGGCCGATCGTCGCGGCCAATGCCATCACGCTGGTGCTGTCGGGCACCATCCTCGTGATGCGCATACGCCTGGGGGGACGCTCACCGCCGCAGCGCTGAGACAGCGCCGAACCAGCGCCGATCCAGCGCTGGTGCTGCCCAGCAGGACCTGTGTACGCGGCGCACCGAGCGCGGGGTTCGAACCGAACCCCGCAGCCGCGGTCAGGGCGCCGGCGGCGCGAGGATGCGCTGCAGCGAAGCCCGCACCAGCGCCGTGCAGAAGGGCGGCACCAGTTCGCCGTGGTAGCGGCCCAAGGCCCCCGCTCCGGCTGCTGCCTTGGCCTGCTGGAAGCCACCGGCGATGAGGTCGCCCAAGGCACCGCTGGGCAGGCTCGCCCGGTTCTCCAGGTCGTAGGCCACGGTGTTGGTCAGGCCCAGGCCGGTGAACACCGTCTGGGCCACCGTGGTGTTGACGGCGAAGAACACGGTCGGGTCGGCGGCGCCGCCGCACATCGTCACCGGGGCGCGCGGCTGCCAGGCCACCGTGGCCGCCGCCGGCGTCGTCGCGAGCGCATCGCGGCCGACCAGCGTGTTGCGCAGCAGCGCCTGGCGGTAGGCGGAGGTGGGATAGGCGGTGCGGAAGCCGTCGGTGAGCAGGCCGCCCGTGCCATACAGCCGGATGAAGGCCGGGTCGTTCGCGGGCAGCCGGCCCTGGGTGACGAGGTCGCCCACCGGGGTGTCGGTGGGAAAGAGGCTTTCAGCGGTAGCCGCGAAGGCCGACTGGTAGACCTCGCCGGGCTGGGCGTAGATGCCACCATAGGAACGCTGGTAGCTCGTCAGCAGCAGCGGCACGAAGAGCGTGGCACCCGCGTTGATGGTGGGCGTGGCCGGCAGCGGCGGCGCGGCCAGGTCGCCCAGCGTGACCAGGTTGTAGGGGCCGGACATCGGCCCGGAGCCCAGCACGTTGAACTCAGTGGCGTGGTCGCGCTCGAGCACCTTGTGCGCGGCCATGGCCACATGCCCGCCCTGCGAATAGCCGGTCACGTAGACCGCCGGCCGGCTGCCCGGGCGCACCGCGCTGCTGGAATTGAGGTAGCCCGTGGCGGCGCGCAGCGCGTCGATGGTGTCCACCGCCGACGATTCCGCGTTCAGGTAGGGCGTCCAGCCGAGCGAGGAGGTGTCGTAGCCGAGGTAGTTCGGCGCGACCACGATGAAGCCCTGCGCGGCGAACATCGCCATCGCGAGCGCCGCCTCGCCATTGCTGGCCACGTTGGCCATGTTGAAGGAACGCAGCGTGGTCGTGCCGTGCGTGTACAGCACCACCGGCCGCGCGCCGGTGCACGCCGGGCTGGCGCCCGACGGGATCATCACCGCGGTGGATGCGGTGGCGTTCTGGCCGCGCGGGTCCAAGGTCTGGTAGCGGATGCGCTGCACGTTGACGTCGCAGGTGGCCGCGCCGGTCAGCGCCTGCGAGCCGTTGGCGGCGGTGCCCTGGTCGATCTGCGCGCGGGTGAGCGCAGCGAAGGGCTCGATCTGGATCACGCCGCCGCGGGTGGGGGCGGGGTCGGAGCCCCCGCCGCAGGCGGCCAGCGCCGCCAGGGTGACAGCCGCTGAACTCCAGGCCAGCCAACGCTTCATGGTGAGTCTCCGATGCCGAGGGAAAACGCGACTATAGGAAGCGCCTCGCCTCGCCTTCCGGGTGGAAACCCGGCTCCCCGCCGTGCGCTCAGAAGGGGTTGGTGGCCGCCCGGTTGGCCGCCTCGGTGCCCAGCTGCGCGTGGCCGCCCGGGCTCAGCTGCACGCCCTGCGACCACAGCCAGTTGGTGGCCGACGCCGGGTTGCCGCTGGCGTCGGGGCCGGCCAGCGTGGCCGAGGTGCAGGTCGGCGCCGGCGCGGTGCTCGCGCAGGCCGCGCTGGTGAGGTTGCGAAAGCCGTAGACGGACGGGAACTGCAGCACATTGCGCACGACCGAGTCGCCCCGGGCCAGGCCGATGCGGCGCCCGTCGTTGTAGATGGTGGTGCGCAGCGCGGCGTTGAAACGATCGACCAGGCACACGCTGAGGGCCAGCGGCTCGGATTCGCCCTGGACGCGGGGGCAGCTGACCTGGGAGTTCGCGCCGGGAAGGGCAGCGACCTGGGGCGAAGCCTGCAGGTCGATCACGGTGGCCACGATGACCCGCGAGCCGCCGTCGGCCATGCGGTTGACCTCGCGGCCCAGCGCTCGGCCGGCTGCGCTCACCTGGGCCACCAGCGTGGCCACGTCGGTGGCCGGATACAGCGCCAGCGCGTCGGCCACATCGTGGGTGCCAGCCATCACCAGCGACAGATCGCGTGCGGTGAAGCCGCCGGCGGCGATCTGGGCATCGACCTGGGCGGCCACGCCGGCCGCCCGTGCCAGCGGCTGGGCGCGGATGCGGCTGGTGGGGTTGGCCACCGCATTCGGGTTGCACTCGGGAAACACCAGCCCGTATCGGCCGGTGGCCACCACCTGGACCCACAGCGCGTTGCTGGCGCAGTCGATGCCGCCGGTGGCGGTCAGCGCATTGACGCTGTACTTGCGGCCGGTGCTGTCCAGGTAGCTCGACTCGTCGCCGAAGGCGAGCACGCGATCGGGGATGAACAGCGTCGTCTGGCTGCCGCCGCCGCAGGCGGCCAGCAGGCCGGAAGCGGCCAGCAGCAGCACGCCTGGCCAACGGCGCCAGGACGCCCGGGCCGGACAGGGGGCGGCAGTTTGGGCGCTCGCAGTGGTCATCGATGGGCTCCAGCAGGACAGGAAGTCAGGTTCAGGACAAGTGCACAGGGGTGCAGCGGTGCAGCGGGTCAGCGCGCGGGCACGGCTTGCGGGCGGCATGATGGGCCGCTGCGGCGCGCTGCCCGCCAGACCGGGTCACCCGCGGGGCGCCGCGGCGCGGCGCAGCCGGTCGCGCACGCCGTCCCAGGCCGGGTCATCGGCGACGGGCGCCTCCACCCGGATGCACTGAACGCCCGGCGCATCCAGCGATCGCAGCGCCGCGAAGAGTTCATGGGCAGCGGCTGCGGGGTCGTCGGGCATCAGGCGGTGGTGAACCGCTTGCCCCAGGGGCAGCGATCGGCGGGAATATAACGCCAGGGTCGGCGGCGCCGGCTCGCGGCGCAGCGCGTCGGCCAGCGCGTCCCCCGTCCACAGCTCCACCCGGGCCGACGGCGCGTAGTGCGACTCCAGGTCGCCCGAGGCCCGCGGCACGGCGGCATCGGGCACCCCCAGCGGCCGACCGAGCACCGCCTCGATGCGCGATCGCGTGAGCGTTCCGGGCCTGCGGGCGAGCGGCAGGTCGCCGCTCAGGTCGACGATGGCCGACTCGATGCCCGCGGCGCAGTCGCCGCCGTCCAGCACCAGAAGTCCGTGCGCGAACTCATCGCGCACATGCGCCGCGCAGGTCGGGCTCACGCGGCCGAAGCGGTTGGCGCTCGGCGCAGCCACGCCATCGATGCCCCGGGCGGCCGCTGCCCGCAGGAGCGCCTGCGCGGCCGGGTGGTCCGGGCAGCGCAGGCCGATGCTCGCCTGGCCTGCCGCTGCCACCGCGCCGCGGCCGGGCGCACGCGGCAAGATCAGCGTCAGCGGCCCGGGCCAGAACGCAGCGGCCAGCCGCTGCGCCTCGGCCGGCCAATGGGCCGCCCAGCGCCGGGCGGCGGCTTCATCGGTCACATGGACGATCAGCGGGTGCCCCGCCGGGCGCCCCTTGGCGCTGAAGATGGACGCCACCGCCGCATCGTCGTCGGCCCGGGCGCCCAACCCGTAGACGGTCTCGGTGGGAAAGGCGACAAGCCGTCCTTCGGCCAGCCGCTGCACCGCTCGCTGCAGCGCCCCGGTGTCGGCCGCGTCCAGCACCTCGGTCGGTTCCCCCGCTTCGGGCGGGGCCGCCCCGCTGCGGGACGCGGCAGCGACGCCGGGTTCAGCCATCGACGCTCAGGCCCAGACGGCTCGCCGCTTCGGCCGCGACCGCGCGCGCCTGGGACAGCGAATCGCCGGTGACGGTCAGGTGGCCCATCTTGCGCCCCGGTCGCGGCTCGGCCTTGCCGTACAGCTGCAGCACCACGCCGGGCAGGGCCAGCGCGGCGGCCCAGTCGGGCTCGCGCGGGCCCGGCTTGACCGAGCCGGGCACGAACCACAGGTCGCCCAGCAGGTTGAGCATCACCGCGCTGGCCAGCAGCCGGGGCGCGGCCAGCGGCAGGCCGGCCAGCACCCGCACCTGCAGGTCGAATTGCGAGCTGTCGCAGGCGTCCACGCTGAAGTGGCCGGAGTTGTGGGGGCGCGGGGCCATCTCGTTGGCCACCAGCCGGCCGTCGGCCAGCCAGAAGAACTCCACGCACAGCACGCCCACGTAGTCCAGGGACGCCGCCACCCGTTCGGCCGCCGCCACCGCCTGGGCGCACAGGTCGGCACCCAGCGCCGGCTCGGCGGGCACCTCGGTGCGCGCCAGGATGCCCTCGTGGTGGCGGTTGAGCATCACCGGCAGGTGCACCATTGCCCCATCGGCACCCCGGGCAACCACGACGCTCGCCTCGGCAGCCAGCGGCAGGCGCTGCTCGAGCACGCAAGGCACCGCGCCGAGCGCGCGCCAGGCCTGCTCGAGCGCGGCGCGGTCAGGGACCGAGCGCTGGCCCTTGCCGTCGTAGCCCAGCCGTGCGGTCTTGAGGATGCCCGGCAGCAGCGCATCGGGCACCGCGGCCAGGTCGGCTTCGCGCTCGATGGCCGCGTGCGGCGCACAGGGCACGCCGCAGGCGGCGAAGTGGCGCTTCTCGAGCAGCCGGTCCTGGCAGATGGCCAGGGCCGAAGCGGCCGGCGAAACCGGCCGCCGGGCCGCCAGACGCTCCACCGCAGCCGCCGGCACGTTCTCGAACTCCAGCGTCACCGCGTCGCACAGCGTGGCCATGCGATCCAGGGCCTGCGGGTCGTCGAAGGAAGCCGCCAGGTGCAGGTGGGCCACCCCCCCGGCGGGGCTGGCGGGGTCGGGGTCGAAGACGACGGTGCGGTAGCCCAGCCGCTGGGCGGCCTGCACGAACAGGCGGCCGAGCTGCCCGCCGCCCAGCACACCCAGCGTGGCGCCTGGCGCCAACGCCGCTGGCCGCGGGGCTGCCGCGCTCATGGCTGCACCGCCGGCGTGGCCGCGGCGGTGGCGTCTTGGGCGGTGGCCTCCCCGGCGCGGCCCGGCAGCACGAGCGCTGCGCTCATCGCCCGGGCGGCGTCGGTCTGGCGGGCGCGGAAGGCGGCCAGGCGCTGCTGCAGCGCGGGGTCGTGCAGCGCGAGCATCGCCACGGCGAAGAGCGCGGCGTTGGCCGCGCCGGCCGCTCCGATGGCGAAGGTGGCCACCGGAATGCCGCGCGGCATCTGAACGATCGAGTGCAGGCTGTCCACGCCCTGCAGGTGGCGGCTGGCCACCGGAACCCCGAGCACGGGCACCGTGGTCTTGGCTGCGAGCATGCCGGGCAGGTGCGCGGCGCCGCCCGCGCCGGCGATGATGGCCTTCAGGCCGCGGCCGAGCGCCGATTCGGCATAGGCGAACATGTCGTCCGGCATGCGGTGGGCCGAGACCACCCGGGCCTCGAAGCCCACCCCGAACTCGGTGAGAATCTCGGCGGCTGGCCTCAGGGTGTCCCAGTCGCTGCTGGACCCCATCACGACGCCGACCTCGGGCGCCTCGGGCTTGGCGTTGCGCTGCACACCCGGCTCCTGCTCGTGGCAAAACCTTGAATTCTAGGTGGGCCGCTCCCACAACCCTTCGGCATGCGCCGACCCCTTGCCGCACCGCCACACGGACCGCCCGTCATGGACATCACGATCGCCAACTTCGAAACCGACCTGATCGAGGCCTCGATGCAGCAGCCCGTGCTGCTCGACCTGTGGGCGCCCTGGTGCGCGCCGTGCCGCACGCTCGGCCCGGTGCTCGAGAAGCTGGAGGTGGCCTATGCCGGCCGCTTCAAGCTCGCCAAGCTCAATTCGGACGAGCAGCCCGAGATCGCCGGGCAGCTGTCGCAGATGTTCGGCGTGCGCAGCATCCCCTTCTGCGTGCTGTTCAAGGACGGCCAGCCGGTCGACGGCTTCGTGGGCGCGCTGCCCGAGGCGCAGGTCCGCGCCTTCCTGGACAAGCATGTGCCCTCGACGGACGAGCTCGCCGCCGACGAGGACCTGCAGGCCGCGCAGGCCCTGCTCGCCGAGGGCGACGGTCAGGCCGCGCTCGAGCGGCTGCAGGAGGCGGTGGCACTGAACCCGGCCAACGACGCGGCCCGGTTCGACTACGTGCGCGCGCTCATCGAGGCGGGGGAACTGGCCCGCGCGCGGGACGCCTGGATGCCAGCAGCCAACCGGGTCATCCCGGAGCCGCGCCTGGCCGCGCTCGGGCACTGGCTGGATGCGCTGGAGGGCACGGCCACGCGGCCTCCCGCCGAGGCACTGGCCGCGGCCATCGCCAGCCACAAGCGCGATTTCGACGCCCGCTTCGCGCTGGCGCAGACGCACCTGGCCGCCCACCGCTTCACCGACGCGCTGGACGAGCTGCTCGAGATCCTGATGCGCGACAAGGCCTGGCACGACGACCTCGCGCGCAAGACCTACGTGGCCATCCTGGAGCTGATGACCCGCCCGGCCCCGCCGCCGCCCAAGGGCGAGGTCCCGACCAAGGGTGCGCTGGAACTGTCGGGCCGCGCCGCGGTGGTGGCCGGCGACCCGGTCGTCGACCAGTACCGGCGCAAGCTGAGCATGGTGCTGTTCTAGGCCCTGGCGCCCCGCGCCGGCGCCGACCGATGCGCCGTCACTGCGGCCGGTGGCGCTCGAGCACCGGCGTCAGCGCGCGCAGCAGCGCCGCCTGCCGCTCCCGATGGGCCTGGAGGTCGGCCTGGGCGCAGGTCCGGTGGTGGAACGCGGCCTCGTCGGCCCCCAGGCGGTGCTGCACCTGCGCCAGCCGCGCGTGGGTGAGGCCGCGGTCCTCGGCTTCCGACTGGGCGTCCAGCGCCACGGTGGCGGCCAGCGCGTGGTGACGTGCCGCCTGGCCATCGGGCGGCTGCGACTGCAGCGCACACCAGGCGAGATCGGCCTCGAGCCAGGCCATCAGGTGGCCCAGCCCCTGCTGCGCGAGCACCGGGCGCAGGCGCTGCAGCGCTGTGCCGGCCGGGTCCGGTTCGCCGCCGTCCACCTGCAGCAGCGCGTGCAGCAGGTCCAGCGACGCGTCCAGAGAACGGCTGCCGATCAGGCGGTCCAGGTTGCGCGCGGCCTCGGCGTGCAAGGCCACGGGAGACGGGCTGCGCGCCGGAGGTGGTGCCGCGGCCGGCGCATCGCCCCACAGCAGGCGCTGGCGAGCCTGCACGCCCCGGAGCCAGGCCTGGTTGTGCATCAGCGCCGAACGCGTCGCATCGTCCCCGGCAGCCTGCGCCTGTTCGCGGGCCTGGGCATACCAGGGCCCGGCCGCCGCCTCGTCGCCCGCCCAGTGAAGGGCCTGCGCCACCACCAGACAGGCCCGCGCGCGGGTGTCGTGGTCCGACGGGCCGGATTCGGACAAGGCCTCGTCCAGGTGGCGCGCCAGCGCGAACAGGTCGTGCTGCAGGTAGGCCAGGTGGGCGAGCCAGGCGGCGGCCAGCGCCTGCTGGGGCCGCAGCCGTGCCGCCGCGGCCAGCGCATGGGCGCGGCGCAGGCGGTCGCGCGCCGAGAGGTTGAAGTCGAGGAAGAAGTCGGCCATGGCCTCGGCCATCGCCAGCGCGGCGCTGACCGCCGGGTCGAAGGCCGTTGCGCGCTCGGCCTGGGCGGCGGCGCGGTCGGCGGCGGCCTCGTCGCGCCGCCCCAGGCGGGCCAGCAGCGCGGCGCGCTCGGCCAGCCGCTGCGCCCGGTCGAGCGGGTGTGCCGCCGCGGCCAGCGCGGCATCCAGGCGCTGCAGGGCGCGGTTGGGCGGTGTCGGGGCGGTCACGGGGGCCGGTGGGCAGGAAAGCCGTCGCGACGCGGCACCGCTGGCAGCCCTCAGCGGGCCGGGGCTGCGCCCAGGCGTTCGAGTGCCTGCTGGTAGCGGCCGAGCGTGCGCTGGACGACCTCCTCGGGCATCGGCGGCGCCGGAGGCCGCTTGTTCCAGGGCTTGCCGTCCACCTGCACCGACTCGAGCCAGTCGCGCACCGGCTGCTTGTCCAGGCTGGGCGGGTTCTCGCCCGCGGCGAGCGCCGCCGGGTGCGCATCGGCCGGCCAGAAGCGCGAAGAGTCGGGCGTCAGCACCTCGTCCATCAGCGTGAGGGTGCCCTGGGCATCCAGGCCGAACTCGAACTTGGTGTCGGCGATCAGGATGCCGCGCGCCCGGGCGTGCGCAGCCGCCCGCTGGTACAGCGCGATGGACACGCGGCGGACCTCCTCGGCGCGTTCGCGCCCGACGAGCTCCACCGTGCGCTCGAAATCGATGTTCTCGTCGTGGTCGCCCACCGCCGCCTTGGTGGCCGGCGTGAAGATCGGCTCGGGCAGTTCGGAGGCATTGCGCAGGCCGGCCGGCAGCGCCACGCCGCAGACCGACTGGTGCGCCTGGTACTCCTTCCAGCCACTGCCGGCCAGGTAGCCGCGCACGACGGCCTCGATGGGCAGCGGTCGCAGCCGCTTGACGAGCATGGAGCGGCCGCGCACCTGGTCCTGTTCGTCGGGCTGCACCACCGCCAGCGGGTCCTCGCCGGTGAGGTGGTGGGGCACGATGTCGGCGAGCAGGCCGAACCAGTGCAGCGCCATCTGCGTGAGCAGCACGCCCTTGCCGGGGATCGGGTCGGGCAGCACCACGTCGAAGGCGCTCAGCCGGTCGCTGGCCAACATCAGGATGCGGTCGTCGCCGACCGCATAGTTGTCGCGCACCTTGCCGCGCGCGAGCAGCGGCAGGCTGTGCAGGCGACTCTCGAAGACGGCTGGCTCCGCCCGGTGCCCGGCCACCGCTCAGGCCACCGTCTGTGCGAGTTCGCCACGGGCGTAGCGGCCCGCCACCACCTGCAGCGACTCCGGCTTGATCTTGGCGGCCTGGCCCTCGCAGCCGAACTCCTGGTAACGCTGCTTGCAGATGCGGTAGGCCGCCTCGCGCGCCGGCTTGAGCCACTCGCGGGCGTCGAACTTGTCCGAGTTCTGGGCCATGAACTGGCGCACCGCGCCGGTCATGGCCAGGCGGATGTCGGTGTCGATGTTGATCTTGCGAACGCCGTGCTTGATGGCCTCCTGGATCTCGGAGACCGGCACGCCGAAGGTTTCCTTCATCTTGCCGCCGTACTGGTTGATGATGGCCAGCAGCTCGGCCGGCACCGACGACGAGCCGTGCATCACCAGGTGCGTGTTGGGAATGCGCGCGTGGATTTCCTTGACCCGGCTGATGGCCAGGATGTCGCCGGTGGGCTTGCGGCTGAACTTGTAGGCCCCGTGGCTGGTGCCGATGGCGATGGCCAGCGCGTCGAGCTGCGTGGCCTTGACGAAGACGGCCGCCTCCTCGGGGTCGGTGAGCATCTGGCTGTGGTCGAGCTTGCCCACCGCACCGATGCCGTCCTCCTCGCCCGCGTCGCCGGTTTCCAGGTTGCCCAGGCAGCCGAGCTCGCCTTCGACCGTCACGCCCACGGCGTGCGCCATGTCGACCACCTTGCGGGTGACCTCCACGTTGTAGTCGAAGCTTGCCGGCGTCTTGCCGTCGTCCATCAGGGAGCCATCCATCATCACCGAGCCGAAGCCCAGGCCGATGGCGCCTTCGCAGACCTTGGGGCTGGTGCCGTGGTCCTGGTGCATGACCAGCGGAATGTGCGGATAGGCCTCGGTGGCGGCCTGGATCAGGTGCTTGATGAAGGGCTCGCCGGCGTACTTGCGGGCGCCTGCGCTCGCCTGCAGGATGACCGGTGCCCCGACCTCGCTGGCCGCCTGCATGACGGCCTGGACCTGCTCGAGGTTGTTCACGTTGAAGGCCGGAATGCCGTAGCCGTTTTCGGCGGCATGGTCGAGCAGCTGGCGCATCGAGACGAGGGGCATGGGAATTCTCCGCAGGGCAATCGGGGGGTCGCAGGGGGGATAAAGCGCCAGCCGGGGCCGCGGCTGTCGGGCGCGCCCCGGTGGTAACCCTCGAATTTTAGGCGCCCGCGACCGGGCCGGACGCGGCGCGGAATGGGCGGTCCTTCACGACCCGCAGCCCACCGGGCCCCTCGTCTGCAGGGGGTGGGCCGGATCGGCACTCAGGGCACGCGGCAGACCTTGAGCATGTTGGTGCCGCCGGGGTAGCCCATGGGCTCGCCGCAGGTGATGGCGTAGGTGTCGCCCGGCTTGAGCGCGCCGCGCGCCACCAGCAGCCGCTCGGCCTCGGCCAGCGCCGTGTCGCGGTCGGCGAAGGTGGGCATGAGCAGCGGGCGCACGTTGCGGTAGAGCGCCATCTTGCGCTGGCTCACCACCTGCGAGGTCAGGCCGTAGATGGGCGTGCGGATGCCATAGCGGCTCATCCAGAGCGCCGTCGAGCCGCTTTCGGTGAGCGCCAGGATGGCCTTGCAGCCCAGGTGCTGCGCGGTGAAGAGCGCGCCCATCGCGATGGACTGGTCGATGCGCTCGACCTGCCGGCGGCCGATCTCCTCGTCGAAGTGCAGTTCCTCGGTGCGCTCGGCCTCGGCGCAGATGGCGGCCATGGCTTCGACCGTCTCCACCGGATAGCGACCGGCGGCGGTCTCCGCGCTGAGCATCACCGCATCGGTCCCGTCGAGCACCGCGTTCGCCACGTCGCTCACCTCGGCGCGGGTGGGCACCGGGTTGACGATCATGCTTTCCATCATCTGCGTGGCGGTGATGGTGAGCTTGTCCATGCGACGCGCCATCTTGATCATCTTCTTCTGCAGGCCCGGCACGGCGGCGTTGCCCACCTCGACGGCCAGGTCGCCGCGCGCGACCATGATGCCGTCGCTCGCCCGCAGGATGGCCTCGAGCTGGGGGATGGCCTCGCTGCGCTCGATCTTGGCGATCATCCCCGGCTTGTGGCGCCAGCGTTCACCGGCCACGTTGGCCAGTTGCCGCGCCATCTCCATGTCGGTGGCGTTCTTGGGAAAGCTCACCGCCAGGTATTCGCACTGGAAGGACATCGCGGTCTTGATGTCCTCCATGTCCTTGGCCGTCAGTGCCGGCGCGGTGAGGCCGCCGCCTTGCTTGTTGATGCCCTTGTTGTTGGAGAGCTCCCCGCCCAGCACCACCACGGTCCGCACCTGCTCGCCCACCACCGAATCGACCACCAACTTGAGCAGGCCGTCGTTGAGCAGCAGCGTGTCACCAGGGCGCACGTCGCGCGGCAGTTCCTTGTAGTCCAGGCCCACAACCTCGACGTTGCCGGGCTCGGTGCGGGCGGCATCGAGCACGAAGGGCTGGCCGGGCACCAGCATCACCTTGCCCTGCTCGAACTTGCCCACCCGGATCTTCGGACCCTGCAGGTCGGCCATGATGGCCACCTCCTGCCCCACCCGGGCCGCGGCCTCGCGCACCAGCGCGGCGCGCTGCACATGGTCCTCGGCCTTGCCGTGGCTGAAGTTCAGCCGCACCACGTCGACCCCTGCGGCGATCATCCGGTCGAGCACGGCCGGGTCGCTCGAGGCCGGGCCTAGGGTGGCGACGATCTTGGTGGCTTGGGGGGTCATCAGGCTTCCGGGAGGGCGGTGGGGCGGGCTTTGATTATGGGAGCCGAAGGTCCGCGGGTGGAGCGGGGGTCGTGAATGCGGCCGGTGGCTGCCGGGTCGGTGGGAGCGGCAGGCAGAGCCGGGCGCGAGACGGGCGGTCGGCGCTGC
>JAIYCR010000027.1 GCA_027487905.1 Rubrivivax sp. | reverse complement strand
CTGCCGCGCGGCACCTCAGCAGCGTGCAAAGACAACCAGAGCGGATCAAAAGCTACTTCCAGCATGAGCCGGTGCGATATGCGGCTTGAGTTCAATAGTTCAATGCCGGGTCAATAATTCCGCGTTGCGGGTGTTGCGATCAGCCTCAAAGGCACGGACGTACTGCGCGCGGCTGCCGTCGCGGGCTTGGGCTTCGCGCACGGCGGCGGTGAAGGCGATGTTGGCGAAGGCATGGCTCATGACGGTCTCCATCCAGGACGGGCCGCGCACGCGCAGCCCGGGGTTCGGGTCAGAAGGTTTGCTTGATCAGTTCAGCGACGCGCGTGGCGTCCTCTTCCAGCGCGAAGTGGCCGCTGTCGAGCAATTCCACGCGCACGTCCTTCAGGTCGCGGCGGAAGGCCTCGGCACCCGGAACACCGAAGAACGGGTCGCCCCGCCCCCAAGCCACGAGCGTCTTGGGTTGGTGCATTCGGAAGTAGGCCTGCCAGACGTCGAACAGCGGCACGTTGTGCTGGTAGTCCCTGAACAGCGCCAGCTGGCGCTCGGCGCTACCAGGGCGATCCAACAACGCCTGGTCAAGCACCCAGGCATCGGGGTTCAGACGCTCCGGGTGGCGCGCGCCGCCGGTGTACTGCATCTGGGTGGTCTCGGCCAGAAGCATCTGCCGCGCGCCGGTGTCGTCGCCCCGCTCCCACAGCGGCATGAACACGCCCGCCACGGCCGGGGTCAGGCCTTCCATGTAGGCGTTGGCGTTCTGGACAACCAGGCCGCGCACGCGCTCCGGGTGGGCCGTGGCCAGGCGCAGACCGATGGGACCACCGTAGTCCTGCATGTAGTAGATGGCGTCCGTCACTTCAAGACGGTCCAGCAGGGCCTGCGTGTGCGCGGCGAGCCTGTCGAAGGTGTAGTCGAACTGATCCACCGTGGGCGCTTCGGAGTGGCCGAAGCCGATGTAGTCCGGCGCGATGACGCGGAACCGGTCCGCCAGCAGCGGGATGAGGTCACGGTACATGTGCGAGGACGACGGGAAGCCGTGCAACAGCACGATCACCGGATGGTCCGGGTGGCCGGCCGCGCGGTAGAAGGTGCGCAGGCCATCGATGTCGACGAAGCGGTGCTCGACTCGGGCTTGGGTTGGGGTGCTCATGGGGTTCTCCTTTGCAGCGGCATTCAGGCCGCAAGCCGCAGCGGCGCGACGACCGGGAAGTCGATCTCGGTCTGGGCCACTTCGTTGACGTAGTTGGTGAAGGTGTTCAGCGCGACGGCCAGCAGGATGTCCAGCACCTGGGCATCGCTGTAGCCGGCGCTGCGCACCGCCTGGACCTGCTCGTTGCCGACGTGCCCGCGCTGGCGCACCACGGCGGCGGCGAAGCGCACGGCGGCGTCCGCCTTCGGATCGTTCGAGGCGCCGTTGCGGTTGGCCGTGATCTCGGCGTCATCCAGCTTGGCGACATTGCGGCCCAGGTAGGTGTGGGCCGACAGGCAGTAGCCGCAGCCGTTGAGTTCTGCCACCACCAGCGCAATGCGCTCGCGGGTGGCGGCGTCCAGGCCGCCTTGCGCCGAGGCGGCGCTCAGCTGCAGGTAGCCCGACAGCGCCGCGGGGCTGTTGGCGACGACAAGGAAGAGGTTGGGCACGACGCCCAGTTGCTTCTCCACGGCGTTCAGCGAGGCATGGGTGGAAGCCGGTGCGGCGTCGACGGTGGCGGGGGTGTGGATGCGGGTCATGAGGTTCTCCTGGCGGGTTGGGGTGCACGCGGTGTTGGCGTGGAGTGGATTGTTTTTCACGACAATCAATTTGATAATCCGCGCCGATCGCGAATCACTTTCTTGAAAAGCTGAAAGATATGGACCGTCTTGACGCCATCACCTCCTTCGTGGCGGTGGCCCGCAGCGGCGGCTTCTCGGCCGCCAGCAGGGCGCTGGGCACGCCAGTGGCCAATATCAGCCGCAAGGTGGCGCTGCTGGAAGAAGCGCTGGGGGTCCGGCTCTTCGTGCGCACGACCCGGCACGTGGCGCTGACCGAGGGTGGAAAGCGCTACTTCGAGGCCTGCAGCCGTGTCCTCGACGACCTGCGCGATGCCGACGAGGAAGTGACCGGTGAATACCGCCAGCCCAAGGGGGACCTCGTCATCACAGCGCCTCTCGGTTTCGGCCAGCAACACCTGCAGCCGGTGGTGCAAGAGTTCCTGCGCGCCTATCCGCAGGTCAATGTCCATCTGCAACTGGCTGACCGCGTGGTGGCACTGGTGGAAGAGCACGTGGACTGTGCGTTGCGCATTGGCGCCCTGAGCGACAGCAGCCTCGTGGGCCGCGAGCTGGGGGCCATTCGCATGGTGGTGTGCGCGGCGCCGGCCTATCTAGCAGCGCGCGGGACGCCAGAGGTTCTCTCGGCGCTTGCCGAACACGACTGCATCAGCTGGACGGGGCTGGGGCCTTACAAGACCTGGACGTTCACGGTGCGCGACGGCGAGCGGGCGATCGAGCAGCAGGTGCCGGTCCACGTGCGCGTGTCAACCACAACGCCCGAGTCGGCAGTGCAGGCAGCGCTGGCCGGCGTGGGCCTGGTGCAGGCCACCACCTACCAGGTGGCGCCGCACGTCGCCGAAGGGCGGCTGGTGCCGGTGCTGGCAGCCTATGACAGCGAGCCGGTACCCGTGAGCTTGGTGTATCCGAGCAAGCGTCTGGTCCCGCTGAAGCTGCGTGCCCTTTTGGACTTTGGGGTGGCACGACTGGAGCAGCGGCTAACGTTGGTGAACGCGCTGATGTCGAGCCGCTGACCGCGGCCTCGCGCGTGGATGGATGTCGACTGGCGGGCCTTATCGGTCGCTGTGATTCAACGGTCGAACCTCACCGTCAGCGGCCGGTCTTGAAGAAGGCGTTCCGCTTCTTGACCCCGGGACGTCAGCGCGGATACTGCTTCACTTCTCGTCGGCCAAGTAGAGCGAGACGTGTGAAGCCAGGGTCGAAAAGTGCATGGAGCGGATCTTGGATGGCAAGGGATTGGACGATTGAATCGTTCTCACCGACAGCAAACCATCACATTCGCCCACCATGGGTCGATGGCCGGTGCTCCATTGCTGTGGCCGGGCCACGGCTGAGTGGTGCCAGTACGCAAGCATGAAGCCCCGAATTGCGCCTGCAGAAAAGTCCGGGTTCGACATCCTGGTCGAGGAGGTGTGCGTGTGCACGACGTGCGCACCTCACTTGCCCCTGGGTCCCCGGCCTGTTCTGCAGGTGCACCCGGCCGCAAGCATCCTCATCGCCGGTCAGGCGCCCGGGCGCAAGGTGCACGAGAGCGGCATGCCCTTCGACGACGCCAGCGGCGAGCGATTGCGGCAATGGATGGGCGTGACGCGCGAACAGTTCTACGACGCGACACGCGTCGCCATCCTGCCCATGGGCTTCTGCTTCCCTGGCACGGGCCGTTCAGGCGACCTACCGCCGCGCGCGGAATGCGCGCCGCTGTGGCGCCAGCGTCTGCTGGACCACATGCCGCATATCGAGCTGACGCTGATCATCGGTGACTATGCGCAGCGATGGCACCTGCCGAGCGTCGCGCCCGCCAAGGTCACCGCCACCGTGGCCGATTGGCGCTCCCATTGGCCTGCGGTCTTGCCCATGCCTCATCCCAGCCCGCGCAACAACATCTGGCTCAAGATCAACCCCTGGTTCGTGGCCGACGTGGTGCCGGCCCTGCAGGCGCGCGTCGCGAAGTTGCTTTCCCGCTGACTCGATCCGCGGCGTCTCGAACATCTCGCCGCGGGCGCCACTGGGGCAGTCATGGAATTTCACCGTGCCTGGGCAGTGCGACCTGACTCGCCACCGTAATCTTTGGTCGCGCCGGACGACCAAAGGGCGTCCGGTTGAATTGCCTTACCGTCGGACCCACTTGAATTGGCCTCAGCCCAGGAGCCGGAATCCATGAAGAGCTACACCAAGTCCCCTGAAGCGGTCGCCGCACTGACGCCGGAGCAATACCAGGTCACGCAGCATGGCGGCACCGAGCGGGCAGGAACCGGCGAGTACCTCGACAACCACGAGCCGGGCATCTACGTGGACATCGTGTCCGGTGAGCCATTGTTTGCGTCGACGGACAAGTTCGAGTCGGGCTGCGGTTGGCCGAGTTTCACCAAGCCCATCGTGCCGGCGCATGTCAACGAACTGCGCGATATCAGCCACGGCATGGTGCGCACCGAGGTTCGCTCACTCCACGGCGACAGCCATCTTGGGCACGTCTTTCCCGACGGCCCTGCCGACCGCGGTGGGCTGCGCTACTGCATCAATTCGGCCTCGCTGCGTTTCGTGCATCGCGACGACATGCCAGCCGAGGGCTATGGCGACTTCATGAGTCAGGTTGAGGAGCGCTGAAATGACTACTGAACGTGCGGTGCTTGCTGGGGGCTGCTTCTGGGGGATGCAGGACCTGATACGGAAGATGCCCGGCGTGGTGTCGACGCGGGTGGGCTACACCGGTGGCGATGTGCCGAATGCGACGTATCGGAATCACGGCACGCATGCCGAAGGGATCGAGATCATGTTCGATCCAGCGGTGATGAGCTACCGGCGCTTGCTCGAGTTCTTTTTCCAGATTCATGACCCGACCACGTCGAATCGGCAGGGCAACGACCGCGGCCTGTCCTACCGATCCGCGATCTACTTCGCGTCCGAAGCGCAGCGTCTCGAAGCGATCGACACGATCAAGGACGTCGAAGCCTCGGGCCTGTGGCCGGGCAAGGTGGTGACGGAAGTCGAGCCGGTTGGTGAGTTCTGGCAGGCTGAACCGGAACACCAGGACTATCTGGAGCGACACCCCGGCGGATACACCTGCCACTTCGCGCGACCAAACTGGGTCTTGCCTCGGCGCGCCGCAGTCTGAGCAGTTGACTGCAGTTCGTGCCGCGCTGTTGCGCGACCAGGTAGGCCGGTCTGAAGGCGAACACCGCGGCGAGGTTTCGAGTTTGGCAGACGGTCGACTGTCGACATCGTGCTGATCGCCCAGATCGACGAACCGAGGCGGAACGCCAACTGCAGGACGCCGGGGTCGGCCTGGCGGTGCGGGGTGCAATCTCGCCGGCCCGGGTCTGGTGGGCTGCCGCCTCCCGGGCGTCGAACTCGGCGCACCCAGAGTCGCTCAACGGTCGTTTGCGCGTCGACGCTAAGCCGAACTCGGCGCCGAAAAGCTGCCGGCGAGTGTGGTCCGCAGTGAGGCTGCTGTTCCGGTGCGCTTCGTGGCAGTCGTGGCCCTTTGAGAACTGATGCTGGTTGGCGTGCGTGGGTGGGCTTGCCGTGTCGACCCACGCTACCACGTCGTTCTCGCCGTCAAGGTCTACGCGCTCGCGGGGCGAGCACTTGCGGCCTGCGGCCGTCTTCGAACCCTGACGGCTGCGCTGCGTCGTGGTGCTCCGGTCTCGGGCCATCCCGCCCGACACAGACCGGAGTTCGCCATGTTGCTCACTTCCACTTCTTCCGTCGTCGCCGTCGATGCGCTCCTGGTGCGCGATGTCGATGGCCAGTACCGTCCCGCGCGTGCCGAGGAGGTGCTGTCGCAAGCGCGGCGCGTGCTGTCGCGGCGCGTGCGGCGCGGTGCCACGATGTCGTCGCCGCAGGCGGTGAAGGACTACCTGCGCCTGGAGATCGGTGTACTGGAGCACGAGGTGTTCTGCGTGCTGTTCGTCGATGCGCAGCACCGGATCATCGAGCTGAAGCAGATGTTCCGCGGCACGGTGACGCAGACCTCGGTGTATCCGCGCGAGGTGGTCAAGGCCGCGCTCGGGTGCAATGCGGCGGCTGTCCTGCTGGCGCACAACCATCCCTCGGGGGTGGCCGAGCCAAGCCGTGCCGACGAGTTCCTCACGCAGACGCTGAAGACGGCGCTGGCGCTGGTGGACGTGCGGGTGCTCGATCACCTGGTGGTGGCGGGTGCGGAGGTCCGGAGCTTTGCCGAGCTGGGACTGCTATGAGGCTTGCACGGGGCGCTTCGCCGCGCCTCGTCTCGCGTCATCGCGCTCCTGGTCGGATCAGGCCAAGCTGGATCCGCCTGACTTCGAGCGCGAAGGGGCCGGCCTGGCGGGCGGCGATCATCAGACCGACCTGGCGGATGCGCGCAGGGTCGAGCGGCGGTGCATCGGGGACCTCGCGTCCGCGGAAGGTGGCGCGAAATTCGGCCAGCGGCAGGTGCAGGCTTTGCCAGTCGTCGCCTGTCGGGGCGAAGCTGGCTTGGTAGTTCAGGCTGTCGAAGCCGTCGTCGGTCAGCAGGCTGAGCTTGAACTGCTTCTTGTCTCCGCGCAGTTCGATCACGCAGGCGGTGGCGCAAGGCTGTCCGTGCTCGCCGGGGCTTGATCGCACCGATGCGAAGCCGCCGTTGCGCTCCAGCGAGACGGTTCCCTCGAATACGGCGTGGCCCGCGGAATCGTGGCGGAGAGTGCTGTGGGAGATGCCACCCATCACGCGGTCGTCGATGGCGTGCCAGGAGTTGGCCGCGTCAGGATCTTTGAAGTCGAACAGCATCTTCGACATGGCAGTCGTTTTTGCCGGTATCGGCACGGGGGTGCCAGGCGTGTGCCGGGTCACTCGCCGGCAGTCAGGATGGCGATGATGTCCTGCCGGTCCCCGAGTAGGCGCACGACATCGAGGTGGTCATCCGCCTCGAAGTACAGCCATTGCATGGGGAAGTCGGTGATGCGCCAGGAGCGCAGGCCCGGGATCTCGCACAGCTGCCCCAGGCGGGGGGAGCCCATGCCGGGCATGCGCTCGATCGGTTCGAGTGCGGCGATGGCGGCGTCGAACATGCGTTCGGCCAGTTCCACGCTGCCCTCCGTGGCGTAGTGCCGTGTGGCTTCCAGCAGGTCGGCCTCGGCCTTCGGGCGCAGGTGGGCACGCTTCAACGCAGCTTGCCCAGCGCCTGATTCTTCAACTGCGCGGCGCGCTGGGTCGTGAGCGCCTGGCCGGGCCCGGAGTTGAGGCCTTCCTCGATCAGTTCGCGCAGGCGCTTCTTGGCCTGCTCTTCCTGGTCGCGCCGGATCAGCTCACGCAGGTACTCGCTGGTGTTCCCGTACTGGCCGGAGCGCACGCGCTGGTCGACGTAGCTGCGCATGGCTTCGGGCAGGGCAAAGCTCATGGTGTTGGTGCTCATGGCCCGGATGATCCGCCGGACTATCAATAGTTGTCAAGATGGTCTCCGAATCCATTCGGCAAGCTTTGGGGGCAGACGCCCCTCAGCGAACGCGCAGCAGGTGGTCGGTCTCGCCCTTCTTGATCTCGATGACTGTGTCCAGCGCCTTCAGCATCTCCGCGAAGCTTGCGTAGCCGTGGTCCTTCGTGTCGAAGGTTGAATCGAGGCGCTTGATCATCGGCCAGACATTGGCTTTGTGGACCCAGGCTTCGCCCTTGGTCTCGGAGAGCAGGCGGACGGCACGCTTGAGCATCTCGGCGGCCGGATTGGCGGGTGGCGCCGGTGGGGTGTCCTTGGCTTCGCTGGGCTTGGTCGCTTCTTCGGTGCTCGGGGCTTCGACCAGGCTGTCGTAGTAGCGGAACTCGTGGCAGCTCTTGGCCCAGTGCTTGTTGGTGTTGCGGCGGTTGCCGATGCCGATCAGCGTGCGGCCGGCGGCCTTGATCTTCTGGGCGACAGGCATGAAGTCACTGTCGCCGCCGACGATGATGACGGTGCCGATGTGGGCGAAGCGGCTGATGTCCTCGGTGGCGTCGAGGCAGAGCTTGATGTCGGCGCCGTTCTTGGCGGAGGCGCCCGGCGGGAAGAGCTGAATCAACTCGACGGCGCTCTGCAGCAGGGCGTCGCGGTAGCGGCCGAAGTACTGCCAGTTGCCGTAGGCGCGGTTGATGGCGACGGGGCCGAAGGAGGCACCGAGTTCGACCAGGGCCTGGACGTCGATGAGCGGTTCCTGGACCTTGAATCGGTTGTCCTGTTTGGCGTAGGCGCCTTCGCCGTACTTGGCCTCCATCAGGCCGGCGTGCAGGTTCTCGAAGTCCCAGTAGAGGGCGACGGATCGGCTGTCGTCGTTGTCGTTCGGGTTCATGGTGTCCTCCCTCCCGGTCTTGTTCGAGCCATCGTAGTGCCTCCGGGCGAGGTCACCGTGGCTGGGCTGCTTGCCAGCAGCTCGTCGATGGTTGCCACGGTGACGGTGCCGCTGACGGCATGGGCCAGCTCGGGGTCCATGCAGACGAAGGCGTCGGCCTGGAGCTGCGTCAGGGCGAGGTACTCGGCCATGAAGGTGTCAGGCCAGCCGAGTTGGTCGGCGATCTTCCAAGCGAGCCCCTGAAGGACCCGGTCGCCGAGCGGGCGCAGCCGCAGGGCCCGCAGGTGGTCGAGTTGGCGCTCGGCGGTTTTGCGATCGAGTTCGCCGCGTCGAACCCGGCCGTACAGCTCGGCCAGCACCTGCGAGCGGATCAGCGTGGGTGCCAGGAGCTGGTGCTCCGTCGGGACCACGACTTTGAGTTGGGCCAGGTGCAAGGCGACATCGGCGCCGATCACGAATCTTGTCATGGCGTCCTCTTCGAAGCTTGGTTCGGTGAACGGTCGGCCGCGGCAATGGCCTAGCGGGTGGTGGTCGTCGATCGGAGTCTAGATGTGCGTCTCTGGCATCTTCGAAGGTAGCGCAACAGCGAGCAAGGTTGAGAGACGTGGAGAGGCTGCGTGCGCTGCAGGCGATGCGTGCGGTGGATGCGCTGGTGCTGGCGACCCCAGGTCTCTGTGGGCCAGGGCGTGTCCCCGCTGCGCGGGGCCGGGCTGTTGCGCTGCGCGTCGAGCCGCTGTCAAAGGCCCAGCGTCTCGACCCTGACGGGCTGCCATCCCTCACGCAACACGGTCAGGCCGGCGGAGCCGGCTGAAGCACGCGGCGGCCCTTTCCCGTGCCCGGGGATCGCGGGCCCTGTTTCCTTCACGCTGCGCGTGAACGAGGCCCGCTTGGCGAACTGACCGGCTTGCAGGTCGCTGCGCTGCGCTCCGCTCGGTGCGGCGCCGGCCAGATCGCCACCCCGGTCACCCGCCATGCCCGTAGCCGGGCCGCTGAATGCAGGGTGCACTGAAGTGCTCACAGCGGCTCGACCGCCGCGCCAGTCGCTCGCCTTCGGCTCCCTTGGTGGCACGTCGGCCGCAGAGGCGCCGCTGCTCGTGATCGTTCGGTCGGCTGCGCTGCAACCGCTGCGCCAGGCAAGCTGGCACATCGGCCGCGACGCTGCGCCGCCTCGTGGGGAGGGGCAGCCCGTGCGCCAGTCGTCCCACCGCGCTCCCCCCACGCGCCCCCGTCAAGGGTGAGGGGGACTTGTGGGGGGATCTTCAAGCGGTGGGCCGGGAAACTGGCTCACTGCTTCGGCTGCAAAGAACACCACCCATCCCCAACCCCTTCCCGTGAGGGAAGGGGCCCTGCCCACCCCCCGCCCGCCCGTGGGCGGGAGCAAGGGAGTCCGAGCGAGAGGATCAGTTTTCAGGGAACCCGGACCGGGGCCCGGCTGATCTCTCACGCAAGGAGATATGGCCATGGCCAACGTTCAAGTGTTCCAACGTCACGCGCACCTGGCGGGCGCCGTCAAGCTCGAATTCGTCAACGGACGCGAGGGCAAGATCGCCAAGGGCGTGCTGACCGCCATCAGCAACACCCGGCGCGGCAGCGGTGACAGCCGCGAGGAGGAATCCACCGCGATCCAGTGGACGCTGTGGGGCAAGCAGGCCGAGAACGCCGCCGAGTACCTGGGCAAGGGCTCGCACGTCAACATCGTCGGCCGCCTGCGCAACAACAACTACGAGAAGGACGGCGAAACCGTCTACGGCATGGCATTCACGGCCGAGGAAATCGACTACCTCGACAGCCGCGCCGAGCGCGAAGCCCGCCGCAACGGTGGCCAGGGCGCTGAGAGCGTGCCGACCGCGCGCAGCGGCGAGCAAGCCGCACCGGTCACCAGCACCCGCAAGCCCCGCAGCGCGAGCCAGCCGGCGCACGCCGACGCCTGAACCCTCATCGGGTGGGCGCTGTCTTGGTCAATCAGCCGACGAGCCGCGCCCGCCCTTCGAACCTCATTCAACGATCGAAGGAAGCCATCATGTACTCGACCCCGACCCTGGCGACCCGCTTTGCCCGCAACACCCGCGTGATGCGCGGCGACCAACCGCTGAACGAAGACCAGATGCGCGCCGCGGCGCCGTCCATCTTCGCCGAGGGCAAGCACGCGAGCCGCTCCGAGCGCTACACCTACATCCCCACCATCGATGTCCTGCGCGGCCTGCGCAAGGAGGGCTTCGAGCCCTTCATGGTTGCCCAGGGCGCCAGCCGCGTCGAAGGCAAGGCCGAATTCACCAAGCACATGATCCGCATGCGCCACGCCGGGCAGCTGCAGACCCGGCCCGAGGCGAACGAGATCATCCTGATCAACAGCCACGACGGCGCCAGCTCGTACCAGATGCTGGCCGGCATGTTCCGCTTCGTCTGCTGCAACGGCCTGGTGGTGGGCGAGGTGGTGGACGACATCCGCATCCCGCACAAGGGCAATATCCAGGGCGAAGTGATCGAAGGCGCGTTCCGCGTGCTCGACGAGTTCGAGGCGGTGAGCGAGCACACCGAGGCGATGAAAGCGCTGCAACTGCAACCGCCCGAGGAGATCGCCTTCGCGACGGCCGCCCTGGCGCTGCGCTTCGGTGAACGCGGCGTGGAGGAAACCGGGGGCCACAAGCCCGCGCCGGTGACGGCCGAGCAGCTGATCGAGGCCCGCCGGCCCGAGGACATCGGGCACAGCCTGTGGACCACTTTCCAGCGCGTGCAGGAGAACGTGATCCGCGGTGGCCAGCCGGGCCGAAGCGCCCAGGGGCGCCGTCTGCAGACCCGGCCCGTGGGCAGCATCGATCGCGGCGTGAGCCTCAACCGCGCGCTGTGGATGCTGGCCGAGGAGATGCGCAAGCTGAAGGGCTGACCGGCGGGCGATGACTCTCCCTCGAAAGTCATCGCCTCCGGCGCCGCCGGCCGGCCCGACGATCGGGCCGGCTGTCCCACACGCACCCGAGGAGCCTGACATGGGCCGCGACACCATCGATGCCGAGATTGCCGCGTGCGATGCGCTGTCGCTTCAAGCGACGCAGGCCGGCGCCCAGGCCTTCGCGCGGCTGCTGAGGCTGGCCGAGACGCGCGACTCCGGCCAGATCCCGCGCATCGCGCGCTTCCTGGCCGCGACCTACAACGGCCAGGCCTTCAAACTCGACCTGTTCGAAATGCGCGCCGTCGACATCGCCATCAGCAACGACATGCTGTGCTGCCTGGATGCGTTGCGCTGGGGCCGTGCCGACCTGCATACGCTCATCCCCGACGGTGACGCCCGCGTGCGCGCTGTCATCGATTGCTGGGGCCTGCGCTGGCCGAACGACGACTGATCCGGCGCCGTTCGAGATCGATGATTCTTCGCTGAGATTCATCGCTGCTGCAGCCCTGCAGTGGCCCGACCATGGACCTGGCGCGTTCGCGTCGGTGCGTGTCTGCAACAAGCCGCGCGCTCGCCGGCCTCCACTTCGTTTCGGCCGGCTCGCGCGGACCGGCGGCGGCCCATCGAGGGCCGGCAGCCGGGCTGACATGGAACCACCTACTGCCAAGGCGCGCCCACCTGGCGGGCCGGTGCCTTGTGCCCGCATTCCCAAACGCATGGGCAGGAGGTATCCCGATGAAGACACTGGTGCTGTGCAACCAGAAGGGCGGCGTCGGCAAGAGCGCCGTCGCCACGCTGCTCGCCCACCACCTGGCCCACCGCGGCCAGCGCGTGCTGGCAATCGACCTGGACCACCAGGGCAACTTCACCAAGCCGCTGCGCCTGTCCGGCCGCGCTGCGCCCGCGGCCTTTGCAGCCGATGCGCTGATGACCGGCACCGCGCCCGTGCTGCCGGCCCAGCGCTTCGTGCTGGTGCCAGGCGACCGGGCGCTGCTCGGGCTGGAGCGGCAGCCCACCCAGCACACGCCGTTCGCCCGCAACTTCCGCAGCTTCCTCGCCGCCGTGAACGGCGATTTCGATGTGTGCGTGATCGACACCAACCCAAACCCAGACATCCGAGTGATCGCAGCGCTCGCGTCGGCGGACTTCGTGCTGTCGCCGATCCAGCTCAACCAGGAGGCGATGGACGGCGTCAGCGGGCTGCTCAATCACGAGCGTGTCGGCCTGCGCAAGATCAAGGCGGTGCTGAACTCGAAGCTGGTACTGATCGGTCTGCTGCCGACGCTGGTGGAGCCGACACCGTTCCAGAAGGCGAACTTCCTGCAGGTCGTCCAGCAGTACCACCCGCTGATGATCCGGATCGGCGACGGACCGGGCGACTTCGCCTCGATGCCTCGCCGTTCGTGCATCGCCGAAGCCCAGGCCGAAGGCGCCGTGCTGTGGGAGATGAAGAAGACGGCAGCACGAGATGCCTGGCGTGAGATCGAGCCAAGCCTGCAGCGTATCGGCGACATCGTCATGGCGCCCACCAAGACCGCGGAGGCGAACCATGCCGCTGCAGCTTGACGACCTGGCGGCGCTCGACGCGCCTACCCTGGAGAACACAGGCCAGCCGCTGATGCTGCCCGTGTCATCGATCGACGAGGATCCCGAGCAGCCGCGCCGCGAGTTCGAGGACAACCGCCTCGAAGACCTCGCCGAGACGATCCGCAGCCGGGGTGTGCGCCAGCCCATCTCGGTGCGACCGAACCTGCAGGCGCCTGGCCGCTGGATGCTCAACTTCGGCGCGCGTCGACTGCGGGCGTCGAAGATGGCCGGCATGGTCGAGATCCCGGCCTTCATTGACACCACGGCCGACAGCTATGACCAGGTGATCGAGAACGAGCAGCGCGAAGGACTCCGGCCGCTCGAGCTGGCGCTGTTCGTGCAGAAGCGTATCGCGCTCGGGGACAACCAGGCCGAGATCGCCAAGCGGCTCGGCAAAAGCCGTCAGTGGGTGACTCTGGCCACCGCGTTGATCGAGCCGCCGGAATGGCTGCTGCAGGCCTACCGCGAGGGCCGCTGTCGAGGCACCAACGAGCTCTACGACTTGCGGCGCTTGCATGGCGAACACGGAGAAACCGTCGAGGCCTGGGCTGCCCAGCAGCCGACCATCACCCGTGACCGGCTGACGGAGTTGCGTGCAGCACTGGAACGCCGCACAACAGCCGTGCCGGCGCCCGCGGGCGGCGCTGAGCAGCCGCCCGGCCACGTCGACCCGGCCGGCGCCGACCCGGTGGCGGACGAAACCACGCAGACACTGCCGAGAGCCCAGGAATCAACGGCCGACCCTCGCAGTGGCCACACGCGCTCGACTACGCCCGAGGCCCCAGCGAGGTCCGATCAACGCGTCCACGTCGAGTTCGAGGGCCACGACTACCAGCTGGTGGTGTCGGTGGTACCCGACCACGCTGGTTGCATGTACGTGCGCCCCTTGACGGGTGGGCCCCGGCGGCTCGCTCCCGTTGCCTCGCTGAAGCTGCTGGGGTTCGTGGGCGGGTGAGGCCTGGCAGACGGGCTTGTCAATCGGATTGACAAGGTCGGCACGACAAGTCGTGCCGCTTCGCGGCTGTACTGCGCGGCGTAGCTGCGCTACCTTGTGCCCATGAAGACTGCAAGCCTCCCTTCCGTTCCCGTCGAGCCGGAGTTCTTGGCCGAGGTCGAATCGGTGCTCGCCGAGGGCGAGAGCGTCGCGGCGTTCGTCGAGGCCGCTGTGCGCGCCAGTGTCGAGCGCCGGCGAGTTCAGTCCGAGTTCGTCGCCCGTGGCCTGCGCTCGCGAGACGAAGCCAAGCGAACGGGCGACTACGTCGATGCCGACAATGTCGTCGCTGGTCTGCAGGACAAGCTCGACGACGCGCGCGTCCGTCTGTCGAAGCCGCCCAGGACCCGCAAGTGACCCTCGGCCATCACTGAAGCAGCGGCCCGGCCCGCGACGAGTTGTCAATCCGATTGACAACATTGACCGCGCACCTGCCGCCCGTCCTCATCCCCGAGGTCTCGCGGCCGGCACGAATGCCTGGCCCAGCCCCGGCTTTCGGCTTGTCAATCCGATTGACACCGGCCCCTGGCTTCGCCTGGCCCGCGATGATTCTGGCTTCGGAATCATCGGCCTTGAAGTCTCGATCCGAGCCAATACTGAATGCGTAGGTGAGTGCAGAGATAGGCGCGGTGGCGCCGTTGTCTGACACGCACGGCATGTCAGGAGGCTCGGGTATGGCACCCTCGTCACGTGATCGACTGAGCGTCGATCTGCATGGTCTGAAAGCCGCGCTCGTCGAGCGCGCGCGGCTGGCCGGTACGTCTCCCTCGGGTTGGGTTCGGGCGACGCTTGCTGAGGCCCTGGGGGGCGCTGCTGAGCCTGTCAGCGAGGCCAGGCCTCCTCGGCTCCGAACGCGCGATGCGAGCCGTGTGCGGCTCACGCTGCGCATGCCTCGCGCCGAAGCAGCTGCCGTACTTGCAGCGGCCCGCCTGGCAGGTCAACCTCCAGGCGACTTCATCGCCAACCTGTTGGCCGGGCAGCCCGCGCCCATGCCGGCCAGCGACCGCGCCGAAACCGTTGGAGCGCTGATCGCGTCCTGTGCCGAGCTGTCCACGTTCAGCCGCAACCTGAGCCACCTCGTGTCGCTGTTGCGGCAAGGTGCCTTCCGGCCGGCCGAGGAGTACCGGCCGATGCTGGCCACGCTGAGCCATGACGTGCGGGAGCACCTCGATCACCTCACGCGTGCCCTGGTTGACTTGCAGCCCCGCCGGCGCAGCGGCATGCAACAGCACCGCGGCGACCCCACCCGGGCAGGGGCACGGCCATGACGCAAGGTCAGAACATCGACGGCGTCCTGCTCCAGTGGGGCGACCGGCTCTTCTATCCGGGTAACCGGATCGTGCACACCCGACCGCAGCCCAAACTCAGCGGGCTCGCCGCACATCAGCGTGCTGCCGCCATCCGCGCGCGCATCGAGACGACAGTGGTGCGTCGGGCGCCGCAGGTCATGGTGAAGGTCACGGGCGGCGGGCGAGGCATGAAGGCCATCGCCGCCCACTTCCGATACATCAGCAAGAACGGCCGCCTCGACATCGAAGACGACCGCGGCGACATCTCGCGCGGCAAGTCAGCGCTGCACGGGCTGGCGGAAGACTGGCGCTATGGCGGAACCTTCATCGACGACATCGGCGATCGGCGGGAGGCTTACAACGTCATGCTGTCGATGCCGAGGGGCACAGATCCCCTGGCGGTGCAGCGTGCGGCGCGCGAGTTCGCCAAGATAGAGCTCGCAGACCACAAGTACGTGATGGTGCTGCACGACCACCAGGCCAACCCGCACGTGCACATCAGCGTGCGGGCCGAGTCGCGGCACGGCAAGCGCCTGAATCCGCGCAAGGCTGACCTGCACCGGTGGCGTGAGACCTTTGTCGAGAAGCTGCGCGATCAGGGTATCGAAGCGGAGGCGACCCGCCAGGCGACACGTGGGTGCGACAGGAACTACGACGCCTTGTGGCGGCTGAAGGCCCGGCAGGATGGCCGCCTGAGAACGACGCGCCCGGGGTCCAAGGCCACGGCCGCG
The DNA here is from genome assembly GCA_027487905.1 of Rubrivivax sp. Classification (GTDB taxonomy): domain Bacteria; phylum Pseudomonadota; class Gammaproteobacteria; order Burkholderiales; family Burkholderiaceae_C; genus JAIYCR01. Next base: position 45,859 of record JAIYCR010000027.1, on the reverse strand, counting down.
GCGCAGGCGACGCGGGCGCAGGCCGTCGAAGCCTGGATGCACGTGGGCAGGGCGCTGGCTACATCCGGGGACTTGGAGGACCGCAAGTTGGCTGGTGCCATCGCGGCGTTCATCAAGGAGATGCCGACCAGTGAGGCAGGTGCTCGGCAAAGGGATGCACCTGATTTGGTGCTGCTGACGCGGGCGATCAACATTGGACCTGAGCGATGACCTTTGGTCCCATAGGCGCAACTTGGAACTGGGACCGCCTGCACATTGCCGGCGCCCGCCTTGAAAGTTGCGGGCGGGGCTTGCCGGCTCCACTGCTCGGCGCGGTTGCTCATTTCGATCCCCGCCCGCCGGTGTAGGCAGTGCGGCGGGCCCTCATCGGCCCCCGATTCCATGACCTGGCAGAATTGAGCATCCGTACCGCGCGAGGGCCGCGCATGGTTACGAGCCATTGGCGCACATGGAACAAGAGAATCACGCGATACCCGTCATAGATCTCTTTGCCGGTCCAGGAGGACTTTGTGAAGGTTTTTCGTCCGTAGTCGATGTGACGGGGGCACGGCGCTTCGCCGTAAAGGTGTCGATAGAAATGGACCCCGTGGCCCACAGGACGCTGCTGCTGCGGTCGATCTTCCGCAAGTTCCCCAAGGGCAAGGTCCCGTCCTGCTACTACGACTACGTCCGCGGCAAGATCACCCGGCAGGTCTTCCTCGCTCACCCCGACATCAAGGACGCGGCTGAGCGCGCAGCCAAGGAGGCGCGCTGCGCAGAGCTCGGCGCCACCCCCGCTAAGGAAGTGGATGCTTGGATCCGGGAAGCCCTGGGCAAGCAGACCGACTGGGTGCTCATCGGTGGTCCCCCGTGTCAGGCCTACTCGCTCGCTGGGCGCTCGCGCCTTCGCAGCAAGGACCCGAAAAGGTTCGAGGCGGACGCCAAGCACTTCCTCTACACCGAATACTTGCGGATCATTCAGCAGTTCGCCCCGGCCGTCTTTGTGATGGAGAACGTCAAGGGGATGCTCAACTCCACGAACTCGGGCAAGCGCATCTTCGAGAAAATCCTCGCCGACCTCAAATCGCCGCGAGAGAACCTGAGCTACGAGGTCCGCTCGCTGGTGGTCCATAAGGCCAATGGGGAGGAGCTCGACCCCAACGACTATGTGATTGAGGCCGACGACCACGGCATCCCGCAGAGCCGCCACCGCGTCATCCTCTTCGGCATCCGCTCCGACGTGGCCACGGCGACTCCGGCTCTAGCTGAGAACCCCGAGCGCTTCCTGCTCGCGAAGGTCAAGAAGAAGGTGGGCGTGAGCGCCGCCTTGGCGGGCCTGCCTCCGCTGCGTAGCCGGCTCTCAAAGGAGCCCGACTCGCAGGAGGCGTGGATGAAGGTCCTGCGCGACTCGCCCAAGTCGCTGAAAGACTGGCGCGTTCCATTGCGCAACGTCATCGAGACGGCCATGGAGAAGTTCATCAAGCGGGCCGAGAAGCAGAACACCTACGGCTCGACTTTCATCCCCATGGACGTTGCGCCGGGCGAGGCCATGCCCAAGGCCTTGCGCGAGTGGTATCTGGACCCCAAGGTCGGCGGCGTGCTGCAACACGAGACGCGCAGCCACATGCGGTCGGACCTGCACCGCTACATGTTCGCTGCCTGCTTCGCGGCGACGCAGAAATACGCCCCGGACCTGCGCAACTTCCCGCCAAGACTGCTGCCCGACCATGTGAACGTGGACGAGGAGACGATCCCATTCAAGGACCGCTTCCGCGTGCAGATGGGCAAGCATCCATCGTCCACGGTGGTGGCCCACATCAAGAAGGATGGGCACTACTACATCCACCCGGACCCTGCGCAGTGCCGGAGCCTGACGGCCCGCGAGGCCGCCCGCTTGCAGACGTTCCCCGACAACTACTTCTTTGAGGGAAACCGAACCGAGCAATATGGGCAGATCGGCAACGCGGTCCCGCCACTGCTGGCCAAGCAGATCGCAGAGATCATCTACACCTTCATGTCGTCGCCGCGCAAGTAGGCGGCGAGCGCAGCGTCATCCCTCGACTCGAAAGTCCCTCGACTCGAAAGTCCCGCGACTTGGCCGGGTTTCACGCCTGGTCCCACAAGGCTCCGTACCGCCCTATGTCTTCCTCGCTCGCCGGGTCCATGCCGTGGCGCAGGAGGACCGCGTAGATGACCATGTTGGCATCACGAGTCGTCCGAATGGCAGGCGCCTGGTGCCGTCGCCGTGCGATTGCTCTCGACCACCTCACGCATTTGCTCCGCCCGCAGACAGGCATGGAGGCCTTGGCTGAATTCGAGCGCGATGGTGGCGGCGGTGGGCGTCATGGGCATGCGGTCGCAAATGACGATGGCCCGTCATAGCGCGCGGATGGACGCTACTTCTCCGTCGCCTGAGCTCTCGTTGTCTTCAGTCCGATTCCACAAATCGTGAATGTAGAGGGTCGAGCCGGTCATGCTCAAAGCTGCCGGCAGCGGTTGGACTTTGGGCACCTGCGCGTATTCTTCGATCAGTCGTTTCTGGAGATCGCGCATGGAGCAAGCGGAAGGACCAATCTCCATGCGCGCGCGGACGAACTGCGGCCACGTCGCCATCGCCAGATCTGGCGCCTGCGTCTTGACGCCGTAGCCTTGCGTGCGGACCGACGACCTTGAAATGGCGAAGAGCAGCGCGCTCCTGGCGGCCTCGCCTCGCTTCTGCTTGAGCCGTAGCGACTTGTCGAGCGCCGAGACGCCGTTTTCGTCGAGCCATGACTTGACCTTGCCCGACCAGTCCACCAGCTCGGCGGAGAGGTTTGCGGCCTTGCTGCGGAGCTGGCGCACGTCGTTGCTCGAGTAGTCCTGCCACTTCAACTGGAAAAGGCCCACGTCGCCGGTGAGCTTGTCGTAGATGATCGCGTCGATGTCCGTCAGGACCGCGCCGCCGCCGCGGCGGAGTTTGAGGTTGCCCGGGAAGCGGATGTATCGCTTGCCGCCGAACATCCCGTAGAGATGCTCGCGCATCCACTCCTCGCGGTCGGCGGCGATGGCATGTTCTGTGCGCGGGTCCAGCCAATGATGCTGGGTCTTGGCGGCGGTGAAGGGGTTTCGGGTGAGACACGACACCGGCCGCAGGATGAACCCATTGCCCAGATCGAAGAGCAAGGGGATCAAAGGTGTCGAGTGGTCGGCAAGCTTCTTGGCTTGCCCCGCTGTCATCGCCAAAGCATTGAACGCGGAATGGACCACCGCTGCTGGTCTGCCGCTCATGAAAGAGATCGACTCTTCGAGGGCATTCCTTGGCCCCCAGATGGTCAGGCTCTGCGGGACCGACACTTGAGAGAACAGCTTCTTGGCGACCGACACGCAGCCGAAGTGCTTGGCGTGGAGGCTGATGAGCGCGGCGCCGACGCCGGCAATGTCGCCGCCGGTGATGGGGCCCAGCTTTGCGTCGGCATGAATGCCGGAGTCCTCGCGCCAAGGCGTCGCCAGAGCCAGCGCCTCGGCCATGTAGTGCTTGTCCACCTCGATGCAGGCGTCATACGCCACCATCACGCCATAACCCGTGTCCCATGGCCTCACGAGCGGCTTGATGAGCTCCTCAATGTCGGGCCGGAGCCAACGCTTCACCGGCGCGTTGGCCAACGCCACGTAGTTGCCAAGCATATCGGGAAAGCGCACGGCATCTCGCATGGAAGCCATCGTCCAGCCGGCGCTCGACGATGGCAAGCGGGCCTCGGCGGCCTTGAGGCGATCAGACTCTGCGAAGTCGGCGAATTGTGCGCGCGCGTCCTCGGTCATGCGCATGCGGAAGTCATCGCCGTCGCGGGCAATCTCCATGATGCCGCGCTCGCCCATGTCGGCCAGACGGCGCGCGAGCGACACCTTGCCGAACTCTTGCATGAGGCCGGCGGCGAAACCGCGAGACTCGCGCGTGCTCTCCATCATCGGGAACGCGCCGGGCTGATCCAGCGGCTCGAAGAGCTCTGCGACGGCCCTGTTCCATCCCCAATACATGAGGTCCAGAGACTGCCCGGTTTGCGCGTCTTTTTGGCCTTCTGGATAGGCGGTGATGCTCCAGTAGTCCATCGCGCGGACCACCTCGATGAACCAGATGAACCTGCCCAGGCGGTCGCTCGGCAGCCGCTGCAGGATCGCCGACAAGTGGGCATCTGCCAGAGCTCGGAGCGCTTGGGCGGCTGACTCGGCCATCGCTCAGCTTCGCGTCGGCGCGCCGATTTCGCCAAGGGGCTCGCTGCCCTCGACCCACGAGCTCATGGCGGCTTGCAGGCCAGCGGCAGCCTCCGCGTCGCGCGTCGAGCATTCCCACACGCACAGCACCCGCCAACCGAGGGCTTGCAGCTTCTCGACCGCGCGGCGGTCGCGCGCCACGTTCGCCTCGAGCTTGGCCTTCCAGAACTCCGGCCGTGTCGCTGGCATCTTGGCGAATCGGCATCCCTGGTGCATGTGCCAGAAGCAGCCATGGACGAAAACCGCCACCTTGCGGCCCGGCATGACGATGTCGGGCGCGCCAGGCAGGTCGCGCCGATGGAGCCGAAAGCGGTAGCCTGAGGCGAAGAGCATCCGGCGGACGATCAGCTCGGGCTTGGTGTTCTTGCCCTGGATGCCAGCCATCATCCGGCTGCGGTCGGCGCGGGAGACGACATCAACCATAGGCTTGTACCGAGAAGGCAGCGCGCCGTGTCAGAGCTCGACAAACATTAGATCGTGCAGTCAGGAAACCGTCGAAGCAGCGATCGCCAGGCTCAGGGCGTCCCGGCCATGATAGATGGGTACGACGTCTCTCGTCGTCTGAATCAGAACCGCATGACGCCCGGGCGCCTCGCGTGGGTCGTGTAGTGGTGCACAACTTCCTCGATGGACAGCCGACGCAGCCTGAACCTGCACAAGCCACCCAACGCGGAGCCCGGCGCCAGAGTCATGTAGCACCTCGTCGAGATGAGCAGATGAAATTCGTCCTTTGGCGCCTTCTTGAAGGCCATTAGGCCGACATCGATCACGCTCACGTTGTTGAGTCCGCCGGATTTCGTCCGGCAAAGCCCAATCAGCGCGGAAGGTACGAGAAGCGCCAAAAGATACCGGTGAGTGGACAACTTGCCCTGGACGTGATCGCACTCGGGCCCAAGCTCGACGACGTGAAGAACCAATTTGCCGATCTCCTCGGCGGAAGTCGTCCTTGACTTGTCCTTCAGCAGGAATTCCGCCCGCACCAGATCGGATCTCTCCTTTCCGAACTGCCGTATGAATGGGCCCGAATTGACGTAGCTCCCCGGAAGCTGGATGACCATTCCCCGTTCGAACTCACCCTTGGGCGAGGCCGCTCCAGCCTCGTCGATGAGATAGCTCGCGTTGAGTCGCGCAACGGATATTCCATCGGGGCGCAACGGACGTGGAGTCACTGACATCGCAATGCGCAGCGGGTGAGTCTTAGGAATCGGCGTCGCCGAAGTTCCATCAATGAAGCTGAGCTGATCCTCGAGAATCGGAAGCAATGCCGAATCCAGCGCGGAGTCGATGTTGCGCGGCGCAACGTCCGGGCCGACCGCTTCAGCAGCAAGAAACGCGAGCAGACTCTCCCACTCTGCGGTGCGCTGCTCAGCGACAGGCGCATGAGTCAGGGAATAGACGGCGTCCGTCGTCTTGGCGGCCGCCTGTCCCGCGCGCATCTCCCACTGCGCGGCCGTCGCCAGAGTCGGGAATTTCTCCATCTCCTCGGCGATAAGCTTGCGCAACGCCTCCGCATCGAAGCCGCCCGAGCCGTCAGCGCCCAGCACCATGTTCTTGTCGATAGTGCCGTAGGCGATCGGCAGCGTTAGACCCGTGCCCGGGCCATCGGCCTCGATGAGGTCCTTCATCTGCTGAACGTCCCCCGGAAACATCGACCAAAAGATCAACGCATAGGGGCCGGAGGCGGCAATCCTGTTGAGGCACTGGATGATGATGCCGGAGTGCATCTTGAGGTTGCCCAGGTTCCCGGGAGCCATGTGGATGTCGGTAAAGACGATCCGGATGCCAGCGATCGGCGCCTCGGGTGCAGGGAGAAGGTCACCATCATCGAAGCGGAACGGCACCGGGCAGAAGCCGGCCTGGCTTAGTCCCCACGCGATAGCCTTCAAATGGTCTTCTCTGTCGTCGATCGCCACGACTCGCGAATAGCGCGGGATCATTTCTTCTGGAACCTGAAGACGACGGCCGTGCCGTCGTATGCGGCCGGCAGGGCCACCACATCGTTCAGTTCGGCCGCATCCACCACTTCCAGGCTCCCTCCTATGGATTCCATCACTGCCTTGCAGTAGAACAATCCGAGCCCCATCCCGCCGGCCCGGGTCGACGAGAACGGCTTGCCAAGAAAGTCTCGTGGCAGCTGAAACCCGGGCCCGTTGTCGCAGACCGCGATCATTCCGCCGGTCTCCATATCCCACGACGACAGCACCAGGATCGCGGCCGGTCCACCACCGTCACGTTCCCTGCGGAATCGAGTCCAATAGATGGCGTTGTCGATTACGTTGCTGAGCGCTCCGACCATCAAGCTGCGCGGCACGCTCACAGAAAAATCGTGACGCTGTTTCGGATCCGCAGTCCAGTTGGACACCACCACCTCGTGCCGGGCGAAGCGGTCAGCATGGAAACCAATCGCACGTCGCACCAGATCATCTACGGAGACGTTTCTCGTCGGGTCGCGCTGAAGCAGTGGCTTGAACGTCTCCATGAGCTTGCGCAGATGATCGAGTTCCTTGCGCACGTCCTCCGGGTCCACACCCGCCTGCAAGCGCCGCTGCATCCGGTCGATGCTGTGGACGATCTCGTGGAATATGAGCGCGAGATTCATGCCGGCGAGTCCGGACGCTACCATCACCTCCTGAATTGACTTCAGCTCGGCCTTGATCGCCTGGAGGACTGGCTTGACCTCCTTTTCAATGTTGTGCTTCTTGCCGAGCGCCTCCAGGCGCTCCAACGCGGCCTGCACCGGAGGCGGCTCGTCGTCACCCTTCAACGCACGGTCGATCGCCGCGCGATCCTCAGCATGCTGGCGCTGAAACAGATCGAAGACGCTGACGCTGACGCGTTTCAGGCGACGGAATGCCGCGTTCTCGTCGAACCCTTCACGATTGGTCTTCTCCTTCAGCTCCGCGCTCTTCGCCAGATCCAGCGAAATCTGCGCAATCACGCTCTGACTGCCGAGCTTTCCGGCAGGCCTGTTTATCCGGCGCGCGTCTAGCCCGAGCCAGTCCTCTCCGGCCTCGCCGTAGTTGAACACTCGGATGTTGTCGCGGTAGACGCGAACACCAGTCTGTTGGTCGAGCCACTTCTTCAGCTGCTGAGGCGCGCCGGAGGCCTTCAGAATCTCGTCGCGGCGGTGGAACGCGTAGACGGAGCCTCTGATTGGACCGATGCCTTCGAGATCCTCGGGCCGCAGGAGGATGTGATCGTCTTCGATATCTGCACCGGCCTTGGTCAGTTGGACTGCTCGCGGACGCACTTCGTCCGGATCGGGAGCGATCAGCGCGAGTTTTTCTTCGACGGGCCCCTTGGTCTGCGGAGTCAGATTCTTGAATTTGGGCGGACGAAACTTGTAGTCCCAGGTGATCATTCCGCCTTCATCGATCTCGAACCCAAACTCCCAGACTGCCGAGGCCAGCATATCCTGGAGGGTCGGGAGGTCCGCCACCGCAGCCTCGTTTCCCGGCAGTTCCAGCTCGACCTTGAAGGAAGATTCGTCATCGAAAGGGTTGCACAAAGAGGTGACGAGCCTGTAGAGATCTCGGATCTCGCGCCGCGACCAGTCCGTGTGGTGCAGGCCGGTGATCTCGACGAGCGTGCCGGATTCGGAGGCGGACTTGAACTCTTCGGGGGATGCGTGCTCCCCGACCTCGACCGCCAGCCCGTCGCCGAGGTAGCGTGCGCTGTCGATCAAGGCGCCCCAGGAGATCTTGAACGAGTGCTCGGCCTTGCCCTCCTGCCTTGTCACGAGCCGGATGGTGTCGCCAAGCTTCTGCACCGCCAGACGTCCCACGCCCTTCTCTCCGAGAGGGAACCGGCCGAGCGGGCTTCGCTTGCGTGCCGCGGCATTCCGCTTGGAGTCCGTGCCCACCTGCAGCCAGACGTTCTCGATCGTGTCGGCGGACATGCCGATGCCGTCGTCTCTGACGCTGATCTTGGGCACGGGGGCCAGCAGATCTAGGGTGACGGTCACCGTCTTTGCGTCGGCATCGTAGGAGTTCTTGACAAGCTCGAACACGGCCAGCCGGTCATGGCCGATGAGCTGATCGCCGAGCAGCTTCAGGACATGCGAGTGAACTTTGAACTGTACGCTCTTGGTCACCTAGAACTCTCCGATTCAACCGCTAGATGGTACGTGTAGCAGCCAGCGAGGGCGGGTGCCTCGCCAAGGCGCGTGGTGAAATCGCGCTTCCGTGATCGGCGCGTACCACCGGGACCTCCGAGCGCAACATAGTTTGAACGGCGAATGGACGTCCTTTCCTTCTCAAAGCGACGGGACGAACGCCAGGTCCCGGTTGCGGTGATCGAGCGCCGCATCTGCCGACAGTCGGTGGAGCCCGCAACGTCGTGTACATAGTGATTCGTCTCGCTGCGCCGCTTTGAGCGCCCCTGGACTCGAGCGCCGTCGTCCCGTAGAAGCTAAGGAAGCCGCGGTGAGTACGAAGTACGACCGGTCCGAGGCTCGATTGGCTGAATTAGGCCTTCGCAACGCCGCGCGCCCGAAAATACTTGTCGACGAGATGGGGGCGCGCCGCCACGAAAGCTTGAAGTAGAAAGCGATCGACCTTGCGCACTTCCACGCCGCGCTTCCCGCAGATCGAATCGACCCTGTCGTGGAGAGTAGCGTCGATATACCCGCAGGTCATCACGCCGTACCCCCCGGCATCGTATTGTTCGATCACATCGCCGATGGACTTGATGTGCTTTGGCGTCAGCGAGTCATCAGCACGGATATGTTTGCATTGGAAGACCCACTTGACGGGTGGGCGATAGAAAGGGAAAGTGCGGTTCGTCCAGGCCACGATGTCCCGCCCGCCATCGCGCGAGCGTGACTTGCCGATCTTCTCCAGCCGGTCTCGATCGAAATCCGGCGATGCGTACACGTAGTCCCAGCAAAGCTGCTCGAAAAGCTCATCGTCGAGAATCTCCCACGGAAGATCGGGCGCCGACTTGGCCGACCCGCCGTCGTGCAGGCTTGTTGCCAGAGATTGCAGGACCTCGGCCTGAGCAGCGCGCCCCGGGGTTGGGCGCTGGTGTTCGCTAAAGAAGACGATGGTGAATCCGGAGCATCTGAGTGCGGCAAACCCCGAAAAATCGCCGACCCAAGCGGAGGGTTCGTCATCGGAACCGGCAATCCGCCCTTCGAAGGCAATGCGGTCATGCGAGTCCGGCTCGGACTGCGTACGTCGAACAAACTCGTCGCCGCAGGCGATCGCCTGAGTGACGAGCTCTGACGGAACACCGACAACTACATGCCCGCCAATGAAACTGGCCTCTTGCTCGGTCATGACCATCCGTGCAGGCAGGAGCGCTTCACCGCTGTAACCTGCGCTCTCGAGCGCCTCTGCGAGTAACGCATCCGCCGGCAGGATCAACTCGCCATCCGACAAAAGGACGGCCCGACCACCTGCGCGGATGGACCTACTAACGAAGAAACCATACCGCCGTTCCGGGTGGCGCTGAAGATGCTCCTTCAGCGCCTCGGGGTCCTCCCACTCTCCATACGACATGATCAGGTTGCCGACGTAGTGATCGGCGATCTCGGGAAACAGGAGTTCGCTCTGTTCCAGGGATTCTTCGTAGTCGTATCGCGCTTCCCTGATTTGCTCGAATTCTCCGCGTAGACCATCGGTCTCGTGATCGGGATAGTCGACGAATATCGCCATCCGCGCGAGTTCCAGCGCCATGGCATGCGGGTCGTAGCTGTCAAGTTCAAGCCGGATCACGTTCAAGTGCTCGACCTTCGTCCACGACATCGATCGTCGTGTTGCATAGGCCCCCAGACGCTCGGCGATAAGGGACGCATCCAGAAAGTCATCGGCCAGATCCAGATGCGAGTTCGAACTCCCGACGGAGGGGAGTGGGACGTCAACGGCAAACGCACGACCCGAGGAGACAGCGGGCAAGAACTCTGTGACGACGTCGGTCAGCGTCTGAGCGTCGTTGGGCAACTCTAGTTTCACCGCCGACTGCGCGGCGTCATTTGCTTCATGCATGTGCTTCGTGGAGAAGATTTCGAGGGGATCCTTACGAATTGGCCTACTTCACTTCCGGGATGTTGGCAGCCGGGGCAGAGTAGCTCGCGCCCATCACGGCCTCCTTGCACTCGGGCCGCTTGGCCCATTCGGAGACCATCTTGCCGCCTGACGACGAGTGCAGCACATCGTTGACCTCCCTGGCCCACACGGCGATTTGCGCGAGCAGCTCGGGAGACGCCGCCTGCTTGGCCCAGATGCGCTCGAGGTCGATGCGGTCGCCGAGCTTCTCGGCCACCAGCGACACCGTGTAGGCGGTCACGTTGGCTTGGAAGGCCTGGAACATCGGCCGCAAGAGCTTCTGCGCGTCGCGGTAAATCTTCGCCTTGGCGATCATGGCCTTGAAGTCGGCGACGCTGGGCAACGGCGCCTCTTGGCCGTCGGCCGGCGTCAGGCCCGCCATGAACTTGTCGAAGTTCTTCTGCGAGCCAAGGCTGACGATGTCGGGCTTCTTGTCCCAGGCGGTGATGTATTTGGCCAGGTCGGTCTTGGTGACGCGGCGCGCCGTCGGGATGGCCTCCTTCAAGGCCTTGAGCTTGGCCGGCGTCGTGCCTTCGCGGGCGAGCAGCGTGTTGTAGCTGCCAGAGGCGCGCTCGTAGAACCATTGGCCGACGCCGTCGGGGCAGTAGACCGAGCGTGAGAGCTTCTCGATCTCCACGTGGAAGGGTTTGTTGGCCGACAGGTCCGATTGCCGCACTGCGTTCTGGCTGTTGGCGAAGCGCGAGATGTCGGAGACCAGCGCCTCCTCCTTGGCCGAGTCCTGGGCGCGCATGACGATGATCTTGGCGGGCACCCGCACACGGCTGAGGTCCGTGTCGGGATACTTCTTCTTGGCGAAGTAGATCGACGCGGTGGTCTGGCCGCCGTTGACGATCTGAAGGCCCTTGAGCCAGGCGATGCCGGCAGAGCCGTCGCCGGGCTTGCCCAGGCGCATCTCGTCGGCCACGATGACGATGCCGTTGTTGTAGGCCATGAAGCGCTCGGGGGCTGAGCGCAGCGTGTTTTGGATGCCGGCGTTGACGCCCTTGCCCTTGACGCTCAGGAAGGACCGCACGTTGGCTTCGAGCAGGCGCGCGCCGAACTTCTCGTAGAGCAGGCGCAGCGCCTCGGCAGGGATCGCCGTGAGGGCGTAGTCGTAGTCGTCGCTCTCGCCCGGCACGAAGACGCAGGGCAGGGGAGCGCCGGAGACTTCGGTGAAATCGACCACCAGCTCGTCGCGCGGCTTGCCCTCGGACCAATGCCGGTGCAGCCGCTCGATGTCCATCACTTCCAGGCGCACGGCCTTGCCGCCGATGTCGCGGGTCTTGAAGCTCTTGGACTTGGCGACGCGGTCGGTGATGACGTAGACGCGGATTTGCTCCAAGTCGTCGTAGATGGCCTGGAGCGTTTCCGCCAGCGAGCGCACGTCGCTGGACGGGTCGAGCTTGGGTGCCATCTTGCCCTCGGCGCACAGCGTCAGAAAGCGCAGGCACTGCTCGACGGCGATCTTGGTCTCCGAGTCCGGCACGGGCGTCGGGACATCGACGTTCGCGTAGAGGCTCACGAACAGGTCGAGCTGATCGCTCTCCTCGGACAGCGAATAGCCGCTCAGGCGCAGGTTGGCGTTGCCGACCTTGCCCTCGAAGTGGCACTCGACCGGCTCGAACGTCATGCCGATGTCCGACATGTGGTCCATCACGATGCCGGAGAACACCAGCTCCTCATACAGCGCGCCGTCTCGCATCTGCGAGCGGACGGCGGCCTGCGTCTCGCGCAGGAATTCAGGCAAATTCATTCTTAGATCGCTCCCAGCTTCTTCAATGCGCCCTCGGCGCCGACGTTGTCGCCCGGCGCCTTGTCGAGGTCGATTTCATACATGGCCTTCATGATGCCCGCAGGCACCGAGCCCGCGGTCATGCGGGGGAAGTTGGCCCCGACCTCCACGACGCGCGTGCCGGCCTGCTCGAACTTCCTCAAATAGCGGTCGGCATGGGAGTCGATGTAGCCGGCCGCGAGCAGGCGCTCGGACAGCAGGCGCTCAGCCTCTCCATCACCCTGGATCGTCTGCCGCATGGCCTCGACGATGTCCGGCAGGTTCTGTCCACCCTCCGATTGCCGAAGGCGCGCGCCGGCCACGAAGAGGGGTTGACGCGTGGAGTCGTCGAGCTGCTCGAGCGAGCCGATCCGGGCGGGGAATCCCGCCGCCGACAGCGTGGCCTTGACCTCCAAGGCTCCCGCGCCGATCTCGAAGTCCTGGATGCCGTCGAGCGGCCCCACCCACGACTCGATGGCCGTGGCGGGAGCCACGCCCGCGTCGATGATGGCCCGCAGCAGCGCGAGCTCGCCAATGAGGCCGACCTCGGCCTCGGGGCTCAGGGCCTGGCTCCCCTTTCGCATGAACTCCTGCCAGGCGCCGACGCGGCCGATGAAAACGCGCAGGAGCTTGCCTTCGTCGGAGCCGGCCGCGACCGAGTCGTCCAGAGCGCCCACGACATCGCAGGCCATGGATGCGAAGAGCTCCGCGCTGCCGGCCGACTTGCGCGTCAGCGCGAGCCAGAGCTTGCCGCTGCCGTCGGGGTCCGCGCGCTCGACGGCAAAGCCCTGGCCCTCGGGCAGCTTGTCGGCGGCGGCGAGCTTTGCGCTGGGAAAGCACACCAGAACCGCCTCGGCGTTGTCTGGCGAGCGCCGGCCAGCCCGCAGCGGCAACAGCCCGGCGGAGGGCAGGGCGATGGCCTGCCAGCCAGGCTCGGCGTCGGCGCTGGTGAGCGACGACCAGGCCATCAGGAATTCGTTACTCGGACGGGCCATATTCCTGCATCCAGTAGAGGAGGTTCACTTCGTATTCCACGCGGATGCCGTGCTCGGCCGACGGGAAGGCGATGGCGAAGGCCATGATGGGCTTTTCCCAGCCGGGCACGATGAGGTTCTCCGGGGTCTTGGCCTTGCCCTTGTAGGGCGTCAGCGTGTAAAGCAGCAGCAAGCCGCGGTCGGCGTCGCCGCCGAGCCGGTCGCGCGCCTCGCGGATGCCCTTGCCGCTCGGGCTCGTCGGCAGGTTGACGCGGCCCCGCGCCGGGTCGGGCTTCCACGCCGCGCGGGTGCGGGCGAGCGCGTCGCGCCACGCGTCGTCGTCGAGGTCGATGCCCTCGTCCTTCGGATCGGTCAGAACGCCGATGGCGAACACGCCCGCGTCCTTCGCGCCCGGCGCGTCGTCGATCTTGCGCGTTTGCAGAGACTGCGTCTCGAAGCCATTGGGGAAGGCATAGGGATCGCCAACGCCGTCGCCGCCGGAGAGCAGGGCGACGCTCCATTTCTTCAACTTGCCGATGTCGAGCATCTTGGCGATGAAGTCGGATAGCACCGCGGCTTTGGCGGTGGTGGCGTTCGGATGGGTCGCGTAGGCGGCGAGGAACGCGAGGACATGGGACGCGTCAACGTCCTGCCAGAGGCGCGCGCCGGGCCAGGAGTCGGCCTCGCCGTCGCGGGGGTACTTCGGCGCGTCCACGAACGTCGTCCCCAGGGACGCGACCAGCGCGCCGGTCGCGTCGAGGTTCGCCTGTTGGATCGCCGCGTTGCGGTGGAAGAGGATGGTCTGCGGGCGCGTGCCGCTGTAGGTCAGCGAGAGCGTCTGCGCGTTGCGCATCTTCAAGGGCGACGTGACCGTGAGCGTCTCGTGCGACATGACCTTGAGGCCATATTGCTCGGGCGTGAGCTTGGCCTTGGCCATGAAGTCGAACTCCTCGCGCAGCTCCTCGGAGGCGTCGGCGATGTGGCCGAACCACTTGACCAGGTCCGGCGACGTGTAGAGCCGGCAGAGGTCCAGGTATCCGGGGCGATAGCCGAACCAGCGGCCCATCTGCATCAGCGTGTCATACATCTTCGTCGTGCGGACGAAGTAGCTGGTGCATAGGCCCTCGAGCGTCAGGCCCCGCGCCAGCTTATCGCCGCCGACCGCGATGACCTTGAGGGCGGCGCCAGGCGTGGCGTAGTCGAGCGCGTCCTTGGCCGTGCCGTTGATCGAGCGCACGTCGATGTCGTCGAGCACATCGGGCAGCTCGGCGAGCACGTCTTCCCACGAGGGCATCGGCGAAGGCAGCTCCTCTGGCGTCGAGAGCTCGGCGACCTTGTCGCGGACGGGGACGAAGTCCTCGTCCCAGAGTTTGCGTATCTGCGCGAGCAGCTCGTCGGCGTCGTTGCCGCGGGTGATCTTCTGGCGCATCCGGCGTACGGCCTCCTCGACCTGCTCGCGCACATGGTCCTGTACCGACACGTAGCGGGTGACGTGGATCAGCATGGAGCTGTGCTCGAGCCCTTGGCCGCGCAGCTCGCGAACCGCGCAGGCCAGGACGAAGGAATGGATCGCCTCGCGCAGAGACTGGGGAATCGTCTCCTGGCCGTTGTGGACCGGAACGTGGGTCTTCTTGTGCTTGGGCGGCATCCACCCCGCCTCTGCCTCGGGGTCGTAGTGGTCGAGGATGCTGCGCGAGAGCGGCAGCGCGCCGACGCGGCCCTCCTTGGTCAGCTTGCCGAACATGCGGGCGGGGCCGACGTAGTTCGACGGCGCCGCCAGGTTGATGATGAAGGCCTTGGGAAAGAGGTCGGGGCCTTCGGCGATGGTCGCGCCCTTGTGGTGGATGTAGATGTTGGCAAAGGGCGTGGCCGTATAGCCTACATAGGCCTTGCGGCTGAACGAGTGCAGGACGCGACGGATGAGGCTGTTGATGGTCTTGGGCGAATGCTCCTCATCCGGCGTGCCGTCCTCGTTGAAGAGCTGCTCGCCGGTGTCCACCGACGCGTTGTCCGCCTCGTCGTCGATCACCAACAGCGGCAGCTTGGTCACGAGCCTCCAGTCCTTGCCGTCCGGGATCGGGTGCTGGAGTGGGAGCGAGTAGGGGAGCGGATGGGGCGTGTCGGCCACACGCTTCTGAATCCACTTGAGCAACTCGGTCAGGACGGTCTTTTGCTTCTTGACGACGAACACCCAGGGCCGCTCCTCGGGGGAGATGCCGTTGAAGTGCTTGGCGATGGCCTTGCTGAAATCTCCGTTCTCCGCGCGCGTCGTCGCCGAGTTGGTTTTGAGGTCTTCGCCGAACGCGGCCACGCCGACGGATGCTCCGGGGTCCCCGCCTTGCGTCGTCTCATAGCCCAAGAAGCCTTCCTCTAGGCGAATCTGGGTCTGAGAGCGCAGGTTGTTGTGCAGGCCCGCGAGGACGATGATGATCTTGTAGCCGGCGTCGGCGGCCTTATTGATGAGGCCCGTGTAGTTGCTGGTCTTGCCCGACTGCACATGCCCGACGACCAAGCCGCGCCGATCCCATGGATCGGCCCGCAGCGGGTCTTCGAGCAGGCCCAGGATGTCGCTGGTGGATTCGTCGAGGCCATCAACCACCACATCCGAGAGCTTCGACTCCTGATAGTCGCGATAGCGGCGCCAGTAGTGCCAGTCCCTTTTGCGGGCGGCGTTGAGCCACTCGATGTGGCCTGCGTCGTCCTTGAGCGTGGTGGCCTTGCCCATGCGGTGGCTGAACCGCTGGATCAGCGTGGAGACCGCCTTGGCCTCGTCGAGCGGCACCGGCGGATCGCTGGCGAACATCGCGGCGGCGAGCTTCACCTTCTCCGCGATGTAGGCCGGCGTGATCCTGGAGGAGTCCTTCTCCGCCTTCACCAGCCGCTGCGCAGTGGCGATGACATCTTCAAGCAACTGGGCTTGCGCTGCGGCCTCTTCTGCTGCGGTCATTTCTTGCTCCCTAGTTTTGCGACAAGCGCTGGATATTTTTGGAACGGCTCGGTGCGCGCCATCGACTTGCGCGCCTCTTCGATGCTCAGACCCTTGCGCTCGACCAGATCGTTGAAGAGCACGCTGGCGACTTCGACGACGGCGGCGTTGGGCTCGCCCTCGAAGCCCGTGCGGGGCGTCTCCTTGTTCTCGGCCGTGTCGAGCCAGATGCGCTGGACGGGCACGGTCTCCTCGATCACGCGCAGCATAGACTTGACCAGCGGCGCGAGCGCGCCCGCGCACTCCAACACGGCCGAGACGGAGGGATGCGCCTCGTCGATCCGGTAGCGCATGCCAGCCTTGACCCGGTCCACGCGCCAGGCCTGCTCGATGGGGACGTTGCCCTTCGCAGGCACGGGCGTGCCGCGGTAGGCGAACACGCGGCGCGCCCGCTCGCGGGTGTTCTCGGCCAACAGGGTGAGCCAGGGGCGCAGCGATACGGGCGGACGGGCTGTCGATTTGCGAACGTCGATCTTCCAGTCGGCGTCGGCGGTGTTAGGGATGTCCAGGCGGATGCGCGCCAGGCGGTGGGCCTCCTCGCGGTTCCATGCCCGCGACCCGCCCAGACCTAGCCAGCCGCCCGCGACCAGTAGCCGCTCGTTGCGGTAGACGTAGAAGCCTTGCTGCGCGGTCCATCCGGAGGGCCCGGCGTTGTCCTCAAATTCCTTGGCCGTCAGCTTGTCGCGGTGCGGCAGGACGTGCGCCTGCACCGTGACCGTCCCGTAGTCGGTGGGGTGGTTGCTCGGCGGCGACGACCAGGGTTTCGCGGGATGCCCCGACATGAAGGGGTCCCACGGCGCCACCGCACGCCCATTGAGCAGCAGTTTGAGCTTGGCGCGAGGCCCTTGGAGTAGGCGGTGGAAGACCATCGCTAAGTGGGACTCGACCGTGTCCATGAGGTCGTGGAAGTCGTCCGACCCGTAGCCGGCAGTGACGATGCGGTCCATCGACTCCCAGAGCACGAGGGTGCCCGCCTTCTTGCCTTTGAGGCCCGCGATGAAGGGCTTGGAGCCTTGGGCAGGCCCCTCGAACAGAAGCCAGCCGCCATCGGGGTCTGCCGCGAGCTCGTCGAGGTCCCACCGCAGGCAGCTCGTGGCGCCGCCTTTGATGGTGGCGACGGTGAGACGGCGGCACTGCGAAAAGGAGGCGGTCTTGAGCCCCATGCCGAAGCGGCCCAGGTCGTGGGCCGGGCGCGCGTCGAGCGGATTCTTGTCGCCGAGGCGCATGGCGCTTTCGAGCTCCGCGTCGTCCATCCCGCGCCCGTTGTCGAGGATCGCCACGCGGCTCTTCTTGCCGTCCCAAGCGAAGTCGACCCGGACTTCGGTGGCGCCGGCCGAGACGCTGTTGTCGATGATGTCGGCCAAGGCCGCGCCAGTCGAGTAGCCCAGGCCCCGGAGGGACTCGAGCATCGCCATCGCGCGCGGCGGCGCGCTTCTTGTCCTGGGCTTCATCGCCAATAGCCTTTCCCTGGCCAGAATTCGAATCCAAGCTCAAGCAGCTTTCGGACGATCTTGCGCGAGTGGTTGTCGGGGGTCTCCGTGATGTGGACCCATATTCTTCGATCAGGACCATCGGGAGCGTCTTCAACGGTGAAGCCGATGGCGCGGACGTGCGCAAGGAGCTTTTCGAGGGCCGTGGGATCGGAGCCGGGCCGCCGCTCGGGTCGCGCGACGACCTGTGCCGCCGGCATGGGCTTCTTCGCGGTGGCCTTCGCTTGCTCGGTTGGTTCGACGCCTTCGTTTTCGCCACCGGCGTCGGCATCGCCCTGCGCTTGGGCGCGTTGGCGCGGCTCTGGGGTCAGGCCGATTTCAATCAGGAATCGATCGAGTCGCGTTGGGTGCTTCAACCGTCGCAGGGCCTTGGCTTCAATCTGCCGAATGCGCTCGCGTGTCACGTCGAGCCTCGCGCCGACTTCTTCCAAAGTCATCGACTCTTGAATGCCCAATCCAAAGCGCATGCGCAGCACGTTTTCTTCTTTGACCTTGAGCGTGCTCAGGAAGTAGTCGATGGATTCGCCCAACTGGATGTCTTCGACGCATTCCATCGGATCGCGGCCGGCGAATTGGTCCTTGGCATGGACGGCGATGAGGCGGTCGATGTCGGACAATTCGTCGAGGGACAGCGGCTCCAAGCCCAGGAGGGACAGGGCCGCGACCTTGCGGACGGGCAGCTCGACTTGGGCGGCGATCTCTTCGAGCGTCGGGGCGTGGCCGTGTCGGAGCTCGAAGGCTCTGGCCGCCTGCGCTATGCGCTGGGTTTTTTCGTATACGTGGACCGGAATGCGGATGGTCTTGCTCTTGTCGGCGACGAAGCGCCCAACCTGCTGACGAATCCACCAGGTCGCATAGGTCGAGAACTTGAAGCCCCTGCGCCAGTCGTAGCGGTCCACGGCTTTGATGAGGCCAATGTTCCCCTCCTGCAACAGATCGTCGAGCGGCTGGCCGCTGAACAGGTACTTCTTGGCGATGGAGTAGACGAGCTTTAAGTTGGCTACGGCCATGCGGTCGCGCGCGCGTCGATAGGTGCCCATCGCCTGGCGGAACGCGGCGGCCGAATCGGGCTCGCCAACAAGCCCAGAGTCGGCCAAATCCATCAGGAAGCTGCGGGTTAGGCCCAGAGAGCCCAGCGCGCCGCGGCGTGGCTCCCACTCAGGCGCTTCCTGGCTTGAGCACACGGGCATGCCGGAGAGGAGCTCTGCGGTCGCGCAAAACTCCGCGAGCTCATCGGTGGAGGCCTTGGCGTCGAGGCCAAACAGCAAGTCGGCCTCTTCTTCGGCGCTCGCCGCTTCGCCATCGGCTGCAGCCGGCGCCAACTCGGCGTCTGCTTCCGCGCCAACGTCCATTTCGGAATTGGGCTCACCCTCGGCCCCATCCTCTAGGGGCCCGACTTGCGGGCCAGAGGACATCGCGCGCAGGGGCTTCGCGCCCTTGGCGACCTGGTGCGCCGCCTCCAGCGTGGCGCCGACACCTGTGGGCCAAGCGGCCAGGGCGTCGAGCGCCTTCTCGATGCCGCGCTCCATGGCTTGGCCCAGGGCCACTTCGGCCTCGGCGGTGAGCAGTGCCTCGCGCTGGAGCTCCCTCTGGTAGAGCCGCAGAGGCTCGTTACGCCGCGCGGCCAGCTCGTCTACGAACGCCAAGGCGTCGGCGACCGCATCCTCTTCGCCGGGCTTCTCGTCGGGCGCGACGAATACTTCAAAGCTCTCGTGGGGAGCCGAATACTCGAATCGCTCGTCGGTCTCGGCGCCGAGGTCGTTCACGACCATGCGCAACAGCGCTCCGGCCTCCGGGTCGGGCTCGCCGTGGTCGTCCCGGGTCAAATCCTCGATGGCCGAATGCGGGACGCTGCCTTCGCGGATGGCGCGAAGCAGAACCAGCCGCAACCGCTCGCGGGTTTCAGCGTCGCCTGCGCGGGGTAGCGGAGTCGCGCGTTCGGGCAAGAACGCCTCGAAGTCGTCCCAGTCGGCAGACGTGTCGAAGGGGTGGTGGTTGGTGATTGCCGCCTGGATGTCGATAGCGACCACGACAACGGCCGAATCGTGCTCGGGAGGCGGTAGAGGCTCATCAGCCTCCCATCCGCTCAGGTCCATTCCCTCACCGTCGTCGGCTGTACTCCCTACAGCCGCGTTTGCAGCGGATTGCTGCTCGTGTGCGGCGGGATCGGCCGTCATGGACTGCGGCTGAACCACACCCATATCCAGGGGTACTGGAGACCCGTTGGAATTTGAATCGTCTTGTGCGGAAGCGCTGAGCGGGGGGTCTACAAGCTCATCCTCGCTGTTCGATGACAGTAGGCAGGCTGCCCTTATGGCCGCGGCGGCCTCCATTGCGCCCGCGGCCTCCGCGATGTCGAGGGCTTTACGCCCTGAAGGATCGAGAAGGTCGACATCGGCGCCTGCCATGATCAGGAGCGTGCAGATGCCGGGCTTGTTTCTAGCAGCCGAGAGCATGAGCGGCGTCATGCCTCCAGCGTCGCGCGCATTGAGATCGTCCCCTCGGTCAATGTGAATCCGCACGGCGCTCTCGACACCGGCGACAACCGCCATGCGCAGCAGCTTACCAAGCGGTTGTACTGCGCCGAGGAGGTAACTCAACCTCCAAACCTCACGCGATGCCAGTAGCCTCCGCAACCCGGATGACCATCCTCTCCCCCGATGTGTGGAGCCCGTCGCCTACGTGACCTGGGCTGCTTGTGCGCTCCAACGGCCATTGAGACGGCTCTACGAAGTTTTACCTTAGCCCATTCTACGAACGTTGCCCAACATAGGGGCGAAGAAGAATGGAGTCTCGCCAACGCGTGCCATCGGTGTCGGCTTGACGGCCGTGAATCTGGCAGGTCTCGCTCGTCACGGTCACGGTCGCGTTCAAAGGGTATTGCGCCTGCACGGATAGGGTTTGACGTCTGCTCAATTCATAGCGGACGTCCGACGTAAGTTCTACGATGATCTCTGGAACCGCCGCAGCCAATGGCGGCCACCTGGCGAACTGCTGAAGCGGCTTGGTCTGGGCTCTGTAGCCGGCCAGGATTCGGTTTGCGGCTTGGTACTACCGCTGGCCCCTGGCGGCTCCGAACGCGACCGATGTCTCCGAGGCGTTTGCGACGTTCAAGCAGCGCCGCTTTCTTGACCAGGCGAAGGTGCTACTGAACTTGGACTGGTTCCGCCGCCAACGTCCCACTCGCGCGCCGAGGGGATCCACTTCGACTCGAAGTCACGGCGAATGCCGCACGCGACGATCGCCGGAATGAGGAACGCTGCGAGCACGCCCACCACCTCCTCGAGGCTGGTCCACTGCAGACCCGCCTTGGTGACGAATGTCCGCCACTGCTGGGCCTTGATCGGGTTCGACGAGAACTCGGTCGTCAGCGCCGCGGGAGTTGAAGTCGGCAGAGATGTGTTCCGCCTTGCAAATGTCGCGCAGATTGCGTCCACCAGCGTGCGGCCGTCGAGTTCGGTCGTCCTGGCGATCACTGCGAGGTCGAAGAAGTCCTTCATCCGGCTGTTGTTCATGCCCAGCACGACCATCGCGTGGAGCTTCTCGGCAATGACGGTATAGACGGGATACGCCCGCAACGATGGCGCTGCCAGGTCGTCGAGCAGCGTCGGGAAGGTGACGGTCTCGGGGGCGGGCGTGATCGCGTCGCCGAATCCAATGTCCACCTGCACTGGCAGGCGTGCACTGCCGATGAACGCCGGAATGGTCAGGCGCAGTCCGCCGTAGACGTTGTCTTCGCGGATCGGCGCGATCCGCATGCCCTCAGTCTCGTATCGGATGCCGTCGTCGGCGTCGATCGCGCAGATCGCGGTGAAAGTGCTTCGCAGCGTGTCCGCGTCATCTGCGCCGAAGCCCAGCAGGTCGGCGTCCTTCGTCGGTCGGTGCGGCGTGTCGAACCAAAGCGCAAACAGCAGCGCGCCCTTCAGCACGAAGTTGCCCGCGTGCGGGGACACCGAGAGCCGGTACAGCAGCCGCTCGATCGCAAAGCGCGAGAGCAGGAGGTTGTAGTTCTCGCCAGTGCTCCGCGACCGGTTGAGCAGGCGGGCAAGTACCGAGGCCGGCCGGTCCGCGCTCATCCCGTCATTGCCTCCAGGTACGGGCGCATCACATTGGTCATCCGGTTGACCTTGGCGTAGCACCACAGGTCGTCCATCGTCACCTTGCGCTGCTGCCAGGCCTCGCGCAGGGCTTCGAGCGCCACGTCGAGGCCCACCTTGCTGCGCAGCTTGAAGCAGTCGGTGATGGTCTTGGCCAGGCTGAAGACCCGGACCGGCGCGCCGTCGAGCACGACAGTCTCGATGCCCTCGGTGAAAGCCTCGCCTGACAGGCGAGTGACGCGCAGGGCAACCTGGGAGCCTTTCGGTGCGTGCGTGCCGGCCGGCAGCGCGATCCAGACCTCGAAGGGAGCCTGCACACCGATGCCGTGGATCTCCAGGGCAGAGAGAAGGCACACCACGGCTTTGGGCGCCAGCCTGGTCACCTCGATCACCGACTGGTGTGCACTCGGGGACCCCTCAGTGCCGGTGTAGAGCCCGCGGCCGACGCGGCGGACTTGACCACGTGCAGCCATGCGCGAGACCGTGCGCGCAGGAATACCGTGCGCGGACAGCTCACGCGCGGACACGGCGGGCTGCTTCGCGGCGAGGCGTAGCAGCTTCTCGGCATGGCTTTGGGCGGGCATGCCGGCATGGTAGCAAAATGCACTACTTATTTGCAAGTGATGCATTCTATGGACGTTCGGCATGGGCCGGCTGGGGTGGGCGTTGTGCATGCGCGGGCCCCGTCAGCCTGGGCGATTGGGTGCACCTCTGCGGGAAGGGAGGCATCGGCTCACCGGTTCGACGCCACATCCACACCGCCGGGCCTGGGTCGCCAGTCGCGCGACCCGGAGTCGCTTCGTCGAGGCCTGCGGGAACGATGAACAGCATCGGCACCGACCCTTCGCAGTCGGTGAGCACGGCGCTCGCGATCCCGTTGCCCTGCCCGAGGTTGTAGCGCAGGCCCTTCACGAACGCGCGGTTCTCGCCGACGAGCCTGTCCAGGAGCTGCTTCTCGAAGCCATCCTCGACTGGCAGCCATTGCCGCGTCACCGGCATCAGGCACAGCTCGTGGATCGCCGGAACGCCGGCACTGCTCACGCCGAAGGTGGCGATCATCACCATGTGGATGTCGGCGCTGGCGCCCCACAGCGCCAGTTCGGGTTCGAAGCGGCGCCCGAGCCGCCGGTAGAGCTGCTCGTCGATTGAGAAGGCCTGGTCGGGCAGGTGCTTCACGATCGCCTTGAAGCCGTAGCGTGCCGGCACGATTTCCTTGACCTCGCCGATCAGCAGCATCAGGTGCTGCGCCTTCCCAGGCGCGGCCACGGCGTGCTGCCACTGAGCAAGCCGCCGGGCGTTGATCGCGTCGCGCTCGTAGATGGAGAAGGGTTCCGGCACGTAGAGCCGGGCGCGCAGCGCGTCACCGCGCGCGAGCTTGCGCTCCGCGGCCTGGAGTAGATGCCTTCGCACCGTGGCCCAGGTCCGCTTGCCCGCGAATCCCGGATTCCAGCGCGTCAGCTCGGCCTGGTCCCACATGTAGTGCAGCAGGCCCCGCAACGAAAGCTTGGCGCCGGAGGAGGAGACGCTGTCACTCTCGCCACTGACCGGCGGCATCGTTGATCGGCCGGGCATCCTTGCCAGCGGGAAGTCCAGCCTCAGCGTGGTCTCACCGGTGGCCGGGTCTTCGGTGATCGCGCTGCCCAGCACCTGCCCCAGGCCGGAGAACTCTACAGGCGGTTCGTAGGACGCGCAGTCGGGCGCGTGATGGCTGCCCGTGTCGGGCATGCGCTTGACGATGTAGCCCCGATCCGAACCCGCGAGGCGGGCCACGTACATCTCCACGCCATCCACCAGGCACATGCAGCGAGGGCGTTGGTGCGAGGCATGGGCTTCGGCAATGGCATCCGCAAACCCGCGCGATCCGATCTCGAAACGCCGGCCGCCGATCTCGAAGATCGCGGATGGAGCCGTGACGCCGTGGGTCGACTCTTCCACTGGCGAGGCCTCATCGTGCGGGCGACGGCGCAGCGCGGTCGCGTGTGCGCTGCATCTCGGGCGTGGGGACGACAACCGGGCGCTGCGACGGCGCAGCCTTGTCGTATACCTTCACCCTGGGCACTTGGCCGTCGCGGATGCGCTGGGCCAGCTTCTCGGTCGCGGCGGCCATCACTGCAGCGCGCTGCTTCTCGGGGACCTTCTTGGCGACCAGCACCGCTTCGATGGCGGCCAGCACGGCCTTGCGGCCACCGCTGCCGCGGGCAGATGCCTTCTCGGCCGGCGCCGCCGCAGCGCCGCCGCTGGCATCACGGGCCGGCTCGATGCGGTTGACCAGGCGAGCCTCGCGTTCACGTTTGAGCAGTTCCAGGTCGCCGGGGTTCGGCTCGTAGCCCAGGGTCTTGACGCCCCGCACGGATGCTTCGAGCCAGACCATGCGCTTGAAGTCTTCGTTGCCCGAGACGCGCAGGGCCTTCCAGTTGCGCGCCTCGGCCACATCAACCATGGAGCGGGCGACCGAGGGGCTGTTGGTGTCGGTGGCCAGGCGGAAGGTCGACTCGGTGAAGGCCACACGCGAGGTATCGCCGCGAAAGCGGTACTCGGTGCGGCCGATGGTCACGTCGCCCATCGTCACCGGGGCGCGCTTGATGATGTAGCGGTCCATCAGTGCGGATTCGAGGCGCGCCACGAGCGCGGCGCGTTCGGCCTGGGCGTCGATCTTGGCGATGGCCTTGGCATTGACCTGTTCGGGCTGTGCAGGCGATTTGGCGGCGCCGGGCATCGGAACCACGTTGGTGACCTCGGGTATCTCGTCACGCGCCGGCACGGGGTCCAAAGGACGCTCCGGCGCCGCAGGGCGCTGCTGCGGCCCGCGCTGCCACTCGCCATCGACCTTCTGGATCGGCGTGCGCTTTCCGTCTTCGGCTACCGCGACGATGCGCGTGCCTCCGAGTTGATCGGCCTTGGCGACCATCTCGGGGAACGTGTTCGCGCGGTAGGTCACCTCGGCGAAGGGATCACGCATCTCGTAGCGTTCGCCGGCCGTGTCCGTCGGCGTCTGGAACCGCTCGATCGCCACGGGTGCGCGATTGGCCGGCTCGACGGTGCCGCCCTGGGCGGGCGCTGCCCGGTGGACGGGGGAGTTGTCTGCATCCATGGCGACCTCGCGGTGTTGGGTTGGAAGAAGGCTCAGGGCTGGGCGACGGCGGTCGTGGTCAGGGCAACCGGCAGCGCGCGGTACAGCTCGATCTCGACGCGCCGGTTCAGGTTGCGGCCCCCAGCGCTGGCGTTGTCGGCTACGTGATCGCCGGCGGGCTGGTAAGTGGTGCGAATGCGTGCCGGGTCCACGCCCGCGGCCACCAGGTAGTCACGCACGGCCGCGGCCCGCTCGCGGGCGATGCGGCTCTCGGCCGGCGCGTCGCTGGTGCCGTCGGTGCGCCCGCGCAGCAGGACCAGCGGCGATGCCTTGGCATCCTCGACCAGCGCGGCGGTCACGTCGGGCGGGATGGCGACGCGCGTACTGCCGAAGTCGAAGCGCACGGTGAAGACGCTGTTGGCCTTCACCTGCTGGGCGGCTGGCATGTGCATGGCGGCCAGGAGCTGCTGGCGCGCCGCCATGTTCGCCAGCGTGGCCGCGGTGGTCTCCGCGATGCGACTGGACTCGGTGGCCAGCAGGCGCGTGTTCTGCAGGTCGTTCTTGCACACCTGCAGCTCGACGGCCATCTGCGAGTTCACCGGCCGCTTCTGCGACTCGTCTACGGTCGGCGGCTTCGGGGGCGAGCTGCAGGAGGCGAGTACGAGCAGCCAGGGGACAAGTGGGGTGGTGTTGCGCATGGCAGGTCTCCCGCGTTCTCAGGGCACGATCTGGGTCTCTTGCGGGCCGGGTTCGACACCCGGCGCCACGTCGATGTCGGCGTCGAGTGCGGCCACGTCCAGCGTCGTTTCCGCCGTGTCGCTTTCGGCCAGCAGAACGCCGTCTTCGTCAGCGACAGGCTCGATCGATCCGCCGATGCCAGGGATGCCAGGCGCGCCCTTGTCGAAGAAGGTCAACAGCTCGTCGGCGACCTTGTCCGGCGGGCCTTCGAACGAGTCCGGCAGCAGCGTGTGGTCGTGGGCCAGCGCCTCCAGGCTCAAGGTCTGCCCGGCCAGTAGTTCGTCGTCGGCATAGCGCCAGCGCTGTTGGACCCGCGCCAGGTGCAGGTCCATGTCCATGTGCGGCACGGCCGGTGGCTTCAGCAGGCGCGAGGTGAAGGCCTTATCGCGGTAGTAGCGGATCTTCTCGCCGAGGATGGGCTTGCAGTTCTCGAAGATCACCACCAGACGCTCGCTGCCCAGTTCCTTGAACTCCTGCGGCAGCAGCAGTGCGCGGCGTTGTTCGCTCTCGTTGCGGCTGACCGTGCTCGACCCGTGGCCGCTGAAGGACCGGCTGCGCCCGCGCGAGGTGGCGCGCTCGGTGAGGTGGCCGAGCATGGCGCTGTACTCGTCGGCGTCGCGCTGCTCGCGCGGCGCATAGAGGATCTGCAGCCCGTGGTTGGTGGCGAAGGTACGGGCTTCCTTGTCGCCGTAGACGGCATCGAGTTGCGACATGGCTTGCACCACGGTCAGCAGCCGCAGGTTGTAGCCAGCCAGAAAGGCCGCGGCGTTCGTGATGACGCCCACGCGCCCCATCGCCGCGAACTCGTCGTTGACCAGCAGGCACTGCACCTTCAGCGTCTGGTCTTGCTCCGGCAGGGCCTGCGTGTTCAGGCTGACGAGCTGCGAGAAGAACAGGTTCAGCAGCGGACGGGCATTGGCCAGCCGGTTCGGTGGGATGCGCACGTAGACCGACATGCGGCGGCGGCGCACGTCCTCGAGCCGAAAGTCGTCGGCGCTGGTGGCCGCGTCCACCACCGCATCCGCGAAGATCGTCAGCGGCGCGTTGAAGGTGGCGACCACGCTGGACAGCGTGTTCTCCGAGTTCGACAGCAGGCGCTGCAGGGCATCGGCGCATTCTTCCGTGAGTGGGTTTCCTTCCTCGCGGCGCTGGGTGATCAGGCCGCTTAGGTGGTCCTTCAGCGACCGACCCTTGCCCGAGGACTGGCGCAGCATCTCGCCGATGGTGCGGGGGAGTGACGGCGTTTCGAGGAGGACGAGGCCGAGACCCAGGAACAGGTTGCGCGCCTGGTCGTTGAAGAAGGCTTCCGATGACGTGCCGCCGCCGTCGTTGGGGAAGAAGACTTGGCCGATGGTGAGGAGGTCGCCGACGCGGTGCAGTGGGCTGGAGCGCACGGTAGTCAGCGGGTTCCAGCGGTGGCTGCGCGCGGCTTCGTCGAAAGGGGAGAAGGCATAGACCGCCTGGCCGTGCGCGGCTCGGTAGCCGGCCGTGATGTCGTAGTTCTCGCCCTTGATGTCGAGCACCACGACAGAGTCGGGCCAGTTCAGCAGGTTGGGGATGACCACCCCGACGCCCTTGCCGCTGCGGGTGGGAGCCGACAGCATCACCGACAGTTGGCCCGGCAGCGCGAGGAACTTGCCGCGATGCCGACCAATGAGGATGGCCGGCTGCCCGTCACCGCCCGTGAGCCCGGCGCGATCGACCTCGGCCGGGCTGGCGAACCGGGCATCGCCGTGCAGCGCCCGTCGCGGCCGGGCGGCAGCGACCAGGCCGGCCGGCAGCAGAACCATCAGGCCGATCCCCGAGACGCCGATGGCGAGCTGCAACTTCTTGCGAAGCTGGGAATCGTCGGCGTACAGATCCCAGTAGTGGACGATGCTGGCGAATTGCGCCTGCTTCGGGTTCGCTTTGTTCAGCACCAGGAACAGCACGCCGGCCAGGTACACCGCCGCACAGGCCAGCGCCACATAGCCGACGATGGCAAAGGCGCCCGCTGCGACCTTGCGGCCCGTGGGCCAGGCCGAGAACGGCAGGGCTGCGACGCTGCTCACGCTGCCGCCCCCTGTTGATCCCAGCGGCCGAGCCGCTGGCGCCGGGGCTCATAGAGTATTTCGGAGATGAAGCGTCCGCGCTCGTCGCGATCGAACTGCACGATCACGTCGACCACGACGCTCAGCAGCCACTTGATCTCGTCCATGCGCAGGCCGCCGCCGGCACCGGTCTCGCGGATCATCAGCGACATCTGCTCGAAGGCCAGAGCGCAGCTGCCCGCGTGCACGCTGGTGATGCTTCCCGGGTGGCCCGAGGCTGCGAGGCGCACGAAGTAGAAGCACTCGTCGCCACGCACCTCGGCCAGGAAGATCCGATCGGGTTTCATGCGCAGGCAGGCTTCGAGCAGAGACTTGGCCGTCACGCGGGCCGTGCCCTGGGCGTCCTTGCTGTAGAACAGGTGCACCACGTTCGGGTGGTTCGGCAGCGTCAGCTCCGCCGTGTCCTGGATCGTGATGAGGCGCTCGTGCTTCGGCACTTCCTCGACCAGGCCCTTCATGAAGGTGGTCTTGCCCGAGCCGGTCTTGCCGCTGACGACGATGGTCTGGTGCTTGCGCACCGCGAGGCGCAGGAACTCGGCGTAGCGGCCGGCATCCTTCAGCTGCACCAGTTCGCGTTCGAACGGCAGCAGCTCCGCGTTCGGTGTCCGTGTCACGGTGGCCGTGCGCTCAAACAGCCCCTCGCGTTCGAAGTCGTCGAGCCGCTTGATCAGGTGCGACGGCTTGCGCACGGTGATCGACACCGTGCCGCGCGGCACGGCTGGAGGGATGACGAACTGAATGCGTTCGCCGCTTGGCAGCGTGGCCGACAGCAGCGGCCGTTCCTGGTTGACCTGCTGGTCGCAGAAGGTGGCCACCGCCGTCGCCAGCGACAGGCAGCGCTCCTGCGTCATCTCCGGGGCCGGCACGGTCTGCCAGCCTCGCACGGTCTCGACCAGCAGCTCGCCCGGGCGGTTGACGCAGACTTCCAGCACGCCGGGTGCATCGAGCTGGTCGCGCAGTGGACGCAGGAACTCGACGACCGAGGTAGCGTCGCCGCACCAGCCGTCGCCGAGGTCTTCGTGCTCGCAAGCGTGCTGGTTCATGGCGTGCCTTCGCGCTGCGGGGCGATAGCCGTGGGCTTCAACTCGTACACCGATGAGAAGTCCACGTCACGGGCGACGTAGATGCCGACGATGCCGCCCTGGTTCTGGTAGATCAGCGGCGGGATGTTGATGGTGCTGTCCAGCACCTTCTCGGCCAGCTTGCTGGTGTTCGCCGTGGTCGACGGCAGCACGATGGTGTCGGCCTGGCGGTCGCTGGCCTGGTTCTGGATGACCAGCTTCACCGAGTCGTCGATCAGTGACAGCAACATGGCCGCGCCGATCCGCTCGCCCCAGCGGTTGTCGACATAGCCGTCGATGCCGGATTCGCCGAGCTGGCCGGTGCCGGGGGAGTCGATGTCCACGGTCACGCCCAGCGGCGTGCGGATGCGGGTCCAGAGCACGGGGATGCGCACGGTCCCGGGACGAACTGAGGCGATGCGGTATTCACCGTCGAGGTGTGAGCCGCGCTCGATCAGCAGCACGCGGCCGTCGTCGCTGAAGACGTTGCGCTGCACCTGACAGGCGACCAGGCCGGAGGTGGCGCTGATCACCTTGGTCTTGAGCGCGCAGGTGAAGGCAGTGCCCTTGGGCAGCGTCAGGCTGCGGTTGCCCAGCATCGATGCCGCTACCTTCGGGGTGGAGGACCCCTGAAGCTGGCCCCCGAACAGGCCACCCCCGGCAGCGGGACCACCGAGCGGTGGGGTGCCTGCCATCGGGGGACCGCCGAGAAGTGCCCCAGAAGGCATGGTGCCGGTCGCCTGGCCGGTTGCCAGCGCCGCCGTCTTGGTCAGGCTTTCGAGCATGCCTTGCAGCTGCCGCTGGTAGCCCTGAAGGTTGCGCGAGGTCGCCGCGATCGGATCGTTCGGATCCGCGGTCTCCGGCGCAAGGGTGCCCTCCGACGAGGGTGCAGCGGCCTCCGACTTTCGGGTGGAGGCTCCCGGCGCCGGGAGTGCGCCCGGCCGGGTGGTAACCAGCAGGACGGGGGCATCCTCGTGAGGGACCACCTTCGGGCCCCCCGACGCGGGTGCACCCGATCCAGTGCGCCGCACCCCGATGGGTTCGGCCAGGTCGTCGGCTGTCGGCGTCAGGGCGGGGATGCGCGGCGCGGCGGCGACCGCGGCGCTGGCGGTCGGTGCCGGCGGCATCTCGAGCCGGCGCGGCTCTGAGGTGGCGGCGGTGGGCTTGTCCTTCACCAACTTCGACTCCTCGTCGGCCTTCTTGCCGCTGGCCGAGAAGCGCTGGATCGTGAACGCAGCGACGGCCACCAGTGAGCCGATCAGCAGGAGCACGGCCAGCAGCCCCTTCTTCGACATCGAGATGCGCTGCCGGGCCGCGACGTTGGGGATGCCCGGCTCACCGGGCAGTGGAGAGATCGTGTTGCCGTCTGCCGCGCTGTCGGCGCCCGGGTCGGGATCACCGTCGCGTGGGTCGCGTGGGTCGCGAGGGTCCTGCGTCATGGCGTTGCTCCCTTCCGGGCGCCAGTCGGCGCGTTGTTGTTGCCGGCATCGGCCTTGAGCACGCGCTGCACGCCCGGCACCGTGGTGCCGTCGTCGGGTGGCCGCCCGTCCAGGTCGAAGGCCTCGTTCCAGAGTCCGACGACGGCCGAACCGGCACGCAGCACCAGCTTGCGGCTCACGCGATCGACTACCAGCAGGTCGTCTTCCATGCGGGCGTTGACGAGCGTCTCGCTGCCATCACCCAGCACATGGAACACGGCCGGCACCTCGCGGTTGCCAGGGAAGCGCAAGTAGGTGAAGCGGCCGTCGTCGTAGACCAGGGTCGGCACGATGTCTTGCGAGCCGGTACCCTTGGCGATCGAGTACTGCGTATTCATCACCTGCGGCTTGGCTTGGAGGCGTTCCGCGACGACCTGCTGCGGCGGCGGAGGCGGCGGAATGGCCGGCAGCGCAACGAGGGGTGCCGCGTCCCGGAGTGCAAGGCGGGAGGCAGGCACCACGCGAGGTGGCGCCTTGACCACCAGCCGGTAGACAGGCGGCTTCGGATCGCCATCGGCCAGGACCACGAAGCGGAAGGTGTGAGTGCGCCGGTCGGTGACGACGGCCAGGTTGTTCGCAGCGCTCGCCGAACTCTTCGCCTTGACGAACAGGTTGCGGCCACCAGGCTGCGCAGCAACGCACCAGGCGGCATCCGCCTTGGTGCAGTCACCGCCGAGGCCTGCTGCGACCTCGGTGATCGCCTCGTCGGCATCGAGCACCACCAGCGTCACGACGCCGCGCTTGACGGGCACAGTGACCACGGCGCGCGGGTCATAGACCACTTCGCGCAGGCGCGGGTCAGTAGGCTCGGGCGCAGCGCCTGCGTTGCCGCACAGTCCCGCGCAGCTCAACGCGACCAGCCAGGCGAAGGCCTTCATGGCTTGGCCCCCGGTGCGGCCGTGTTGATCTCGGGATCGGACCGGTAGGCTGTGACGACGAAGCCGAACGGGTTCTCGAGCCGGTCGCGTTCCTTGGCCAGCACCTTGGGCTGGTACTGGTAGACGACGCTGGCAACGTGCCGGGTGGTGACCTCGGGCAGGTTGCGGTCCGTCAGGCGCACCACCTTGTCGTAGGTGACGGTGGCTTCGCCCTTGTTGCCGGCGCGCCCGGACGCGGCCAGGCGAACACCGATGACCGTGATGCGCCAGTCTTCGGCGGCGCCGATCTTCTTCTGCAGGGCGGCGTCGCCCTCGAACTGGCGGTTGTAGTCGGCGAAGACGCCGGGCACCGCCATCCGTGCGACCTGGTCAAAGTCGCGTTGCAGGAACATCCAACTGTAGCCCTCGCGGGCCCGCACGAAGGTTGCGAGGTTGTGCTTGTCGAGCGCTTCCATCGGCGGGATGGTCTCGACGGCCAGGCGCTGCTGGATCGTGGCCTCACCGGTGACGCGATCCACCACGATGGGGATCTCCACCACACGGCGCAGCGGGCCCTGGACGAACACCGCCGCGATGCCAATCAGTCCCAGCACCAGGCTGGCGATGGCGACCCACCATGCGCGCCGTTCGGAGCGTTCCAGCATCACGGCCCGGTCGACTTCCCACGCGCGGTTGGCGTCGATCGCGGTCGTCTCGGCAGCGGCCTTGCCGGCGTCGCGTGAACGTTCCGGCAATGCAGCGGCTCTTCCTGGCATCAGGACGGCACTCATGGTGGACCTCCGTGGGGCCGCGCCGAGGGTTCGGCGCAGCGGTTCAGGGCTTGAACATCAGGGCAGGTAGTCGGCCACCTTGCCCGTGCGGACGAGCATCTGGTACTGGCGCTCCCGCTCGCGCGACCGGGCGATTCGCTCCTCGCTGTCGGCCATGCCCTGCAGCATCTGCACCTGGGACATCTCGTGCGCCAGCAGCGCGTTCTCGGCGCCGATGCGCGCCTGGATCTCCTGCACCGCCTTCTGGTCGGAGGTGGCGTTGATCTGGCCCATCAGCGACTGGATCTGCGACAGGCGACCCGCCGCCGACTTCATCGCGTCCTGCAGCAGACCCTTCTGCTGGTACGGCTGCGCCAGCGTGGCCTGGCAGCTGGTCCTGGCATCGCCAGTCAGGTCCATGCAGTTGTAGACCATGCCCGCGTCGCGCAGCGCCTTGGCCGTGCCGTTCAGGCCCGAGTACCCCGACGTGTTGATGGCGTTGAGGTAGGTGTAGGCCTCGGCCGGCACGTAGTTCTTCAGCATCGGGTTGTTGAACACGTTGCCGAGGTTGCGGATGCCGTTGATGCTGTTGAGCTGATCCTGCAGCTGGGTGATCTGCTGGACCTGGTTGCTGATCTCAGTGACATCGTTCAAGACCTGCAGGATGGTCTGGATCAGATTCGCGATGTCGATGACCGGGATGCCCTGTGCACGCGCACTCCCGGCACCGAGGCTGCCGGCAACAAGGACAGCGGCGGCAGCGGCCTTCAGACGAGTCTTCATCTCACGCTCCTTCAACGGGTTGGTGGCTACGCTCGGCCACGAAGTGCGGCGAGCTTGTATGCGGCGGTTCGCACCGCGCCGTATCCCTGTCGGACCACGGCGCCGGCACCGGCGGCCATGGTTCCTGCTGCTCGACCGGTAGCCGCGGCAGCTGCGCCCGTGGCCTGGCCTGCGGCGTAGGGCAGGCCGGCACCCGCGCGCACGACACCGCCGGCTGCGCTCGCGGCACCTGCACCTCGCGCCGAAGACGCCGAGCGCAGGCCCGAGACCATCATGGCGTTCTGGATCATCTGGATGCCCTGCTGGACTGCGGCGCCACCGGTGAGGGCAGAGGCGAGGCTCGGGGCCTGGAAGCAGATGATGGCCATGAGGATCATGAGCACGCAGTAGCGCGTGGCCTCGCCCAGGACATTGAACGAGCCGCCCAGGAACCCGCCGCCGTCGATGATTGCCTTGAACATGGCGGCGCCCATGTAGGTGCTCAGGCCGAGTGCAAAGAAGGCGAACCAAGTTAGCACCACAGAGTTGAGAACCATCGACAGCCAGCTATCGAAGAAGCGGGCTGTTGGCCTCCAGGCCAGGCAGAGGATGAACAGCGGTCCGATGGCAATAACGAAGGTCAAGAACAGCTTTGCCAGCGTCACCACGAACAACGCGATGCAGAGAAAGATCACCGAGCCGATCGAAAAGACCACAGCAGCCAGTACGAGGTCGAGGCGGAACATGCTGGCCTCTTTCATGATGTCTGCCACCTGGGCGCTGGCGTCGTCGTTGAACTTGTCGAGTAGCGCATAGGGAGTCGAAACGGTCGCTGGATCAACTCCGGTCGGAACGAAGGTCGACGCAACCCCCATGGCCAATGCGTTGGCGGTGTCCGACACGTTCGAGATGTAGAAGCCGGACTGGAGCGCGAAGGCCAAGACGAGGCCGATCTTGAAGACCTTCCACATGAAGACGGGCAAGGTCTCCGAGACCTCGTTCCGCAGCACGGCCCACCCGTACAAGGCGACCCAGATGGTCATCGCTGTCAGCGCAATCGGTGCGATGGCAGTCATGAGGGTCGACACCACGCCCAGCACATAGGTGCTGAGGATGGCGTCGAACTTTGCACCGACCCAGGCAAACATGGCATTGAACTCCTACTGAACAGCGTCGAATGGCAGGTTGGCGGGTGGCCGCGCGAACATGTTCACGCACTTGCTACCCAAGTCGGGGAACTGGCATTGCAGCCAGTTGGTTCCGGACTTGACCACCCATAGGCGTGAGAGCTTCGTGGTTCCATACGTCGACTTGCGGCATGTGCCGGGCCGCGCATAGGCCTCGGTGCACTCGACGAGCCCGTCGTTGGTTTCGACCATGTGCCACGGCCCCGCGTTGCATCCCGCGTCGGCATTGCATGGCTTTGTGCTTCGGATCGGACCGGATGCCGGAAGTGGTGCGGTTTCGATCCGCTTGCTCCCATCGGGCATGACCTTCACGGCCTCGTTGCCCTTGACGAACTGAGCGCTGGCAGTGGTGACGGCGAGTGCCAGCGCGACCAGCGCGAGGAGATGACGAACAGCTTTCATGCGGCTCTCCTTGAGGTACGAAACCTGCGATCGTGAACCTCACGAAGGAGAACCGGAAGCCATTGAAACGGATCGTTGCCATGCCGTTCGCGCACGGCGTCGAGCAGGGCCACGTTGTCAGTGGTGGCCGAGAGCACGGTGATGTAGTCCTCGAGCCCTGCGAGGTCCAGCTCGCAGATCGCGCTGCCGTGGCCTTGCTTGACCAGGAAGCGGCGGCCGCCCTGCGCGCCGAGGCTGCGCACGATGTCGAACTCGGCCTGTGTCAGGCCGAAGCCGTCGACGTACTCCTCGCGCACCGCATCCGGGTTGGCGAGGAAGATCTTGGTCACGCTCTGTTCGATCATCGTGCGGCCAATGGGGTGGCGCAGCACGTCGGACGGGCGCTGGGTGTCGAAGATGCCCAGCCCGTTCTGCTTGCGGATCGTCTTCTGCTTCTGCTTGGCGAAGTCGCTGAAGATCTCGTGGTCCAGCGCCTTCCAGAACTCGGAGATCACGTAGATCAGCCTCTCGCCGTTGACGAGTTCTTCCATGACCTGCAGCAGGTACATCATCACCGGCGTGCGGACCTCCGGTAGGTCGAGGAACTCGGTGGTGTCGAAGCCGATAACGCTCGCCGCATGCAGGTCGAGAAGGCGATCGTCGGCCTGGTCGAAGACCCAGCCCAGCGCGCCACCCTGGCACCAGCGGCCGAGCCGCTCGAAGAGGCTGTTCTCGCCTGCCTTGGGCAGGTTTTGCCGCACGGTCGAGAAGCGGCGCAGTGGCGCCGGCATCATCGCCACCGCCTTCACGGCATCGGCGATGGCGCGCTCGTCGGCGGGCAGCAGCGGCATGGCTGGCGAAGCGATGCAGATGCGGATCAACTGCTCCCAGAACTGGATGCGCGCCGGTGTCGGCTCGCGCTGCAGCGGATTGCAGCCGGTGGGCTTGCCGGCTTCGAGCGTGAAGTAGCGGCCCCCGAGGGCGCGGATCGCGATCTCGCAGCCGCGGTCCAGATCGAACAGCACCAGGCGCGGTGCCGGGTCCCACTTGCGCGTGAGCGTCAGCAGGAACATCTCCAGGGTCGTCTTGCCGACGCCGGTCGAGCCGATGATCAGTGTGTTGCCGGGCAGCTTCTTGTCAGCCGAGTCCTCGCCCTCCGGGCTGCTGTGCAGGTTCAGGTAGAACGGCTGGCCAGAGGGCGTGCGCAACAGGGCCAGCGCCTCGCCCCAGGGATTGCCGCCGCGCTTGCCGCGCGCGAAGTTGTGGCCGCTGGACAGGGCCGCGAAGGCCCGTGAGCTGAGCTTGGCATCCCGGGGCCGCCACTGCCAGTTGCCGGGCATCTGCGCGAACCAGGCGGCATCGGCCACCAGGTCCACAGGAGACATCTGCAGGCTGGAGGCTTCGCCGACGGCGCCGATGGCCTGCGCCGCACGGCGGCCGGCGTCGGCCACGTCCTCGCCAAAGACGACCAGGCTGTAGTGGTACTCGCCCATGCAGAACTGGCCGTCGCCGAGTTCGTTCAGCGCGACGTCCATCTCGGCGACCTGGCTCGCCACCACATCGTCGCTGGCGATCAGCTGGTCTCGCTGCAGTTCGAGCGCGCGCATGGCCTCGCGGCGCGGCAGGATCGAGAAGCTCTGCGTCTCGATGAACTCGCTGGCCTCGTAGAGCAGGGCGTTGAGGATGCCCGGCTCGACGGCGTCGGCGTACTCCTTGATGTCGACCAGCGCCGCGTAGCAGCGTTGGTCGCCTTGACGCAGTTCGAGCTTGTCGCCGCCGAAGGAGAGGCGCGCAGTCGGCAGCGTGCGGTACAGCGGCCCGGCGGTCATCGGAATCGGGCGCCAGCAGCCGTTGACCAGGAAGCCCAGAAACTCGGCCACCTCGGAGTAGGTGCGGCCACGGTGCTCACGCGTTCCGAGCATTTCGGGGCCGAAGCCGCGCAGCACACGGCCAACCAGGGCCGTGCGTTCTTCCATGACGCGCAGCGCCTCGGCCTGGGCCTCGGCGATAGCAGCCCGCGTGCGCTGCGTCGACTGCAGAGCCCGGCTCACGCGCGAGACGTTGGGCCGGTAGACCAGCGTCAGGTAGAGCTCGTTGCTCATCATCCGGCGCTCGCCGAGCTTGACTTGATAGGCCTGCGACAGGTCGCGGGCGAAGCCGGGCTGCACCGGGTCCTGCAGGCTGTCGCTGACGACGCGGTGCAGGCGGTGCGTCCACACGGCCCACTGGCCGCCGGCCAGGTTGCGCAGCAGGCTGCACAGCGCCTCGTGACGCTCGCCGATCTGGTGCTCGTCGGCGCACTCGAAGGACACGCCGTCGAGCCGCCAGACGCGCAGGTAGTCCCCGCCGCGCGTGATCACGTCGTGCGGACTGACCAGCGACGAGAACGGGATGAAGCGTGCCAGCGGGTTCTCGGCCTGGGCCTGCGCCCAGTGCCGGGGGCGGAACCCACTGCGGCCCGGCCGGGTGTCAGCACCGTTGGCCTTAGACATGCCAATCATCGCGTGCTCCCCGGTAGAGGGTGGGCGCGTAGCTGCGCGCATGCCAGAAGCGGCGGTTGCGGTCGTGCAGGCGCAGCTTCATCGCCACGAACATCTGGCGGAAGCGTTGGTCGTCCTTCGAGGTCACGAAGCGCATCCACAGCAGCGCCGGCACGAATGCCACGACCACGCCGAGGGCGATCCACCAGCTCACCAGGGTGCCGCCCCACATGATCAGCAGCATGCCGGTGCCGAACAGCACCACCAGCGGCACGAGCGGGATGCCCAGCTTCATGGCCGGGCGCGTGGCGCCCTTGTAGATGGCTTCGCCTTGCATGGTCGGGCCCGCCCGTCAGGTCACGATGTAGCTGGCGAAGGCGGCGGCGCCGCCGACCAGCGTGCCGCCGATCAGCACGTTGGCCACGTCGGCCAGGCGGGCACCCTGGAAGATCATCTTGAAGCCGGCCCAGATGATCGCGATGGTCACCACCGCGATCGAGATCGTCACCAGGATGGTGTTGACGTTCGTGACCGTGGTGTTGATCTTGTCGAAGCCCTGGGCGAGGGCTGCCTGCGACAGCAGCGCCGGAACGATGGCGGCCAGGGCCGGCGCAGCGCGCCGGATCGATTCGAGGGTTGTCATACCTTCTCCTTCGGTTGGGCGGTGGAAACGGCGCGTGCGGCGACCACGACCTTGCGCACGTAGCCGTGGCGGAAGCCAGTGACGAAGTTGCCGCTGTAGTAGCAGGACAGCGCTTGCCGCAGGGCCACCTGATCCACGGACTTGGATGCGGCGCCGCTCGCGCGGTCGAAGCACTCGCCGAGCACGGTCTGCATCGCGGCCAGGTTGGCGCAGGGCTCGAAGGCGGACTCCATGTTCAGGCCGAGTCGCTCGAAGTTGCCGACGTTGATCTGGCCGAGGCCGACGCTGAAGTTCCAGCCGACGTCCTGCAGGGCCTTGGCCGTGGCCAGCGCCTCTGCGCGGGTACGGGGCTGGCGCAGCAGCGCTCCGCCAACCACGCCGATCGCCCACGGGTTGAAGGCGCTCTCGACGCTGATCAGGGCCCGCGCCGTGTCGGCGTGCACCTGCGGTGCACAGGCCAGCGCCAGAGCGAGGAAGACGGACGCATCCATGGCCCGATGCCTCAGTACCCGGAGTCGGCGACGGGCGCGGGCGGCGGAAGCGCGGCGAACCACGCGGCGTAGTCGTCGTCGAACTTGGTATCCCAGGTGCCGAGCTGCGCCTTTGCGGCCGGGGTGAACTCGGTCACCGTGTCGCCACCCATGCTCCACCAGGTGCGAGTGAAGGGCGCGCCGTTGATGTTCACCGTGACGGCGCCAGCGTAGTCGCAGGAGTAGATCGGCCCGCTCTCGCCTTCGAACACGCGGGTGTACTGCGGCGGGCAGTAGCCGGGCGCACTCGCCCAGGTGTTGTTCGCGGAGTTACCTGCGCCGGCCATCGAGCAGACCGGGAACGGCTTGCCGCGCGCCAGGTCGCGGTGCAGCTGGTTGATCGTCGGCACGCACTCGGGGATCGAGCGCCAGCTCGGGGCGGCCAAGCACAGCAGCACTTTGCAGCCGTCCACGGCGCGGGCCGGAGTGCTCGCCCCGAACAGCGCGGCGAAGGCCAGAAGTACCGCGGCGATCCGCGCCAGGAACCCCCACTTGGCAGCGTGGCAGGGCCGGTCTAGAGTGCTGTTTGCTTCCATGGCGGGTCCTTGGGTAGAGGAGACCGAGGGCTTCGTGTCAGGGGGCACCACCGCGCCCCGTTCGCAAACTCTAGGTTCTCCACCCACCACTTCACGCGATGACTTCGGGTCAAGAATCATCGGATCGCGCGCGCAAGCCGAACAAGCCGCCCGAGATCGAATCCCTTGCGGGCGCCTTCCATCCGCATGCGATCGAGGTGCAGGACTTCTCGCACTACGCACTCGTCATCGACGTGCGAACACGAGAGGAATACGAGGACGATCACATCCCGGGTGCGGTGCAGTTCTCGCCCTCCGTGGTCAGCCAGGGGCCCCTGGTGACGGGGCACTCCGACGCTCAAAACCGTGCACTGGCGGCGCAGGACAGTGCAGCTGATGCCGAATTGCCGGCGTCGCTCGCCGCGCTTGTTGCGCCCTTGAAGTTCGACCAGGCCATCCTGGTCTACTGCGGACGAGGTGGACTCGACAGCCTGCCTGTCGCACGCGCGCTTCGATGGCGCGGGTGGACCGTTGACATGCTTCCTGGAGGGTGGATCAACTACCGCCGCTGGGTGCAGGCCGGCCTGGAGGTGCTGCCCAGGATGGCGACGTTCCGTGTGGTCGCCACGACTCTGGGGAGCGAAGCCGACCGCGTCTTGAATGCGCTAGCCGTCGTTGGCCACCAGGTGCTCAACGTTGAAGCGCTGATGGTGCGCCGGCGGGGTTCGATCTCGTTCTGTGCTGCGCAGCAGCCCTCGCAGGCTTGGTTCGAGAGTCAGTTGCTGCAACGACTACGTGCCGTCGATCCGCGGAGGCCCGTCTGGATCGGTGATGTGGAGGCTCAAGTCGGTGAGCTGCAGTTGCCAGGATCGATGGCCGATGCACTCGGCGCATCGCCAGCAGCCCCGCTGAAGGCGCCGATCGAAGAGCGCGTCAACCGGTGGATCGAAGACGAGCCGGCCTGGGGTTCACCGTCGGATTCGGTCGATACGATCGCATCGTGGAAACCACCTCCAGAAGGACGCTTGATCGAGCGCTGGAGGGAACTGTCCCTGCGTGAGCTGGCTGGCTTGGTCGCCAGCGTGTTGACCGACTACCTCGATCGACGCCAATCGGCCCGGCTCTCGCAAGGCATGGCCAAGTCGAATGGCATCGCGCCACTGGTGGTCGACTCGCTGAAGCAGGACCAACTGACCCTTGCGGTGCGTGCGTGGCAACCGACGCCTGAGAACGCGGCGAGTTAGCCGGTCAGCAGGCCGCACTCGACGGCAAGGCGTGCGGCCAGTCGGCGATTCGGCACCCCCAGTTTCATGTTCATGCGCTGAAAGCGGGAGTTGATCGAGCTCTTGCTGACGTGCAGCTCGGCCGCGATGCGCTTGCTGCTGTGGCCCTGATGCTCGTGCCGGAGCAACTCAAGGTCGGCCTGCGTGATGCGTGCCTTGACGATCAGCTCGCGCCGGATTCGGGCCAGCCACCAGTCGTGCAACTCGGCCGCGAGCAGGCGGGCCCCAAGGCGGAAGCGGCCGAACCCTTCGCCATCAAAGAAGCTTGGCTGGGACGATCCAAGGCACAGCAGGCTGATCCGCGAGTGGCCGGCGCCGGAGTGGGCCGGCACCAGGGCCGCTGATGCGAAGCCGTTCTGCTGAGCCAGTGCGATGACACGCTGGCCCTCGGCGTCGTGCACCTGCAGCGAACTGGCCGGGATGGGCTCCGAATGGTGCGCCGAGTAAGCCAGCCACGGGTCGTGGGCGAAGCAGCCGGCTTCGATGTAGCGCTGGCACCAGCCGGGCTCGCAGACCAGCATGAAGCGGCAGGCGGACAGATCGGCGTTATCGCGGATGAAGCTGACAAAGACCGCGTGTTCGGCGCCGAGCGCGTGGACCCCTTCCGTGAGCAGCGCAAGGACGGTGGCCTGCTCCTTGGCCTCTGCGATGCGTTCGGCGACAGCCGCGATGCGCTCCGTGTAGTCGGCTGCCGCAACGATCTGCGCCAACGCCGGCGCCTCAGGGTTCGCCGATGTCGATGCTTCGCCAGAGCTCGTCGGCGTCGCGCTTGAGGCTGACGTGGAGCAGCGGGTGCTCAAAGCGGATGGGGTCGTTGTCGCACCATCGCTTGAAGTGCTCCGCGTCCGCGAACTGGACGGACTGCTGCGTTCGCAGCCCACGCCGGGGGATTTCTTCTCGTTCGACATAGAGACCTCCTGCAACGCGTTGTAGGAAGAACCGAACTTCCCCCCTCCGGCCTTCGGCGCTCAGGGTTCGAGCGCCCTTGGACGCCGTCCCGTTGGTCGCCGTTCCCATGGCTTCTGTCGGCACGACACGCCGTGGTAGGCCAGGGCGTGTCACGCGGTTCACCGGATGCCCCTCGATGGGATTGGCCCGGGCACGCGTCGGGTCGTCGTCGCCATGCGACGGTCATCGAACAACTCTGACGCCTTCAATGCCGCAACGGTTGCGGCCGGCGCCTCGTGGAAACGGCGCATACCTGCTCCAAGCGATGAAAGGGACTGCACGATCCGCTCGGACAGGCGGCTTGTGGTGGCCCGCAGTGCACGGGCTTCTTCACAGGTTGTAGAAGACCCCAAGTGATGTCGCGCTGTCCACCTCTGCGCCGAAGTTTTTGGTAAGCGTTCGTACGTGGGACGATGCGCTAACAGGCTAAATGCACGCCGTGCCGTGCATGCCAATCCTGGCCTCGGCGGTGGTGTCGACTGCCCCGGCGTTCATCGGCCGCCCGATGTCCGAACCGTAGCGCCGCGCGCGCCGTCGCAAGGGCCTTTCGCGGCATAGGCCGGTGCCCTCCCGCCTGCGGCGGTCCCCTCCCAGCTATTCCACGGTGCCCTTGCGCCAGCGCTTATTCGCGGCGCTGTCGGTGTCGCACGGCGACCGACGAATGCGGGGCAGCAGTCCGCTCAACCCAACACCGAGGGATCAACAGCCAATCCGGCTCCCTCGGAAAACAGGGCAGGCGGTTTTCAGGCCAAGAAGGCAGACGAGGACTTGATGCAAGTCGAGCTTGAACGCAGCGAGTGGGCACGGCGCTGTTTACGGAAAGTTGCCGTGCCGTTCAAAACCTGAGCCTTTCCCTGGCCCGGCGTACCGCCGTGATGCGTTGTCGAGAGACGGTCGCGGAGTGTCATCAACCTATGGAGTTCATCATCATGGAACACACGAAGGAGTTGCTCTCGGTGCCGCTGGCTAGCCTGGTGCCGTCGCGGTTCAACGTTCGGCGCCACTCGGTCGGTCAGGTCGAGGAACTGGCGGCGCTGATCGAGGCGCAGGGTTTGCTTCACAACCTGGTGGTCACCGAGCAGGAGGTCGGCCGCGGCAAGTCGCGCAAGCTGAAGTTCGCTGTTGCAGCCGGTGAGCGACGGCGCCGCGCGATGGTGTTGTTGCAGCAGCGCGGGCGGTTGCCGAAGGGGCACGAGGTGCTGTGCGAGTTGGTGCCGCCCGAGCGGGCGCTGGAGGTCAGCCTCGCCGAGAACAGCGGGCGCGAGGCCATGCACCCGGCCGACGAGTTCGAGGCCTTCAAGGCGCTGCTCGACGAGGGCAAGGGCGTCGAGGACGTGGCGTCGCGCTTCGGCGTGTCGATGCTGACGGTGCAGCGGCGGCTGAAGCTGTCGGCGCTGTCGCCGAAGCTGCTGGCGCAGTACCGCGAGGACGGCATCAACCTGGACCAACTGATGGCGCTGACGCTGAGTGACGACCATGCGATGCAGGAGCACACATGGTTCGACGCGCAGCCCTGGGACAAGACGCCGGCTGCGCTGCGTCGCCGGCTGACGGTTGGCGAGGTCGAGGCCGCGGGCAGCGCCCTGGTGCGCTTCGTCGGCATCGAGGCCTACGAGGCCGCGGGCGGCGTCGTGCGGCGTGACCTGTTCGACGACGAGCAAAGCCGATTCCTGTCGGATCCGGCGCTGCTGGAGCGGCTGGCGGTCCATAAGCTCGAAGCCCTGGCCGGCGCCGTGCGGGATGAAGGCTGGAAGTGGGTCGAGGCCCGGCTGAGCGTGGACTCGCAGGCCCTGCGGCAGTTCGCGCCCTGTGCGCACGCCAACCGCCAGCCCGCCGCCGCCGAGCAGGAGGAACTCGATGCCCTGGACCGGCGCGCAGCCGAACTGGACCAGCAGGCGCAGGCACTCGACGACGCGCCCGAGTGGTCGCCCGACGAGGCCGAGATGATCGACCTGGAAGAGCAGGACATCGCGGCGCGGCGCAAGGCTATCCACGATGCGCTCAAGACTTGGACGCCTGAGCAAAGGGCTCATGCTGGCGTGATCGTCACCATCGGTCGCGACGGCGATGCCGAGGTGATACGCGGGCTGGTGCGGGACGAGGATCGCAAGGCCATCGCGGCTACGTTCCGCCAGAAGGGCTCGACGGAGCATCGCGGCGGCGATGACACGCACGACGAGGACGAAGGCTCTCCGTCGCTGCAGGGGGCACCCGAACGTCGGTCACCGGGATGCAGCGAGGCACTGACCAAGCGGCTCGCAGCGCACCGGACGATGGCGCTGCAGGCGATGCTGGCGCGGAACACTGCGGTGGCCCTGGCCTCGGTGGTGCACGTCTTCGTGCTGCGCACCTTCGGCGCCGACTACCCGCGTGAAACGTCGGTTTTGCAGGTGTCGCCGCAGTTGTCGGCGTTCGCCCTGGAGGCCTTGGCCGACGACCTCAAGGCCGCTCGGGCATGGAAGGCCGTGCAGCAGGCGAGAGAGGCGCGGCATACCCGCCTTCCCGAGGACCAGGGCGAATGGCTCGGATGGCTGATCGGCTTGCCGCAGGCCGAACTGATCGACCTACTCGCGCTGTGCGGCGCGTTGACGGTGAACGCGCTGCCCGGTGCAGGGGCGGCAGGCAGCGCCAACGCCATCGCGGTGGCTCTCGGCCTGGATATGGCCGACTGGTGGGAACCGACCGCCGAGTCCTACCTGAACCACGTGCCGAAGGCGCAGATCATCGCCGCGCTGAAGGAGGCCGGGCCCGAACTGGCCGGTGGTGGTGTCGAGGCGATGAAGAAGGACGCGCTGGTGACCGCAGCAGCATCGCGGCTGGCCGGCACGCGCTGGCTGCCCGAGCCGCTGCGCCGATCGCCAGGCTGATCGGACTGCGCGGGCGGAGTGAACCCGCCTGCGCGATCCGGGTCGGAGGAGTCATGTGGCTGCTGGTTGCTCGCGAACCCCGGCCGGACGCGCCTGATTGGCCCGGCCGGCGTTTGCTCGCGGCCGTCGATGCGGTTGCGTGGCCGCTGATGTGGGTGCTGCTGATCCGGCAGGTGCCGGGGCCTGCGGGCTTGGTCGGCCCGTTCGTCACCGCGTTGGCCGTCCTGCTCGGGCTCGGTCGACTGCACCGCGCGCTGTGGGTCAACCACCGCTACTGGTTCACGACCTGGCGATGGGGCAAGGTGCTGGGCGCGATGCTGTTGATCGGCGCGGTGTTGAAGCTGTCGATGTCGGCGTAGGCCGGAGCGCTTAGGAGCGGTTCCGCCGCGGCGAGGGTGTCAGTGCGACACCGTGGGCCGGCCGGCGCTCCATTGCTCGAGGTCGATGCGGCGCCACGCCACGGCGCGCTTTGCCAGTCGCACCGGCGACGGGAACTTGTCCTCGGCCATTAGCCGATAGATCGTCGACCGGCCGAGTCCGGTCATGCGCACGACGGCAGCCATGCGGACGAACACAGCGGGCTGCACATCAGCGGCTGGCGGTTTTGGCTGGGTCTGCGTCTGGCTCATCAGGCGGCTCCTGGGCTGCGTCTGAGTAGAACTCTAGGCGCTGCAGGTGAGCTCGCGAGCGATGACTTTGAGCTAAAAACTGTCGTGTGAATGACCTTCGGACCCGCACCCTGCCATCACGTCGTACGCCGACTCACGATCCGTAATCTCGAGAGGTAGTCGCGAGTGACGCTCGTGAAGTCGTTCAGGCTCGCCCGATGTTCAAGGTGTGTCCGGGGTGCCAGGGGTGCCCTTGGCATTGCCTGTCTTTACGGAAGACAACGCCGCATTGGCAAGGCTAGGGTCATCGGCTAACCTTCTGAGGCGGCGATTCTCGTCAAGCTGCAAGATTTCTCGGCCTCGCTGGCGCTGCTCTTCGGACATCTCCGCGAGTTCCGGCAGTTCGCGCATCCAGCGTGACCAGCGCGTGGCAATGCCGTTGAGTGAAACCTCGTCCGTCACGACGCGAGGTAGTAGCTCGCGAACAAGTGGCCCAAGCTGCGCTGCGACATCGTCGCCCTCCATCAGTCGCTTCAGGATCCAGAGGTACACGTCCGTCACCTCCAAACCTGCGCTCATGGTCCCGCCCGAGAACTCGATCGGCACCGTTGGCATGCCACCGAAGTTCATTGCTGGCATCCCTGGCGGCGCCTTCATTTCGATGCTTTGCGCACCAGCCGCAGCGTAGAAGTCGGCCAACGTAC
This sequence comes from Rubrivivax sp., assembly GCA_027487905.1. Lineage (GTDB taxonomy): Bacteria > Pseudomonadota > Gammaproteobacteria > Burkholderiales > Burkholderiaceae_C > JAIYCR01. The sequence continues at coordinate 1,295 of JAIYCR010000027.1, read as the reverse complement.
GCTGGGCTTTGTTGAACTGCGACTGACGATCCACCACGATCCTCGACGCGAGCGCGCCTGCCTCTCGAATCTGGCTAGCGATCCCCATCATCACAAGCTGAAAGCCGACGATGTTGGGAGCGACCTGCAGAGCGGACTTCCGATCGTCGACGTTGAACGAGATCTCCGCCGGATGGTTTCGAGCCCAGTTCAGAGAATCGCCGATCAGAGTGCGCGATCGCTCGTCGGGGAGCCTTGGGACACGCGCAATCAATCCATCGCACACGCGCATCAGCATTTCCTGCGCGCGCGGAGCATTGACCTCGACGCGCGACTGCCAAGCCAGCTTCGCGAGGTCTTCATTGAATAGTCCTGCAAGCTTGATCAGCAGCAGGTACCGCAGCGGCGTCCAGTAGCCCGTCCATGTGATGGCAGGGTTCATTGCCGAGTCGAACACCTGATCGAAGAAGCAGATGATTGCGTGATCAGGCTTCGCAACCCTATAGACACTGAACCGCAGGCCGAAGCTGCGCTGCAGGTCAGCTAGGTCCTGTGCGATGACAGCAAGGCCGCCGTTGCCGAGCTGGTTCGCGTGCAGACGACTCGCGCCGACCTTGGCCCGCATGTGCTCCAGACGGTCAACTGCTTCGTGGTCGAGGCTCAGGTGGCTGGATAGGCAGCCGTAGTAAAGAAGCGGTTGCTCCGCGTCGAAGAGGTTGAGTCCGGTGTGCCCGCTTTCGTCGACATAGAAGTGCATCGTCTTGGCCTTCCGAGCCAGCGTACCACTGTGGGTCTGACAACAGACACGGGGTGCGCCGGAGCGCTGCCGCATGGCCGCAACTGAGTCGTACACCTGCGGGCCGGTCTAGCCAATGGCGACTGCCTGGGCTGACAAGGGGTTGGCCAGTTCGCGGACATTGATCATTGCCGCGCTGTCGCCCTGCGGATGCGGCTCCAGGACAACAGTGGAGTCGAATGTGCAGGCGAAGGTGCATCGACCTCAAAACTGGCACCAGACTGGCACCAGCTCAGCCCAGAAAGCAAAAAAGTCAGCAGGCGCTAACCTGCTGACCCTTGCATTTCTTGGCTCCCCGACCTGGGCTCGAACCAGGGACCTACGGATTAACAGTCCGGCGCTCTACCGACTGAGCTATCGAGGAATGAAGCCCGCTAGTATAGCCGAGGCGAACTTGCCCCCGTCAAGCCAACGGCGCAGAACGCCTGCCGCTGCCGCACAAGCGGTGCCCTCCTCCCCCGCTCACTTGGGCGTCACCACCAACGACACCCGGAAGGTGCGCGGCGCCATCGGGTAGAGG
>JAIYCR010000007.1 GCA_027487905.1 Rubrivivax sp. | reverse complement strand
CGCCACACGTGCGGGTTGGCGATGTACACGCCGTGGTCGCGGTGGATCTGCATGATCTCGTTCAGCCGCGCCTCGGTGGTGTAGCGCACGAGCTGCAGGCCGCTGCAGGTCATCTCGCCTTCCTTGGTGCGGATGAATTCCAGGTGGGTGTGCACCTCGTCGGCGAGCAGCCGGTGCAGCGCCTTGGCCTGCTGCAGGTTGCGGCCCGCCGGGAAGCCGCTCTGGATGTAGGTGAGGCCCTTGTCGGCCTTCATCGCGTGCAGCGTGGTGTGGTTCCAGGTGAACTCCACCACGGTGCGGTTGGTGCGCCGCACGTCCTCGGCCGAGCGGCGGAAGGCCAGGCGACCGCCAAACTCGGCGGCCATCTGCATCAGCGCCGGCTCGCCCGATTCGGTCACCAGCACGATGACCGCATGGGCGCCGGCTTCCATCGCCGGTGCCAGCTGGGGCGCACCGGCGCGCAGCAGGTCGGGGATGGGCGCGGCCAGCAGCGTGACGCTCTTCTTCACGATGCCCGGTGCGCTGGCGAAGGCCTGGCTGAACTCGATGGCGGCATCGAAGCCGGCGTCGCCGGCGTCGAAGCACACCACCGTCTCCAGCCATTCATGCGCGGGTGCCAGGCCCACCTCCAGTTCGAGCACCAGGCCGTTGGTGCCATAGACGTGGTGCAGCAGCAGGGCCTCCGGCGCGCGCAGTTCCACCGTGCGGGGCTCGGGTTCTATGCTCATCGCGCGCACGCCCAGCACGTTGCCAGTGGCCGCGAGCGGCCCGTGGTTGATGCTGCCTACGCCGCCGAAGCCGCCGCCGTAAAGCCCGCCCAGCGTGGCGCTGCGGAAGGTGCTGGGCACGCAGCGCAGCTCCCAGCCCTGGGGCCGGGCCTGCTTGTCGAAGTCGATCATGCGGATGCCGGCCTGCGCGCGGCCCACGCCGGCTTTCACCCACAGCATCTGGTGATAGGCCGACAGGTCGAGGATGACGCCGCCATGCAGCGGCATGCACTGGCCGTAGTTGCCGGTGCCGCTGCCGCGCACGGTGATGGGCACGCCCGCGCGGGCGCAGTGGGACACCACGCTCCTGATCTCCGACTCGCTGCGGGGGCGCGCGACCGCGTCGGCCCGCAGGTGGGCGAGCTCGGACTTGAGCACGGGGCTGAACCAGTAGAAGTCCTGGCTCAGGCGCTCGACCCGGCTGTCGGTGATCCATTCGACCCCGGGCGTGTCGGTGGTGATCCGCCCGGTGCGGCTGCGGATGACAGCCGGATCGGTCTGGGGGTCGAAGGCGGCGCTGGGGGAGGGGGTGGCGGTGGGGGCGATGTCAGGCATGGTGAGGGCGCAGCAAAGGCAGGGGGTGCGGCTCGGCGCGTGGCTCAGCCGCGTGCAGCCTGCATCGCGCGCACGGTCTCGTCGGCTTGATGCCGCAGCACGGTGAGGTCCAGGCCGGGGATGCGGTCGTCCTCGAGCACCACGCGGCCGTCGACCACCAGCGCCTTCAGGCGCGGGCGGCCGCCCGCCACCACCGGCGCCAGGGCTTCGTCATGCAGGCCGAAGCAGCGCGGGTCGTCCAGGTCGTAGACGGCGATGTCGGCCGCCATGCCCACGGCGAGCGTGCCCACGCCGGACAAGCCCATCATCCGGGCACCGCCCGCGGTGCCGATGTGTACCACCTCCTCGACCTGCATCGTGGAGGCATCCCCCCCGGGCTGCGAGGCGCTGCGCGCTCGCTGCGCCCGGCCGGGGGCCGCGGACTGCTTCGCCCGCAGGCGCTCCCCGCCACGCGGATCGGCGCGGTGCATCAGCCAGCAGGCGTGGGCCTCGCTGATCATGTCGGCGGCCTCGTTGCTCGCGGCGCCATCCACCGCCAGGCCCACCGGCACGCCCAGCTCCAGCGCCTCGGGAATGCGGGCGATGCCCGAGCCCAGGCGGGCGTTGCTCTGCGGGCAGTGCGCGATGCCGGTGCCGGTGGCCGCGCACAGGCGCAGTTCCTCGTCGGACAGGTGGACCATGTGGGCGAACCACACGTCGGGGCCGGTCCAGCCGTGCCGTTCGACGAACTGCATCGGCGAGCAGTCGTGCGCCTCGCGGGCCCAGCGGACGTAGTCGTAGGTCTCGCTGAGGTGGCTGTGCAGGTGGATGCCCAGCGCACGCGCTTCGCGGGCCATCACCCGCAGTTCCTCCGGCCGGCAGCTCCAGTTGGGCGTGGTGATGGCGCTGACGACGCGCCGCATCGAGCGTGGGCCCGCGTCGTGGAAGCGGCTCACGTCGTCGGCCACCGACTGCAGGAAGGCGTCCAGCGTCACCGGCCGTGCCGATGGCGGTGCTGCCTCGTCGGTCAGAGGGCGGGCGAGGGTCTGGCCACCGCGGCACAGCACCACGCGAAGGCCCAGGCGCTGGGCCTCGTCGAAGACCACTGCCGACGGGTCGAAGCCGATGCCCGGGTAGAGGTGGTACTGGTGGTCGGCCACCGTGGTGCAGCCCGATCGCATCAGCTCGACCAGACCGATGCGAACGGCCAGGCGGAAGCGCTCCTCGTGGTCGATCTCCGGCCGCCAGGCCACCGGCACCGCGGCCAGCCAGGGCACCAACGCGCTGTCGATGCCGGCGGGTATGCCCTTGAGCAGGCTCTGGAAGAGGTGGTGGTGGGTGTTCACCCAGCCCGGGTAGACCACGCAGCCGCTGGCGTCGATGACGCGTTCGCCTGGCAGCGGCTCGAGGGCACCGAGGGCTTGCACCACGCCGTCGGCCACCCGGATGTCGTGCCGGGGGCCGGTGTGGCGCATGCCGCTGCCGGCCTCGCCGGTGAGGAGGTGACGCGCGCCGCGGATGAGAAGGGAGGACATGGAAGGAGGGTCACTTTCAATCGGCTTGGGATTCGCTCTCGTGCCAGTTGCCCAGCGCCAGGCGCGACATCCAGGCCATCAGCGCGAAGAGCAGCACGCCGGTGAGGGTGATGAGCAGCAGGGCGGCGAACATGCGCGGAATGTTGAGCTGGTAGCCGGCCTGCAGGATCTGGTAGGCCAGGCCCGAGCCGGTGCCGCCGGTGCCGGCGACGAACTCGGCCACCACCGCCCCGATGAGCGCCAGGCCGCTGGAGATGCGCAGCCCGCCGAAGAAGTAGGGCAGCGCGCTGGGAATGCGCAGGCGCACCAGCGTTTGCCAGCGGGTGGCGCGGTTGAGCTTGAAGTAGCTCATCAGGCCGGGGTTGACGCTGCGCAGCCCCAGCGTGGTGTTGGCGATGATGGGGAAGAGCGCGACCAGCGTGGCGCACACCACCAGCGACGCGGTGGGGTTCTTCACCCAGATGATGATCAGCGGCGCGATGGCCACGATGGGCGTGACCTGCAGCAGCACCGCATAGGGGAAGAAGGCCGTCTCGATGACGCGGCTCTGCACGAAGGCGAAGGCGATGAGCACGCCCAGCACGGTGGCGCAGACGAAGGCGAACACGGTGATCTTCAGCGTCACGTAGAGCGCCCCCATCAGCAGCGCCCAGTCGGCGGCCAGCGCCTGCGCGACGCGGCCGGGCGAGGGCACCAGGAAGGGCGGCAGCTCCAGCGCCACCACCAGACCCTGCCAGGCGCCCAGCAGCAGCACGGCCACCAGCGCCGGGTAGAAGACCCGCTGCACCGCGGGGCGAGCGAGGTAGGGCACCGCACGTGGCGCCGTTCGGTCGGTCGTCGTGGCCTCGGTACCGGCGCGCGAGGCGGCCACGGCGCGCGCTGCTGGGGTGCTTGGTGCCATGGTGCTGGGTTCAGGCGAGGTCGCTGCCGGAGGCTTCCGCGCTGGCGCGCAGCAGGCTGTCCTGCAGGCGCCTGGCGTGGCCTGCGAAGGCGGTGGACACGCGGAACTCCGGGCCGCGCGGGTAGGGCTCGTCGATCATCACCTCCTCGACCACGCGGCCCGGTCGGGCGGCCATGACCACCACCCGGGTGGACAGGTAGACGGCCTCGTGGATGGAGTGGGTGACGAACACCACCGTGAGCTTGCGGGACTGCCACAGCTGCAGCAGGTCGCTGTCCAGGCGGTTGCGGGTGATCTCGTCGAGCGCGCCGAAGGGCTCGTCCATCAGCAGCAGCGTGGGCCGCGTGACCAGCCCGCGCGCGATGGACACGCGCATCTGCATGCCGCCGGACAACTCGCGGGGCAGGTTGCGGGCGAAGCGGTCCAGCCCCACCAGGCGCAGCGACTCCATCACCCGCTCCTCGGCCTCGGCCCGCGCCACGCCGGCCAGGTCCAGCGGCAGCCGCACATTGGCCATCACGCTGGCCCAGGGCATCAGCGTCGCTTCCTGGAAGACGAAGCTCAGCCGGTGGCCGCTGGCCTCGGCCTGCCCCACGGGCTTGCGCCACAGCAGCAGGCGTCCGTCGCTGGGCTCGAGCAAGCCGGCCACCATCTTGAGCAGTGTGCTCTTGCCGCAGCCCGAGGGGCCCAGCAGCGTGACGAACTCGCCCTGCTGCACCGTCAGGTCGACGGGCATCAGCGCGCGGGTGCCGTTCGGGTAGGTCTTCTCGACCGAGAGGATTTCAACGGCGGGAGGCGCCGCCGCCGGCGCGACGGCGGCCACCGCGCTCAGGGCATCACCCGCAGGTTGCGCACGAACTCGGTGGTGTAGGTCTTGCGCACGTCCACCTTCTTCGGGTCGAGCAGCTTCATTTCCACCATCATGTCGTAGGTGGCCTTCATGCGGGCTTCGGTGATGATGCCCACGCCCATCGTGGCGGCATCGCCGCCGAAGACCATGCCGGTCTCGTTGAGCAGCCGGATGCCGTTGGCGATCTTGTCGTCGGCCATGGCCGGGTTGTCGCGCTTGATCAGCGCGTTGGCGGGAGACGGGTCGCCCTTGAGGTAGCTCTTCCAGCCCTCCATGCTGGCCTTCACGAAGGCGGCCACCGCCTTCGGGCGCTCACGCACCGTCTTCTCCAGGCAGACGATGGTGGTGGAGTAGGGCGGCCAGCCGTGGTCCGACAGCAGGAAGACGTTGGGCTTGAACTTGGCTTCCTTCTCGATGGCGAAGGGCTCGCTGGACAGGTAGCCCTGCTGCACCACGTTCTTGTCGGCGATGAAGGGCTGGATGTTGAAGGTGTAGGGCCGGGCCTGGCCTTGCTCGAGGCCGTACCTGGCGCGCAGCCAGGGCCAGTAGGTGGTGTTGGCCGCGCTGCTGATGAGGATGGTCTTGCCCTTCAAGTCCTCCATGCGGTTGACCACGCCCGGGTGGGCGATGAGCACCTGCGGGTCCTTCTGGAAGGCGGCGGCCACGGTGACGGCGTTGATGCCCTGCTCCCAGCTGTTCATCGTCTGCACGTCGTAGCCCATCACGCACTCGGCCTGGCCGGCAGCCATGACCTGCATGATGTTGACCTGCGGCCCGCCCATGCGGATGGTCACGTCCAGGCCGGCGTTGCGGTACAGGCCCGTGGCCACGGCCTGGTAGAAGCCACCGTGCTCGGCCTGGGCGAACCAGTTGGTGAGGAAGGTGAACTTCTCCGTTGGCGTTGGCGTTGGCGTTGCCGCTGCCGGCGCGGCCTGGGCCTGCACCGCCAGGGGTGCCGACAGCGCCGCGGCGCTCAGCGCCAGCGTGGTGAGGGCCCGGACAAGGGCGGCACGGGGAGCAAGGGTGTGGGGCTGGCGCATGCAGGGTCTCCGCGAAGGGGGAAGGTGGGGCGGGCTGTCCGGCAAGGGTGGCTGCAAGCGATGTGCCATCGATTCACCGGCCAGCTTCCTTCGAAAGGCACCGAGGCAGGGCGAAGAGTTCACCACCGCGGTGCGGCAGGTGCAAGGGCGGGCATGACCGTGCCCCCGTGCAGCCCGTCACGCACCGGTGTCGGGCTTCGCCTCAGGCGGCGATGCGCGCCAGGCGCCGCGCGACGCGGTCGCGGAAGGCATCGCGCTCGGCGGCGGTGACGTGGTTCATGTTGTGCAGCTGCAGCCACTCCATGCGGCAGCGCTGCGCGTACAGCGGGCGAAGGCCGCGCATGAACAGGCTGCGGCCCGGGTCGCCGATGACCTTGAGCCACCACCACGGCGAGCCCGAGGTGGTGATGCCCACGAAGAGGCGGATGTTGCGCAGCTGGCCACCGATGGTGCGCTGGCGGGCGCTGGCAATCTTGAAGGACACGCCGGGCAGCCACACCCGGTCCAGCCAGCCCTTGAGCATGGCCGGTGCGCCGTAGAACCAGGTCGGATAGACCACCACCCAGCCTTCGGCCCAGCGCAGCGCCTGCACATGGGCTTGGACGCCGCGGATGTTCGCGGCGGTGTCTTCGAGGTAGGTGCGCTTCTCCTCACGGCTGAACACCGGGTCGAAGCCCTCGGCGTAGAGGTCGATTTCGCGCAGCTCGTGCCCGGCGGCGGTGAGGGCTTCCACGGCAGCCCGGCGCAGCGAGGCGCCATAGCTGTCCGGGTCGGGGTGGCAGTAGACGAGCAGCAGTCGCATGGCCGTGGCGAGTGCAAGCCCCGGGCCAGCTCCTGTGACGACTGCCGGGCCGGCCTCACTTCAGGTCTTCGATGAGGTCGATGTAGGCCTGCATCGCGTCGTCGGTGCTGCGGCCCTTGAGCTCGTTCCAGGCATCCCACTTCGCACGGCCCACCAGGTCGGTGAAGCCCGGGCGCTTGCCGTCCACGTCGCCGGTGGTGGCCTGCTTGTACAGCGCGTAGATCTTCAGCAGCGTCATGTTGTCCGGCTTCTCGGGCAGTTGCTTGGATTCGGCAACCGCTTGCTCGAAACGCACTTTCAGGTCGGCCATCGGGTTCTCCTGTTTTCTTCCGGGGCGTCTGCGGCCGTGAAAGCCTGCATTGACGCGGCGGATGTTAGCCAGCATCGTGCGGCCGCTGCCTGCTTGCCGACCCTGCCCCGCCCTTGGCTCCATCCCGCCCAGCGCTCGAACCCGACGCGATGACCGCCCCCACCGAAGCCCGCGCCGTGCCCGCGCTCGAGCCTGAGCATGAGCCCGCGCGCGAGCCCGCCACGGCTCTGGCGGCGCCGCAACGCATGTCCCGGGTGGACACCGCCTGGCTGCGGATGGACAACGACGTCAACCTGATGATGATCGTGGGCATCTGGCTGCTGCGCCCGGGATTGCCGGTGGCGGCGGTGAAGCAGCGGGTGCAGGACAAGCTGCTGCAGTACGGTCGCTTTCGCGAGCGGGTGGTCGAGGACGCGCTGGGCGCCCGCTGGGTCGAGGACGACGCCTTCGACATCGACCGCCACGTCATCCCGGTCCAGTTGGAGCGCCGTGACGGCGAGACGCCGCAGACCAGCCTGCAGCGCCTGGTCGGCACGCTGGCCACCGAGCCGCTGGACCGGCGCCGGCCGCTGTGGCAGTTCCATTTCATCGAGGACCACGACGGGGGCAGCGCGCTGGTGGCCCGCATCCACCACTGCATCGCCGATGGCATCGCGCTGATCTCGGTGATGCTGTCCATCACCGATGGCGGGCAGGATCCGCCCCGGCGGCGCAAGCGCCCGCCCTCCCGCGCCGAGGAGGGCGAAGTGCCCGACTGGCTGTCCGATTCGGTGGTGCGGCCCTTCACCGAGCTCACCACCCGCGCGCTGGGCCTTTATGGCCGTGGCGTCAGCCGCTCGATGGAGCTGCTGTCCAAGCCGCAGACGCCGCTGCTCGGCTCCCTGGACATGGCCCGCGCTGGCAGCCAGGTGCTGCGCGACATGGCCGCGCTGGCGTTGATGCCCGATGACTCGCCGACGAAGCTGAAGGGGCGGCCGGTGGGCCGCAAGCGGGTGGCCTGGGGCCGGCCCCTGCCGGTGGACCAGGTCAAGGCCGTCGGCCGGGCGCTGGGCTGCAGCATCAACGATGTGCTGCTCGCGTGCGTGGCCGGTGCCATCGGCGACCACCTTCGCGACCGCGGGGACGATCCGGCGGGCAAGGAGATCCGCGCCATGGTGCCGGTGAACTTGAGGCCCCTGGACAAGGCCTGGCAGCTGGGCAACCGCTTCGGGCTTGTCCCGCTGGTGCTGCCCATCGGCGTGGCCAACCCGATTGCGCGGGTCGGGGCGGTGCGCGCCCGCATGGCCGAGCTCAAGGGCAGCTTCCAGCCTTTGCTCGCCTTCGCGGTGCTGTCGGTGGCGGGCTTGCTGGTCAAGCCCGCGCAGGACGCGCTGCTCGACCTCTTCGCCCGCAAGGCCACCGCGGTGATGACCAACGTGCCCGGCCCGCGCGAGCGCCTGCGCTTTTGCGGCTCCACGCTGGAGGAGACGATGTTCTGGGTGCCGCAGTCCGGCCACATCGGCCTGGGCGTGAGCATCCTGAGCTATGGCGGCGGCGTGCAGTTCGGGCTCATCACCGACGAGCGCCTGTGCCCTGACCCCCAGGCCATCATCGACCGCTTCGAGCCCGAGTTCGAGCAACTCCTCTACCTGACGCTGATGCTGCCCTGGGGCGGCGACGCCGCCGCCTGAGGCGGGCGGCGCCCTCGCGGCTCAGCCCGCAGGGCCGTGGTTCACAGGCTCAGGCGCAGCGTGTAGGGCCCGTTCAGGCCGCCGGTGCGGGCCACCCGCAGCAGCACGCGCACGGTGGTGGGCCCGCCGTTGGCCACCGCCATCGACAGGCTCTGCCCGCTCGCGCCGCCCAGGCTGGCCAGCGGTTGGCCGGTGGTGGACAGCACCGCCAGCGACACCCCGGCCCCCGACTTGGGCGTCACCGTGGCGGTCACCCGGCGACCGCTCGGAATGCTGATGGCGTAGTGATCGACATCCGACGGGGTGGCCAGCGTGGCCATGACCGTGGCGGGCAGGGCGCTGATGACCTGGGCGCGGGTGACCGCGTCGTTGGGTTCGACCTCGCCCATGCTGCCGGGCAGCGGCGCCGGGGTCGGGGCGGGCGCGGGAGCCGGTGCGGGCGCAGGTGAGGGCACCGGTGCCGGGGCGGGAGTCGGCGCCGGCGCCCCTGCCGCCGCGGCCACCGCCGCGCCCGCGTCGACGATGCCGCTGCCGCAGCCGGTGCAGGGCGCCGGGAAGGGGCGGGCCGTCGAAGTGAGCAGCGCGTCGACCTGGTCGGGCGACAGGCGCGGGTTGGCCGCCAGCATCAGCGCGGCCACGCCGGCCACATGGGGTGCGGCCATCGAGGTGCCCACGTAGCCGGCAAAGCTGTCGGCGCCCGGGCCCATCAAGCCTGCGTTCAGGGTGGAGACGATGCGCTGCGTCCCGTCGCCGCCGGGCGCGGCCAGCCGCACGTTGCTGCCCGTGTTGGAGTAGGACGCCCGGCCGCCGGTGGCGCCCGTAGCCGCCACCGCAATGACGCCCCGGCAGTTGGCCGGCGTGGCCTGCAGCGCACTGCCGTTGTTGTTGCCCGCGGCGACCACCACCACGGCGTTGCGGGAACGGGCGCTGTCCACTGCCGCCTGCAGCGTGTTGCCGCAGGCCCCGAGGCCGCCGAGCGACAGGTTCAGCACCCGGGCCGGCGTGGGGTTGGCCGCAAGCCCGGCCACGCTGCCGCCGCTGGCCCAGACCACCGCATCGGCGATGTCCGAGCTGTAGCCGCCGCAGCGGCCGAGCACGCGAAGCGACTGCACCCGGGCCTGCGGTGCCACGCCACGCAGGCCGATGCCGTTGGCGCTGGCCGCGACGATGCCGGCCACATGGGTGCCGTGCCACGAACTGTTGCTCGCGGCAGCGCCGGCCGCACAGAAGCCGGCGGGTGCGCCGTCCCCAGGGTCGGCGGCGTCGCCGTCACGGGCGTTGCCGTCGTTGGCCATGCGCAGGTCGCCGATGAAGTCCTGCCCGGCCACCAGGTTGGCGAGCAGGTCGGCGTGCGGGCGCACGCCGGTGTCGATCACGCCCACCACCACGCCGGCGCCCATCGTGCGGCTCCAGGCGGCAGGCGCCCGGACGCCACCGATCTCCGACCCGAGGTTCCACTGCTGGGCGAACAGGGGGTCGGCGGGCGCGACCTGCTGGCGCTGCAGGATGAGGTCGGGCTCGGCGAACTGCACCCGCGCGTCGCCCGCGGCCACGCCCTGGGCCAGCACCTGGGCTTCGGCCACCGTCATCCAGCGGCTCGCGCGCAGGATGTGGCTGCCGGTTCCCGTCGTCCGCACCGATGCCAGGGTCACCCCCTGCCGGTTAGCGGCCACGGTGATGGATGCCTGGCTCTGCGGTGTGGCGTCCGGGCTCAGGCCGTCGCGGTAGCGGACGATGAGCCGGTCGGTGAAGGCGGAGGTCCCCGGCGCGATCGCGGGCGGGGCGGCGACCGGCGCAGTGGCGGCGGCTGGCAGGTCGCGGTCTCGCCCCATGAATCGCTGCGCCTCGGCTATCTGCGGCAGCAGCAGCCACAAGCCGACGGCGGCCAGGGAAGCGGCGGGCCAGGCCCGATGGCGCGGGGTCGAAGGGAAGGCGCGCCCGGAGGTGCGCGGCAGGGGCTGCTGGTGCATGCTTGGCCTTGAGTCAGGAACTCTGAAGGCCAGGCCGCCATGACGGCCTGGCAGCCCCGCTGCCATGACGCGATGCCGCGTTGCAGGCCGGAAGCTTTGCGTCGCCGGCTTTCGCCGGGTTTGCCGAAGGAATCGGATCAGCGGCGGATGCTAGGCAGCGGCGTTACATCCGGACAGACCTCGAGCGGGGCAATCGGCCCGGGTCGTGACCGATCCGGCACACATCGGAAACCTTTGGTAACAGGTGTGCTGGGGCCCTCAAGTTGGGCGCGGAATGGCCGAGCCCCGTCGGCTGTACGAGTGCCACCCGGGGTCAGGTGCCCTGCTGCTGCATCCAGGCCAGCAAGTCGCGCAGCGACGCCACCGCGTCGTCCAGATCGCCAGGGCCTGGGAGTGCGCGTTCGGGAACGGCGCCGATCTCCAGCAGGTCGAGCCCACACCGAGACAGGGCGTCCAGGTGCCGCACGCGCCAGACCCTCGACAGGGCGGTGCTGCTGATTTCGCAGACCCCCGGGCCTTGCAGGCTCATCCTGACCGGGCCCAGGCCGATGCAGGTGTCGAGTTCACCGCGCTGCGAGGTGTCCAGCGGGGCCAGCGACAGGTTCAGCACCTTGTTGGGCTGGCCGCTGCGCCAACGACGCTGGGCCTGCGCAATCGCGGTGAGCACCGCGGCGACACCGGTGCCGTCCGCTTCGCCGCCCGGCCTGCGCGCTGGGCTTCGGTCCAGGTATCGGGCTGGGTGCTGTGCAGGGTGTTGGGCAGGGTGTCGGGCCAGGTCAAGCCCCTCGCCGGCGGAAGGCGCACGCAAGGCCCTGGGCAGAAGCCCCACCTCCAGCCAGGCCCCGGCCGGGGTCTGGGACGGGGTCTGCCACACCCACCACACGCCGGCGAAGCGGGTGTCGCAGGCCTGGGTGGGCGGCTGCCCCTCGACGGTCATCCGGGTGTCGCCGCAGCCAAGCCAATGCGACAGTGCCGACCGGTCTTCGGCGTCGAGCGCATCGAGCGGCACGCGTTCGGTGCGGTCGGCCACGTCCGGCCGGCACAGGCTGGCCAGCGTGCGCTGCAAGGCCTGTCGCAAGCGCGGACCTTGCGGCAGTGCGGCGCAGCCGATCGGCGCCGGCCAGCGGGCCTCTTCAGGCCAGCGGCTCGTCGAGGTCTGCAGCAACCGGAGCATCGGAGCGGGCCGACGGCTGGAGTGGCGCGCCGGGGTCGATGCCGGCTTCACGGCTGCGCCGGGCCGCTTGCCATTGCCTCCAGGTGTGGTGGCTGTCCCATCCGGACTGAAGGGCCAGCCATTCGCTGGCCGGCCAGCCGAAGGCCAGGGCGAGGCGGATGGCCGTGTCTGCGCTCAGGCCGCGATGACCCATGACGATCTCGTTCACCCGGCGCCGCGAGATGCCCAGCATCGCCGCCGCCTGCGTCTGCGACAGGCCGAGCGGCTGCAGGAAGTGGCGTTCGAGGAAACGGCCCGGGTGAATCGGCTGGCGAAGAGGGACGCCCTGGGGGCAAGGCAGCGGCGGGGCCGAAGCGCCCTGCGCCGCCCGAGGCGGCATCGCCTGTGCAGTGGCCACGATGCAGCGCCCCGTTGATGCGGGCCTCAGCGGGCGGCCAAGGCGTCGCAGGCCGCCGGCGCCGGCGAGGGACGCGCCGACGGCGCAGCCAGGGCGGCCGTGGTGAGCAGGGCCAGGATCACCGTGGCCACCAGGCGGCAGGGCATGGAGCGCCCCAGCGGCAGCATGTGGAACATCACGTCGCGCGACAGGTTCAGGGTTCGCTGCATGGCCGGATCTCCTCAGACGGCAGGGTGTCGGTCGAGCGCCTGGAATCAAACGCGGCTGCATCGTCGCCAAGAGCGGCGCCGCGTCCTTTGATCGCCGTCAAGCACTGGCCATCGGCGGTACCGAGGCGCGTTGCACGCGGCCGGAACGGTTTGTGCATGAACGCCGCCGCGCCGCACCGCCGTGGCGCAAAATGAGTGACCCCAATTTATCGATGAGTTCCAGGCGGTATGGCGATAATGAGCCTGACCCCATTAACAGATGCTTGAAGTCGGGTTAACCAGGGGCTAAGGTTCGCCATCCGTTCCGCGTCGCGCGTGCGTGCGTTGCCCACGCCTGCCCTTTTCCGAGGATGCCTCCCATGGCCCACGTTCCGTCCCAGCCCTCCGACCTGCTCTCCGCCCCGCTCGACGAGCGCGCTGCCGCGGCGCGTGAAGGCCTCTACGACCCGACGCAGGAGCACGACGCCTGCGGCGTGGGCTTCGTCGCCCACATCAAGGGCCAGCGCAGCCACGCCATCGTGGCCCAGGGCCTGAAGATCCTGGAGAACCTGGACCACCGCGGCGCGGTGGGCGCCGACAAGCTGATGGGCGACGGCGCGGGCATCCTGATCCAGATCCCGGACGACCTCTACCGCGCCGAGATGGCCGCCCAGGGCGTCACGCTGCCGCCGCCCGGCGAATACGGCGTGGGCATGATCTTCCTGCCCAAGGAACACGCCTCGCGCCTGGCCTGCGAGCAGGAACTGGTGCGGGCCGTGCGTCGCGAAGGCCAGGTGCTGCTGGGCTGGCGCGACGTGCCGGTGGACGCCGACATGCCCATGTCGCCCACCGTGCGCGCCAAGGAGCCGGTGATCCGCCAGATCTTCATCGGCCGCGGCCCCGACGTCATCGTGCCCGACGCGCTGGAGCGCAAGCTCTACGTCATCCGCAAGACGGCGTCCAGCGCCATCCAGGCGCTCAAGCTCACCCACAGCCGCGAGTACTACGTGCCCAGCATGAGCTGCCGCACCATCATCTACAAGGGCTTGCTGCTGGCCGACCAGGTGGGCCTGTACTACAAGGACCTGCAGGACCCTCGCACCCTGAGCGCCGTCGCCCTGGTGCACCAGCGCTTCTCCACCAACACCTTCCCCGAGTGGCCGCTGGCCCACCCCTACCGCTACGTCGCGCACAACGGCGAGATCAACACCGTCAAGGGCAACTTCAACTGGATGCGCGCCCGAGAGGGCGTGATGAAGAGCCCGGTCATCGGCGACGACCTGCCCAAGCTCTACCCCATCAGCTTCGAAGGCCAGAGCGACACCGCCACCTTCGACAACGCACTCGAGCTGCTGACGATGGCGGGCTACCCGCTGGCCCACGCCGCGATGATGATGATCCCGGAGGCCTGGGAGAACCACGAGGGCATGGACGAGCGCCGCCGCGCCTTCTACGAATACCACGCGGCCATGCTCGAGCCCTGGGACGGCCCGGCCGCGATGGTGTTCACCGACGGCCGCCAGATCGGCGCCACGCTGGACCGCAACGGCCTGCGCCCCGCGCGCTACTGCGTCACCGACGACGACCTGGTCGTGATGGCCTCCGAGTCGGGCGTGCTGCCCATCCCCGAGGCACGCATCGTCAAGAAGTGGCGCCTGCAGCCGGGCAAGATGTTCCTGATCGACTTCGAGCAGGGCCGCATCATCGACGACGGGGAACTGAAGACCCAGTTCGCCTCGGCCAAGCCCTACCGCCAGTGGATCGAAAGCGTGCGCATCCGCTTGCAGGACCTGCCCGCCGCGGCGCCCGCCTTCGAGCCGCCTGAGTCGCTGCTCGACCGCCAGCAGGCCTTCGGCTACACCCAGGAAGACCTGAAGTTCCTGCTGAGCCCCATGGCCGCGGCCGGCGAGGAGGCCATCGGCTCGATGGGCAACGACTCGCCGCTGGCGGTGCTGTCGGACAAGAACAAGCCGCTCTACAACTACTTCAAGCAGCTCTTCGCCCAGGTCACGAACCCGCCGATCGACCCGATCCGCGAGGCCATCGTGATGAGCCTGAACAGCTTCATCGGCCCCAAGCCCAACCTGCTGGACATCAACGCGGTGAACCCGCCGATGCGCCTGGAGGTGACGCAGCCCATCCTCGACTTCGCCGACATCGCCCGCCTGCGCGGCATCGCCGCCCACACCTCGGGCAAGTTCAGGAGCCACGAGCTGGACATCACCTACCCGGTCGAATGGGGCCGTGAAGGGGTGGAGGCGCAGCTCGCCTCGCTGTGCGCCGAAGCGGTGGACGCCATCCAGGGCGGGGCGAACATCCTCATCCTCACCGACCGCGGCGTCAGCCGCCACCGCATCGCCATCCCGGCGCTGCTGGCCTTGTCGGCCGTGCACCACCACCTGGTGCGGGAAGGCCTGCGCACCACCGCCGGCCTGGTGGTGGAAACCGGTTCCGCCCGCGAGGTGCACCACTTCGCGGTGCTGGCCGGCTACGGTGCCGAGGCGGTGCACCCTTACCTCGCCATGGAGACGCTGGCCGAGCTGCACAAGGGCCTGAGCGGCCAGCTGAGCGCCGACAAGGCCATCTACAACTATGTGAAGGCCATCGGCAAGGGCCTGAGCAAGATCATGTCCAAGATGGGCGTGAGCACCTACATGAGCTACTGCGGCGCCCAGCTCTTCGAAGCCATCGGTTTCGAGCGGCGCCTGGTCGACCAGTATTTCCGCGGCACGGCCAGCCAGATCGGCGGCATCGGCGTGTTCGAGGTGGCCGAGGAGGCCATCCGCATGCACCGCGCGGCCTTCGGCAACGACCCGCTGCTGGCCACCATGCTGGACGCCGGCGGCGAATACGCGTGGCGTGCCCGCGGCGAAGAGCACATGTGGACGCCCGACGCCATCGCCAAGCTGCAGCACAGCACGCGCGCGAACCAGTTCGACACCTACAAGGAATACGCGCAGATCATCAACGACCAGAGCCGCCGCCACATGACGCTGCGCGGCCTGTTCGAGTTCAAGGTGGAGCCGTCGCGCGCGGTGCCGCTGGAGGAAGTCGAGTCGGCCGCGGACATCGTCAAGCGCTTCGCCACCGGCGCCATGTCGCTCGGCTCCATCAGCACCGAGGCCCACGCCACGCTGGCCATCGCGATGAACCGCATCGGCGGCAAGAGCAACACCGGCGAGGGCGGTGAAGACCCGGCGCGCTACCGCAACGAGCTCAAGGGCATTCCCATCGCCGCGGGCACGAAGGTGAGCGACGTCGTCGGCCAGGGCGTCATCGAGGCCGACTACACGCTCAAGGCCGGCGATTCGCTGCGCAGCCGCATCAAGCAGGTGGCTTCCGGCCGCTTCGGCGTCACCACCGAATACCTGGTCAGCGCCGACCAGATCCAGATCAAGATGGCCCAGGGCGCCAAGCCTGGCGAGGGCGGCCAGCTGCCCGGCGGCAAGGTGTCCGACTACATCGGCTTCCTGCGCTACTCGGTGCCGGGCGTGGGCCTGATCAGCCCGCCGCCGCACCATGACATCTACTCCATCGAAGACCTGGCCCAGCTGATCCACGACCTGAAGAACGCCAACCCGCGCGCGGGCGTCAGCGTCAAGCTGGTGAGCGAGGTGGGCGTGGGCACCATCGCCGCGGGCGTGGCCAAGTGCAAGGCCGACCATGTGGTCATCGCCGGCCACGACGGCGGCACCGGCGCCTCGCCGTGGAGCTCCATCAAGCACGCCGGCACCCCCTGGGAGCTGGGCCTGGCCGAGACCCAGCAGACGCTGGTGCTCAACCGCCTGCGCGGCCGCATCCGCGTGCAGGCCGACGGCCAGATGAAGACCGGCCGCGACGTGGTCATCGGCGCGCTGCTGGGCGCCGACGAGTTCGGCTTCGCCACCGCGCCGCTGGTGGTGGAGGGCTGCATCATGATGCGCAAGTGCCACCTGAACACCTGCCCGGTGGGCGTGGCCACGCAGGACCCGGTGCTGCGCCAGAAGTTCGCCGGCAAGCCCGAACACGTCGTCAACTACTTCTTCATGGTCGCCGAGGAAGCGCGGCAGATCATGGCGCAGCTGGGCATCCGCCGCTTCGACGACCTCATCGGCCGCTCGGACCTGCTCGACATGAAGAAGGGCATCGAGCACTGGAAGGCCCGCGGCCTGGACTTCAGCCGCGTGTTCCACCAGCCCGAAGCGCCCGGCGGCGTGCCGCGCTACCACCTGCAGGAGCAGGACCACGGCCTGGCCCGTGCGCTGGACGTCAAGCTCATCGAGCGCGCCCGCCCCGCCATCGACCGCGGCGAGAAGGTGCAGTTCATGGAAGACGTGCGCAACGTCAACCGCAGCGTGGGCGCCATGCTGTCGGGCGAGCTCATCCGCCACCGGCCCGAAGGCCTGCCCGACCAGAGCATCTTCATCCAGATGGAGGGCACCGGCGGCCAGAGCTTCGGCGCCTTCCTGGCCCGCGGCATCACCTTCTACCTGATCGGCGACGCCAACGACTACACCGGCAAGGGCCTGTCCGGCGGGCGCATCGCGGTGCGACCGTCCATCGAGTTCCGCGGCGACGCCACCCGCAACATCATCGTGGGCAACACGGTGCTGTACGGCGCCACCAGCGGCGAGGCCTTCTTCCGCGGCGTGGCCGGCGAGCGCTTCGCGGTGCGGCTGTCCGGCGCCACCGCGGTGGTGGAGGGCACCGGCGACCACGGCTGCGAATACATGACCGGCGGCACGGTGATGGTGCTCGGCCGCACCGGCCGCAACTTCGCGGCCGGCATGAGCGGCGGCATCGCCTATGTCTACGACGAGGACGGCAGCTTCGCCAGCCGCTGCAACACCAGCATGGTGACGCTGGAGAAGGTGGTCTCGGCCACCGAGCAGGCCACCACGCTGGACAAGGCGCTGTGGCACCGCGTGGCCGGCGGCGAGGCGCAGGCCGACGAGGCCATCGTGCGCAAGCTGCTGGAGGACCACCACCGCTGGACGGGCAGCCTGCGCGCCCGCGAGATCCTCGACCACTGGGCCGACGCGCGCGGCCGGTTCGTCAAGGTCTTCCCCAACGAGTACCGCCGCGCGCTGGGCG
Source organism: Rubrivivax sp. (assembly GCA_027487905.1). Classification (GTDB taxonomy): domain Bacteria; phylum Pseudomonadota; class Gammaproteobacteria; order Burkholderiales; family Burkholderiaceae_C; genus JAIYCR01. The sequence continues at coordinate 2,576 of JAIYCR010000007.1, read as the reverse complement.
AGATGGCCGCTCGCGCGGCCACCACGCAGGCGGTGGACAAGGCGCGCGCGCGCGACGCGGCCCCCGCCAGCAAGGGCGTGCCGGCCAAGTAAGGCCCGGCCTCCCGTCAGAACCAGTCCGCTGTTCCACCCTTTCATTCGCAGGTTGTCGCCATGGGCAAAGTCACCGGTTTTCTCGAGTACGGTCGTCTGGAAGAGGGCTATCAGCCCGTGCCGGAGCGGCTGAAGAACTACAAGGAATTCGTCATCGGCCTGCGCGAGGACGAGGCCAAGCTGCAGAGCGCGCGCTGCATGGACTGCGGCACGCCCTTCTGCAACAGCGGCTGTCCGGTGAACAACATCATTCCGGACTTCAACGACCTGGTCTTCCAGGGCGACTGGCTCAACGCCTGGACGACGCTGGACAGCACCAACAACTTCCCCGAGTTCACCGGCCGCATCTGCCCCGCCCCCTGCGAGGCCGCCTGCACGCTGAACGTCAACGACGATGCGGTGGGCATCAAGAGCATCGAGCACGCCATCATCGACCGCGCCTGGCAGGAAGGCTGGGTCAAGCCCCGGCCCTCGGCCTTCCGCAGCGGCAAGAAGGTGGCGGTGGTGGGTTCCGGCCCCGCCGGCCTGGCCGCGGCCCAGCAGCTGGCCCGTGCCGGCCATGACGTGACCGTCTTCGAGAAGAACGACCGCGTGGGCGGCCTGCTGCGCTACGGCATTCCCGACTTCAAGATGGAGAAGCTGCACATCGACCGCCGGGTCGAGCAGATGCAGGCCGAGGGCGTGCAGTTCCGCACCGGCGTGCTGGTGGGCGCGCTGCCGGCGGACACCAAGGTCACCAACTGGGCGAAGGAGACCATCTCGCCCGAGCAGCTGAAAGCCGAGTTCGATGCGGTGCTGCTCACTGGCGGCGCCGAGCAGAGCCGCGACCTGCCGGTGCCCGGCCGGGAGCTGGCCGGCGTGCACTTCGCGATGGAGTTCCTGCCGCAGCAGAACAAGACCGTGGCGGGCGACAAGCTCAAGGGCCAGCTGATGGCCACCGACAAGCATGTGGTGGTCATCGGCGGCGGCGACACCGGCAGCGACTGCGTGGGCACCAGCAACCGCCACGGCGCGGTGAGCGTCACCCAGTTCGAGCTGATGCCCCAGCCGCCCGAGGAAGAGAACAAGCCGCTGGTGTGGCCCTACTGGCCCATCAAGCTGCGCACCAGCTCCAGCCACGAGGAAGGCTGCCAGCGCGAGTTCGCCATCGCCACCAAAGCCTTCCTGCCGGGCGAGGGCAAGGACAAGGGCCGGGTGAAGGCCGTCAAGACGGTGCGCCTGCAGTGGGAGAACGGCAAGATGACCGAGGTGCCCGGCTCCGAGCAGGTCATCCCCGCCGACCTGGTGCTGCTGGCCATGGGCTTCACCAGCCCCGTGTCCAGCGTGCTCGAAGCCTTCGGCGTGGACCGCGACCTGCGCGGCAACGCCCGCGCCAGCACCGACTTCATCGGCGGCTACGCCACCAACGTGCCCAAGGTCTTCGCCGCCGGCGACATGCGCCGTGGCCAGAGCCTGGTGGTGTGGGCCATCCGCGAAGGGCGGCAGGCGGCGCGTGCGATCGACGAGGCGCTGATGGGGGCGAGCGACCTGCCGCGGTGAGGGTCTCGGCGCGGCAGGCGACGACGCGGCGGGTGTGGACCCGTCCGCCGTCGGACGCTCAGCCCGTCACGCCCTTCTTGATCTGCCGCCAGATCTGCCCGGCCGGCGACGCGCCCAGCGCGATGCGAGCCCGGGTGATGGCATCGGCCCGGGTGATGGGCTGCCCGTAGTAGGCATAGCGGGTGATGTCGTCCGTCATGCACGGGTTCAGGTAGTCGTCCAGGCCCTCGCGGCGGCGGAAGCGTTCGCGCACCTTCAGCAGTTCGGCGCCGTAGACGTTGGTGTGGAACACCGTCCAGCGCGCGTCCTCGATGCGGTTGAGGGTGTGCAGCCCGTGCTGCTGCTGGTACTCGATGAAGCCGCGCTCCAGCAGGAAGCGCTCGAGCCGGTGGGTGCCGGTGAAGCCTGAACGCAGGTAGTCGGCCGCCACCGACTCCATCGACGCGACGAAGGAACTGCGCTTCATCAGGCAGAAATTGATGGTCGCGTTGCGCGTCTCGTACCACTCGGCGTCGCGCGGACGCCAGTCGTAGGTGCGGTTCAGCGCACCGCTCACCGCGAAGACGCCGGGCTCGTCGAGCTTGCCCATTGCCTCGGCCAGCCAGTCCTCATGCCCCACCCGGAAGGGCAGGGTGTCGAACTTGAAGAAGAGCAGGTAGGGGTTCTTGCCCGCGATCGCCGCTTCGTATTCCTGGATGAAGCAGCGCTCCTTGTCGTTCTCGCGGTGGGTGGGCTGCAGCAGGTGCAGCTTGTCGATCTGGCGTTCCTGGAACAGCGACAGGCAGGTGGACAGCGTGTCGACATCGCTGCCGCCGTCCACGATCACCACCTCGTTCGGCTTGCCGCCCAGGAATTCATACCAGTCGGCCAGCACGGCCCGAAGTGCCGGGCCGTTGCCGAAGTTGGCGCAGACCATGGAGAGTTGGTCCAGGGGGGAGGGCATGG
>JAIYCR010000067.1 GCA_027487905.1 Rubrivivax sp. | reverse complement strand
GCCGTGCTTGGCCATCAAGGCCAGCATGCGCAGACGGGTCGATCCCCGCTCGCGCGGGGCAGCCGAGGTGCGCAACTTCAAGACCGCACGGCCCTCGGGTCGATCCCCGCTCGCGCGGGGCAGCCCCCGCCGTCACCCCGGCCGCGTTGCCGGCGCGGGGTCGATCCCCGCTCGCGCGGGGCAGCCCACCCGTAGCCGTACCCGTGACCGATGCGAGTGGGTCGATCCTCGCTCGCGCGGGGCAGCCCGTCGGACCGGGCCGCGCCTTCGACGCCTGCAGGGTCGATCCCCGCTCGCGCGGGGCAGCCCGATACCACAGCGACTCTTCTAACGTGGCGAGGGGTCGATCCCCGCTCGCGCGGGGCAGCCGGACAAGGGTCGAGCAGGGGCAGCCCCTGATCGGGTCGATACCCGCTCGCGCGGGGAAGCCGGCGCGGATTCTTCGAGGTGGTGGCCATGAGCGGGTCGATCCCCGCTCGCGCGGGGCAGCCATGGTGAACCGCATGACCGAGATCATCAAAGAGGGTCGATCCCCGCTCGCGCGGGGCAGCCGCGCTTGAGCAGACCGGTCGGCTCCCTGTGACGGGTCGATCCCCGCTCGCGCGGGGCAGCCGGGGTGAAGGGTACCGCGTCGGCGATGAAGAGGGGTCGATCCCCGCTCGCGCGGGGCAGCCGGCTTTAGAAGTCGGTTGCATGATTGCACTCGGGGTCGATCCCCGCTCGCGCGGGGCAGCCTTCCGCAATCGAACAGGAATATTTCCCCAGTGGGGTCGATCCCCGCTCGCGCGGGGCAGCCAACCAAGCAGTTAGGGCGGAAATACTTAAAAGGGGTCGATCCCCGCTCGCGCGGGGCAGCCAGCACGATCAGGTCGACGATAGCCGCGCCGGTGGGTCGATCCCCGCTCGCGCGGGGCAGCCCCGACACCCGCCCGTCTGAGCAGGACCGCATCGGGTCGATCCCCGCTCGCGCGGGGCAGCCGCCGTGATGATCCGGGGCACGCTTGAAGAGGCGGGTCGATCCCCGCTCGCGCGGGGCAGCCTTCAACCCGGTGGGCAGCTCTGCCTACGCCGGGGGTCGATCCCCGCTCGCGCGGGGCAGCCCCGGCGATGACCGTGGCGCTCAGGCCGCTCACGGGTCGATCCCCGCTCGCGCGGGGCAGCCGGGTGCAACAACCTCGAAAAGAACCCGGTGACGGGTCGATCCCCGCTCGCGCGGGGCAGCCTCGGAGGGCGAGCCAATGAGCGCGTCGCAATGGGGTCGATCCCCGCTCGCGCGGGGCAGCCCCACACCATTTGGAGGCAGCCTGGGCGCAACGGGGTCGATCCCCGCTCGCGCGGGGCAGCCTTCAGCTTGCGGCGAGCCAGCTGTCCCTGGCGGGGTCGATCCCCGCTCGCGCGGGGCAGCCTAGCTCGGGGCGGTGGCGAACCGGCAGGTGTAGGGTCGATCCCCGCTCGCGCGGGGCAGCCTGGCCTGGGTGGTCTGCCGGTGGGCGCGTGAGGGGTCGATCCCCGCTCGCGCGGGGCAGCCGTCGCAGTGGGTGACGTCGTGGGCTACTTCGCGGGTCGATCCCCGCTCGCGCGGGGCAGCCTCTCCCAGTCAACCACTTGATCTGGAAGAAGATTCCGGAAACTTGGGTCTGAATTTTAAGGAGCTTCGCGCGCTTGCCGACGGCGTCGGGTGATCCACATCCCGTCAAGTTCGATCAACTCCCGAGGTGGGATACCCAGATACGAAAGGCTCATGCCACCCGTGGCGTTCAGGTCGCGGCAGATCATGACCACACTGCCGCGCGCGTCCTGGCGGTGCCAATCGGACAACACTGACCAGATGCGCTCGCGCACCCCGGGGTTCAAGCGCGGGGCGCAGAAGATGTTGGGCGCGACCTCCAGCATCGTCGAGGCGAGGAACCCGTGGAAACGGTCAGCAACATCACGGGTCACGATCGTCACCAGCGCCATCGGGAAGTTCCTCCAACTGCAGCACTTGGCCAATCTTGTCGATCATCGAGCCGATCACCTTCTGCTTGCGAAAGACTTTTGCGGCCTCACGCCGAACCAAGCGGTCAATTGTCTGGTCGCTCTCTTCAGCCTGCCGGGCAGCCGTGAACGCAATCTGCAAGGTCACCGTGTCGCGAAACAAGTCGGCGATATCCAGCACGAAGCTCTGGCCAGAGTCCTCGTGGATGAAGCCCAGTGGCGGCAGAGCCGCCAGTGCTTGCACCGCGATCGCAGCGGCAGCCTGAACGGCTGTGGCCGCGTGGTTGATGGCCTGGTTGGGAATGTCGGCGGCATTCGGGTTCCCCCGGTCGTAGTGCCTGCCCTTCCACGCAACGCCGTGCTTGTCGGCCATCAACTTGTAGAAGACCTTGACGCGTGAGCCCTCGATGCCGCGCAGCGTGTCGAGATCTCGGTGCGGGAGGATTTCCCCCAGTCGCAGCGCATACATGCGGCGAGCCACCGCGATGCGCCGACGCGGGTTCCCCCACAACTCGGCCTGGCGTCGAGCCACGTCAGACCTGTCTGGCATGAGCGGCGGCGCGGTATAGCTGCGCACACCGTCAACACCGACAGCCGCGAGCAGTGTTCCGTGCCGAGCGAGGAGCCGCAGGGCGTCATGGGTGACGCTGCTGCCAGGGCCCAGCAAGATCATGGACACCGCCTGGTGGGGGATCTGATCGAGCGTGGGCATCAGGCTGTCTGCACCCCTGCCGAAGTGCAGACAGCCGTCGATCACACTCAGTTCACCCCGCTCCAACCACAGCAAACCGTGCCGATCGGAATGGGGTACACGTGCAGTCTCCAGCCCCAGTCGACCCTTGAGCATTGGCGTCCCTCTTGCCCGTCAGCGCTCGGCACGCCTGAGACGCAGCATGCCGAAACCAAAGGCCCGATGACGACCTGCGCCGCGACGCAGAAGCGCAGCAAAGCCGGCAGGCTGAAGTACGCGGAGATGGCCCGCCAACTCGACGTCAGGACCGGAGCTCGTTCGCTGCTGACGCCGACCCTGAGCGTCGTCACGCTGGGTCTTGCGCATCACCTGCAAGCGCTGATACCGCGTCATGCGAATGTCCAGCAACTCGACTGCGACCTGCCAAGGCTCGCTGTCAACGGATGCCGGTGGAGTCAGATGATCCCGAAGCCATTGCGCGTACACCTCTGCACGGTCGAGCGGTGCTCGAGCGCTCGGATCCCCTGCGGCGTCGACAGCCGCGAGAAATGCATCACGCTCGCCTTGAGCAGTCCGCAGGACCGGACGAACCCGTACATCGAAGGCCAGGACGTGACCAACCGGCCATTGCGTAGGGAAGGATCGCAGGTGATACCGATGGCCATCGGCTGAGGCTACAAGGCCGAGGGCAGCCGCTGCGTCTGCTTCGGCAAGTGCGACACAGTCCGCCACCTGCTCCGGGGTTGCAAACAGATATGCCAACAAGCCCTGCTCTGCATCGACCCAGTGGAACGTCTGTGGCGTCAGGTCGCCGAATACCGAACGCAGCAGGGCATGCAACGCGTAGCCGAGATCGCCCTGATGTGCCATCAAGCCTCGGCGAATCGCCCAGGCGGCCATGCGACGAGGGTCGGGTTGGGAGTGAAGCAGCAACAGTCCGGACGTCATGGCCGAAACTCCTGGACGGGCGCCGAGCCGATCATGCCGGTGCGAACCGGCCGCCAACCGCCATGCAGGCCTGTACACCAGCGTCGTTCATCGCCCAATTCCATGACCCGGTCGCCCGGGAGCGTGCCCTCACCGTCGGGCCATTGAGCGAAACAGCCTGAGGTGTCGGGCTGTTCTTGTACGCGGTGAAGCAGTGCCTCCAAAACGTTGGAGACATCAACCCATCCGTCGACCAAACGACGGGAAGGGATGCAGGGTTTGCGGCCGATGAACAGCGGGCGCTGCGGACGGTCCAGCGCAACAGCCACTTCATCGAGGGTCGGGGCCTCGTCGGCCGGCTCCAGACGCAGCACGACCTGAGTGATGCGGTCAGCGTGAAAGTCACGGTATCGCAGGTGCGGGCCAAGGTAGGTGCCGGCGCCCCCGCCCCGCTCTTCAGGATGTCCGTGCGTTGTCCAGCCACGATCGTCGGAATGGAGTTGGGCGGTCTGGAAGTCACGCAGTCGATGGCCTTGACGCCTCAACACACTGCCCAACCGCAAGCGCTCCTGGAGCCGCTCATGCCGTGCTGTCTCGCTGCGATCCCATCCCAGAGCGTTGGCGATCAGGCCGGTGACCATCGACAGGGCCGGAAACTCGCGTGTGACCCCTAGGTTGTCGATCGTTTCGCCACCGAACGCCACCAAAGGCGCCTCCAGCACGAGGCACAGGTGCCGGGCCATATCAAGCCTCGGCGGCCTGCGCCGAGCCGATGCTGGCTCGCACCCAGGCACCGAGCTCAGACAACGATTGCCGCCGCGCGCCAGGCACCGACACTTCATCCACAGCAAGACAACGACGGGCCTGCGGCGCACCGTAGGCTGCGTCCATGGCCGCGACCTCATCGGCCAGTCGCTGAACGGCAGCGCCACGCAACTGAGGCGTCCGACTGGGCAAGGCGTTCTGGAACGCGCCAGCGAGGCTGCGAGGCTGCCAATCGCCGGCCTCCACCAGCATGAACTTGGCCCATTCAAACGGCGCAGTCGAACCACGCTTGGCTCCGGGGCTCACCGTGGCGATCAAGTGCAGCAGGCTTTCAACCACCCTTCCAGCCAACTCGCGACGTTCTGGGGCCAGCTCCGCCCACCCACTGGCCGCCTCGCCTTCAAGGTTCGCAACCAGCTGGGGCACGTCGACAACCACGTAGCCGTAGTACAGGCCGGACGCCAGCTCGGTGTCGAAGATACCCGCCGATCCTTGCTCCCCTGCATCACGCAGCAAGTCGTCAACGACGGTGAAATAGTCGTTCTCGACCTGCGCCTCATGCACGGTGAAGGCATGCGCGACATAGACAGCGGCGTCGCGGCTGGCGAGCACATCAGACGTGACCATGCGACCGAACATTGCCGACTCAAGGCCGCTGCCGTGGCGAATTTCAGCGATGTTCTTCTTCTCCTGCTTCAGGAACGCGGCGATGGCAGCCTTGAACGTCTTCGAATCAGAACCTCCGACTTCACCAGCCAACTCGGCGCAGCGCTTCACGAGGTAGTCGATCTCGGCCCGCCCCAGCAGCACCGCCTGGCCGGTCTCGAGCGCCTCCTGCCCCTTGAGATCCTTGCCGTTGTCGAGCAACCCAGCCGCGCGAAGACCCTCCGAAGCCGTCTGAGCATGGGTGTCGCTCACGCCACGGGCGATCAACTCACGGCGGATCAGATCAAGCGTGACCCGCGATCGCACCGCCATGGGCACACCCAGCCGGGACAGCGCATGCTGGTCGTCGGCAGTGCGCCAATGGCGCTTGAGGCACTGAGACGAGATACGCGTGCGAATGGCGTCGCCGTAGGGCAAGCGCTTGGCCAGGCCGGCGTCGTCTCGATTGAGCAAGGCGGCTGGATAGTTGTGCAGCGTGTGAATCTGGATGAATCGGGGCAGCGTCATGATGGTTCCCTGTTGTTGTGTTGGTTCGGTCGGAAAACGAGCAGGCTCGCAAGATCGCGGGGGTCAGGCGCTGGATGCCCTTCGCGCTTGCGCCGAAAAGTAAGGGCCAGCGATGCGCAGGCACAGCGACTCGACGGCAGCAAGGTCTCGAGGATCAGCACTGGCATTGAGCAGGACCAACTCGCCCAGCTCTCGCCAGTTCGGTGACACACCCTTGCTGGCCAGAAGGCGCAGCAGGCTGGGCAGCAGCTGGCGGAAGGCGTCACCTCGAGCCGTCAGAAGCCGGTTTACTCGGGTTTCCGACACATTGGCTTGCGCGAGTTGGTCACCGAACCGGCCTCGGCCGTCATGTCCGGCCAGCGCAATGCCTTTGGCGATTAAGGCCCAGCGAGGCCAGGTGTGTGGCTGCCAGGTCTCGGGTGACAGCCCCGCGGCCAGCAGCGCACGCGACAACGCGCCGATGGCATGCGGCTGCAACGTGTCGGGGTCCAGCCGGGCCAGCGCGGCTCGATCCGCCATACCGGCGCGCGCGATGTGTCCGGCAAGCGACGCCCAAGGGCTCGACGGCGGGAGGCTCTGGCTGGCGGGCGACTTCACGTCAACGGTGTCAGTGGGTTGATGCATGGGCTTGCTCCTTTCGCAAATCGCTCTGTTTCCGCAGGTGTTCGCTCAGCACGCGAAGCGCAGCAGGCGCCTTGTCGCTGCGCAAGCCCCCGTGCAGGCGGGACAGCGCAGCAGACTGAGCCCTCAAGCGCTGCATGCCGCTGCGGGGGCCAGCGATGAAGGCCTGGCGTAGCACGGCTTCTGCGCGCGCCGAAAGGCCGATAAGCCAGACGAGCCGCGCCTCGATCGCATCGTCCGCATGCACCTCCAGGTCGAGGTCGTCGAAGAAGCGCAGGTCTTCGGCCACTTCGAGAGCACGGGCGAAGGCGTTCGCTCGGTCCTTGGTTCCGTCACTGGCGTCGTTACCGGCCTTGCCGTTGTTGAACAGGGCAACCAAAGCGCCCCACAGCAGTTTGCGAATCTCGGCGATCGCTTCGATCCGTTCCTTGGCTACACGGGCCAGCGAGCTGCGCTGACCTTCAGCCAACAAGCGCCGGACCTTCGGTGCGATGGGGACTCGGCGCTCGTGAAAGCCCTCGGTCTTGCCCTGCCCTCGAACCAGACCGCGCATGGACAGGTAGACAGGCTCGTGGTCCGGCAGGGACGAAGCCTGCGGCAATTCCTGCGCGCAGCCACCGGTGTACTGGCTTCCGAAGAGAAGCTCGGAAACCAACCGATAGTCATAGCCCCGGCTGTTGAGCGTGAGGGCTTTTCCAGCAGCTTCGTCAACGGGTGTCCAGGGATCCCCAGTGCGCCCGTTCAGAACCTTCGCGTCGATTCGGGCAACACTGCTACCCGTGGTGACGGCCCGCAAACGACCGTGCAGCAGGCACAGGCGAGCCCGCCGGCACAACTCGATGTAGTGAGGATCTAGGCTCGCGAAGGCGAGGCTGAGATCACCATCCCAGGGCAACAGCCAGATCAGCGCATGCCCCCCTTCGCCGCGCAGCCCGGAACGTTCGGTGACGCGGTCGCGGTGACGCAGCAGCGCGGCAACGTCAAGTTGCCAGCCGGCGCCGGGCAATGCCCCAACTGCAATACCTACGCCAGGGCGGCTGGCAAAACCGCCGTTCATGCGGGAGATGCCGTAGTTGCCAGCACCCAGGAAACCCTCCTGGGTTTGCAGGCTGACCAGTGCGAACAACCAGTCCTGGGGTTCCGCAGCGTGGGCACGACTGGCCTTGAGGTCATGATTCTTTGACGTGACCAGGAGATCCAACTCGTCCGGCGTGGCCATCCACTTCTTCCAGCTGGAAAGATCGGCCACCGTAGGGGCCTGAAGCAGCGCTGGACGGTCCGGTGGTGCGACCAGGCACCAGGGCGAGTCATCAGGATGGTCCGGCGTCAGCGCCCGCAACGCGCTTGCCCAGTCGGCAGCATCGGTCCACGGTTGGGTGCGGCCACTGCGATGCAGCGCGATGGCGGCCAGTTGACAGAGAAAGGCATGCCAGGGATGCCGCTGGTGCGCTCGCAGGGCGGGAAAGTCGCGCACCTCGTTGCGAACCAAAGCGGCAAGCAGCTGCGGCAGGCTGACCTGCTCGCGTCGGGCATCTTCGACGCGCCGATAGGCGATCAATGGCTCATTCAACACATTGAAGGCAGTGCCGCCGAACAAGGTTGGAGCGGATGAATCGACCTTGGTCATCGTTCGTTCCCGTTGATCACTGATTATTGACCTCATTCATTCTTGGACCACTCTCATTCACTCACGACGCGTTCAAGACCCATGCGGCCGTAGCGAAACACGAGGGGGCCTAGCGTGAAACGAAACCCAGGCCCATCGGCCAGCGACATCACGTTGCTGGCCTCCACACCGGCATCAAGGCCAGGTGTCTGGTGATGACGCAGCGTCAGCTGCTGCACAAGCGTTCCAAACGGACCCTCCATGGCTTGCGGCAGCACAACCAACCTGTCCCGGGCACCCAGACGTGTGGCCATGGCCACTTCGTCCTCAGGAAAGTCGAGGTCCAGGAAGGCTTCGTCATGGTGGATCGACTGCTGGCGGGCCAGGCTGGCGTGAGCGCCTTCACGGCCATCGACCTGCTGGCCGAAAACCTGCCAGTCGGTTCCCAATTCGGCGCTCAGGGCATCCAACGCCTCGGGATGGGTGCTTCGTTCGACGAGCTCGCGGTTGTCGGCTGGAATGTCGCGAGCCGGCCGCGCGTCGATCAGTCGCCGAGTGGCTTCCAGGATCCGCAGGTCAATGTAGATGCCTTCGAGCGCACCAGCCCGCCGGATGGGGCCGAGCCCATGGCGTTGGCCCTTGAGCAAAGGTGCGAGGTCATGACCGGTTGGCGTCAAGACCCAGGCGACGGCCTGTTGAAAACCCGCCGGTCTGTGATCGGTTGGCCTGTCGGACGACGGCCTTTCGTGGCGGTGCAAGCGGCCCAGCCGCTGCAGCAGAACGTCCATCGGACACAGATCGGTGATCAGCAGATCGGCGTCGATGTCCAGGCTTTGCTCAAGTGTCTGGGTGCCAATCAGGATCAGCCCGGCGATCGGGCTGCGCAGCTTGCCGAGTTGGCGCTCGACCTCGCGATCGAGCAGCGGACGATCCTCTCGGCTGTATCGACTGTGGTGCAGCGTGCTGTGACCTCGCACCCGAAAGAGAAGGTCGGGCCCGCCAGGCTCGGCGCTGGTGATAAGCGCCTCCACCGCCTTCAGGGTCGCAATGGCGGCGGGAACGGTGTTGCGCACCACCAGCACCCGGGCACCTTTCCGCGCGGCGTCGACGGCGAGCCTGGCGATGCGGGCCGGATCGTCGATGGCGTCGAGCGTCCTCCAACTCACCTTCTTGCCGCGCGCGGCTCCAGCGACGTACGCAGTTCGTGGGTACTCATCAGCTTGGATTCGGCTGCTGATGGCTGGATAGGGCAACGCCAAGGCCTCGGACAACGTGGTGTGGTGCTTGTCTTCTCGCACATTGCGGCGCGCCGCCAAGCTCAGAAACCGGCCGCGTGCCACGGATCCCAGCGTTGCAGACAACAGCAGTGCCTGCCCGCCGCTGGCCAGATGGGCGGACAGCAATCGAAGCAGCAGTTCAGTCATGTAGGCATCCGAGGCATGGACCTCGTCGACCACCAGCAGGCTGCGTGACAAGAGACTCTGACGAAGGTGAGCATGCTTCACCCTGAGCGCTCCCAGCAGAGCCTGGTCTATGGTCCCCACCGCGACGGTTGCGGCCAGAAATCGCTTGGGCGATTCAGCAGCCCATCGCTTCTCAGCGAGTGCGTCGTCCACCTGATCGGACCACTGCACCTGGAAGCTTGGCAGCCGCTGAGCCCGGGCATCGTCAGCAGCCGCATAGCCGGGCAAGGCTCGCACGGTGACAGGGGCACCCCCAGGCCAGATGCGCCGGACCGCCGCCAGCACTCGTGAATGGATCTGGGAGGCTGCAGTTCGAGTGGGCAAGGCGAAATAGAGGCTGTCGACTTGCCTGTCCTGAAAGAGGGTGAGGAAGCGCCAAAGCGCTGCCTCGGTCTTGCCGCTACCAGTCTCGGCCTCAAGCACCACCACGGGGCCGAGTGCAAGGTCAGCCATGGCGGCCTGCATGGGCCGGGGTGCCGATACGTCGAACACGCGTGCGAAAGACAGACCTTCTGCGGCCAGCGCTTCGCGCCAGCTTTCCACGTTCAAGCCGATCGCCTGCACTGCGTACGCTGCCCGGCCAGGCGCTGTCGCCGCACGGTCCTCGCCGGGAAGGCTGTAAGGGAAGAATTCTGGTCGGGTATCAGAGCCAAGCCAATCCGCCAGCTGGATGAGGCCCGCATACAGATGCACGAAGCCGGGCTTGTCGGGCAGAGTGGCAGGGTCCGATTCAAACGCACGTGGAAGCAATGCTGCCAGCTTCGTCGCCAGTTGCTGAACTGTGACCAACGGGTCGTACAGCAACTCGCCTCCATGGTGAACGGGCTGCCAGGCCTGTAGCCCTGCCGTCGGCTCATTCGATACCGGTCGACCATGGTGGCTGATGCTCGCGCGCAGCAGATCGAGGACGGAGTCGCCCCAGCAGCCCATCGCGTCCAGTGGCAAGCAGTTGAGGATGCGCGACGCTCCAGGGAAACCAGGCTCCGCGAACAACACCCAGCCATCACTCCCATGTCCGGCGTGAGCCGGCCAGTGCCTGGGCTTCGCATGCTCGAGCCACCACTTGCCTTGGAAACCGGCAGTGGCCTTGCCGATGTCATGCAGGAAAGCGATGACTGCCAAACGCTGATGGTCTGCTTCGCTGAGTTCTCGACCCGCCGCTGTTGCGAGCGCCCGTCTAACCGAGTGGCAGCGAGCCAGGGCGAGCCAGCAATGCGCAACGTCAACGAGGTGATCGAACAGAGGATGGAATTCGATGACGGACTGAGTCGATTCATCGCGGCGCAACTTGCCCCAAGGGGTGAACCCTGACTTTGGCAAGCCTGCGAGCGTCATCCAGTCCCCTGCTGTTCATCGAAACCTTGGGAGAGTTTCGCACCCGTCAGGCTCATGGGGTGAGTCCAGTCCCTATCTAAGTTATGGACCGTCCAAGCGCTGCCCCCCGCGCTCACTCGCGACATCGAAGTGCAGCCACGGTCACGATGGCTCGCCATTCGGAAAACAAAAACCCCAGCCGATTGCTCGCGCTGGGGTTGCATCGCGGGGGCCTGTTGAAGGCCGGTGGTGACCTATCTAGCTGTGAGAAGCTTCGAGCGTGGCTCCACTCGGAGCGTCGTTCTGCAGTTTTCCCGATTAGCGTTCGAGGTCACGAGCCTTCAGCCGGCCAAGGCATCGCGCGCGGAGCCGGCGCTGTCCTTTGGTTAGCTCGTCCCATGGAATTCGCACCCAAGTCCGCCTCTGCATCCGTGCAGCGGTCAGGACGGTCAGACCGGAGTCACCCAGTCTTCCACCCTCAGTCCCCGCACGCGCTGGAACTCGTGCGTGTTGTGAGTCACCAGCGTCGCGCTCTCCGCTAGGGCGTGGCAGGCAATCCACAGGTCGTTCGCGCCTATGGGCGTGCCGGCGTCCTTCAGACGCGTGAACTGCTCAGCGTAGTGCTTGCAGATGGCCGGGCCTTCCGGATACAGCACCGCCACTTGTCGAGCCAGAGCTTCCAGCCGGCGAAGGACTTCCGGCTTCCTCGGGCTGCGCTCGGCGCCCTTCAACAGCTCAGCCCAGGTCACGAATGACATGCAAAGCCGGGCCTCCTCGGGCAACGCATTGACTCGCTGCGCGATGGCGGGCGGCTGGTTCTTGATCAGGTAGATGAGGATGTTGGTGTCCAGCACGTAGATCACAGTGCCTCGCGCTCCTGCAGGGGCTGTTGCCGGACCTGTTCAGCCTCCAGCGCGGCGATGAAGGCAAGGTCCGCCTCACCCAAAGCGCGCAGGGCATCGAGCAGCGCAGCGCCACGTTCGGCCCGCAAGGGATGGATCACCAGATCGCCCGACTCGTTGCGCGAAATGCTCACACGGTCAGTGTCGAGTCGGAACTCCGCAGGGATGCGTACCGCCTGGCTGTTGCCGTTGTTGAAGACTCTGGTCGTGAGCGTTTCCACGTTGCGCCCCGTGTGTGTACGTCGCTGTGTGTATTTTCTTTCAAACATCGCCGGCGTGCAACGCGTCCGCGACGAGGTGCTCGCCTTGGCGTCGTGCGTCGATGCCCTCGACAAGGTTGAAGAAGAACAGGAACTAGAGCTGCTCGGCGGTGCACCCCGGGTCGGAATAGCCGCTGCCGAAGAGGTGGTCGCGGATCTGGTCGATCGACCGACGCATGTCGGGGGACAGGGGCATGGCGTCCTTAAAGTTCAGCGCGTGCAACGCCTGCGTCGGCCATGGCCTTCTGCAGGGCTTCGTCCAATGTGGCCAGGGGCAAGCTGCGTCGCAGCGCGAGTTCCAGATACGCGGCGTCGTAGGCACTCAGGCCATGACGGGCGGCCAGCGCGTCCAGCGTGGTCATCGCCACCGGCTCGCGGTCCACGCGCAGGCGCAGGGCCTGGGCATGCGCCACCAGTTCCTGCCGCTTGGCTGCCGTGATGCGCCGGCGCCGCTGGGCGCTGAGCAACAGGTTGCCCACCTCCAGCAGCCACAGCGCCGGCACCCAGACCTCGCCTTCGGCCGTGGCCCGCAAGGCGGCCTCCGTGTAAGGCGTGGCTTCGTCGGGCAGGAACCAGGCGGCGCTGACGGAGGCGTCGACGACGAGGGCGACGCTCAACGTCGGCCCTCGGCGATGAGGTCACGCGCCTTCAGCCGGCCGAGGCTCACGCCCTGGCGTGCAGCCAGCAGGCCGGCCACGGCATCGCGCGCGGCGCTGGCGCTGTCTTGTCCCGTGGGCAAGGCCAATTGCGCGACCACCTTGCCACGGCGCGTAATCGAGATGACTTCGCCGCGCTGCACGCGCTCGATCAGCTCGGACAGGCGGTTCTTGGCTTCGTACAGCGCGACTTCGGTCATGCGGGGCTCCTGGGTTGGCCCGGGCACGCATTGTATTTGGCTAGCTAGCCATGTTGAAGCGCAGCCTTGCATGC
>JAIYCR010000064.1 GCA_027487905.1 Rubrivivax sp. | reverse complement strand
TGGAGAAGCTCGGCTTCCACGACTGGGGTTTCGACTACGTGCTGCTGGACTTCCTCGGCGACGTGGTCTGCGGCGGCTTCGGCCTGCCCATCGCCCGCGACATGTGCCAGAAGGTCATCGTCGTGGCGAGCAACGACCTGCAGAGCCTGTACGTGGCCAACAACGTCTGCTCGGCGGTCGAGTACTTCCGCAAGCTCGGCGGCAACGTCGGCGTGGCCGGCATGGTGGTGAACAAGGACGACGGCACCGGCGAGGCTGCGGCCTTCGCCCAGGCGGCCGGCATCCCGGTGCTCGCGGCCATTCCGGCCAACGAGGACATCCGCCGCAAGAGCGCTTCCTACGAAATCATCGGCACGCCCGACAGCCCCTGGGGCCCGCTCTTCGGTGAGTTGGCTGCGGCCGTCGGGCTGGCGCCCCCGGTGCGCCCCAAGCCGATGAGCCAGGACGCGCTGCTCGGCCTGTTCAGCGGCAGCGCCGTCGGCCGCGATGTGGTGCTGCAGCCCGCGAGCATCGCGGACATGGTCGGCAAGGACGTGATTGTTCGTCCCACCCTCGAAGTGGTCTACGACAAGGCATGACGAACGCCGCCGCTCTCCCTGTGGTCGACGCCGCCGGCCTGCCGGTCGACGGTCTCGGCTGCCACTCCGGCCGCGACGCGATGCAGGACGCTGCGCGAGCGGCCGGCAAGACCGAGGTGCTCGAGCGCTATCGCCACGACTACCCGATGCCCGAAGGCACCGGGCCGCACGACCAGCCGCAGAGCATGTGCCCGGCCTTCGGTTCGCTGCGGGTGGGGCTGCGCATGCGCCGCACCATGACCATCCTGTCGGGCAGCGCCTGCTGCGTCTATGGCCTGACCTTCACCTCGCATTTCTACGGAGCGCGCCGCAGCGTCGGCTACGTTCCCTTCAACAGCGAGAGCCTGGTCACCGGCAAGCTCTTCGAGGACATCCGCGACGCGGTGCACGCCAGTGCCGATCCTGCGCTCTACGACGCGGTGGTCGTCATCAACCTGTGCGTGCCCACCGCCAGCGGCGTGCCGCTGCAGCTGCTGCCGCGCCAGATCAACGGCGTGCGCATCATCGGCATCGACGTGCCCGGCTTCGGCGTGCCCACGCACGCGGAGGCCAAGGACGTGCTGGCCGGCGCGATGCTGAAGATGGCCCGCGGTGAAGCCGAGCAGGGCCCGGTGGCCGCTCCCCGCCAGGGCGTGAGCGAGAAGCCCACGGTGGCGCTGCTGGGCGAGATGTTCCCCGCTGATCCGGTGGGCATCGGCATGATGCTCGAGCCCATGGGTCTGGCCGCAGGCCCGGTAGTGCCCACCCGCGAATGGCGCGAGCTGTATGCCGCGCTGGACAGCCAGGTCGTCGCCGCCATCCACCCCTTCTACACCGCCAGCGTCCGCGAGTTCCAGGCGGCGGGCCGCACGGTGGTGGGCTCCGCACCCGTGGGCCATGACGGCACCGACGCCTGGCTGCAGGCCGTGGGGCGTGCGGCCAACGTGCCGCAGGCCATGATCGACGCGGCGCGCAACAAGTGGCTGCGGGCCATCAAGGCGGCACTCGCCGCCACGCCCATCCAGGGCCGCATCACGCTGAGCGGCTACGAAGGCTCGGAGTTCCTGGTCGCCCGCCTGCTGGTCGAAAGCGGCGCCGACCTTCGCTACGCCGGCAGCGCCTGCCCGGCCACGCCGTGGAACGCCGCCGACCGCGAGTGGCTGGAGTCGCGCGGCGTGCACGTGCAGTGCCGCGCCTCGCTCGAACAGGACATCGAGGCGGTGCGGGAGTGGCGTCCTGATCTCGCCATCGGTACCACGCCGGTGGTGCAGGCGGCCAAGGAAGCCACCATCCCGTCGCTCTACTTCACCAACCTCATCTCGGCACGCCCGTTGATGGGCGTGGCCGGCGCCGGCTCGCTGGCGCAGGTGATCAACAACGCCATCGCCAACAAGGGTCGCTTCGAGACCATGCGCGAGTTCTTCGGCGATGCGGGGCAGGGCGACCGCGCCGGGGTGTGGGAAGACACGCCCGTGCTGCGTCCGGAGTTCCGCCACGAGACGCGCCGGCAGGTCATCCGCATCCAGAAGCGGCGTGCGGCCGAACAGATGATCTGAGGACGGACCGAACCATGCTTGTCCTCGACCATGATCGTGCCGGCGGCTATTGGGGCGCCGTCTATGTGTTCGCCGCCATCAAGGGCCTGCAGGTGGTGATCGACGGCCCGGTGGGTTGCGAGAACCTGCCGGTGACCTCGGTGCTGCACTACACCGATGGCCTGCCGCCGCATGAGCTGCCCATCGTCGTCACCGGCCTGGCCGAGGAGCAGCTCGGCCGCGAAGGCACCGAGGGCAGCCTGCGCCGCGCCCACAAGACGCTCGACCCCGATCTGCCCAGCGTGGTGGTCACCGGCTCCATCGCCGAGATGATCGGCGGCGGCGTGACGCCCGAGGGCACGACCATCCAGCGCTTCCTGCCGCGCACCATCGACGAGGACCAGTGGCAGTGCGCCAACCGCGCGATGCTGTGGCTGTGGAGCGAATACGGCCTGCGGCATGTGCCGGCGCGCACGCCGCTCACCGAACGCCCGGCCGGCGAGAAGCCGCGGGTGAACATCCTCGGCCCGGCCTACGGCACCTTCAACATGCCCAGCGACCTGGCCGAGATCCGCCGGCTGGTCGAAGGCATCGGCGCCGAGGTGAACATGGCCTTCCCGCTGGGCAGCCACCTGGCGGACGTGCAGAAGCTCGCTGACGCCGACGTGAACGTGGTGATGTACCGCGAGTTCGGGCGCCAGCTGGCCGAGGCGCTGGAGCGGCCCTACCTGCAGGCGCCCATCGGGCTGCACAGCACCACCGCCTTCCTGCGCGAGCTGGGTCGCCTGCTCGGCCTGGACCCTGAGCCCTTCATCGAGCGCGAGCGCCACACCACCATCAAGCCGGTGTGGGACCTGTGGCGTTCGGTCACCCAGGACTTCTTCGGCACCGCCACCTTCGGTGTGGTGGCCAGCGAGACCTACGCCCGCGGCCTGCGTCACTACCTCGAGGACGAGCTCGGCCTTCCCTGCCAGTTCGCCATCGCCCGCAAGGCCGGCGAAAAGACCGACAACGCCGCCGTGCGTGAACTCGTCCATGGCAAGACGCCCTTGGTGCTGTTCGGCTCCTACAACGAGCGCATGTACCTGGCCGAGAAGTCGGCCGCAGGTGCCGGGCGCCCGATGGGGCCGCAGCCGGCCTACATCCCGGCGTCCTTTCCCGGCGCCATCATCCGGCGTGCCACCGGCACGCCCTTCATGGGCTATGCCGGCGCCACCTACGTGCTGCAGGAGTTCTGCAACGCGCTGTTCGATGCGCTGTTCCACATCCTGCCGCTGGGCACCGAGCTGGACCGCATCGATGCCACCCCCAGCCGCCTGCCCCAGCCGGCCATGGCCTGGGACGCCGATGCCCACGCCCGCCTGGAGCAGGCGCTGGCCGACGAGCCCATCCTCGTTCGCATCTCGGCGGCCAAGCGCCTGCGCGATGCCATCGAACGCAGCGCCCACGAACGTGGCCGCACCCGCGTGACCGTCGACCTGGTGGCTGCGGCCACCGGGCGGCCCGAGCCCACCCCGCCCGCTCCCCTCCTGGAGAAGCAAGCATGACCACCCTGAACGCACCCACCGGCTCTGCCCACGGCTACGCCGGCTCCGAGCCGGTCACGCCCGCGCGTCCCGCGGAGGTCACCAGCACGCAGGTGCGCCGGGCCGACGAACGCAGCTTCGTGCTGCTGCTGCTGTTGAGCTTTCCCTTCTTCCTGCTGCTGGCCGTCGGCGCACGCCTGATGAGCCGCAGCCAGGGCGACACGCGCTCCGTGTTCGAGGTGGCCACCGAGGCCGCCCGCTCCACGCTGGCCATTGCACTGAACCTGTGAAGCCGGGCATTGCGCCGGCTTCCGACCGAATGACGTGGCATTCCGCCACGCTTGCCGATGCCGCGCCGGCTGCGCGCGGCTGGCCGTATGGCCATTGATCGAGGAGTGTTCCTATGGCTGACCGCAAGGGCTCCATCTCGGGCCTGACCGACGAAGAAGCGCAGGAATTCCATTCGTACTGGGTGCAGGGTTTCATCGGCTTCACCGCCGTGGCCGTTGTCGCACACCTGCTCGTCTGGGTCTGGCGTCCCTGGCTCTGAAGCATCCGCTTCAGCGCCCTCAACCCCCTTTTTAGGAGACGAAAGTCATGTGGAGAATCTGGCGTCTGTACGACCCCCTGCGCGCCATGGTGGTGCAGGGCATCTTCCTCTTCGGCCTGGCCGCGATGATTCACCTCATCCTGCTGAGCACGTCGACCTACAACTGGTTCGACGGCCCAAAGGCCCGCGCGACGCTCTCGCAGAACGCCGCGATGCCGGCCGCAGCGACCGCGCCGAGCAAGTAATTCGAGCTCTGCTCGAACCGGACGGACAGGGTTCGGTCGGTACGCCGGCCCGCGTCCGCTCCCTCGAACACACGATTGCCATCCGCACTGAAAAGAGCCCCGGCTCGCCGCACACGGCGACCTGAGGGTCGGAGGACTTCAACATGGCCATGCTGAACTTTGAACGGAAGTACCGCGTGCGCGGGGGCACCCTCGTGGGGGGAGACCTCTTCGACTTCTGGGTGGGGCCGTTCTACGTCGGCTTCTTCGGTGTCACCACGATCTTCTTCTCGGTGCTGGGCACCGCGCTGATCCTGTGGGGCGCCTCTCAGCAGGGCACCTTCAATCCCTGGACGATCAACATCGCGCCGCCCGACCTGTCCTACGGGCTGGGCATGGCGCCGCTGCTGCAGGGCGGCCTGTGGCAGATCATCACCGTGTGCGCGATCGGCGCCTTCGCGAGCTGGGCGCTGCGCGAGGTGGAGATCTGCCGAAAGCTCGGCATGGGCTATCACGTGCCCGCCGCCTTCGGCGTGGCCATCTTCGCCTACGTGACGCTGGTGGTCATCCGCCCGGTGCTGATGGGGGCCTGGGGGCACGGCTTCCCCTACGGCATCTTCAGCCACCTCGACTGGGTGTCGAACGTCGGGTACCAGTACCTGCACTTCCACTACAACCCGGCGCACATGCTGGCCATCACCTTCTTCTTCACCACCACGCTGGCGCTGTCGATGCACGGCGGCCTGGTGCTGTCGTCCACCAACCCTGCCAAGGGCGAGACGGTGAAGACCCCCGAGCACGAGGACACCTTCTTCCGCGACGCCATCGGCTACTCGGTGGGCACGCTGGGCATCCACCGGCTGGGCCTGTTCCTGGCGCTGTCGGCCGGTTTCTGGAGTGCGGTGTGCATCGTCATCAGCGGACCCTTCTGGACCCGCGGCTGGCCCGAGTGGTGGGGCTGGTGGCTGAACCTGCCGATCTGGAAATGAGCCCGGGCAGCCCGAGGAGAACAACATGACCGTCTACTACCAGAACCTCTTCACCCAGGTGCAGGTCACCGGGCCGGTGCACGCCGGCGTGGAACTGCCGCCTGAAGACAGCCCGCGCACCGGAACGCCGTGGCTGTGGCACCTGCTGGGCCGCCTGGGCAACGCCCAGATCGGACCGATCTACCTCGGTGGCCTGGGGGTGGCGTCGCTGATCCTGGGGACGCTGGCCTTCAACATCATCGGCTTCAACATGCTGGCCTCGGTGAACTGGGACCCGATCCAGTTCATCCGGCAGCTGTTCTGGCTGTCCCTCGAGCCGCCGCCGCCGGGCTATGGCCTGAGCTTTCCGCCGATGAACCAGGGCGGCTGGTGGCTGCTCACCGGCGGCCTGCTCACCGCGTCCATCCTGCTGTGGTGGGCCCGCATGTACCGCCGCGCCCGGCAACTGGGCCAGGGCACGCACATCGCCTGGGCCTTCGCCGCGGCCATCTGGCTCTTCCTGGTGCTGGGCTTCTTCCGCCCGGTGCTGATGGGCAGCTGGGGCGAGGCGGTGCCCTTTGGCATCTTCCCGCACCTGGACTGGACGGCGGCCTTCTCGCTGCGCTACGGCAACCTCTTCTACAACCCCTTCCACGCGCTGTCGATCGTGTTCCTCTACGGCTCGACGCTGCTCTTCGCGATGCACGGCGCCACCATCCTGGCCGTGGGCCGCTACGGCGGCGAGCGCGAGATCGAGCAGATCACCGACCGCGGCACGGCCAGCGAGCGGGCCGCGCTCTTCTGGCGCTGGACGATGGGCTTCAACGCGACGATGGAGTCCATCCACCGCTGGGCCTGGTGGTTCGCGGTGCTCTGCCCGCTGGCCGGCGGCATCGGCATCCTGCTCACCGGCACCGTGGTGGACAACTGGTACCTGTGGGCGGTGAAGCACAACTTCGCACCGATGTACCCCACCGTGTGGCCCGGCGTGGTCGATCCGGCCGCCGCCGCCACCCTCCTGCAAGGGGCCAAGTGATGAGCAACCAGAACCACTCCGTCACCCAGCCGTCCCGGCTGACCCGCCTGTGGATGCCGCTCGTCGCGGTGGCCGCCGGATTCCTGCTGTCGGCCTGCGAGCGTCCGCCGGTGGACACCGTCCAGCGCGGCTACCGCGGCACCGGCATGGAGCAGGTCTACAACCCGCGCACGCTCGCCCAGCAGGCCGAGCTCAACAAGGCGCCCGAGGCGCTGGCCGAGGCCTCGCCCGACGGCCCCAAGGCACGCGACGTCTATCAGAACGTGCAGGTGCTCGGTGACCTGTCGGTCGGCCAGTTCAGCCGGCACATGGTGGCCATCACCTCGTGGATCGCGCCCAAGGAGGGCTGCAACTACTGCCACAACCCGCAGAACTTCGCCGAGGACACGCTCTACACCAAGGTGGTGGCGCGGCGGATGATCCAGATGACGCAGAACATCAACGCCAACTGGACGAGCCACGTGGGCTCGACCGGCGTGACCTGCTACACCTGCCACCGGGGCAACGCGGTGCCGTCCAACATCTGGTTCAAGGTGCAGCCGCAGCCGGTGAAGGCCAACTTCATCGGCGACAAGGCCGGGCAGAACACGCCCATGGCCAACGTCAACCTGTCCTCGCTGCCCTACGACATCTACGAGCCCTACCTGCTGCGCAAGGGCGAGGACCAGAACGCGGCCATCCGCGTGAACGGCAAGACGGCTCTGCCCACCGGCAACCGCTCGTCGGTCAAGCAGGCCGAACACACCTACGGCCTCATGATGCACATGAGCCAGTCGCTGGGCGTGAACTGCACCTACTGCCACAACACCCGGGCCATGGGCGAGTGGGACGGCGGCCCGCCGCAGCGCACGACCGCCTGGCACGGCATCCGCATGGTGCGCGACATCAACACCGACTACATCGTGCCCCTGACCGACAAGTTCCCCGCCAACCGGCTGGGCGCGACGGGCGATGTGGCCAAGACCAACTGCGCGACCTGCCACCAGGGGGCCTACAAGCCGTTGTATGGCGCGAAGATGGCCGACGCCTATCCGGAGCTGACCAAGCTGGTCAAGGCGACCGTGGCGCTGCCGGCCCCGGAGTCGCGGCCCGACTTCGCGCTGATGTATTTCGCCACCGCGTCGGCCACGCTGGAAGGCGCCCAGGAGCGTTCGATGGCCCTGCTGATCGAGGCGATGAAGGCGCAACCCGCCGTCAAGGCCACGATCTCCGGCTTCCATTCGGCCTCGGGCGGCGCCGAGCTCAATGCGGAACTGGCCAAGCAGCGCGCCTTCACCGTGCGCGACAGCCTGGTGGCCGCGGGCATCGCCGCCGAGCGCATCGTGCTGGAAAAGCCCCAGCAGACCGCGGCCAACGCCGCGGGCGAAGATGCATCGGCGCGGCGCGTGGAAGTGAGCGTCAAGTAAGTCAGCGCCCGAGACGGGCAGCAGCGGACACTGGGCCCTCGGGCCTGCGTGTGTCCATCCGCTTCAACGGGGCTTGCAGCCGTATCCCGGCTTCAGGCCCCGTCGCGCAGATCGGGAGCCTGCGGTGAGATTGTTCTCGATCGGATCGCGTACGCCGCGATCCCAGCACGCGCTCGGCGGCGGGGGTGGGTCGACCGACCCGGCCGCTTCCGATCCGGCCGCCGATGCCGAGACGGTGCTCTTCCTGATCGACGTCGCCCCGCAGGCACGGGCCTGGGGGCTGCAGCGCTACGTGCTGGGGGCCCGATCGCTCAAGGGCATCGAGGGTCTGCGCCTGGTGAAGGTGCTGGGCAGCGGCCACGACGGTGGCTTCGGCCTTCGCCCGAGCGGCAGCCGCCAGGGCCTGCTGTGCGTGTTCGACAGCCGCGAGGCCGCCGACCGCTTCGTCCACGATTCCGCGCTGGCCGCCGAGTACCGGGCCAACGCCCGCGAGTTCTTCAGCGTGCGCCTGCGCGCCTATGCCTGCCGCGGCACCTGGTCCGGCGTCTCCGTGCCGGTGGTCGAGCCGGCGCCGCCGCCGGATTCACCGCTGCCCCTGGCCGCGCTCACCCGGGCGTCCATCCGCCCGGGCAGCGCCTCCGCGTTCTGGAAGATGGCGCCGGCCGCGCAGGAGGGCCTGCAGCGCGCTTTCGGCTGTCGGCTGGCCGTGGGACTGGGCGAGGCGCCGCTTCTGCGGCAGGCCACCTTCACGCTGTGGGACAGCGCGGCGAGCATGGACCGCTATGCACGGGCCGGCGCGCACCAGGCCGCCATCGTGGCTGCGCACCAGCAGCAGTTCTTCTCCGAGTCGATGTTCGTGCGCTTCGTACCCCGCCAGATCGAAGGGCGCTGGAAGGGCCGCGACTACCCGCAGGCCCTGACGCCCGTGGAGGGCGAGGCGCCCCTGTTCGCCAGCACCGAGGGCGGCCATGCAGCACAGGCCTGAAGGCATCGCTTCGAACCACCGCGTGCTGGTGGTGGGCTCGGGCATCGCCGGTCTGGTCAGCGCCGCGCTGCTCGCCGCTCGGGGCCTGGACGTGCGCGTCCTGGAGGCCGCGCCCACCGTGGGCGGCAAGATGCGCTCGCTGCAGGTCGATGGCTCGGCCATCGAGAGCGGCCCCACGGTCTTCACCATGCGGTGGGTCTTCGATGCGGTGTTCGATGCCCTGGGCACGACGCTGGAGTCCGAGCTGGACGTGACGGCGCTGAGCGTGCTGGCCAGCCACAGCTGGCGGGGCGACGACCCGCAAGGGGGCGATGCGACGCACCTGGACCTCTTCGCCGACCGCCGCCGCAGCGCCGATGCCGTCGGGGTCTTCGCCGGAGCGGCCGAGGCCCGGGCCTTCGAGCGCTTCTGCGACGAGGCCCGCCGGCTCTACGCCACGCTGGAGACGCCCTACATCCGCTCGCCGCGTCCGGGCTTCTTCCGCATGGTCGGCGATCTCGGGCCGCGCGGGCTGGCCACGCTGGCGGCGCTCGGTCCCATGGCCACGCTCAGCCGGCGACTGGCCCACCACTTCCAGGATGCGCGCATGCGGCAGCTCTTCGCCCGCTACGCGACCTACACCGGCTCGTCCCCCGACCTGGCACCGGCCACGCTGATGCTGATCGCACAGGTCGAGCTCGACGGGGTGTGGCGCGTGCGCGGCGGCTTGCACGCGGTGGCCCAGTGCCTTCAGCGTCTGGCCCAGGCCCGGGGTGCCCGCTTCGAGTTCGGCCGTGCGGTCGCGTCGGTGACGGTTCGCGACGGTCGTGCGTGCGGCGTGGTGATGGCCGATGGCGAGTCCATCGCCGCGGACAGCGTGGTCTTCAACGGCGACGTGAATGCGCTGGGCGTCGGGCGGCTGGGTGCGGCGGCGTCGCGTGCAGCGGACGCGACCGCGCGGCGCGACCGGTCGCTGTCGGCGCTGACCTGGTCGATGCACACGGCGGTGCGCGGCCCCACGCCGCTGACCCTGCACAACGTGTTCTTCGACCGCGACTACGCGGGCGAATTCGCCGACATCTTCGGCCGAGGCCGGCTGCCCCGGCAGGGCACCGTCTATGTGTGTGCCCAGGACCGGGGCGACGACGGTGCCCGGCTTGACGGGGCCCCGCTGGATGCCGCCGGCCACCCGAGACCCGAGCGCCTGCTGGCGCTGGTGAATGCGCCCGCCCTGGGCGATGCGACGGGGCCGGCGGCCCGATCGCTCGACGACGAGGAGATCCAAGGATGCGAGCAGAGAAGCTTCCGATTGCTTCAGGCCTGCGGGCTGCAGCTGCGGCCCACGCCCCCACAGGTGCGGCGGACCTCGCCGATCGACTTCGAGCACCTGTTCCCGTGCACGGGTGGGGCGCTCTACGGCCGGGCGAGCCACGGCTGGATGGCGCAGTTCAAGCGGGCCGGCTCGGCCAGCCGCTTGCCCGGCTTGTGGACGGCGGGGGGCAGCGTGCACCCGGGGCCCGGGGTCCCGATGGCGGCGATGAGCGGGCGTCTGGCGGCCGAGGCCTTGATGGCGCACCTCGATTCGACCAGCCGGTCCCGGACGGGGGCTACCTCTGGTGGTATCTCGACGCCCTCAGCGACGACCACCGCCACGCGATCACCCTGATCGCCTTCGTCGGCAGCGTCTTCTCGCCCTACTACCGCTGGGCCCGGCGCGGCGGGCGACCCGCTCCCGCGTTGAACCACTGCGCCTTGAACGTGTGCCTGTATGGCGAGGGAGCGCGGCGCTGGACGATGACCGAGCGCGGCAGCGACAGCGTCTGGCGCGAGCGCACCCAGTTCCTGGTCGGGCCCAGCCGCCTGCGCTGGACCGGCCAGGCGCTGATCATCCAGATCGACGAGCGCGAGCCGCTGACCGGTCGGCGGGTGCGCGGCGAGGTCGTCGTCCACCCGAGTGCATTGAGCCGCTTCCAGGCGCCGCTGGATGCGCCCGGTCGCCACCGGTGGGGCCCCATCGCGCCGTGTTCCCGCGTGGAGGTGGCGCTGGACGCGCCGTCGCTGAGCTGGAAGGGCTCGGGCTACCTGGACAGCAACGAGGGCGACGAGCCCATCGACACGCCCTTCCGCGAATGGGACTGGGCGCGGGCCACGCTGGCCGACGGTCGCACCGCGGTGATCTACGACGTCCAGCCCAAGCAGGGCGGGCGCCGGGTGGTGTCCGAGGTCTTCCATCCCGACGGTTCGCACGGTTCCTTCGAGGCCCCGCCGCGCACCGGGCTGCCGGCCAGCGCCTGGCGCGTGCCCCGCCATGGGCACGGCAGCGCCGCCCAGCCGCCGCGGCTGCGCCGCACGCTGGAGGACACGCCCTTCTACGTCCGCAGCGAACTGGATGCGCACCTGATGGGCGAGCGGGTGGTGGCCGTCCACGAAACGCTTTCACTGCCGCGGCTCGTCTCCCCGGTGGTGCAGGCGATGCTGCCGGTGCGCATGCCCCGCAGGGCGTGAGCCGCCCGCGCGCGTGCGCCGGCCTGCCGATTGCAGGCACCATCGGGTGGTGACCCCGCCGACCCCGCCGACCCCTCACTGGACCGACACACCCGCCGTGGCCCCGCTGAAGGGCCCGGTCTTCCGCATGCTGTGGCTGGCCTGGCTGGCGGCCAACCTGACGATGTGGATGAACGACGTCGCAGCCGCCTGGCTGATGACCACGCTCACCACCAGTCCGGTGATGGTGGCGCTGGTGCAGACGGCCTCGACGCTGCCGGTCTTCCTGCTCGGCCTTCCCAGCGGAGCGCTGGCCGACATCGTCGACCGCCGCCGCTACTTCGCCGCCACCCAGCTGTGGGTCTCGGTCAATGCGGTGCTGCTGGCCCTGCTGTCCCTGACCGGGCTGCTCACGGCGCCGCTGCTGCTGGCGCTGACCTTCGTCAACGGGGTGGGCCTGGCCATGCGCTGGCCGGTGTTCGCCGCCATCGTGCCCGACATCGTCAGCCGCGAGCACCTGCCGCAGGCGCTGGCGCTGAACGGCATCGCGATGAACCTGTCGCGGGTGATCGGCCCGGTGCTGGCCGGGGCGTTGATCGCCGCTATGGGCAGCGTGGCGGTGTTCGCCCTCAACGCGGTGCTCGCCGCGGTGTCGATGGCGCTGATCCTGCGCTGGAAATCCGAGCCCCGCACCAGCACGCTGCCGGGCGAACGTTTCGTGGGCGCCATGCGAACGGGGCTGCAGCATGTGCGCCAGTCGCCGCGCATGAAGGTCATCCTGCTGCGCATCTTCCTGTTCTTCCTGCAGAGCACGGCGCTGCTGGCGCTGCTGCCGCTGGTCGCGCGTGGCCTGCATGGCGGCGGACCGGCCAGCTTCACGCTGCTGCTGGCCTGCCTGGGGGCCGGGGCGGTGGTGGCCGCGCTGCTGTTTCCCCGCTGGCGGATGCGCTTCACCCGCGACCAGTTCGTTCGCTGGGGGTCCTTCGTGCATGCGGCCATGTCCGCGCTGGTCGTCGTCGTGCCCGAGCTGTGGATGGCCTTTCCGGCGATGTTCGTCTGCGGCATGGCCTGGATCTCGGTGGCCAACTCGCTGACCACCGCCGCGCAGATGGCGCTGCCCAACTGGGTGCGGGCGCGCGGCATGTCGATCTACCAGATGGCGCTGATGGGCGGTGCGGCCGCCGGCTCGCTGGTGTGGGGCCAGGTGGCCGGCTGGCTGGACGTTCAGCTCGCGGTGCTGGTGGCCTCGGTGAGCGGCCCGGTGGTGCTGCTGCTCACGCCGGGCATCCGGGTGGACGCCGGCGCCGACGAGGACCTCACGCCGGCCCGGCCGCTGGCCAGCGCCGAGGCGACGATTCCGATCGACCCGGACGACGGCCCGGTGATGGTCACCGTCGAGTACCGCATCGAGCCGGCGCGCGCGGCCGATTTCGCCCAGGTGATGCAGGCCACCCGCCGCGCCCGCCTGCGCCAGGGCGCGCTGTCCTGGGGCCTGTTCAAGGACACCACGGTGCCGGGCCGCTACATCGAGTACTTCGTCGACGAGACCTGGGTGGAGCACCTGCGGCGCGCCGAGCGCTTCACCGCCGCCGATGTCGACCTTCGCCGCCAGCGGCTGGGCTTCCACCTCGGCCCGGGCGAGCCTGCGGTGCGGCGCTACGTGGCCGAGTCGCTGGTGGATACCTGAGCGGCGTGGCGGTCCGCGACCTCGCCGACAATCCGGGGATGAACTCCTCCATCTCCCTGGCTTCCCTCTGGAAGCCCATTGCCGCGATGGCCGCGGTCATCGTCGCCTCCAACCTGCTGGTGCAGTACCCGATCGGCGACTGGCTGACCTGGGGCGCCTTCACCTATCCGCTGGTCTTCCTGGTGACCGACCTCACCAACCGTGCCGTCGGGCCGCAGGCCGCGCGCCGGGTGGCCTGGGCGGGGCTGCTGATCGCCGCCGTGGTGTCGCTGGCGCTCGGGCCCTGGCGCATCGCGCTGGCCTCCTGCACCGCCTTCATCGTCGCGCAGCTGCTGGACATCGGCGTCTTCAACCGCTGGCGCCAGTCGAGCTGGTGGAAGGCACCGCTGCTGGGATCCATCGTCGCGTCCATCGTCGACACGGTGATCTTCTTCTCCATCGCCTTCGCCGGAGAGACCGGCGTCGACTGGCGCATGCTGGCGGCCGGCGACCTGGCGGTTAAGGGCCTGATGGCGCTGCTGCTGCTCGCCCCCTATCGTGCGCTGCTGCCGCGCCTGCCGGCCTGGGGCGACGCCGCCCGCGCCGGCTGACCGCGCCCGCGGCTTCGGTGCCTTCGGCGGGCCTTGGCGCCCGCGCCCCGAGTCCTTCTTCCACCCAGCCCCGTCCACCGATGACTCCGACCTTCGACTTCTCCCGCGGCTATGCGTCCCAGCGCCAGCCGGTGTTCGGCCGCAACCTGGTGGCCACCTCGCACCCGCTGGCGGCGCAGGCCGGGCTTCGGATGCTGGCGGCTGGAGGCAATGCGGCCGATGCGGTGGTGGCGGCCGCCGCGGTCATCACCATCACCGAACCCTGCAGCAACGGGCTGGGCTCGGACGCCTTCTCCATCCTCTGGGACGGCGAGCGCCTGCACGGGCTGAATGCCTCGGGCACGGCGCCCGCCGCCTGGGACCGGGCCTACTTCCTGCGCAAGTACGGCGAGGGCGCCACCGCCATCCCGCTGCGCGGCTGGGATTCGGTGACCATCCCCGGCGCGGTGGCGGCCTGGGTGGCCCTGTCCGAGCGCTTCGGCAAGCTGCCCTTCGCCGACCTGCTGGCGCCGGCCATCGAGATCGCCGAGCGCGGCTATGCGGTGCCGGTGATCGTGCAGCAGAAGTGGCAGCTCGCCTCGCAGGTGGCCGACATCGTCTCGCAGCCCGGCTTTGCCGAGATGTTCCTGCCCAAGGGGCGGGCGCCCGCCGTCGGCGAGCGTTTCGCGCTGCCAGGGGCGGCCCGCACGCTGCGCGCCATCGCCGCCAGCCGCGGCGAGGCCTTCTACCGCGGCGAGGTGGCCGAGGCGCTGGTCGCGCAGGCCCGCGCCCAGGGCGGCGCCCACACGCTGGCGGACTTCGCCGGCTACCGGCCGGAATGGGTCACGCCCATCGAGAAGACCTACCGCGGCCACACGCTGCACGAGATCCCGCCGAACGGGCAGGGCATCGCCGCGCTGATGGCGCTGGGCATCGCGCAGCACTTCGACATCGCGGCCATGCCGGTGGACAGCACCGCCTTCCAGCACACGCTGATCGAGGCGATGAAGCTTGCCTTCGCGGACGTCTACCGCTACGTGGCCGACCCATCGGGCATGACCGTGCGGCCCGAAGACCTGCTCGACGACGGCTACCTGGCCGAACGCGCCCGCCTGATCGACCCGCGCCGTGCGCAGAGCTTCGAGGCCGGCACCCCGGGCGACCTGCACCGCCGCGGCGGCACCATCTACCTGAGCGCGGCCGATGAGCGCGGCATGATGATCAGCTGGATCCAGAGCAACTACATGGGCTTCGGCTCGGGGGTGTGCGCGCCCGACTGGGGGGTGAGCCTGCAGAACCGCGGCGCCGGCTTCAGCCTGCGCGCCGACAGCCCCAACCTCGTGGCACCGGGCAAGCGGCCCTTCCACACCATCATCCCTGCCTTCCTGACGAAGGACGGCCAACCGGTGATGAGCTTCGGCGTCATGGGCGGCAACATGCAGCCCCAGGGGCACCTGCAGACGCTGGTGCGCATGCTCGACCACGGCCAGAACCCGCAGGCCGCCTGCGACGCGCCGCGCTGGCGCTTCAACAGCGGCCTGAGCGTGAACGTCGAGCCGGACATGCCCGCGGCCACGATCGAGGGCCTGCGCCGCATGGGCCACCAGATCGAGGACTTCCAGGACAGCTACCAGGACTTCGGCAGCGGCCAGTTCATCTGGCGCCTGGGCGATCCGGCGGTCGAGGGCTACCTCGGCGCCAGCGACTCGCGCCGCGACGGGCTGGTGGCCGCGTTCTGAGGCCCGCCCCCGAGCGCGCCGTGGCCGAAGGCGGCCCGCCCAGCCCGGCGCCGCGCACCCTGCGCCTGGCCGGGGCCGGCCTGCTGATGGCCGCGGTCGGCTCGATCGCGTTCTCCGGCAAGGCCATCATCGTCAAGCTCGCCTACCGCCATGGCGTGGATGCGGTCACGCTGATCATGTACCGCATGCTCTTCGCGCTGCCGCTGTTCATCGCGCTGGCGTGGTGGGCCAGCCGCGGCCAGCCGCCGCTGGCGCGGCGCGACTGGCTGGCCATCGGTGGCCTGGGCCTGACCGGCTATTACCTGGCGAGCTTCCTCGATTTCCTCGGCCTGCAGTACATCAGCGCCAGCCTGGAGCGGCTGATCCTCTACCTCAACCCCACGCTGGTGCTGCTGATCGGCGTCTTCGCCTTCGGGCACCGGGTGCGGACGGCGCAGTTCGCCGCACTCGCGGTGAGCTATGCCGGCGTGGTGATGGTCTTCGGCCATGAACTGCGGCTGGAAGGGCCGCACGTGCTGCTGGGGGCTGCGCTCGTCTTCGGCAGCGCGGTGAGCTATGCGATCTACCTCGCCTCCAGCGGCGAGGTGGTCAAGCGCGTGGGCGCGCTGCGCCTCACGGGGCTGGCCACCACCGTGGCCTGCGCGCTGTGCATCGCGCAGTTCTTCGTGCTGCGGCCGGTCTCGGCGATGGTGGTGGCGCCCGAGGTGCTGTGGCTGAGCCTTCTGAACGCGACGCTGTGCACCTTCGCGCCCGTCGTGCTGGTGATGCTGGCCATCGAGCGCATCGGCCCCACGCTCACCGCCCAGACCGGCATGCTCGGCCCGCTGTCCACCTTGCTGATGGGCGTGGTCATCCTGGGCGAGCCCTTCACGCCCTGGGTGGCAGCGGGCACGGCGCTCGTGCTGCTGGGCATTGCGCTGCTGGCGCGCGCCGGTCGAATGCCCGAGCGCGGCAAGGTCGCCCCGGCTGCGGCAGACTGAGATTGAAACGCGCCGTGCGAAGGCACGGCCCGACTCCACAAGACTCGAACGGAAGGGAGATCATGGATCTGGGAATCACCGGCAAGTGGGCATTGGTGTGTGCGGCGAGCAAGGGCCTGGGTCGCGGTTGCGCGGCGGCGCTGGTCCAGGAGGGCGTGCACGTGGTCATCACCGCCCGGGGCGAGGAGGCGCTGCGCCATGCCGCGGTCGAGCTCAAGGCGCTCAACCGCGCGAGCAGCGTGCGCACGGTGGTGGGCGACATCACCACGCCCGAAGGCCGGGCGGCGGCGCTGGCGGCCTGCCCGCAGGTGGACATCCTCGTCACCAATGCGGGCGGCCCGCCCCCCGGCGACTTCCGGCAGTGGGACCGGGACGCCTGGATCGCCGCGCTGGACGCGAACATGCTGACGCCCATCGAGCTGATCCGCGCCACGGTCGACGCGATGGCCGATCGCGGCTTCGGCCGCGTCATCAACATCACCTCTGCTGCCGTCAAGGCGCCGAACGACATCCTCGGGCTGAGCAACGGCGCCCGCAGCGGGCTCACCGGCTTCGTCGCCGGCATCGCCCGCCAGCCCCGGCTGGCCGGGCGCAACGTGACGATCAACAACCTCCTGCCCGGCCCTTTCGACACCGACCGGCTGCGCACCACGCTGGCCGGCGCCGCGGCCCGCAGCGGCCAGCCCGTCGAAGCGGTGGCCGAGCAGCGGCGCAAGGGCGTGCCCGCACAGCGATTCGGCACGCCCGAGGAGTTCGGTGCCGCCTGCGCCTTCCTGGCCAGCCAGCAGGCCGGTTTCATCACCGGCCAGAACTGGCTGATCGACGGCGGCGGCTTCCCCGGCACCTTCTGAGGCGCCCCGAACGCCAGGCGGCGCCACCCGGCACGGGCGCCCCTCCACAATCCGGGGCCTTGCGCTGCAGGAGCCTTCCCGATGAAGCCCGATACCCGAGCCCGCGTTTCGCCGATCGAAGACCCTTCGGGGGACGCCGGCCCCCTGGAGGGCCTGGCGCTGGCGCGCCGCCGCTGGATGCAGCGGTGGGGCGGGCCCCTCGCAGCGGCCGCCCTCGGTCCGGTGCGCTGGGCCGCGGCGGCGACCGGCGCCGCCACGGCGATGTCGGCCTCGGCGGCCAGTGCCGCCACCCCGGCCACCCCGGCCGGCAGCGTCTGGCCGCAACGCACCCTGCGCCTGCTCGTGGGCTTTCCGGCCGGCACCACGCCGGATCTCTCCGCCCGTGCGCTGGCCGACGCGCTGGCGCCCGCGCTCGGCCAGGCGGTGATCGTGGAGAACCGGCCGGGCGCCGGCGGCAACCTGGCCGCCGAGGCGGTGGCCCGGGCGACCGACGACCACACGCTCGGGGTCGTCATCAACGGCAACCTCACCACCGCCCGCGCGCTGTACAAGGCGCTCGCCTTCGACCCGGCGCGCGACCTGCGGCCACTGTCGCTGCTGACCACCTCGCCGCTGGTGCTGGTCACCTCCACTGGCGTGCCCGAAGGGGCCGCCTTCTTCGAGGCTGCGCGCGCGAGCGGGGGGCGATGGAACTACGCTTCGGTGGGGGTCGGCTCGGTGGGCCACCTGGGCATCGAACTGCTGCGCTCGCGCCTGCCGGGCCTGGAGGCGCAGCACGTGCCCTTCAGCGGCAACCCGCAGATCCTCAACGCCCTCATCGCCGGCGAAGTCCAGATGGCTCTGGTGCCCCCGGGCCTGGCCATGCCGCAGGTGCGCGCCGCCCGGGTGCGGGCGGTGGGCATCACCGCGGGCGGGCGAAGCGTGCTGGTGCCCGAACTGGGCACGCTGGCCGACGCCGGCCTGAGCGGCGGCCTGTCGCTGGAGGTCTGGACGGGCCTGGTCGCGCCCGCGGGCCTGTCGGAGGCCGCGCAGCGCCGGCTGGCCTCCACGGTGCCGGACGCGGTGCGAGCGCCCGTCACCCGGCAGCGCCTGTTCAACGCCGGCTGGCAGGCGGTGGGCACCTCGCCCGAGGGTTTCGAGCAGAGGGTCCGCGAGGAAACCAGCCGGATGGCGGCGGTCATCGCGCAGCGGCGCATCCAGGTGGAGTGAACGGCAGGGCTCGCGCAGCCCGTGCTGCCCGCCAGTTTCAGCCGCGGCTGCCCGACGGCGAACGCATCGACACCAGGATGCCGCCGACGATCAGGCCGAAGGCCAGCGCATGGTGCAGCCCGGGCGCTTCGCCGAGCAGCACGGTGGACATCAGCGCGGCGAACAGCGGTGCCAGGTTGGCGAAGAAGGCCGCCAGCGTGGGGCCGGCCTTCTGCACGCCCAGGCCCCAGCAGCGGTAGGCCACCAGCGAGGGCAGCACCATCACGAAGGCCAGCACCAGCAGCAGCGGCCACCCCCAGGTGGGAGACCCCAGGCCCTGCGGGGCCGCCACCGCCTGGACGCCCGCGGCCAGCGAGGCCCAGCCCGCGCCGATGACCACCTGCACCATCAGCGCCTCGGCCCAGTTCCAGCCCGGCCCGCCGTCCTGCAGCGTGGCCGCGGGCGGGCGGGCGAGCATCCAGGTGTAGAAGCTCCAGCCCAGCACCGCCACCAGCAGGATGAGGTCGCCCGGCACCAGCTGCAGGCGCAGCAGCCCGTCCACGCGTCCGCCGGAGATGACCAGCGCCACGCCCAGCAGCGACAGCAGCGCACCGAAGAGGTCGCTGCGCTCGACGCGCTTGCCGTAGAAGAGGGCGCCGATGGCCAGCGTCCACACCGGGCCGCTGGCCAGGATGAGCGTGGCATTGATCGCACTGGTGGTCTTCAGCGCCGTGTACTGCAGCGCGTTGAAGGCACCCACCCCCAGCAGGCCGAGCAAGGCGTAGTAGCCGGCGTGGCGGGCGATGCGCTGGCGCGAGGCCGCGCTGCCGAAGGCGCGCCAGCCCAGCGGCAGCAGCAGCAGCCCGGCGCCCACCCAGCGCAGCATGTTCAGCAGCAAGGGCTCGATGAGATCGGCCGCATAGCGGCCGACCACCGCATTGCCCGCCCAGAGCAGCGGCGGCACGGTCATCAGCAGCGCCAGGCGCAGGTCCAGAGGGCTGGCAGGGGTGGGTGAGGGGTTCAAGGACGGGTCCGGGCCGGCGGTGCGAAGCGGTCGATGCTAGCCTTGTCGCCCGCGCGGGCCATCGCCGTCCCTGGCCCGCTGCGTCCAAGCTTCAGTTCCTGCAGCCTTCCGGGCTGCCCCGATGCCTCAGGAGAACGACCCCATGCCACGCGCCATCCAGATCGCCGCCGTCGGCGGACCCGAGCAACTGCAGCTGGCCGAGGTCAGCGTGGGCGAGCCCGGCCCGGGCCAGATCCGCATCCGCCATGCCGCCTGCGGCCTGAACTTCATCGACGTCTACCACCGCACGGGCCTGTACCCGCTGGCCCTGCCGCACACGCTGGGCATGGAAGGCGCGGGCACCGTGGAGGCGGTCGGCGAGGGCGTGACCCACCTGCGGGTGGGCGATCGCGCCGCCTATGCCAGCCAGCCGCCGGGGGCCTATGCCGAAGCGCGGGTCATGCCGGCGCAGAACGTGGTCCGGCTGCCCGACGCCATCGCCTTCGACACCGCCGCGGCGATGATGCTCAAGGGCCTGACGGTGCAGTACCTGCTCCAGCGCACGCTGCCGCAGGGTGGCCTGAAGTCGGGCGACACGGTCCTGTGGCACGCGGCGGCCGGCGGGGTCGGGCTGATTGCCTGCCAGTGGGCGCGCGCCCTGGGTCTGGAGCTCATCGGCACCGCCGGCAGCGACGAGAAATGCGAACTGGCCCGCCAGCACGGCGCCGCGCACGTCATCAACTACAACCGCGAGAACTTCGTCGAGCGGGTCAAGGCCATCACCGCGGGCAAGGGCGTCAAGGTCGTCTACGACTCCATCGGCCGCGACACCTTCGAGCGAAGCCTGGACTGCCTGGCGCCGCTCGGCCTGCTGGCCAGCTTCGGCAATGCCAGTGGCCCGGTGCCGCCCTTCAACCTGGGCATGCTGGGCCCCAAGGGCTCGCTGCACGTCACCCGCGCCACGCTGTTCACCCACATCAGCAGCCGCGAGGCCACCCAGGCCATGGCCGATGACCTGATGTCCATGGTCGGCAGCGGCAAGGTGAAGATCCGCATCGACCAGCGCTACCCGCTGGCCGAAGCCGCGCAGGCCCACCGCGACCTCGAAGCCCGCAAGACCACCGGCTGCAGCGTGCTGCTGCCCTGACCCGCATGGACCGGAAAGACCCGATGACCCGAACCGTCCTCGTCCTCAACGGCCCGAACCTGAACCTGCTGGGCCAGCGCGAGCCCGCGGTCTACGGCAGCACGACGCTGGCCGACGTGGAAGCCCTGTGCCGGCACAGCGCCCAGGCGCTGGGCCTGAGCGCGGACTGCCGCCAGAGCAACCACGAGGGGGTGCTGATCGACGCCATCCACGAGGCGGGCCGCGAGCACGCGGCCGGGCGGCTCGTCGGCGTGGTGTTCAACGCCGGCGCCTACACCCACACCTCGGTGGCCCTGCACGACGCCATCAAGGGAAGCGCTGTGCCGGTGGTGGAGGTGCACATCTCCAACGTCCACGCCCGCGAGCCCTTCCGCCACCACTCCTACCTGTCGCCCGCTGCCGCGGGTGTGATCGTGGGCCTGGGCATCGACGGCTACCGGTTGGCCATCGACGCGCTCGCCCGCAGGGCTGGGTAAGCGGCCTGCGCTTCAGGGGCCGCCGTCAGCTGCCTGCGGCGTCCTCCGGGAACACCACCGGCACGACGAGTTCGTCCTGCTCGCCCACCGCGGCGCGGTAGGCGTGCCAGCTGGCATGGCCCAGCACCGGGCCCACCACCGCCAGGCCGATGAACCAGGGCAGCAGGGCCAGCACCACCAGCACGGTGATCAAGGCCCCCCAGGCGAACATCACCAGCGG
Organism: Rubrivivax sp.; assembly: GCA_027487905.1. Lineage (GTDB taxonomy): Bacteria > Pseudomonadota > Gammaproteobacteria > Burkholderiales > Burkholderiaceae_C > JAIYCR01. Next base: position 27,187 of record JAIYCR010000064.1, on the reverse strand, counting down.
CTGGGTCAGGCACAGGCGCAGGCTGGTCAGACCGGCGGTGATGGCATCGGTCTGGCGGTCCAGGATCATCGGGATGGCGACCACGCTGACGCTGAAGATCAGCCCCGCGAACACCGCGCCCACGCCCAGGTAGGCCACGATGAAGCCGAGGTTCTGCGGGTCGAGCAGCGCGCGCAGCGAGCCCTTGAAGTCGGGCATGCCGTCGAAGCTCACCGCGAAGACCACCAGCGACGCCCGCCCCCAGATCATCTCCAGCACCAGCAGCACCGCGCCGAAGATGGCCATCGTGCCGGCGCGGCTCTGGAAGGCGAGCAGCGAATCGCCGAAGTCGGGACGCTCGCCGCGCTCCAGCCGCATGGACACCTGGTACAGGCCCATGCAGAGGAAGGGCCCCATCAGCAGGAAGCCGGCCGACAGCGCGAGCGTGTAGGCCGGAGCCTGCTCGTACACCTTCATCAGCGCCCAGCCCATCACCATGAAGCAGCCGCCGTAGAAGAGGCCGATGCCGGGGTGGCGGGCGAAGTCGCGAAGGCCGAGCGCCACCCAGCGAAGGGGGTCGGACAGGCGAAGCGGCCGCAGCGAGATGCGAAAGACGCTGGGTGCGGTGGGGGGTTCCTCGTCGGGGCGGGGCAGGGCGTCGCCGTCGGCGAGCTCAGGGCCTGGTCCTGGATGCGGCGGCGGGATTTCGGCAGCGGTCATGGACGGTTCGATTCGCTGGCGCGTCGGCGGCTGTGGCCCGATCTTGGCGCAGTGTGCGGCCACCGGGAAGGGGGGGCGGACACCTGTGCCTCATTCCGCCGCATCGACCAGCCCTTCCCGGATGGCCCAGCGCACCACCGACGGAATGTCGGCCAGCCCGAGCTTGGCCATCAGCCGGCTGCGGTAGGTGTCCACCGTCTTGGGCGACAGGTGCAGCTGCTCGCCGATGGCTGCGCTGGAGGAGCCCCGCGCCACCATCACCAGGATCTGCCGCTCGCGCGGCGACAGCGAATCGCCCTGGCGGCGTGGTTCATGCAGCGCCCGGGCCGCCACCTCGGCGGCCTGCTTGCTCAGGTAGGGGCGGCCGGCCAGCACGGTCTGGATGGCCTCCAGCAGCTCGAAGCCCGGCGAGCCCTTGAGCACATAGCCCCCGGCGCCCGCGCGCAGCGCCTCGGCCACATGCCGAGGCTGGTCGGACATGGTCAGCACGATCACCGGGATGCGCAGGTGGCGCCGCGGCATCTCGTGCAGCAGTTCGAAGCCCGAGCGGCTGCCCAGGTGCAGGTCCAGCAGGATGAGCTCGGGCTGCAGCCGCATCAGGTCCGCCAGCGCCGGAGTGGGCTCGGCCGCCTCGCCGACGACCTCGTGGCCCGCGGCCTGCACGACCGCGCGCAGGCCCTCGCGGACGAGGGCATGGTCGTCGATCAGGTAGATGCGGCTCATGCGGCGTCTTTCTCGGGGCCGGCCGAGGCGTCCGCATCGGCCTGCCAGGACAGGTTCACATAGGTGCCGCGGGCATAGGGCCGGGCGGCGGTGAGCGTGAGCGTCGCGCCAATGGCCAGCGCCCGCTCGCGCATGCCGATCAGGCCCAGGTGGCCCGGCCGGGGCTGCATCGCCGATGCCTCCAGCCCCGAGCCGTCGTCGCTCACCGTAAGCCACAGCTCGTTCGCGTCTCCGTCGAGCGCGATGGTGATGCGCGCCGCGTCGGCGTGGCGAAGGGCATTGATCAGGGCCTCCCGGGCGATCATGAAGGCCGCGTATTCGACCTCTGGGGGCCAGCGCGTCGAAGCCAGTTCCTGCGCGGCCTCCAGGCGCGGGCTGGGCCGTCCGCCCGGAGGGCGCTGCTGCTTGATCTCGTTGTCCAGCGCGGCAGCCAGGCCGTGCTCGTCCAGCAGCGGCGGGCGCAGCTCGGTGAGCACCAGCCGCACCTGCAGGTTGGCCTGATCGACGAGCTCGGAAACCCGCTGCCGCGTCTCCTGAGGCAAGGCCGGCAGGTGGGCGGAGGCATCCAGGTGCAGGCGCAAAGCCGTGAGGGTCTGGCCCAGTTCGTCGTGCAGCGTCTGGGCCAGCGCCCGGGTGGTTTCCTTCTCCTGCGCGAGCAGGCGCGTGGTCAGTTCACCCAGCTCCTGCCGGGTGCGGGCCAGTGCGCGTTCCTGGCGGCGGCGCTCGGTCACGTCGCGCAGGATGGAGGTGAACAGCATGCGGCCCGCCACGGTGGCATGCGAGATGGAGGCTTCCAGCTCGAGGTCGGCACCGGTCGCCGTCACGCCGCGCACTGCGGTGCGCCGCACCACGCTGGCCTGGGGGCCTGCGGTGTCGTCGCGCCCGAAATGCCGGACCCGCGCCATGTGGCCGTGGCGGCTCGAAGGCGGCAGCAGCCGGTCCAGCGGCTCGCCCAGCATCTGCGCGCTCGACCAGCCGAAGATGGCCTCCGCCGCGGGGTTGAAGAGCGTGATGCGGCCGGACTCGTCGATGCTCACGATGGCATCGCTCGCGCCGCTGACGATGGCCGCGAGCCGGGCCTGGCTGTTCACCAGCGCCCGCTCGGATTCCTGCCGGCGGGTGATGTCGAAGTTCACGCCCGCCATCGAGACGACGCGGCCGGTCTCGTCGCGCACCACCTGGCCGCGGCCGGCCACCCAGCGCAGCGCGCCGTCGGCGCGTTCGATGCGCCAGACGTGCTCGAAGGGCTGTCCGGTGGCCACGGCCTGGTCGACGATGCGCAGCAGCTCGGGCAGGTCCTCCGGGTGCACGAAGCGGTAGAACATCTCCGGCGTGGCCTCGCCGTTGCCCGGCGGCAGTCCGAGCAGTTCGTACTCCCGCGCATTCCATTCGGACACCCGGGTGTCGATGTCGTAGCGCCAGGTGCCCAGGTCGGCGGCGATGACTGCCGAGGCCAGGCGGGCCTCGCTGTCGGCCAGGCGCCGGCCGGCCTCGTGCTCGGCGGTGGTGTCGCGCAGCATCAGCCCGAAGGCGGCCGGGTGGGCATCCAGCGGCAGCGGATAGAGCGAGCCCCGCCCCCAGAAGGCCTGTCCCGCTGCCCCGGCCGACCACCGGGCGATGGGAAGGGGCGTGCCGGCCCGCTGGACGGCCTGCCAGTCGGGCCGCCAGGCTTCGGGGGCCGCGGCGGCCACACCTGCGGGCCACAGCAGCCCGGCCAGGTCCTGCCCCAGCGCGGCTTCGGCGCTTCGTCCAGTCAGCCGTTGCGCCCCCGGGTTCCACTCGAGCACCCGGCCGGCGCCGTCCACCGTGACGAGCATCAGGTCCACCGCGGCGGCGGCCAGCGCCGAGAGCTGGGCGGCCAGGACCTCGGCACGGGCACGCGCCTGCACCTCGGCCTGCAGGTCCTGGAACACCGACAGCCATCCCGCCGGGGGCGCCACGCCCGCCGCTTCCGGCGCGGCCAGCGCCATGCGGTGCCACCGCACGGGCAGGAGCGGCCCGAGCCGCGTTCGCAACTGCCGGCTGGCTGCCTCGCCCGCGGTGGGCGGCGCGGCGCCGGGCTCCAGCAGCAGGGCCGCTTCGCTGTGGCCCACCGCGTCGGCAGCGGTCCAGCCCAGGCGCCGGCAGAAGGCCGCGTTGACGTGTTCGATGCAGCCGGCGGCGTCGACCACCGCCACCGCGTCGGGCAGGTGGTCGAGCACCCGGCGCAACTGGCCGGCGTCCCGGGCGAGCTGCACCAGCAGGGCCTCGGCGGGGCTCGGGCTCTGGGCGTTCGGGGTCTGCCCGCGGTCGCGCAGCTCCGCCTGGACCTCGTCGATCACCTGCAGCAGGCTCAAGCCCCGGGCGGCGCCTTCGGCGGCGTGACGGGCGGCGACGGCATCGAGCATCGGCTGCCAGGGCCTGGCCAGCTGGCGCGCGCTGAGCAGGCCGAGGAGGGCCACGACCGCAGCCGCCACGGCGCCCAGGATGCCGATGGACTGCAGCATGCGGCGGCCAGGGGCCTGGGCGATGCTGCGGTCCTGCTCGACGACGACCTCCCAGCGCAGGTGGTCCAGCGGGGGCAGGAAGGGCACCGAGCGGGTGGCCCGCAGCGCCGTGCCCGATGGCGCTTGCTGCGCGCCGGCGCCCTCGCCCTCGCCCTCGTCGGGCCGCCCCGGGGCCTCTCCGGCCACCTGGCGACGGCCTGCATCGGCCATCACCCGCGCCCGGATGCCGGCGTTCAGGCGCTGCGCCTCGCTCAGCACGCTGCCCACCTGCTCGTCCACCCAGGACACACCCAGGTGCGTGGCGAGCACGGCCACCGAACGGCCGGTGTCGTCGCGGACCGTCTCGCCGATGTCCACCAGCTGCTGTTCGGGAATGCCGGCATCGCGCATGAGCGGGGACAGCATCACCGCCGGGTGCGGCTCGCCGACGTGCAGGCCCGCCTGCACGGCTGCGAAGACCGGCCGGTCGGTGATGGACTGGCCCTCGAGCCAGCCGCGCGATCCGGCGATCACCCGCCCCTGCAGGTCGACCAGGCCCGCCCAGACGAAGCCGGGGTGGTCGGCGATGAATCGGTCCAGCGCGGCGCGGGCCTGCGCAGCGCCGCCCGGGCGCTCGAGCGGCTGCAGCGCCCGGTCGTGCGCCAGCTGCCGCACCGAGGTGACGGCCGACTGCAGGCCGCGTTCGGTGGCACTGGACAGCTGGGCGGCGCGCTGGTCCAGCGCCTCCTGCGCGCGCTGCTCCAGCTCGGCCATCACCTCCCGCCAGGCCACCGTGGCCAGCGCGACCACCAGCAGCAGCACGACGCTCAGCGGAAGCAGCGCCAGCTGACGGGTGAAGCTGCGGGCGCTGCGCGGACCAGTGGCGGGAGTGGAAGTCATGGGTTCGGGGGACGGAAACCGGCACGCCGTGTAGGGGATTCTTGATCACCCGCGTCGTGCTTCCTTGCAAGCCTTGCGCACAGCATAGCCAGCCGCACCAGGGCTGCCGACACTGCAGCCGTCCCCGGAGAACGCGTGTCCATGCCCCATTCCCCCCGGCCTGCCCCAGCAAGGTGGCCTGTCGTCCTGCCCGCGGCCATCCTGGCCCCGGCCCTGCTGGCAGGGTGGAACACGCCGCGGGTGGCCCTGTGGGAGTTGCTGGCCATGCTGGCCGCGACGGCCCTGCTCGCGCTCGGGGCCTCGCGGCTGCTGCAGCGGCGCCGCGTCGACCGCGAGGCGGTGCAGGCCGAGCGCGACGCGCTGCTGCGTCTGCGCGGCCGCGAGGCGATGCTCGAGCGGGCCTTCGAGCACCTGGCCGAAGGCGTCATCCTCGTGGGGCCGGACACCCGGGTCGTGCTGGCCAACCCGGCAGCGGCCCGCCTGCTGGGCCTGCCCGACCCCGGCGCGATGACCGGGCTGCCGCTCGCCCGGCTGGGCACGCTGACCGACGAATCCGGGCGGGCGCTTCGGGAGGAGGAGCGCCCGCTGCACCGCGTGCTGGTCGCGGGCGAGCGGGTCCGTGCCCAGCGGGTTTGCCTGCTGCGCACGGACGGCCGGCGCTGGCTGGAGATGAACGCCGATCCGCTGGCCGATGCGGCCGTGCCCGCCGCCGCCGGCGGCATGGTGCTGTCCTTCTCGGACGTGTCCGAGCGGCACCTCGCACTGGAGCAGCTGCGCGCCAGCGAGGCGCGGCTGGTGGCCTTCCTGGACCACGGCGCGAGCATCTCCTGGCTCAAGGACATGGACGGCCGCTTCATGGTGGTCAACCGGCTGGCCGAGCGATTCTTCGGCCATCCCCGCGAGTACCTGGTCGGCCGCCGGGTGGACGATGTCATGCCCCCGGAGCAGGCCGAGGCGCTGCTGTGCACCGACCGGCTGGTCACCGAGTTCGCCCGACCGCAGCGCTACGAGCAGAGCTGGGGCGAGGGAGCGGACTGCCGCTGGTACGAGATCGTCAAGTTCCCCTTGCTCGACACCCGCGGCCGCATGGTGGCACTGGGCGGGGTGGCCACCGAGGTCACCGAGCGCAAGCGCCAGGAGCAGACGCTGCGGGCCAGCGAGCAGCGCCTGTCGCTGGCACTGCAGGGCGCGCGACTGGGCCTGTGGGACTGGGACCTGTCGCAGGGGACGGGCACGATGAACGCGCGCTGCCTGGAGATTTCCGGACTCAAGCCCACCGACCCGGCACCCGCCACCGCTGACTGGGAGGCCCGCGTCCACCCGGAGGACCGAGCCGCCCTGCACGCGGCGGTGCAGGCGCACTTCGCGGGCGATGGCGAAGGCTTCAGCGTCGAGCACCGGTTGCGGCGCTTCGACGGCCGGACGGTCTGGCTGCTGGCCGCCGGCCGTGTGGTGGCCCGCGATGCCGCGGGCAGGCCGCTGCGCGCGGTGGGCATCCACCAGGACATCTCCGAGCGGCGCGAGGCGCAGGCGGCACTCGAGGCGGCCCATGCCGATCTCGAGCGTCGGGTGGACGAGCGCACCGCCGAACTGGACATCGCCCGCCAGCGGGCCGAGGCAGCCAACCGGGCCAAGAGCGTCTTCCTGGCCAACATGAGCCACGAGATCCGCACGCCCCTGAACGGGGTGATCGGGCTGACCCGGCTGTTGTCGCAGTCGCCACTGTCGGCCGAGCAGGCCGGGCGGGTGCAGCGAATCGACCGGTCTGCGGCGCACCTGCTGGGCGTGCTCAACGATGTGCTCGACCTGTCCAAGATCGACGCCGGGCGCCTGGAGCTTCAGCCCGCCCCCTTCTCGCTGCGCGGGTTGATGGCCCAGGTGCGCTCGCTGGTCGCGCCGATGGCCAAGGAGAAAGGCCTGCGCCTGAAGGTGCACGGTGCCCAGGGGCCGGACGACTGGGTGGGCGATGCGCTGCGCCTGCGCCAGGCGCTGCTCAACCTGGCCACCAACGCGGTCAAGTTCACCTCGCACGGCGAGGTCTGCATCCAGGTCGAGGCCGTCCAGGCGTCGCCGAATTCGGCGACCTTGCGCTTCGAGGTCCGCGACACCGGCATCGGCATCGCCGGCGACGTGGTCCCCCGGCTGTTCCAGCCCTTCGAGCAGGGCGATGCCGGCACCACGCGCCGCTTCGGCGGCACGGGCCTGGGCCTGGCCATCACGCGGCGACTGGCCGAGCAGATGGGCGGCACCATCGGCGTGCACAGCGAGCCCGGCCACGGCAGCTGCTTCCATTTCACCGCCGTGGTCCAGAGCTCAGCGCCGCCGGAGCGCGACGGCGCGGCGCCCGCCTCGGTGCAGAGCCCGCAGCGCCTGGCGCCGGGCGCGCTGCAGGGCCTGCGCCTGCTGGTGGCCGAGGACGACCCGGTGAACCAGGAAGTCGCACGGGGCACGCTGGAGCACCTGGGGTTCGCGGTGACTCTGGTCGACGACGGCGAAGCGGCGGTTCACGCGGTGGAGGTCGGCTCGTTCGACGCAGTGCTGATGGACATGCACATGCCGCGCATGGACGGGCTGGAGGCCACCCGACGCATCCGCCTGCTGCCCGAGGGCCATCGGCTGCCCATCATCGCGGTGACGGCCAGCGCCTTCGACGAGGACCGCCTGCGCTGCCTGCACGCGGGCATGAGCGGCTTCGTGGGCAAGCCCTTCGATCCGCCCCAGCTGCTGCAGGCGCTCACCGAGGCCTTCGAGCCGCCGACCACCGCGCACCGCCCCCGCGTCGAAAGCCTGCCGGCCGCGTGACGCCCGTTGCCAGGCCCTGCCTACACTGGCGGGATGATCCGCTTCCTCAACGCCACCGATGTCCACGCAGCACTCCCGTGGACAGCCCTTGCCGAGGCGCTGGAGCGCGCCTTCGCCCGCGGCGCCGAGGTGCCGGTCCGGCACGCCCATGCGCTGGGCGGGGACGATGCGCTGCTGCTGATGCCCGCCTGGAACGGCCAGCTGATCGGCACCAAGCTGGTCACCGTGATGCCGGGCAATGCGGCGCGGGGCACCGGCACGGGCACGGTGCAGGCCCTGTACGTCGTGATGGAGCGCGCCACCGGCGAGCCCCTGGCGGTGCTGGACGGCGAGGCACTCACCTTGCGCCGCACCGCAGCCACCTCGGCGCTGGCGGCCCGCTACCTGGCCCGGCCGTCCTCCAGCCGGCTGCTCATCGTGGGCACCGGCCGCCTGGCTGCGTGGATGGCCCGGGCCCACACCGCCCTGCGGCCCGGCATCGACCGGGTGGTGGTGTGGGGACGCAACCCGCAGTCGCGCGATGCGCTGGTGCGCGAGCTGCGCTTGATGGGCGACCTGGCGGGTGCGCGGGTGGAGGCAGCCGACGCACTCGACCAGGCCGTCGCACAGGCGGACATCGTGTGCTGCGCGACCACCGCCACCGAGCCGGTGCTGCGGGGCCAGTGGCTGGTGCCCGGTCAGCACCTGGACCTGGTGGGCGCCTTCAAGCCGACGATGCGCGAGGTCGACGACGCTGCCGTCGCCTCCGCCCGCATCGTCGTGGACACCTATGCCGGTGCTCTGAAGGAAGCCGGCGACCTGGTGCAGGCGCTGGCCGCCGGGGCCATCACCCAGCACGACATCGCGGCCGATCTCGCCCAGTTGGTCGACGGCAGCCGCACCGGCCGCAGCCACGACGCGCAGATCACCCTGTTCAAGTCGGTGGGCACCGCGCTGCAAGACCTCGCGGCGGCCGAACTGGTGCTCGAGCGCAGCCGCTGAGGTGCGGCGCAGCGGCGGTGCTGCGGCGCTGGCGGCCGGCCCGCTAGCGGGTGCGACGCACGCGCAGGATCTCGTCGAGGATCAGCAGCACCGCGCCCAGCGTGATGGCGCTGTCGGCGATGTTGAAGGTGGGGAAGAAGCCGCCGTGGAAGATCGGCTCGAGCAGGCTGAAGCGCAACTGCAGGAAGTCGACCACATAGCCGTGGATCAGGCGGTCCACCACATTGCCCACCGCACCGCCCAGGATCAGCGTCAGCGCCCAGGCGAACAGCCGCTGCTGGCCGTGGCTGCGCAGCATCCAGACGATGAAGATCGCCGCCACCACGCCGATGCCGGTGAAGAACCAGCGCTGCCAGCCCGATGCACCGGCCAGGAAGGAGAAGGCGGCACCCGGGTTGTGGTGGCGCGTGAGGTTGAAGAAGGACGTGACCACCTGGACCTGACCATAGGCGAAGCGCTCGACGATGTAGGTCTTGGTGAGCTGGTCGGCGATGACGATGGCCAGCGCGATGAGCAGCCACGGCAGCAGGCGCGCGCGCGGGGAGGACGGCATGCTCAGGCCACCATTCGCGGCTCGCCCGCGCCGAAGAGGTTCAAGGTGCAGCGGGCGCACAGCAGCGGGTGCGCCGGGTCGTGTCCGGTGTCGATGCGGTAGTGCCAGCAGCGGGCGCACTTGGGCGCCGACGAGGCCTCGATCCTCATCGTCAGCGCATCGCCCGGCTCCACCCGGGCCTGCGAGGTGATCAGCACGAAACGCAGGTCATCGCCGAGCGAGGCCAGCAGCGCCGCGTCCTCCGGCGGCGCGACGATCACCACCTCCGCCTGCAGCGAGGCGCCCACGCCGCCGGCAGCGCGCAGCGTCTCGATCTCCTTGTTCACCGCGTCGCGCAGCGTGCGGATGCGCGCCCAGCGCTCGAGCAGCGCCGGGTTCTCCCAGCCGCGGGTGTCGCTGAAGGTCTCGACGAACACCGAGGAGCCGGGGTGGGCGAGCTGGGTGATCTCCTCGGCGGTGAAGCTCAGCACCGGTGCCATCCAGCGCAGGAAGGCGCCGGTCACCAGGTGCAGCGCGGTCTGGGCGCTGCGGCGCGCGTGTGAACCCGCCGCCGTGGTGTACAGGCGGTCCTTGAGCACGTCCAGCCAGAAGGCGCCCAGGTCCTCGCTGCAGAAGACCTGCAGGCGCGAGACCACCGGATGGAACTCGTTGCGTCCGTAGAAGCCGCCGGTGAACACGCCGCGCGCATCGCGCTCGCCGACCAGCTCGCGCTGCAGTTCGGCGGTGCGGGCGAGCATCCAGCGGTCCACCTCGAGCAACTGGTCCACCGGCACGGCCTGCGTGGCCGGATCGAAGTCGGAGGTGTTCGCCAGCATGAAGCGCAGCGTGTTGCGGATGCGGCGGTAGGCGTCGACCACGCGGGCGAGGATGCGCTCGTCGATGTTGAGGTCGCCGGAGTAGTCGGTGGAGGCCACCCACAGGCGCAGGATCTCCGCGCCGAGCTTGTCGCTCACCGACTGCGGCGCGACGATGTTCCCCAGGCTCTTGCTCATCTTGCGGCCCTGCCCGTCGGTGGCGAAGCCGTGGGTCAGCAGGCCGCGGTAGGGCGCTCGGCCCTCCAGCGCGCAGCCGATCAGCAAGGAGCTGTGGAACCAGCCGCGGTGCTGGTCATGGCCCTCGAGGTAGAGGTCGGCCTCGGGGCCTTCGGTGTGGAAACCCGGGTCTTCGGCGCCGCCTCGGTGGCTGCCGCGCAGCACGTGGGCGAAGGTGGAGCCGCTGTCGAACCACACGTCCAGGATGTCGTGGCTCTTGGCATAGTGCTCGGCCTGCTCGCCCAGCCAGTCGGCCGGGTCGAGCTGGCTCCAGGCCTCCACGCCGCCTTGCTCGACCAGTGCGGCCGCCCGCTCCATCAGCGCGGGCGTGTCCGGGTGCAGTTCGCCGGTCACCTTGTGCAGGAAGAAGGGCAGCGGCACGCCCCAGTTGCGCTGGCGGCTGATGCACCAGTCGGGCCGGTTGGCGATCATGTCGCGCAGCCGGGCACGGCCGTTGGCCGGGTAGAAGTCGGTCGCGTCGATGGCGGCCAGTGCCGTCTCGCGCAGCGTCGCGCCCGCCTTGTCGCGGGTGAACACGCCCTCGCCCTCGTCCATGCGGACGAACCACTGCGCCGCGGCGCGGTAGATGACCGGCGACTTGTGGCGCCAGCAGTGCGGGTAGCTGTGGGTGAACTGCGAGGTGGCCAGCAACCGGCCGGCGGCCTGCAGCGCCTCGATGATCTGCGGGTTGGCCTTCCAGATGTTCAGGCCCCCGAAGAGGGGCAGCGCTTCCTCGTAGCGGCCATGTCCCTGGACCGGGTTGAGGATGTCGTCGCGGGCCAGGCCGTGGGCGATGCAGGAGTTGAAGTCCTCCACGCCATAGGCCGGCGACGAGTGCACCAGGCCCGTGCCGTCGTCTGCGGTGGCGTAGTCGGCCAGGTAGACCGGCGAGAGCCGGTCGTAGCCCGGGTGGACCGCGGCCAGCGGGTGGCGGAAGTTCAGGCCGCCGAGCCTCTCGCCCAGGGTCGTGGCCACCACCCGGCCCTGCAGGCCGTAGCGCGCCAGGCAGGCGGCCACCAGCGCCTCGGCCAGCACCAGCAGCCCGCGCGGCGTTTCCACCAGCGCATAGACCAGTGCGGGGTTGAGGTTCAGCGCCTGGTTGGCCGGCAGCGTCCACGGCGTGGTGGTCCAGATGACGGCGTAGGCCGGCGCGGCCAGGGCATCCAGCCCGAAGGCCGCGGCGAGCGCACCGGGGTCGGCCGCCTCGAAGGCGACGTCCACCGTGGGCGACACCTTGTCCGCGTACTCGATCTCGAATTCGGCCAGCGACGAGCCGCAGTCGAAGCACCAATAGACCGGCTTGCTGCCGCGGTAGACGAAGCCACGCTCCATCAGGCGCTGCAGCACGCGGATCTCGCCGGCTTCGTTGGCCGGGTCCATGGTGCGGTAGGGGTGCTGCCAGTCGCCCAGCACCCCCAGGCGCTGGAAATCGGCGCGCTGCTGGGCGATCTGCTGCGTGGCATAGGCCCGCGCCAGCGCCTGCACCTTGTCGCGCGGCAGGCCGCGGCCGTGGTCCTTCTCGATCTGGTTCTCGATGGGCAGGCCGTGGCAGTCCCAGCCGGGCACGTAGCGGGCGTCGAAGCCGGCGAGCTGCCGCGACTTCACCACCATGTCCTTGAGGATCTTGTTCACCGCATGGCCGATGTGCAGCTGGCCGTTGGCATAGGGCGGACCGTCGTGCAGCACGAACAGCGGCGCGCCGTGGCGGGCGTCGCGCAGGCGCTGGTACAGACCTTCGTCGTTCCACTCGCGCACCCAGGCGGGTTCGCGGCGTGGCAGGTCGCCGCGCATCGGGAAGGGCGTGTCCGGCAGGTTCAGCGTGGCCCGGAGCGTGTCGGGGCTGGCGGGGGACTCGGGAGCGTTCATGGCGGGGCGCGCTCGGGGCGCGGCTGAGGATTCGCGTGTTCTCGGTCGCCAGGCCCTTGCAGGCCGGCGATGGGGCTGGCAGGTGGCTCAGGCGCCCGGAATTCGGTCCCGCGTGGTCTGTCGGCCGGTGGCTGCGTGGGCCAGCGGCGTGGCCGCCAGCAGGCGCCGGGCGTCGGCGACATCCTGGGCGATGGCGCGGGTCAGGGCTTCCAGCCCGTCGTAGCGGGCCTCGTCGCGAAGCTTGTGCAGGAGATCCACCCGAATGAGTCTACCGTAGCCCCCCTCGCGTCCCAGGGCCTGCGGCCAGTCGAAGCAGTGTGTCTCCAGCAGCACCCGGCCGGCGTCTTCCACCGTGGGGCGAACCCCCAGGCTGGCCACGCCGTCCAGCGGCTGGTCGGACAGCCCGTGCACCCGCACGGCGAAGATGCCCATCGCCGCGGGCCTCGGGTGGCGAAAGGCCAGGTTCAGCGTTCGAAAGCCGTCGTCCCCGGGCTGCCCGTGCAGGCCAGGGCGCGCGCCGAGCTGCCGGCCGAGCTTGCGGCCGTGCACCACCCGCCCGCTGATGCTGTAGGGCCGCCCCAGCAGCACCGCGGCCTGCTGCATGTCACCCGCGGCCAGCGCATCGCGCACGGCCGAACTGGACACGCGCAGGCCGTGCACCTCGTAGCTCATCATCCGCGCAACGTCGAAGCCTTGCTGCTGGCCGCAGCGGTCGAGCATGGCGTAGTCGCCCGCACGACGGGCACCGAAGCGGAAGTCGTCGCCCACCAGGACGTAGCGGGCACCCAGGCCGGCGATCAGCACGTCGTCGATGAAGGCCTCCGGGCTGAGCGCGGCCAGGCGGGCGTCGAAGCGCAGCACCACGGTCTGGTCCACGCCGCAGCGCTGGAGTTCGGCCAGCTTGTCGCGCAGCGTGGCCACCCGCCGGGGCGCGGCCTCGGGCTTTCCGGCCAGGCGGGCGAAGTGGTCGCGGGGATGCGGCTCGAAGGTCAGCACGCAGGACGGCAGCCCGCGGTGGCGAGCCTCGTTGTCCAGCAGTGCGAGCATGGCCTGGTGACCCCGGTGCACCCCGTCGAAGTTGCCGATGGTCAGCGCCGAAGCCGTTGCGAGGGCGGGGTGGTGCAGGCCGGTGAATACGCGCATCGGCCTGATTATCGGCCGAGGTCCGGGGCGTCCTGCAGCAGCGCCGGGTCGAGCCAGCACCACTGGCCGGGCTCCAGCGAGGCCGGCAGCTCCAGGGGCCCGAAGCGGCTGCGGTGCAGCGCAGCCACGCGGTTGCCGGCCGCCGCCACCATGCGCTTGACCTGGTGGTAGCGGCCCTCGTCCAGCGTGAGGCGGATCTGCGTCGGGCCGGTGGCCTCGCAGGCCAGCGGTCGCACCCGCTCGCCTGGCGCATCGCGCAGTTCCACGCCGTCGAGCAGGCGCCGCACCAGCGCCGCGTCCACCGGGTGTGCGCACTGCACCTCGTAGACCTTGTGGACGTGGTGCCGCGGCGAGGTCAGCCGGTGGTTCAGGCGGCCGTCGTCGGTGAGCAGCAGCAGTCCGGTGGTGTCGGCGTCCAGCCGTCCCACCGGCTGCACGCCGCGCTGGCGCAGCGGTGCGGGCAGCAGTGAGAGCACGCTCGGATGCGCCTGTGGCCGCAGCGAGCACTCGTGCCCGGCCGGCTTGTGCAGCAGGACCAGCGCCGTGGGCTGGAAGGTCCAGCGCTCGCCATCCACCTCGAAGGGCTCGCCGCGCTCGCCTTGAAAGGGGGTGTCCGGATCGTCGACCGGCAGGCCGCCGAGCCGCACACGGCCGCTGGCGATCAGCGAGGCCACCTGCCGCCGGGTGCCGAAACCCTGGGTGAAGAGCAGCTCGGAAAGCCTCATCGCGGCGCGACGGGCCCGTCGCACCAGGCCGGGCAGTCGGGGTGGCCAGGCAAGGTGCGGGCCGACTTCAGCGCGTCGAGCACGGCCTGCGCCGTGGCCTGGGCGGCCATCACGCCCAGCAGCGACAGCGCAGGCTGCGGGCCTTGGCCGGACGCCTGCACGGAACCCGTGGCCAGCGCAAAAACCGTGTCGCCGTCGTGAGGCGTGTGCACCGGGTCGAGGCTTCGGGCCAGGCCGTCGTGGGCCATCGTGGCCAGCCGCCCGGCCTGGGCCTTGTCCAGCGTGGCATCGGTGGCCACCACCACCAGCGTGGTCGCGCTGCCGGTGGGTGGCAGCGGCTTGAAGGGGACGGCGCCTTCAAGCAGCCGGGCGGTGATGCCCAGGGGCAGGCCGTCGTCGCCGCGGGCGCCGCCGATCACCTGGCCGGTGGCCGGGTCGACCACATCGCCCACCGCGTTCAGGGCCACCAGTGCGGCCACGGTGAAACCGTGCAAGCGCACCGAGGCGCTGCCGATGCCGCCCTTCATCGCCCGGTTGAAGCCGAGCATCTTGCCGACGGCCGCCCCGGTGCCGGCACCGACGCTGCCGCGCTGCACCGGTGCAGCCCCTCGGGCCCAGGCGTCCTCGCAGGCGGCATGGCCCGAGGCCGCATCCGGGTGCGACGCTCCCGAGCCCATCCACAGGTCGAACAGGATGGCCGCGGGCACGATGGGCACCCGTGCCGGCCCGACCGGCAGGCCGATGCCATGTTCGTCGAGCCAGCGCATCACGCCGCCCGCGGCATCGAGCCCGAAGGCGCTGCCGCCGGCCAGCAGGACGGCATGCACCCGCTCGACGCTGTTGAAGGGGGACAGCAGGTCGGTCTCGCGCGTGCCGGGCGCTGCGCCCCGCACGTCCACGCCGGCGACCGCGCCCTCGGGGCCGCACAGCACCACCGTGCAGCCGGTGGGGCGGCGCTCATCGGTGTGGTGGCCCACCCGCAGCGGGTGGACGTCGGTGAGCGAGCCGGACGGCCCGCTGCGCTCAGGCAAAGACGCCCGCCGTGTCCTGCATGCGCCGGCTGACCTCGCCGAGCTGGTGCAGGCTGTCGCCCCAGGCCATCTCCAGCGTGGTCAGGCGCTTGAAGTAATGCGCGCCGACGTACTCGTCGGTCACGCCGATGCCCCCGTGCAGCTGCACGCACTGCTGCCCCACGAAGCGCATGCTCTGGCCCAGCTGCACCTTCGCCTGCGCACAGGCGCGGCGGCGCACGGCGTCTTCGGAGCCCAGGCGCAGCGTGGCGTAGTAGCTCATCGAGCGTCCGAGCTCGACCTGCATCTTCACGTCGGCCACGCGGTGCTGCAGCGCCTGGAAGCTGGCGATGGGCACGCCGAACTGCTTGCGCGTCTTCATGTACTCCACCGTGATGGCCAGCAGCCGGTCCATCACCCCCACGGCTTCGGCACACGCAGCGGCGATGCCCACATCGGCAGCGCGTTCGACCAGGCCCAGCGCCTGGCCGCTGGCCTGGGTGGCGGGCGTGGCGTCCAGGTGCAGTTCTGCAGCGCGGCCTCCGTCGTGCAGCGGGTTGCCCTGAACCCGAAGACCCGCTGCGCCGGCTTCGACGATGAACAGCGCCACACCCTCGGCATCGCCATCGGCGCCGCCCACGCGGGCGCTGACGATGAAGGCCTGCGCCTCGTCACCGGCACTGACCAGCGTCTTGCGACCGGTGAGCTTCCAGCCCTGGGCGGTGTTCACCGCGCGCGTGGCCACCTGCTGCAGCCGGTAGCGTCCGGCGGTCTCGTGCAGGGCCGGTGCCACACGGGCCGACCCGTCGGCCAGTGCCGGCAGCCAGCGCTGCTGCACCTCGGGCAGGCAGCCGGCCAGGAGCGCCGGTGCAACCAGGTGCAGGGCCGAGTAGGGCGCGTGCACCAGGCCTCGGCCGAGCTCCTCCATCACCACCATGGCCTCGACGGCGCCGAAACCCAGGCCGCCGTGCTCGGGGCTGACCACCAGGCCGGCCAGGCCGAGCTCGGCCAGCTCGCCCAGCACCGCAGCGCTGTGGCCGCCGGCGCGCACCAGGGCCTGCCGGCGCTCGAAGCCATAGCCCTTGTCGACCCAGCGGGCCACCGCCTCGCGCAGCGCGAGCTGCTCTTCCGAGAATTCGAAGTCCATTGGCTGTCTCCTGGTGCCGGGTTCAGCCCAGCACCGTCTGGGCGACGATGTTGCGCTGCACCTCGTTGCTGCCGCCGTAGATGGTGGTCTTGCGCATGTTGAGGTAGGTGCCCATCAGCGGGGCGCAATAGGCCGCGCCGACGAACTCCCCCTGCCAGCCGGCCTCCAGCGCGTCCAGCCGGTGGACTTGGGTGGACGGCCCGCCGGCGAGCATCATCAGCTCGGTCAGGCGCTGCTGGATCTCGCTGCCGCGGATCTTCAGCAGGCCCGCCACGTCCAGGCTCTGCTTGCCGCTCTTCTCGGCCGACAGCACCCGCAGCACCATCATCTCGAGTGCGACGATGTCCACCTCGAGCAGGGCGATCTGGTCGCGAAAGCGCAGGTCGTCCATCAGCCCCTCGGCGGTGGCGATGCGCTTGAGCCGCTCGAGCTCGCGCTTGGAGCGGTTGACGTCGGCGATGTTGGTGCGCTCGTGGGCGAGCAGGTACTTGGCGTAGGTCCAGCCCTTGTTCTCCTCGCCGATGAGCTGGTCGGCCGGCACCTGGACGTTGTCGAACCAGACCTCGTTGACCTCATGTTCGCCGTCCAGCGTGATGATGGGCCGCACGGTGATGCCCGGGCTCTTCATGTCGATGAGCAGGAAGCTGATGCCCGTCTGCGGCTTGCCCTCCGTGCTGGTGCGCACCAGGCAGAAGATCCAGTCGCCGTGCTGCCCCAGCGTCGTCCAGGTCTTCTGCCCGTTGACGATGTAGTGCGCGCCCTGGCGCTCGGCGCGGCACTTGAGCGAGGCGAGGTCGGAGCCACTGCCCGGCTCGCTGTAGCCCTGGCTCCACCAGACCTCGCCGCTGGCGATGCCCGGCAGGAAGCGCTGCTGCTGCTGCGGCGTGCCGAAGGCCATGATGACCGGCGCCACCATCACCGGGCCGAAGGGCACCACGCGCGGCGCGCCGGCCAGCGCACATTCCTCTTCGAAGAGGTGGCGTTGCACCGCATTCCAGCCCGGGCCGCCGAAGCGCTCGGGCCAGGCCCAGCCGTGCCAGCCTCGGCTGCCCAGGATGCGCGCCCATTGCTGCAGATCGGCCTTGGACAGCCTGAGCGCGTTGTGCACCTTGTGCGATAGATCGGCCGGCAGGTTGGCGGCCACCCAGCCGCGGATCTCCTCGCGGAAGGCCTGTTCCTCGGCGGTGAATTCCAGTTGCATCAGCGTCTCCTGAAGGGGCCTCGGCGGGCCCTTGGTGGAACGGACGGGGTGCGCGTCAGAGCACGTCGGAGGCGAAGTCTGCCAGCCGCGAGCGTTCGCCGCGGGCAAGCGTCACATGGCCGCTGTGCGGCCAGCCCTTGAAGCGGTCGACCGCGTAGGTCAGGCCCGAACTGCCCTCGGTCAGGTAGGGCGTGTCGATCTGCGCCAGGTTGCCCAGGCAGACGATCTTCGTGCCCGGGCCGGCCCGGGTGATCAGCGTCTTCATCTGCTTGGGCGTGAGGTTCTGCGCCTCGTCGATGAGCACGAACTTGTTGAGGAAGGTGCGCCCGCGCATGAAGGCCATGCTCTTGATCTTCACCTTGCTGCGCACGAGCTCATTGGTGGCCGCCCGGCCCCACTCGCCGGCGCTGCTGTCGCTCTTGGCCAGCACCTCGAGGTTGTCGTCGAGCGCGCCCATCCAGGGCGACATCTTCTCTTCCTCGTTGCCCGGCAGGTAGCCGATGTCCTCGCCCACCGGCACGGTGACGCGGGTGACGATGATCTCGGTGTAGCGGCGGTCGTCCATCACCTGGCTCAGGCCCGCGGCCAGGCTCATCAGCGTCTTGCCCGTGCCGGCGGTGCCGGTCAGCGTCACGAAGTCGCAGTCCGGGTCCATCAGCAGGTTGAGCGCGAAGTTCTGCTCGCGGTTGCGGGCGGTGACGCCCCACACCGAATGCTTGACATGGGCGTAGTCGCGCAGCGTCTTGAGCACCGCCGTCTTGCCGGTGATCTCGGTCACCCGCGCATAGAGCGGCGCGGCGCCGGGCGCTTCCAGGTAGACGAACTGGTTGATCAGCAGGCTGGGCACCAGCGGACCGCTGACCCGGTAGAAGGTGGCGCCGCCCTGGGTCCAGCTTTCCATCGTCTTGCCGTGGCGCTCCCAGAAATCGGAGGGCAGGGCCAGCACGCCGGTGTAGAGGAGGTCGCCGTCCTCGAGCGTCTTGTCGTTGAAGTAGTCCTCGGCGGGCAGACCCAGCGCGCGGGCCTTGATGCGCATGTTGATGTCCTTGGACACCAGCACCACGTCGCGCTCGGGGTTCTGCTGGCGCAGCGCCTGCACCACGCCCAGGATCTGGTTGTCCGCCTTGCCCTGCGGCAGGCCGGCGGGCAGCACCACGTCGATCAGCCGGGTCTGGAAGAAGAGCCGGCCGGTCGCCTCGCGGTGCCCGGTGGCCGCCAGCGGCAGGCCGGCGGCCATGTCGGCGGCGCCACGGTCTTCCAGGCCGGTGGCCAGGGCGTCGAGGTCGCGGCTGACCTGCCGCGCATTGCGGGCCACTTCGCTCATGCCCTTCTTGTGCCCGTCCAGCTCCTCCAGCGTGATCATGGGCAGGTAGATGTCGTGCTCCTCGAAGCGGAACAGCGACATCGGGTCATGCATCAGCACGTTGGTGTCGAGCACGAAGAGCTTGCTCGGGCCGGTTCTGCGCGGCTTTCGGGCCGGCCGGCTGCCGTTGCCGGCTTCGGCGGCGGAACGGGGGGAGGCGGCGGGCAGGGCGGCGGCTGTTGGCGCGGGCGCTTGCGCCGTTGACGCCGAGGGAGCGGGTGCGGGTGCGGATTCACGGGCCGCACCGGCCGCCGCGCGGGCGCCACGCTGGGGCGTGGCGGGGGCGTCCCGGTGGGGGGCTGCGGGCGTCGCCGCGGCGGCGGGCCCGGTCGCGGCAGGCACGGGCGCCACCGGCGCTGCGCTGCGGCCGATCGCGCGGGCCGAGGCCCGGGGCGGGGCCACCGGCGCCGGAGCCGCCTTCGCGGCGTCCGGAGCGTTCGGCACCGCGGCCACGGCCGGGGTTTCGCCCAGCGTGTCCAGGTCGATGTCCAGCGGGGGCGCGGCGCCCGCCCCGCGGCGTTTGCGGACGGACGGGGCGTCGGCCACGGCGACGTCGGTGAAGGCGCTGGCGGGCAGGACGGTCGCGGGCTTGGAAGGCGGCTTGGGCAGGGGCATGGGGTGGGGTTGGCAAGCAGCAGGCCGCACGGCGGCCCGGCGCGCTGGCTTCAGACGCCCCGCGGGGCGCGCAGGAAAAGAAAAAGCCGCACAGCGCACTGTGCGGCTTCGCGGTTCAGCGCGTGCATTCGGCTTCGCGCAGGGGGGACAGGAGGCTTTCGCTTCAGACCGGGGTTTCGGTCTTCAGGTCCTGCACGGCCTTGAGCACTTCCTCGACGTGGCCGGCCACCTTCAGGCCCCGCCACTCGGCCCGGAGCACGCCGTTGCCGTCGATGAGGAAGGTGCTGCGCTCGATGCCCTTGACCTTCTTGCCGTACATGATCTTGTTCTTGACCACGCCGAACATGTGGCAGAGCTTTTCCTCGGTGTCGGCGATGAGCTCGAAGGGCAGTTCCAGGTTCTGCTTGAACTTGTCGTGCGAGGCCATGTTGTCGCGCGAGACGCCGAAGACCACGGCACCGGCCTTGACGAATTCCTTGTGGTGGTCGCGGAACTGCAGGGCCTCGGTGGTGCACCCGGGGGTGTTGTCCTTCGGGTAGAAATAGAGCACGATCGTCTTGCCGCTGAATGCCTGCGGCGTGAACTCGATGCCGCCCGTCGCCTGAGCATCGAAATCCGGGAGCGGTTTGTTCAGGGTTGGGGTCATGTGCGGAGGGGGTAGGTGAAGCCCGGGCGCAGGGCAAGGCCGACCGGCGATTATAGAGCGAGGCTCGGCACCCGCCCAGGTCCCGTCGGCTCGGGCGCGCCCGTTCGCGCGCCGACGCCCCGCCCAAGGCCGGGTTCAGCGGCCGCTGAACAGCAGCGCAGCCACCACCGGGCGGCCTTCGGCCAGCAGCACGTTGTAGGTCCGGCAGGCGGCCGGGGTGTCCATCGTCTCGATGCCGATGCGCCGCGCCATCAAGGCCTGCAGCAGCGCGGGCCGCGGAAACACCAGGCGGGCGCCGCTGCCGAAGATCACGAGCTCGGGCCCCAGGGCGGCGAGCGCCTCGAAGTGCTCGGCCTGCAGGCTGGCCACGTCCGTCGGGCCCCAGGGCTGCACCTCGCCGCGCCAGGGCACGAGCACCGACTGGCGCCAGGCCTGGGTGTTGACGATGACCCCTTCCGGGCTGTGCCGCGAGATGGCGTTCTGGCCCTGCATCGGGTCGGCGTGCAGCTTCAAGGTGGGAACTCCGGGCTGGGGACGCAGGCTTCGCCCGGACGGGGCGGCCGCCCCTGGAAGGGCCAGCCCGAACCGCGACCGAACACGACCTAAAATTATAGGTTTCGCCCTTGTCTTCTTCCTGCCCGACCCCTGCCGGAGCCCCAGCCTTGAAGCCCATCGCCAAGTCGAGCAAGCTCGCCAACGTCTGCTACGACATCCGCGGCCCCGTGCTGCAGAAGGCCCGGCAGATGCAGGACGAGGGCCACAAGATCATCCAGCTGAACATCGGCAACCTCGCCGTGTTCGGCCTGGAGCCGCCCGACGAGATCGTGCAGGACATGATCCGCAACATGCCGCACTCGGCGGGCTACACCGACAGCAAGGGCCTCTTCGCCCCGCGCAAGGCGGTGGTGCACTACACCCAGGAAAAGCGCATCGCCGGCGTGACGGTGGACGACGTCTACCTGGGCAACGGTGCGTCCGAGCTCATCGTGATGAGCATGAACGCGCTGCTCAACGACGGTGACGAGGTGCTGGTGCCGGCCCCCGACTACCCGCTGTGGACGGCCTCTGTGGCGCTGTCCGGCGGCAGCCCGGTGCACTACGTGTGCGACGAGGGCGCGGGCTGGCTGCCCGACCTGGACGACATCCGCCGCAAGATCACCGCCCGCACCCGGGCGATCGTGGTCATCAACCCGAACAACCCGACGGGTGCGCTCTACCCCGACGCCCTGCTGCGCGACATCCTGGAGATCGCCCGGCAGCACCAGCTCATCGTCTTCGCCGACGAGATCTACGACAAGACGCTCTACGACGGCAACGTCCACACCAGCATCGCCTCGCTCGCCGACGACGTGCTGTGCGTCACCTTCAACGGCCTGTCGAAGAACTACCGCTCCTGCGGCTACCGCGCCGGCTGGATGATCGTCTCCGGCGAGAAGCGCCATGCGAAGGACTACATCGAGGGCCTGAACATGCTCGCCTCGATGCGCCTGTGCAGCAACACGCCCGGGCAGCTGGCCATCCAGACGGCACTGGGCGGCTACCAAAGCATCCAGGACCTGGTCGCACCCACCGGCCGGCTGTGCCGCCAGCGCGACCTCGCCTACCAGCTGCTGTCGGACATTCCCGGCGTGAGCGTGGTCAAGCCCAAGGCGGCGCTCTACATGTTCCCGCGCCTGGACCCCAAGGTCTATCCCATCGCCGACGACCAGCAATTCGCCTACGAGCTGCTGGCCGAGGAGAAGGTGCTGATCGTGCAGGGCACGGGCTTCAACTGGATCGCGCCGGACCACTTCCGCCTGGTCTTCCTGCCGGCGTCCGACGACCTCACCGAGGCCATCGGCCGCATCGCCCGCTTCCTGCACGGCTACCGCAAGCGCCACACCGCCTGAGCGGCCCGGCCTGCCTGCCTGCCTCGCTTCCCTTTCCCACCTGCGCCCCGGCGCACCGAGACCATGAACCCCATCCGCGTCGGCCTGCTCGGCATCGGCACCGTCGGCGGCGGCACCTTCGAGGTGCTGCGCCGCAACCAGCAGGAGATCCGCCGCCGCGCGGGCCGCGGCATCGAGATCACCGCGGTGTGCCGGCGCGACCAGGCCGCCGCGCGCGCCATCGTGGGCGACGCCGCCCGGGTGGTGGCCGACCCCTTCGACATCGTGCGCGACCCGTCCATCGACATCGTCGTCGAGCTGATGGGCGGCACCACGCTGGCCCGCGAGCTGGTGCTGGCGGCCATCGGCCAGGGCAAGCATGTGGTCACGGCCAACAAGGCGCTGCTGGCGGTGCACGGCACGGAAATCTTCGCGGCTGCGCACGACAAGGGCGTGGTGGTGGCCTTCGAGGCCGCCGTGGCCGGCGGCATTCCCATCATCAAGAGCCTGCGCGAGGGCCTGTCGGCCAACCGCATCGAGTGGATCGCCGGGATCATCAACGGCACCACCAACTTCATCCTGAGCGAGATGCGCGACAAGGGCCTGGACTTCGACGTCGTGCTGAAGGAAGCGCAGCGCCTGGGCTATGCCGAGGCCGACCCGACCTTCGACATCGAAGGCGTGGACGCCGCGCACAAGGTCACCATCATGAGCGCGCTGGCCTTCGGCACGCCGGTGCAGTTCGGTCGCGCCCACATCGAGGGCATCACCCGGCTGCAGGCCGCCGACATCCGCTATGCCGAGCAGCTGGGCTATCGCTTGAAGCTTTTGGGCATCACCAAGCGGCGCGATGATCTGGGCGGCCTGGAGCTGCGCGTGCACCCCACGCTCGTGCCGGGCAAGCGCCTGATCGCCAACGTCGAGGGTGCGATGAATGCGGTGGTGGTGCACGGCGATGCAGTGGGCACCACACTGCACTACGGCCGGGGCGCGGGTGCCGAGCCCACCGCCTCCGCGGTGATCGCCGACCTGGTGGACGTCACCCGTCTGCTCACCGCCGACCCGGCCCACCGGGTGCCGCATCTGGCCTTCCGCCCGGACATGCTCAGCGACACGCCGGTGCTGCCCATCGAGGACGTGGTCACCGCCTTCTACCTGCGGCTGCAGGTGGCCGACCAGGCCGGCGTGCTGGCCCGCATCACCGGCATCCTGGCCGAGCACGACATCTCCATCGACGCGGTGCTGCAGCGCGAGTCGGCCGAGGGCGAGAAGCAGACCGACGTGATCATCCTCACCCACGACACGGTGGAGGGCCGCATGAACGAGGCCATCGCCCGCATGCAGGCGCTGCCCACCGTGCTGGCCCCGATCGTGAAGATCCGCAAGGAAGAACTGAACTGAGCCGGGCCCGACGATGAAGTACTTCTCCACCCGGGGCGACCCGACGCCGCTGCGCTTCTGCGACATCCTGCTCGAGGGCCTGGCGCCCGATGGCGGGCTCTACCTGCCCGAGCGCTACCCGCAGGTCGATGCGCCCACGCTGGAACGCTGGCGCGGCCTGCCGTATGCGGACCTCGCCTTCGAGATCCTGTCGCTCTACATCGACGACATCCCGCCCGAGGACCTGCGCCGCCTGGTGCGCGCCACCTACACCGAGGCGGTGTTCGGCACGCCTCAGATCACCCCGCTCGTGCCGCTGGCGGGCCTGGGCGGCGGCGTGGCGCCGGTGTCGCTGCTCGGCTTGTCCAACGGGCCGACGCTCGCCTTCAAGGACATGGCGATGCAGCTGCTGGGCGCGCTCTTCGAATACGAGCTCGGCCGGCGCGCCCAGGCGCTGAACATCCTGGGTGCCACCTCGGGCGACACCGGAAGCGCCGCCGAGTACGCGATGCGCGGCAAGCGCGGCATCCGCGTGTTCATGCTGAGCCCGCATGGCCGCATGAGCCCCTTCCAGCAGGCGCAGATGTTCAGCCTGCAGGACGCCAACATCCACAACATCGCGGTCGAAGGCGTGTTCGACGACTGCCAGGACATCGTCAAGGCCGTCAGCGCCGACCTCGACTTCAAGCGGCGCTGGCGCATCGGCACCGTCAACTCCATCAACTGGGCGCGCCTGCTCGCCCAGGTGGTCTATTACTTCGCCGGCTGGTTCCAGGCCACCGCCGACCGCCCGGGGCAGCAGGCCCGGGTGAGCTTCGCGGTGCCCTCGGGCAACTTCGGCAACATCTGCGCCGGCCATGTGGCCCGCCGCATGGGTCTGCCCATCGAGCGCCTGGTGCTGGCCACCAACGAAAACGCGGTGCTCGACGAGTTCTTCCGCACCGGCCGCTACCGCGTGCGCACGAGCGCCGAGACGCACGAGACCTCCAGCCCCTCGATGGACATCAGCAAGGCGTCCAACTTCGAGCGTTTCGTGTTCGATCTCGTCGGGCGCGATGGCGCGCGCACCGCCTCGCTCTTCCGCGATGCGCTCGGCCGCGACGGCGAGTTCAGCGTCACGCCGGCGGAGTTCGCCCGCATCGGGGCCGAAGGTTTCGTCTCCGGCCACAGCACCCATGCCGACCGACTGCGCACCATCCGCCAGGTGCGCGATGCCTGTGGCGTGCTGGTGGACCCGCACACGGCCGACGGGGTGAAGGTGGCGCTCGAGCAGCTGCAGCCCGGTGTGCCCATGCTGGTGCTCGAGACGGCGCTTCCAGCCAAGTTCGCCGACACCCTGGTCGAGGCCATCGGCGGGCAGCCGCCGCGCCCGGCCGGCCTGGACGGCATCGAAGCGCTGCCCAAGCGCTTTCGGGTGATGAAGCCGGACGTGCAGGCAGTCAAGCAGCTGATCGCCCAGGAGGCAGCACCGTGAAGGTGCTCGGCCTGGCCGGCTATTCCAACGCGGGGAAGACGACGCTGGCCACCGCGCTGATGGCCGAGCTCAAGGCCACCGGCGCCCGGGTGTCGGCCATCAAGCACGCGCACGAACACTTCGACATCGACCACCCCGGCAAGGACAGCCACCGGCTGCGCGAGGCCGGGGCCTTCGAGGTGCTGGTGGCCTCGGGCACGCGCATGGCGCTGATGCGCGAGTTCGAGCAGCCGGTCGACTGGAACGTGGACGGCATGCTGGCGCAGATGGCCGCGCCACAGGACCGCGAGCTGTGGGTGCTGGTCGAGGGTTTCCGTCACGGCGCGGTGCTCAAGATCGAACTCTGGGATGCCGCGGCCGATCGCCCGGCGCTCTACCCCGAGGACCCCTATGTGGTGGCCGTGGTCACCGATGCGCCGCACACCTTGCCCGCGCCGACCACGCTGCCGGTGTTCTCGCGCCACGAGGCCCCGGCGATCGCCCAGTGGCTGACGAGCCAGGGCCGTCGCTTCGACTACACCCATCCCGACCCCTTGCCGCAATGAACCCGCAGAACCCTCCACCGTCGCGGCCACCGCGCGCGCCGCTGCTGACGCTGGACGAGGCCCTGGAGCGGCTGCTCGCGGGCGTTGCGCCGCTGGCGGACTCCGAGGTGGAGACGGTGTCCTGCTTCGACGCGCTGGGCCGGGTGCTGGCCGAGGACCTGCACGCGCAGGTGGACGTGCCCCCCGGCGACAACACCGCGATGGACGGCTACGCCCTGCGCATCGCCGACCTCCAGGCCGCAGGCGGCGTGCTGCCGGTGGGCCTGCGCATCCCCGCCGGCACAGCGCCCGAGGCGCTGCCGGCGGGCGTGGCCGCGCGCATCTTCACCGGCGCGCAGATTCCGCCAGGCGCCGACGCGGTGGTGATGCAGGAAGCCTGCGAAGTGCTGGAAAGCGGCGCCGCCGTGCGCGTGGTCGCAGCGCCGCAGCCGGGGCAGTGGATCCGCCGGCGCGGCGAGGATGTGCAGCGGGGTTCCCAGGTGCTGGCCGCCGGAGCCCTGCTGGATGCGCAGCGGCTGGGCCTTGCCGCCTCGGTGGGCATCGGCCTGGTGAAGGTGCGGCGCCGGCTGCGGGTGGCGCTGCTGTCCACCGGCGACGAACTGGTGATGCCCGGCAGCGTTCCACCCGACGCGCTGCCCCCGGGCGCCATCTTCAACAGCAACCGCTACACCCTGTCCGCGCTCATCCGGGCGCTGGGGGCGCGCTGCACCGACCTGGGCATCGTGCCCGACCGCCTGGAGGCCACCCGCGACGCACTGCGCCGCGCCGCGGAAGGCCACGACCTCATCATCACCAGCGGCGGCGTGTCGGTGGGCGAGGAAGACCACCTCCGCCCGGCGGTGCAGGCCGAGGGCCGGCTGGACCTCTGGCAGGTGGCCATCAAGCCCGGCAAGCCGCTGGCCTTCGGCCGGGTGCGCCGCGCCGCCGCCCACGGTGCAAACGACGACCGCGATTCGGCCCTCTTCATCGGCCTGCCGGGCAACCCGGTGTCCTCCTTCGTCACCTTCCTGCTGGCGGTGCGCCCGGTGCTGTACCGGCTGGCCGGCGCCGAAGCGGCCCTGCCGCCACCGCTGCCGATGCGCGCCGATTTCGACTGGCCGCGCGCCGATGTGCGGCGCGAATTCCTGCGCGTGCGGCGCAATGCCCAGGGCGGGCTCGATCTCTTCCCCAACCAGAGCTCGGGCGTGCTCACCTCCGCCGTCTGGGGCGATGGCCTGGTGGATGTGCCGCCCGGACAGGCCTTTGAGCGCGGCAGCACCGTGGCCTACCGGCCCTTCAGCGATTTCGGGGTCTGAGCCCGCGCGCCGGCCCCGAGGGAAGCCTTCGATGTCCACCTTGAAGCTGCGTTACTTCGCCTCGCTGCGCGAGGCGCTCGGCCCGTCCGAGTCCTTCACCGCCGAGCCGCTGCCGGCCACGGTGGCGGCCCTCAGGGCCACGCTCGTCGAGCGCGGTGGTGCCCATGCGCAGGTGCTGGCGCCGGGGCGCGCGTTGCGCTGCGCGGTCAACCAGGAACTGGTCGAGGACGACGCCGCGCTGGCCGACGGCGACGAGGTGGCCTTCTTCCCGCCGGTCACGGGGGGCTGAACATGGGCGCGACGCCGCAGCAGCCCACACCCCCCCGCGTGCGCATCCAGCACGAGCCCTTCGACCTCTCCGCCGAGGTGGCCGCGCTGCACGGCGGTGATGCGCTCGTCGGCGCCGTGGCCGCCTTCCTGGGCACGGTGCGCGACCGTTCCGGCGGCGGCACCGAACCCCAGGTCAGCACGCTGGAGCTGGAGCACTACCCCGGCATGACCGAATCGGCCATCGAGAAGATGATCGACGCGGCGCACGCCCGCTTCGACATCCGCGCCGCCCGCGTCGTGCACCGCGTCGGCCCGCTGCAGGTGCTGGACCCCATCGTGCTGGTGGCGGTGAGCTCGGCCCACCGCGGCGAGGCCTTCCAGGCCTGCGAGTTCCTGATGGACTACCTGAAGACCCAGGCCCCCTTCTGGAAGAAGGAAACCGCGCCGGACGGCAGCGCCCGGTGGGTGGATGCGCGGGTGAGCGA
>JAIYCR010000092.1 GCA_027487905.1 Rubrivivax sp. | reverse complement strand
GCGCTGGCACCGGGCGCCGCTGCCGCGCCGGCTGCGGCTGCGCCCACGGCCGATGCCCGGCCGGTGCTGCTGGTCGTGGGCGACAGCCTCTCGGCGGAGTACGGCCTGCGCCGCGGCGCAGGTTGGGTGGCGCTGCTCGAGCAGCGGCTGAACCGCGAGGGCCTGGCCTGGCGGGTGGTGAATGCGAGCATCAGTGGAGACACCTCCTCTGGTGGCCGCTCCCGCCTGCCCGCGCTGCTGCGGCAGCACCGGCCACAGGTGGTGGTGATCGAGCTCGGCGGCAATGACGCGCTGCGCGGGCTGCCGCTGGTCATGACGCGTGACAACCTTGCTTTCATGGCCAGGTCGGCGCGCGAGGCGGGCGCCAGGGTGCTGATCGCCGGCATGCAGATGCCCCCCAACTACGGCCGGGCCTATGCAGAGTCCTTCGCGGCGCTCTTCGCCACCGTGGCGCGCAGCGAACAGGCCACCCTGATGCCCTTCTTCCTGGCCGGCGTGGCCGACGGGCCGCAGCCGGAAAAGCTGTTCCAGGCCGATCGCATCCACCCGAACGAGGCGGCCCATCCGATCATCCTGGCCAACATCTGGCCGCTGCTCAGGCCGCTGCTCCGTCCGGCGGCGCCGGCCCGCTAGCTGGCTAGCGGGCCATCTCGCGCTGGCGGTTCGGGCCCCCGCCTCCGGGTTGGCGGTCAGGGTCCGGCCCGCGCCCGACGTCCATCGGACGCGGCGGCGGCTCGATGCGCCCGACCGCGCGGGGCGGCTGCGCTGGGGCAGGCATGGCGGCCGGCGCGGGCATGGCAGCCAGCGGTGGCGGTTGCAGGATGCGCGCTGGCGCGGGCGGAGGCAGTGGCGCGGGCGGCATCACCGGTCGCCAGGGAAAGCCCTCCGGCCGCGGTGGCGCACCGGCGTCCCGGCTGCCCACCCCTGCGCCGGGCACGGTGCCGATGCGGCGGGCGGCGTCTTCATTGGCCCGCGTGTCGGGCACGCCCGGCAGGCGGGTTGGCGGCGAGGCGAAGGCGGGGGCTTCCGGCCGGAACGGCGTGGCCGGTGCGGGCGAGGGAAAGGGCATCGGCATCGGCTGGGTCGATGGTGTCGGCGGCGCTGCGGGCATCGGCGCCACCGGCCTGACCGTGGACCAGTTGCTCCCCGGCACTCGCTGATCGGGCGGACCACCGGGTTCGGGCCGCGCCACGCGCTCGGGAATCTGCAGGCGTCGATCGGGTTCCACCGCACCCGGCGGCGGCCGCCCCGGCGCGAAGCCCGGCGATGGACGGGTCCAGCCGGGTCGCACGCCGGGGTCGGGCACCACCCCGGGTGCACGCGACGGGTCGGTCCAGGCGTTGCGCAAGCCCGGGTCCAGGATCCAGCGCTGCCCGGCCCCGGCAACGGGTCGCTGTCCGACGAGCGTGCTGCCCGGGACGACCGTCAGCGCCGGCTCGTACCAGCGGTGAACGTAGGGATAGCGGCCCACATAGGCGCCGGGCTGCTGGACGATGAGCTGCGGGTTGTCGATGTGGCGCACCGGCCCATGGTTGATGGACTGCACATAGCGCGCACTGACGCCATACCAGGGCACATACACCTCTTGGGGTGCCAGCGGAAACCAGCCCACCGAAGGCCCGGCACCCACCTGCACCCCCACCGTGACCGAGCCGCCCCCCAGCCAGGCCACCAGCGCAGGTGCGTACACCGGCCGCGCGACCCAGGCACCCGGCGCCCAGGCCCAGGCATCACGCCAGCGCACCCAGCGTCCATAGTGGAAGGGCGCGAAGCCCCAGGGTGCCTGGTCGATCCAGGTCCAGCCCCAGGGGCTGACCCAGGCCCACTGGCCGTAGCGATAGGGCGCCCAACCCGGGGGCACGCCGATCGGGGTCCACAGCGCGCCGTATTCGGGGTGCTCCTCCCAGCGGCCGTGCCGGTCCAGGTCTTCGGCGCCGGTCATCTCGGGCGACACATAGCGGGCACTCGGGCCTCGGTCGTCGCCGATGTCGCGGGCCGACGCCCAGCCGCTGAAGGCATCCTGCAGCGGATCGGTGATCGCGTACTGCATCCGGTCGCCCAGCCGGCGGTCGGTCCAGAACTCTCCGCGCTGGCGGGGGTAGACGGTGAGCGCCGCGCCCGCCCCCTCGAAGAGCGCCTGCCCGGCCCACACCGTCACGGCCGTCGCACCATCGCCCCGGTCCAGGCGGTAGCGGCCCGGTCGCTGCAGCACCAACCGCCCGTCGGCGGTCAGCGCCTCGAACTCGTCGACCTTGTCGGCGCTGCGCACCGCCACGGCGAGCGAGCCGCCGTGCAGCTGCACGATCAAGCGTTCGTCGTCCAGCGTCGTGAACTCGAGCTCGCTCGCGCCGTCCAGCCGCAGCGTGGTCGAGCCGATTCGCAGCACCGCCCGCACCCCGGGGTCGGTGGACAGGCGCTCGCCACGGGTCAAAGGGCGGTTCAGCGGCGCTGCCACCCACTCCGGCGTTCCGGGACTGAAGACCCAGACCGGCCCGGTGGCCTCCGCCAGCCGCCCCACCCTGCCGGGCGGATCGGCCCAGGCCAGGCCGGGCATCAGCAGGACCAGCAGCAGCAAGCCGAGGGCGGCGACGGGCGAAGCTTTCATCCCAGCCCAACGCGGCCGCGCCCCACCGCGCCGACCGCCGAAGGTGTAACGGTCGTGAACGGCGGTCGGTCAGTCGTCCGCCGCCGCGTCCAGCCCCGGGAAGAGCACCTCGGTGAAACCGAACCGGGAGAAGTCGCGGATGCGCATCGGATAGAGCGTGCCGATCAGGTGGTCGCACTCATGCTGCACGACCCGGGCGTGGAAGCCCTCGGCCTCGCGGTCGATCGGACGACCTTCGGCGTCGAAGCCCTGGTAGCGGATGCGCGCGGCACGCGGCACCACGCCGCGCAGGCCCGGCACCGAAAGGCAGCCCTCCCAGCCCTCCTCGAGCGCATCGCCCAAGGGCGTGATGATCGGGTTGATCAGCACGGTGCGGGGCACGGGCGGGGCGTCGGGGTAACGGGCGTTCTGCCCGAAGCCGAAGATCACCACCTGCAGGTCCACGCCGATCTGCGGCGCCGCGAGGCCCGCACCGTTGGCCGCGGCCATGGTCTCGAAGAGGTCGCCGATCAGCGCCTTCAGCTCAGGGGTGTCGAAGGCGCGCACGGGTTGGGCGATGCGCAGCAGGCGCGGATCGCCCATCTTCAGGATGTCGCGGACGGTCATGGGTTCTCGATGGTGGAGCCCGGCGCCGGGAGCGTGGCCGGCGGGGGGCGAAGGGCCTGTATCAGGGCCTCGAAGGTCTGCGGTTCGTCCAGCAGCGCCAGCAGCGCGGTCTCGTCCAGCACCGGCACGCCAAGCTGGCGGGCCTTCTCCAGTTTGCTGCCCGCGTCGGCGCCCGCCACCACGGCATGCGTGCGGATGCTGACCGAACCGGCCACCTTCGCGCCCAGCGCCTCCAG
The DNA here is from genome assembly GCA_027487905.1 of Rubrivivax sp. Classification (GTDB taxonomy): domain Bacteria; phylum Pseudomonadota; class Gammaproteobacteria; order Burkholderiales; family Burkholderiaceae_C; genus JAIYCR01. The sequence goes on along the minus strand of JAIYCR010000092.1, from coordinate 46,032 downwards.
CCTGGCCTTGGCCTCGTCGCGCGACAGCGTGGGCAGCGTGCCGGTGAGCACCAGCGTGCGACCGGCCAGTGGCAGCGCAGCGGCGGTCTCGGCTCCCGCATGCTCGTCCCAGCGCATGCCCGCCTGGCGAAGACGTTCGATGACCTCGCGGTTGTGGGGCTGCTCGAAGAAGGTGCGGATGCTGGCCGCCACGACGGGGCCGATGTCGCGTACCTGCAGCAGCTCGTCGACGCTGGCGTCCATCACCCGGTCCATGGAACCGAAATGCCGCGCCAGATCGCGCGCGGTGGCCTCGCCCACCTGCCGGATGCCCAGCGAGAAGAGCAGGCGTTCGAGCCGCGCCTGCTTGCTGGCCGTCAGCGCCTCGATCAGCTTGGCCGCGCTCCTCTCGCCCATCCGCTCCAGGCCCATCAGCGAGTCCACATCGAGTGAATAGAGGTCGGGCAGCGTGGCAACCCGTCCGGAGTCCACGAGTTGCTCGACGAGCTTGTCGCCCAGTCCCTCGATGTCCATTGCGCGACGGCCGGCGAAGTGCAGCAGGGCCTGCTTGCGCTGGGCCGGGCAGAACAGCCCGCCGGTGCAGCGCCAGTCGGCCTCGCCGTCGGGCCGCAGGATGCCGCTGCCGCACACCGGGCACCGCCCACCCAGGCGCCGATGGAGATCGAAGACGGCGGCGCGCTCGGGTGGGTCGCCTGCGGCCGGGTCGTGGGCCACGCCTCCGACCACCTCGGGAATGACGTCGCCCGCGCGCCGCACGATCACCCGGTCGCCCGGGCGCACGTCCTTGCGGCGCGTCTCGTCCTCGTTGTGCAGCGTGGCATTGCTCACCGTGGTGCCGCCGACGAACACCGGCTCGAGCTTGGCTACCGGGGTGAGCTTGCCCGTCCGGCCGACCTGGATGTCGATGTCCAGCATCCGGGTGATCTGTTCCTGTGCCGGGTACTTGTGCGCCACTGCCCAGCGCGGCTCGCGGGTGACGAAGCCCAGGCGCTGCTGCAGGTCGCGGCGGTTGACCTTGTAGACCACGCCGTCGATGTCGAAGGCCAGTGCGTCGCGGCGCTCGCCCATGGCCGCGTGAAAGGCCGACAGGCCCGAAGCGCCCTGCACCACCGAACGGTCTGCGCACACCGGCAGCGCGAAGGCCGCCAGCGCATCGAGCAGCGCGCTGTGGGTGTCGGGCATCGCCCAGCCCCGGACCTCGCCGACACCGTAGGCGAAGAAGCTCAGCGGCCGCTGCGCGGCGATGGCCGGGTCGAGCTGGCGCACCGCCCCGGCCGCCGCGTTGCGCGGATTGACGAAGGTCTTCTCGTTGCGGGCACCGGCGGCAATGCGTTGCCGCTGCCGTTCGTTCAGGGCCTCGAAGTCGTCACGCCGCAGGTAGACCTCGCCACGCACCTCCAGCACCTCGGGCCAGTCGGCCGGCTTGCCCGCCAGGCGCAGCGGGACCTGCTGCACGGTGCGCAGGTTCTGCGTCACGTCCTCGCCGGTCTCTCCGTCGCCGCGGGTGGCTGCCTGCACCAGGATGCCGCGCTCGTAGCGCAGGTTGATGGCCAGGCCGTCGAACTTCAGCTCGCACGCGTACTCGACCGGCGGGTCGGCCTCGCCCAGCCCCAGCTCGCGCCGCACCCGGGCGTCGAAGGCCAGCGCCCCGCCCTCGGTGGTGTCCGTCTCGGTGCGGATGGACAGCATCGCAACCGCGTGCCGAACCGGCGCGAAGCCGTCCAGTACGCGGCCGATCACCCTTTGCGTGGGCGAGTCGGCGCTCAGGAGCTCGGGGTGGGCCGCCTCGATGGCCTGCAGTGCCTGGAAGAGGCGGTCGTACTCGGCGTCGGGAATGACGGGGGCGTCCAGCACGTAATAGCGGTGGGCGTGCTCGGCCAGCTCGGCGCGCAGGGCGGCGGCGCGTGCAGCAAGCTCGGCGGGGGGTGGGGAAGGCTCGGCCATGGCCCGAGTGTAGGAAGGACGGCCTTCAGCGCTCACCGGCCCCCGCGGCCAGCGCCCGCTCGACGAAGCGACGGTTGACCCGGCTGCGCGGCACCGGCTGGTCGAACCAGGCCCGCACGTCCTCGTCGAGCCCGACGCCATGCATGAAGTTGTAGACGGCCTTCTTCAGGCCAAGGCCGAGGGCGTCGTGGTCGGTGCCGGTGGGGTCGTCGAAGCCGACATCGTTGCGGGCGAAGGTGCGCCCCCCGGGCGCGTCCGGCAGCGGGTGCAGGGTGATGCCGTAGTCGCCGGGCGAGCGGCCCACCGGCGAATGCACCGTGCAGGTGAAGCGGTGGAAGAAGCCGGACTGTATGCAGCCGGCCGCGAAGAGCTGCCGCACGTACTCGAGCGAGTCCACCGTGTCCTGGGTGGTCTGCGTGGGAAAGCCATACATCAGGTAGGCGTGCACCAGGATGCCCGCATCGCTGAAGGCACGGGTCACGCGCGCCACCTGGGCCACCGAGACGCCCTTGTTCATCAGGTCCAGCAGGCGGTCCGAGGCCACCTCCAGGCCGCCCGAGATGGCGATGCAGCCGCTGTCGGCCAGCGTGCGGCACAGCTCGGGCGTGAAGCTCTTCTCGAAGCGCACGTTGCCCCACCAGCTCACCGGCAGCCGCCGCCGCACGATCTCCTCGGACAAGGCCCTGAGCGACTTGGGCGGCGCGGCCTCGTCGACGAAGTGAAAGCCCGTCTGCCCGGTCTCGCGCACGATGGCCTCGATGCGGTCGGCGAGCAGCGTGGCGCTGGCCGTCTCGTAGCGCGAGATGTAGTCCAGGCTCACGTCGCAGAAGCTGCACTTCTTCCAGTAGCAGCCGTGCGCCACGGTGAGCTTGTTCCAGCGGCCGTCGCTCCACAGGCGGTGCATGGGGTTGAGCAGGTCCAGCAACGAGAGGTAGCGGGCGAGCGGCAGTCCGTCCCAGGTGGGCGTGCCCACGTCCTCGAAGGCCACCTCCGGCTCGGCGAAGTGGCGCCACTGCACCTGGCCGTCCTCGCGCACAAAGGTGCGCACCAGGCGCCGGGCCGAGCGCCGGCCCTGCAGGTGCTCCAGCAGCGCGAGCAGCGGCCGCTCGCCGGCATCCAGGGTGACGAAGTCGAAATGGTCGAAGACCCGCGGCTCGGCCAGGTCGCGCAGCTCGGTGTTGACGAAGCCGCCGCCGAGCACCGTGACGATGCCCGGATCGACGGCCTTCACCGCCTGTGCGATCCGGAAGGCCGCATACACCGCCCCGGGAAAGGGCACGGACAGCAGCACCACCGTGGGCGCGTGGCGGGCCAGTGCCTGTCGGGTGAGCCGCAGCAGATGCGCATCCACCGCCCCGTGCGGCGCGGCCAGCGCGTCGGCCAGCGGGTCGAAGCTCGCCTGGCTGGCGGCGAGCTGCTCGCCGTAGCGCACGAACTCGAAGCGCGGGTCGAGCACCTCCCGGATGACGTCGGCCAGGTCGTTGAGGTAGAGCGTGGCCAGGTGGCGGGCGCGATCCTGCACGCCCAGGGCGCCGAAGGCCCAGGCCAGCGGATCGTCGGCCGCCTCGCCGTCCTCACCGCCATAGAGGGCGTCGTAGACAGCCAGCGAGTCGAAGCGCGGCCCCTCGGGCAACCACTGCCGGCTGGCGATGCGGTGGGCGAGCGTCGCGTCCCGGCCCTGCAGGAAGGCGATGACGGCGTCGATGGTGGCAGCGTAGTGCGCCGGGCGCGCCGCGAAATCCTGCGCCCGGGGCCCCCGGGCGCCGGGCCCGAGCGCCTCCACCGCAGCGGCCAGTTCCCGCACGCCCTCGCCGCTCAGCAGATGCAGCGCCAGCGCCAGGGCCAGGTCTTCCTGGACCGCATCGACACCCCGACCGCGCAGGAAACCGGTCAGGTAGGCGGTGGAGGGATAAGGGGTGTTCAGCTGCGTCATCGGGGGGATGACGCTGAGCACCTTGAGCGGGCGGGATTCGAAGGGGCCGGGCATGGGTAGGGGCGTGAGGCCCCGGGATTGTCCGGCAGGCGTCGTCCGGCGGATGGCCTAGGCTCGTCCACCCCTCCCGTCGTTGCCCTTGACCATGTCCCAGCACCCTGGCCTGCCCGTCGTCGATCGCCCCGCTTCGCCCTCCCGGCCGGTGGCCCGCAGCGGGCGGCGTCCGCTGGCTGCGGCCCTGCTCGCGCTGGCCACGGGCGGCTGTGCCACCGCGCCGGGCCCTGCGTCAGTCCTGGCGTCGGGCCAAGCGCCAGGTGTCTCGCCCGCTACCGTCGCGCCAGAAGCCGCACCCGCCGCAGTGCCCTGCCCCTCGGGCGTGCCCGCCGACGCGCTGTGCCTGCGAGGCCGGGATTCCGCAGGCGCCCACTACCTGATGGCGGTGCCGGCCCGCTGGAGCGGCGTGCTGGTGGTCCATGCCCACGGCGGGCCCGACCTGGGCGAGCCGCGCGCCAGCCGTGCCGACGCGGACCTCCAGCGCTGGGCCATCACCGTGGCCGAAGGCCATGCCTGGGCGGGCTCGGTCTTCCGCCAGGGCGGCTTCGCCGTGACCACCGCGGCCGAGGACACCGAACGCGTTCGCCGCCTCTTCCTGCAGCATGTGGGCCAGCCCCGGCGCACGCTGCTGCACGGCCAGTCCTGGGGCGCGATGGTGGCCACCCGGGCCGCCGAGCGCTTCCCGCAGTCCTGGGACGGGATGCTGCTCACGAGTGGCGTCGTGGCCGGCCCGGCCGCCTACGACTTCCGCATCGACCTTCGCGCCGTCTATCAGCACCTGTGCGGCAACCACCCCCGGCCCGACGAGCCGGCGTATGCGCTGTCCATCGGGCTGCCGTCCGGTGCCACCCTCGGCGCAGCCGATCTGGCCAGCCGGATCGACGACTGCCTGGGCGTGCGCAAGCCCGCTGCGCAGCGCAGCGCTGAGCAGGCGCGCCGGCTGAAGACCGTGGTCGACGTGGTGCGCATTCCCGAGGCGTCCATCCTCGGCCACCTGCAGTGGGGCACCTACACGCTGCGCGACGTCGCGCTGCGCTCGGGGGGCGGTCCCTTCGGCAACGTCGGGGTGCGCTACAGCGGTTCGTCCGACGACGCATCGCTGAACGCGGCGGTACCGCGGGTGGCTGCCGATCCGGCGGCTGCCGCCCGGTTCGCGGCCGACACCGACCACCGCGGGCGCTTTCCCATGCCGGTGCTGAGCACCCACGGCGTGGGCGACAGCACCGTGTTCGTCGAGGGGCAGCACACGCTGCGCGAACGGATGGTGGCCGCCGGCCGCGGTGACGGCCTGGTCCAGACCTTCGTCGATTCGGCCGAGCACAGCTACCTCGGAGACGCCCACTACCCGCCCCTCTTCGAAGCGCTGCTGGGGTGGGTGGAGGACGGGCGAAAGCCCTCGCCCGCCAGCATCGCCAACCGGTGTCGGGCGCTGCGCCCGCAGGCGGCAGGTGAGTGCCGCTTCCTGCCGGACTACCAGGCCGCGCCGCTGGCCACGCGCATCCCGGTGCGCTGAACGCGCAGCGCAACGGGCAGGCGGCCCTGCCTTCCCAGGCGAGCCGGCCTGCCGGTGCGGCTCAGTGGTGGGTGCCGTCGAAGAACTGCTCGTCTTCGGTCGAACCCTTGAGCGCGGCGGTCGACGCCTGCGCCTCGATCGTGGTGGTCACCGAGTCGAAGTAGCCGGTGCCCACCTCGCGCTGGTGCTTCACCGCGGTGAAGCCGCGATCGGCGGCGGCGAACTCCTTCTCCTGCAGCTCGACGAAGGCACTCATGTTGTTGCGCGCGTAGCCGTAGGCCAGGTCGAACATCGAGTAGTTCAGGCTGTGGAAGCCAGCCAGCGTGATGAACTGGTACTTGTAGCCCATGGCGCCCAGCTCGCGCTGGAACTTGGCGATGGTGGCGTCGTCCAGGTTCTTCTTCCAGTTGAAGGAGGGCGAGCAGTTGTAGGCCAGCAGCTTGCCCGGGAACTTCGCGTGGATGGCGTCGGCGAAGGCCTTGGCGAAGGCCAGGTCGGGCTTGCCGGTCTCGCACCAGATGAGGTCGGCATAGGGCGCGTAGGCCAGGCCGCGGCTGATCGACTGCTCCAGGCCGTTGCGGCTCTTGAAGAAGCCTTCCACCGTGCGCTCGCCGGTGCAGAAGGGCTTGTCGTTGTCGTCCACGTCGGTGGTGACCAGGTCGCCGGCCTCGGCGTCGGTGCGGGCCAGCAGCACGGTGGGCACGCCCATGACGTCGGCCGCCAGGCGGGCCGCCACCAGCTTGGCCACGGCCTCGCGGGTGGGCACCAGCACCTTGCCGCCCATGTGGCCGCACTTCTTGGCTGCGGCGAGCTGGTCCTCGAAGTGCACGCCGGCGGCGCCCGCGTCGATCATGGCCTTCATCAGCTCGAAGGCGTTGAGCACGCCGCCGAAGCCGGCTTCCGCATCGGCCACGATGGGGGCGAAGTAGTCGATGTCGTTCTTGCCCTCGCTCCACTGGATCTCGTCGGCGCGCTTGAAGGTGGCGTTGATGCGCTTGACCACCTTGGGCACCGAGTCCACCGAGTACAGCGACTGGTCGGGGTACATCTCGCCGTTGCTGTTGGCGTCGCCCGCCACCTGCCAGCCCGACAGGTAGATGGCCTTCAGGCCGGCCTTGACCTGCTGCATGGCCTGGTTGCCGGTCAGCGCGCCCAGCGAGTTGACGAAGGGCTCGGTGTTGATGAGGTTCCACAGCTTCTCGGCGCCGCGCTTGGCCAGCGTGTGCTCGATGGCCAGCGAGCCGCGCAGCCGCACCACGTCCGCGGCGGTGTAGCCGCGCTGGATGCCTTTCCAACGGGGGTTGGTGGCCCACTCCTGTTCGAGGGCGGCGATCTGTTGGTCACGGGTCGGTGCGGTCATCGGGAACTCCTTGGAGGAAGTGACAGGGAAGGCGGGAAGACAAGCGCCAGCATACGGTGACCATCGCTGCAACACACACTTGTGTCTTATAGAAGACTAAAAAACGCATCTCGTCAAAACAAGGACTTAGCGCTTTCCTCCCATGATGCGGAACGCAATTTCCGATGGCGGAAGCTTTTGCCGCACTGCACCATTTTGGATCCCACCATGCGAAATGCAGGCCTTCACATGTGAAAAGCGATCAAGGCCAACCGATGCCCGAACGCAACTCCACAATCCGCCGCTGTCCGGACCTTCGGGCCGCATCGGCGCCCCTCCACCATGACCGCCTTCGCCTACCTTTCCGACAGCCGCTTCCTCAAGGCCCCCGCACTCGAACCCGGGCACACCTGGGCCGTGGCGGGCATCGCCTGGGACGGATCGACCACCAACCGGCCCGGCGCCCGGCTGGGCCCTCGTGCCATCCGGCAGGCCAGCCACATGCTGTGCGACGGCATCCACCCCCACTTCGGCACCAGCCCGCTGGGCCGCCTGGGCGATGCGGGCGACCTGGCGCTGCCCAACACCGGCATCGAACGCATGCGCGAGGCCCTGGTGCCGCTGGTCGAGCCGCTGATGGCCGCGCACCGCATGGCCTGGCTGGGCGGCGACCACTCCATCACACTGCCCTTGCTGCAGGCCTATCGGCGCCAGCTGGGTCGCCCGCTGGCGGTCATCCACTTCGATGCCCACTGCGACACCTGGAGCGACCACTTCGGCGAGCCCAGCGGCCACGGCACCTGGGTGTGGGAGGCCTTCCAGCAGGGGCTGGTCGAGCCTTCGTGCTTCGTCCAGATCGGCATCCGCTCGGCGGGTGAGGCGGCTGCGGTGCGCTACGTGGCCGACCAGGGCGGTCGCATCTTCACCAGCCGTGAGCTGCGAGGGCTGGAGTCGCCGACGCAACTCGCCCCGGTGCTGGCCGAGATCCGGCACCGGCTGGCCGCCGCCGGTCACCCCCCGCTCTATCTGAGCCTGGACATCGACTGCCTGGACCCGGCCTTCGCCCCCGGCACCGGAACGCCCGAGCCGGGCGGCCTGAGCAGCAACCAGGTGCTCAGCCTGCTCGAGGAACTGGGCGACCTGCCTTTCGTGGGCATGGACTGCGTCGAGGTGTCACCCCCCTTCGACCACGCCGAACTCACCAGCCAGGCGGCAGCGGCCTTCGTCTGGACCTGGTTGTGCGGCCAGTGCCGCCAGTCCGGCCAGTCCGGCCAGTCCGCAGGCACGGACATCCGCTAGCGTCGCCGCGCGCCAGCCGCCTCGACCGGCAGCGCGGTGGTCTTCTTGACCGTGCGCAGCACCACCAGCGTGTTGCTGCGGGCGACCCCGGGCAGGCGCATCAGCACCCGGGTGTGGAAGCGCTCGAGGTCTTCGGCATCCCGGTAGGCGAAGCGGATCAGGTAGTCGTTGGAGCCCGCGACGTACAGGCAGTCCAGGATTTCCGGCTCCTGGCGCACCGCGCGCTCGAAGGCCTCGAGCAGCGGCGTGTTCATGCTCTCCAGGTTCAGGATGCTGTAGCCGCTGCCGTACTGGCCGACGGCCTTCAGGTCCAGCAGGGCCACGTACTGGGCGATCACGCCGGACTCCTCCAGGGCCTTCACCCGCCGCAGGCAGGCCGACGGCGACAGCCCCACACGGGCAGCCAGCGTGACGTTGCTTTGGCGCCCATCGTTCTGCAGTTGCATCAGGATGTCGCGGTCGATCGCATCGAGTTCGATGGGTGCAGCGGATTTCGACATGAAATGCAGATTGTTGCATCGATCTTCGAATTTTGTTGCGCCAACCCGGGTTAGCCAAGCCCCGGCGCGCAACCGGATTGCGCGCCGCCCTGCTTAGACTTGAGCCTCGTTTGGGCGGACACTTGAGGTCCGGGCAGTCCACTGCCCCAGCACAGAGCCAAGGCGGCACCCCACCGCCCCACCACCACCCGGGCGGACAGGCCCCGGAAGAAGGAGAGTCGCATGCACCGAGACCTCGATCCCCAGACCGCCGCCGCGGCCAGCCAGCTCGCCGAATCCACCGGCTCCATCGCCGGCAAGGACGCCTACTGGATGCCCTTCACCGCGAACCGCCATTTCCGCAAGGCGCCGCGTCTGCTCGCCCGCGCCAAGGGCATGCAGTACTGGACGCCCGAGGGCCGCGAGGTGCTCGACGGCATTGCCGGGCTGTGGTGCGTGAACGCCGGCCACGGCCGCGAAAAGATCAGCGCGGCCATCGCCCGGCAGACCGAGACGATGGACTACGCGCCGCCCTTCCAGATGGGCCACCCGCTTGCCTTCGAGACGGCCGAGCGCCTGGCCGACATTGCGCCGGAGGGGCTGAACAAGGTCTTCTTCACCAACTCGGGCTCCGAGGCGGTGGAGACGGCCCTGAAGATGGCCATCGCCTACCACCGCGCCCGCGGCGAGGGCCAGCGCACCCGCCTCATCGGCCGCGAGCGGGGCTACCACGGCGTGAACTTCGGCGGCATCTCGGTGGGCGGCATGGTGGCCAACCGCAAGATGTTCGGCACGATGCTCGGTGGCGTGGACCACATCCGCCACACCCACGACCTGTCGAAGAACGCCTTCAGCCGCGGCCAGCCCGAGCACGGCGCCGAGCTGGCCGACGACCTGGAGCGCCTGGTGGCGCTGCACGACGCGTCCACCATCGCCGCGGTCATCGTCGAGCCGGTGGCAGGCTCCACTGGCGTGCTCATTCCGCCCAAGGGCTACCTGGAGCGCCTGCGCGCCATCTGCGACAAGCACGGCATCCTGCTGATCTTCGACGAGGTCATCACCGGCTTCGGCCGCCTGGGTTCGCCCTTCGGCGCCCAGCACTTTGGCGTGACGCCGGACCTGATGACGGTGGCCAAGGGCATCACCAACGGCTGCGTGCCGATGGGCGCGGTGTTCGCCCGCCAGTTCATCTACGACGCCTTCATGAACGGGCCCGAGCACATCATCGAGTTCTTCCACGGCTACACCTACTCGGCCCACCCGCTGGCCTGCGCCGCCTCGATCGGCACGCTGGACACCTATGCGGACGACGGCCTGCTGACCCGGGCGGCGAGCATGGCCGGGCACTTCGAGCGCGCGCTGCACGGCCTGGCCGAGCACCCGCACGTCATCGACGTGCGCAACATCGGCCTGGTGGGCGGCATCGAGCTCGACCCCATCCCCGGCTCGCCGGGCAAGCGGGCCTTCGACGTCTTCCTCGAGTGCTGGGCGCAGGGCGTGCTGGTGCGCTTCACCGGCGACACCATCGCACTGTCGCCGCCGCTCATCATCGAGAACGAGCACATCGACCGCATCGTCGAGACGCTGGGCGCCGCCTTGAAGAAGCTCGCCTGACGGGACCATGCAGCTGCTCCGGGTCGATCAGGCACTCAGTCGCGATTCCTACTACGCCGCCACCGCGGCGAGAGACCGGAGCTTTCCCGCCTTCGAGGGCGACGCGTCCTGCGACGTCGCCATCGTCGGCGGTGGCCTGGCGGGCCTTTCCGCCGCCATCGACCTCGCCCGCCGCGGTCGCCGGGTGACGGTGCTCGAGGCACGCCAGTTCGGCTGGGGTGCCTCGGGCCGCAACGGCGGCCAGGCCATTGCCGGTCTGGCCTGCGAGCCTTCCGTCATCGAGGAGCAGCTGGGCCTGCAGGCGTCGCGCGTCGTCTGGAACATGACGCTCGAGGCCATCGAGCTGATCGAGCAGCGCTGCCGCGAGTTCGCCATCGACTGCGACTGGCAGCGCGGCTACCTGGGCCTGGCCGTGACCGAGCGCAAGGCGCGCGCGCTGCGCGACTGGTGCGACGACATGGCGCAACGCTACGGCTATGCCCCGCACTGGATCGCCCCGGCCGAGTTGCGCGACTGGATCGCCAGCGACCGCTTCCACGCCGGCCTGCACGACCCGAGCGGCGGCCACCTGCACCCCTTGAAGTACACGCTGGGCCTGGCCCGCGCGGCCGAGGGGCTGGGCGTCCAGCTGCACGAGGGCAGCCGGGTCGAGGCCCTGGAGCCAGCCTCGGGGGCCGGCGGCGCCCATGTGCTGCGGGTGTCCGGCGGTGCCAGGCTGCGAGCGTCCCAGGTGCTGCTGGCGGGCAATGTCTACCTGCAGGGCATCCGGCGCGAACTGGAAGGCCGGATCATGCCGGTGGGAACCTACATCGTGGCCACCGAGCGCCTGCCGGCCGACCTCGCCCGCTCGCTGATTCCCACCCGGGCCGCGGTGTGCGACACCAACTTCGTGCTCGACTACTTCCGCACCACCGCGGACGACCGCATGCTCTATGGCGGACGCGTGAGCTACAGCACCCGCACCCCGTCCAACCTGGCCGAGAGCCTGCGTCGGCGCATGGTGGCCACCTTCCCGCAGCTGGCCGGCCGGCGCGTCGAGTACGCCTGGGGCGGCTTCGTGGACATCACCCTGAACCGTGCCCCCGACTTCGGTCGCCTCGACCTCGGCTCGAAGGGCGCGGGCGGGGTCTATTACTTGCAAGGCTTCTCCGGCCATGGGCTGGCCCTGACCGGGATGGCCGGCCGGGTGGTGGCCGAGGCCATGGACGGCGACGCGAGCCGCTTCGATGTGTTCGCGCGGCTCCGGCACCGGCGCTTCCCCGGCGGGCCCTGGCTGCGCACGCCCGCCCTGGTGCTGGGCATGGCCTATTACCGCCTGCGCGACCTGCTCTGAATCCTTCGCACCCAGCCGCACCCCCCTTCCATGAGCCGCGCCCCCATCGTCCTCGTGCCCGCCTGCAACCGGCAGCTGGGCGACCATCCCTTCCACATCGCTGGCCGCAAGTACGTGGCCGCCGTGCGGCTGGCCGGCTGCCTGCCGCTGGTGGTGCCCGAAGCCCGCGCGGACGAGCTCGACGGACTGCTCGAACTGGCCGATGGCGTGCTGCTCACCGGTTCGCCGTCGAACGTGCACCCGTCCCACTTCGGTGAAGCCGTGCACGACCCGCGGCTGCCGCTGGATGCGCTGCGCGACGCGTGGACGCTGCCGCTCATTCCCCGTGCACTCGAACGGGGCGTGCCCTTCTTCGGCATCTGCCGGGGCTTCCAGGAAACCAATGTGGCGCTCGGCGGCAGCCTGTACCAGGCGGTGCAGGAAGTGCCCGGCCGGATGGACCACCGCTCGCCCGAAGGGGTGCCGGTGGAGGTGGCCTATGGCCTGGCGCATCCAGTGCAGGTGGTGCCCGGCGGGCTGCTCGAGCGGCTGCTGCCCGAGCCGAGCTTCCAGGTGAACTCGGTCCATGGGCAGGGCGTTCAGCGCCTGGCCGAGGGGCTGCGGGTGGAAGCGATGGCCCCCGACGGGCTGGTCGAGGCCTTCACCCGGCCCGATGCGCCGGCCTTCAACCTCTGCGTGCAGTGGCACCCGGAGTGGCAGGCCGAGCACAACCCGGTGTCGCTGGCCCTGCTGCGGGCCTTCGGCGACGCCTGCCGGGCCCGCCAGGCCGCACGCGCAGCCCACGCCCCCACCCGCCGGACCGCCGGCCGCGATTCCCTGACGCCCCATGAGGCGACCCATGATGACTGACAAGACCTCCAAGGCCAACTTCAGCTTCGGCGACCTGGAGAACTGGCTCAACGAGCGCCGGGTGACCGAGATCGAGTGCCTGGTGCCCGACCTCACCGGCGTGGCGCGCGGCAAGATCCTGCCGCGCGAGAAGTTCACCGAAGACCGCGGCATGCGCCTGCCCGAAGCGGTGGTGGCCATGGGCGTGACCGGCGAGTTCCCCGAGGAGGGGCCCTACTACGACGTGATCATGCCCACCGACCGCGACATGCACCTGCGGCCCGACCCGGCCTCGGTTCGCATCGTGCCCTGGGCCACCGACCCGACCGCGCAGGTCATCCACGACTGCTACGACCGCGAGGGCAACCTGGTCACCTTCGCCCCGCGTTCCGTGCTGCGCCGGGTGTGCGATCTCTTTGCCGCCGAGGGCTGGGAGCCGGTGGTCGCGCCCGAGCTCGAGTTCTACCTGGTGGCCCGCAACACCGATCCGGACATGCCGCTGAAGCCGCCCATCGGCCGCAGCGGACGCAGCGAGACCAGCCGACAGGCCTACTCGATCGACGCGGTCAACGAGTTCGACCCGCTGTTCGAGGACGTCTACGACTACTGCGAGAAGATGGAGCTCAACGTGGACACGCTGATCCACGAGATCGGTGCGGGCCAGATGGAGATCAACTTCTTCCACGCCCACCCGCTGGGCCTGGCCGACGAGGTGTTCTTCTTCAAGCGCACGGTGCGCGAGGCGGCGCTTCGGCACAACATGTTCGCCACCTTCATGGCCAAGCCCATCGCCGGCGAACCGGGCAGCGCCATGCACGTGCACCAGAGCCTGGTGGACAAGCTCACCGGCCGCAATCTCTTCAGCAACCCCGACGGCTCGGCGTCCAAGGAGTTCTACTGGTACATCGGCGGGCTGCAGAAGTACATCCCGGCGGCGATGGCGCTGTTCGCGCCCTACGTGAACAGCTACCGCCGTCTGGCCCGCTTCACCGCCGCCCCGATCAACATCCAGTGGGGCACGGACAACCGCACGGTGGGCATCCGCTCGCCGGTGGCCACGCCGTCGGCACGGCGCATCGAAAACCGGGTGATCGGCGCCGATGCCAACCCCTACGTGGCGCTGGCCGCCACGCTGGCCTGCGGCTACCTGGGCATCAAGAACCGCATCGAGCCCAGCCCCGAGTGCAAGGGCGACGCCTACCTCGCGGAGTTCCAGCTGCCCACCTCGCTCAGCGCGGCGCTCGACCGCCTGCGTGCGGAGACCGACCTGCATGAGGTCCTGGGCAAGTCCTTCGTGACCGTCTACTCCGAGGTCAAGGAGATCGAGCATGCCGAGTTCATGAAGGTGATCTCGCCCTGGGAGCGCGAGCACCTGCTGCTGCACGTGTGAGCTCCCCCGCCCCGACGGCCGCCACCGCTCAGCCGACCGCCCAACGAACCGCTCCGGACCGCCCATGAACCCCGCCGTTGCCGATCTCCCCGCCCGCCGTGAACGCAGCACCGCGGAGTGGCAGGCTGCCGATGCCGCCCATTACCTGCACCCCTTCACCGACTTCAAGTCGCTGGCCAACAAGGGCTCGCGGGTGATCACCCGGGCCGACAACCTCTACCTCTGGGACAGCGACGGCCACAAGATCTTCGACGCCATGAGCGGCCTGTGGTGCGTCAACGTGGGCTACGGGCAGCAGGCGCTGGTCGATGCGGCGACCGCCCAGCTCAAGGAGCTGCCCTTCTACAACTCCTTCTTCCAGACCGCCACGCCGCCGGCCATCGAGTTGGCCGAGCTGCTCGCCGAGGTCAGCCCGGAGAGCTTCCAGCATGTGTTCTTCTCGGGCTCGGGCTCGGAGGGCAACGACACCGTGGTGCGCATGGTGCGCCGCTACTGGGACCTGCACGGCCAGCCCCAGCGGCAGATCCTCATCAGCCGGCACAACGCCTACCACGGCTCGACCATGGCCGGTGCATCGCTGGGCGGCATGAGCGACATGCATGCGCAGGGCGGGTTGCCCATTCCGGGCATAGCGCACATCCAGCAGCCTTTCTGGTTCGCCCATGGCCGCTCGATGAGCCGCGAGGACTTCGGCCTGGTGGCCGCAGGCTGGCTGGAGAAGAAGATCCTCGAGCTGGGCCCGCAGAACGTGGCGGCCTTCATCGGCGAGCCGGTGCAGGGCGCGGGCGGCGTCATCATCCCGCCGTCCACCTACTGGCCCGAGGTGCAGCGCATCTGCGACCGCTACGGCATCCTGCTGGTGGCCGACGAGGTGATCTGCGGCTTCGGCCGCACCGGCAACTGGTGGGGCAGCGAGACGCTGGGTTTCCGGCCCGACCTGATGACCTTCGCCAAGGGCGTGACCTCCGGCTACATCCCGCTGGGCGGCGTGATGGTGGGCGAGCGGGTGGCGCGCACCCTCATCGACCAGGGCGGCGACTTCAACCACGGCTACACCTACTCCGGCCACCCGGTGGCCTGCGCGGTGGGGCTGGCCAACATCCGGCTGATCCAGCGCGAGGGCCTGGTCGAGCGCGTGCGGACCGACACCGGACCCTATCTGGCCGAGCTCTTCGCCAGCCTGGCCGACCACCCGCTGGTGGGCGAGGCACAGACGCTCGGCCTGATGGGCGCCCTGCAGCTGGTGCGGGACAAGTCGAGCGGCACGCTCTTCGACCCGTCCCTCGCGGTGGGCATGGTCTGCCGCGGCCACTGCTTCGGCAACGGCCTGATCATGCGCGCCGTGGGCGACCGCATGATCATCGCGCCGCCACTGGTCATCACCCGCGGCCAGATCGATGAACTCGGCCAGCTGATCCGCCGCTGCCTCGACCTGACGCTGACCGACCTGCGCACCCGTGGCTGGCTCTGAGCGCTGCCAGCGGCCAGCGTTCTGCGGGCTTTCCCGCAGGCCTGTCACGCCGGTGCCACAACCACCCCGCCCCGCACCTGCCGTGGCCCGGACATTGCATGCGTCCCACGAGGGCCGAAGCTAGACTCAGCGCCGGTTTCGTCGCCCTGCCCCCCTTTCGCCCACGACCATTCTGGAGATCCGCCCATGACGGTGATGCCGGCCCCTCGTCGATTCCTCGGTGCCCTCGGCGCAGCCTGCGTCCTGGCCTGCGGCGCGGCCCTCGCGGCCTTCGCGCCCGAAGCCTCGGCGCAAAGCCGCACGCTGAACATCTACAACTGGTCCAACTACATCGCCCCGACCACCATCGAGGGCTTCGAGAAGGAAACCGGCATCAAGGTGCGCTACGACACCTTCGACAGCAACGAGATCCTCCATGCCAAGCTGGTGGCCGGCAAGACCGGCTACGACCTCGTCGTGCCCTCGTCCTACTGGGGCAAGATCCAGGCAGACGGCGGCCTGCTGCAGAAGCTGGACAAGTCCAAGATCCCGAACTACAAGAACCTCGACCCGGCACTGATGGAGCAGCTGGCCAAGCTCGATCCGGGCAACCAGTTCCTCATTCCCTGGCTGTGGGGCTACACCACGGTGGGCATCAACGTGGACAAGGTCAAGGCGGCGCTCGGCAACCTGCCCATGCCGGACAACGCCTGGGACCTCGTCTTCAAGCCCGAGTACATCAGCCGCCTGCGCAGCTGCGGCGTGAGCTTCCTCGATTCGCCCACCGAGATCATTCCGGCGGCCCTGCACTACCTGGGCAAGCCGGCCTATTCGAACAACGCGGCCGACTTCGCCGGCGTGGGCCCGCTGCTCAAGAGCATCCGCCCGAGCGTCACGCTGTTCAGCTCGTCGGGCTACATCAACGACATGGCCTCCGGGTCCATCTGCGTCGCGCTGGGCTGGTCGGGCGACATGAACATCGCACGCAACCGCGCCATCGAGGCCAAGACCGGCCAGAAGATCGAGGTGCTGATCCCCAAGACCGGCGGCATCATCTTCATGGACACCATGGCCATCCCGGCCGACGCGGCCAACGTGGACAACGTCTACAAGTGGATCGACTACATCCTGCGGCCGCAGGTCAGCGCCGACCTCACCAATTCGGTGTTCTACCCCACGCCCAACGCCGCGGCGCGCAGCCTGATGAAGCCGGAGATCGGCAGCAATCCGACGGTCTTCCCGCCCGCAGCCGACATGGCGCGCATGGTGGCCCCGGCCGCTCTGAGCAACGACACCCGCCGCACGATGACGCGCCTTTACACCTCGTTCAAGACCGGCCTCTGACGCTCAAGCCCAGCAGCATGTCCACGCAGAGCGCGCCCGTCACCGAGGCTTACCTGAGCATCCGCAACGTCGTCAAGGACTTCAGCGGAACCAAGGCGGTCAACGACGTCAGCATCGACATCGCCAAGGGCGAGATCTTCGCGCTGCTGGGCTCGTCGGGCTGCGGCAAGTCCACCTTGCTGCGCATGCTCGCCGGCTTCGAGACGCCCACCTCGGGCAGCATCGTGCTCAACGGCCAGGACCTGGCCGGCCTGCCGCCCTACGAGCGGCCGATCAACATGATGTTCCAGAGCTATGCGCTCTTCCCGCACCTGACGGTGTGGGACAACATCGCCTTCGGCCTCAGGCGCGACGGCATGGCCCGCGAGGCGCTCGAAGCCCGGGTGGAAGCCATGCTCAAGCTGGTGCAGCTGGGCAAGTACGCCAAGCGCCGGCCGCACCAGCTGTCCGGTGGTCAGCAGCAGCGCGTGGCCCTGGCCCGAAGCCTGGCCAGGCAGCCGCAGCTGCTGCTGCTCGACGAGCCGCTGGGGGCGCTGGACAAGAAGCTGCGCGAGGAAACGCAGATCGAGCTGGTGAACATCATCGAGCAGGTGGGCGTGACCTGCGTGATGGTCACCCATGACCAGGAAGAGGCCATGACCATGGCCTCGCGCATCGCGATCATGAGCGAGGGCCGCATCCTGCAGGTCGGCTCGCCCGGCGAGGTCTACGAGACGCCGGCCACCCGCTTCGTGGCCGACTTCATCGGCAACGTGAACCTGATGGACGGCACGCTGGCGGTGGACCTGCCCGACCACTGCATCATCGAGTGCGCGGACGTGAAGCACTACGTGGGCCACGGCATCACCGGCACCGAAGGCATGCCGGTCACGGTGGCGCTCAGGCCCGAGAAGATCCACGTGTCCCGCCATGCGCCGTCCGACGATGGCTTCAACGCGGTGCGCGGCACGGTCAAGGAGATGTCCTACTTCGGGGCCTTCACCGTCTACCACCTGCAGCTGGCCAGCGGCGCGCGGCTGAAGGTCAGCCAGAGCAACACCCAGCGGCACCCGGACGATCAGCTCACCTGGGGCGACGAAGCCTGGGCGCACTGGTCGCGTTCGTCCCAGGTGGTGCTCACGGCCTGACGCCTGCCCATGCCCGCCGTCGTCAACACCGCACAAGCCCCGGCGCCCCCGGGTGGCGGCCGGCTGCGCCGTCCGTCGCTGCCACGCCTTCAGGGCCGCCAGGCCGTGATCGGCCTGCCTTACCTTTTCCTGCTCGTCTTCTTCCTGCTGCCCTTTCTCATCGTGCTGCGCATCAGCATGGCCGAGATGGACGGCGTGCGGGTCAGCGAGATCCTCACCTTCAGCGAGGGCGTGCTGAGCCTGAAGCTCAAGCTGAGCAACTACGTCTTCATCACCGAAGACGACCTGTATTTCCGCACCTACCTGTCCAGCGTCACCTTCGCGGGCATCACCACGGTCATCTGCCTGCTGATCGGCTACCCCTTCGCCTACTTCATGGCGCGTGCCCGTACCACGCTGCAGCCCGCGCTGCTCATGCTGGTGATGCTGCCCTTCTGGACGTCCTTCCTGCTGCGGGTCTACGCCTGGCGCGGCCTGCTGGGCGAGAACGGCTGGGTGTCCAACCTGCTGCAGGCCACCGGCATCGACCATGTGCTGGCCGCGCTGGGCTGGATTCCCTCGGCCGGCCAGTTCATGAACACGCCGTTCTCGCTGACGGTGGGCATGGTCTACACCTACCTGCCCTTCATGATCCTGCCGCTCTACAGCACCCTGTCCAAGATGGACCTGCGCCTGCTGGAGGCCGCCAACGACCTGGGCGCCACGCCCTGGGTGGCGTTCTGGAAGGTCACCGTGCCGCTGAGCAAGGCCGGCATCATCGCCGGCTCGATGCTGGTGTTCATCCCCTGCATCGGCGAGTTCGTCATTCCCGAACTGCTGGGCGGGCCGCAGACGCTGATGATCGGACGCGTGCTGTGGGACGAGTTCTTCAGCAACAACGACTGGCCCATGGCCTCCACCGTGGCCATCGTGATGATCCTGCTCATCATCGTGCCGCTGGCCATCTTCAACAAATACCAGGCCGAGGCGGTGGAGGTGCGCCAGTGAAGGCCGCCTTCGGGTCCGCCTTCGCGCGGCGCTTCGGTGCCGCCTGGCTCGTCGCGGGTTTCGTCTTCCTCTACCTGCCCATCGTCGCGCTGGTGATCTATTCCTTCAACGCGTCGCCGCTGCCCACCACCTGGGGCGGCTTCACGCTGGATGGCTACCGCAAGCTGCTGCGCGACGAAGAGGTGCTGGGCGGCCTGTGGCTGTCGCTGCAGATCGCCTTCTTCACCGCCTGCGGCTCGGTGGTGCTGGGCACGATGGCCGCCTTCGCGCTCGTCAAGTACCGCCGCTTCACCGGGCGCACCGCGTTTTCGGGCATGGTCAACGCACCGCTGGTGATGCCCGAGGTGGTGGTGGGCCTGTCGCTCCTGCTGATGCTGGTGAGCGTGCAGCGTGCGCTGGGCTTCCCCGAGCGCGGCATGATGACCATCTGGCTGGGCCACCTGCTGCTGGGCATGGCCTATGCGACGGTGGTGATACAGGCCCGGCTGCAGGACTTGAACCCGCAGCTCGAGGAGGCTGCCATGGACCTGGGTGCCCGCCCCTGGCAGGTGTTCTACCTGGTGATCCTGCCGATGATCTCGCAGGCGGTGATGTCCGCCTGGCTGCTCACCTTCACCATCTCGCTGGACGACGTGGTGCTGTCGGCCTTCCTGTCCGGCCCGGGCTCCACCACGCTGCCGCTGGTGATCTTCAGCCGCGCCCGGCTGGGCCTGGATTCGAGCATCAATGCCGTGGCCACGGTGGTGATCGCCTTCGTCGCGCTGGGTGTGCTCGGCGCGAGCTACCTGATCGCGCGCCAGGAGCGCCAGCGCCAGCGCGAGATGGCCGCAGCGCGCCAGGGCTGAGCACCCGGGCCGACCCACCCGAGCACCTCCTTCCCGCTTTCCCCGCAACCGACCTTCCGCCCCTTCCCTTCAGGAGAACCGCATGAAGCCCTGGCAGCCCTCCGCGCTCGCCCTCGCCATCGCCCTGGCCCTGCCGGTGGCCTTTCCCGCCGCGGCGCAGGCGCCCTCGGCGGCCGACCTGGCCAAGGAGCTGGAAGCCATGAAGGCGCGCATCGCCGAGCTCGAGCGCAAGCTGGGGGCGGCCACTGCCGCCGCCGCCCCGGGTGCACCCGCCCGTGCGCAGTGGGGCATGACGCCCGAGCAGGCGGCCGAGTTCAACCGCATCGCGGTCAAAACCGAAGCCCTGGAAGACCAGCGCGACAGCGGTGGCCTCAAGGGCCTGAAGATCAGCGGCGTGATCGACCTGCCCATCGTTTCGAACCAGAACCGCAAGACCTTCGGCGCGCAGTTCCTGAGCGACACGGGCAACGACCCCTATGCCTTCGACAGCTCCTACATGGGCATGCTGCTGCTGGACATCCAGAAGGAGACCGAGAGCGGCACCCGCTGGCGCCTGACGCTGGCGCCGCAGCGCGGCGCCGGTGCGGTGGCCATGGGCTCCATCGTGCACGAGGCGTCGGTGTCGGTGCCGCTCACCAGCGACAAGGTCCGCCTGCTGGCCGGCCAGGTTCCGGACTGGTCGGGCTATGAGTTCCTGCCGGCCAACCAGAACAAGCTCGTCACCCACAACCTGCTGTTCGACTTCACGCTGCCCACCACCTACACCGGCGTCGGCGCTGAAATCGGCACCGGCAAGTGGCTCCTCAAGAGCATCGTGGGCAACATGAACACCGCCCGCAAGGGCCCGAACAACCGCTGGCCGGCCTTCGCCTACCGGGGCGACTACGCCCGTGGCGAGTTCACCGGCTTCGGCTTCTCCGGTGTGCATGGCAAGGCGGTCAACTTCGCCGACCCCAACGGCAACGACAGCTTCCTCAACCTCTTCGAGGTGGACGGCTGGTACACCCGCGGCGACCTGACGCTGATGGGTCAGGTGAGCTACGGGCGGCAGAACGCCGCGGCCATCACGCCCGACCCGAACGGCGAGCCGCGCACGGCCAGCTGGTACGGCGCCAGCGCGCTGGCCGGCTACAAGCTCACGCCTCGGCTCGAGGCCATCTCGCGGCTGGACTTCATCAACAACAAGCGCAACGGCGGCGGCCTGCTGGGATACACCGTGGCCGACGACCGCAACGGCATCGGCCCCGACCCCTTCGGCGACCCGAACGTCGGTGCCAACCGCACCGCGCTGGCTTTCGGCCTGAACTACCTGCTCAACGAGAACACCCAGCTGAAGGCGGAGTACCGCCTGGACCGTGCCAGCCTGCCGGTCTTCCTGGACGTGGGCAGCGGCCTCTATCGCAAGTCGAACAACCTGTTCGCGACCCAGCTCGTCGTGTTCTGGTGAGCCAACCCCGCCCCTGCGCCGGCGCTGCATGAACCCCCCACCCGCCCCCGAGACGCGCGCCCCCTGGGCGCAGCGAGCAGCCGCGCTGCGCCCCGATGGCCGCGCCGTCGTCGATGGCCGCCGCGTCGAGCCCATCGGCGGCGAGACCTTCGACAAGAAGAGCCCGATCGACGCCCGCCTGCTCGGCCCGGTCACCCGCGGCCAGGCGGCCGACATCGACGCGGCCGTGCGCAGCGCGCGCGAGGCCTTCGAAGATGGCCGTTGGGCGAACAAGGCGCCGGCCGTCCGCAAGCGCATCCTGCAGAAGTTCTCCGAGCGCATCCTCGCCGCGCGCGACGAACTCGCGCTGCTGGAAACGCTGGACATGGGCAAGCCCATCCAGCACAGCCTGGGGGTGGACGTGCCGTCCGCGGCCCGCTGCATCGCGTGGTATGCCGAGGCCATCGACAAGGTCTACGACGAGATCGCGCCGACGCCGCGCAATGCGCTGGCCCTGATCACCCGCGAGCCCATGGGCGTGATCGGCGTGGTGGTGCCCTGGAACTACCCGATGATCATGGCGGCCTGGAAGCTCGGGCCGGCGCTGGCTGCGGGCAATTCGGTTGTGCTCAAGCCCAGCGAGAAGAGCCCCTACACCGCGCTGCGCCTGGCGGAGATCGCGCTGGAGGCCGGCCTGCCCGCCGGGGTCTTCAATGTGGTCCCGGGCTTCGGCCACGAAGCCGGCGAGGCGCTTGCGCTGCACCCCGACGTGGACGCCATCGGCTTCACCGGCTCCACCCGGGTGGGCCGCAAGATGCTCGAGTACGCTGGCCGCAGCAACCTCAAACGGGTCTTCAATGAGCTGGGCGGCAAGAGTGCCTATCTCGTCTTCGAGGACTTTTCCGACATCGAGCGCGCGGCCCGTACCGTGGCCGCGAGCATGTTCTTCAACCAGGGCGAGAGCTGCAACGCGCCGTCGCGCGTGCTGGTGCAGCGATCGGTGGCCGATGCCTTCATCGAGGCGGTGGTGGCGCAGGCCCCGCGCTACCAGCCCGCCGACCCGCTGGACCCGAAGACGGTGATGGGCGCCATCGTCGACGAGGTGCAGCTTCGCACCGTGCTCGGCTACATCGACGCCGGCCGGGCGGAAGGTGCCCGCTGCGTGGTCGGCGGTGCCCAGGCGCGCACCGACAGCGGCGGCTACTTCGTCGAGCCCACGGTCTTCGACGGCGTGCGATCGGACATGCGCATCGCACGCGAGGAGATCTTCGGTCCGGTGATGTCCATCCTGCGCTTCGACACCGAAGCCGAGGCGCTGGCCCTGGCCAACGACAGCCCCTATGGCCTGCAGGCGAGCGTCTGGAGCGACCAGCTCAGCCGGGCGCACCGCGTGGCCCGCGGCCTGAGGGCCGGCACGGTGCACGTCAACCAGTACGACGAGGACGACATCACCGTTCCCTTCGGTGGATACAAGCAGAGCGGCAACGGGCGCGACAAATCGCTGCACGCGCTGGAGAAGTACACCGAACTGAAGACCACGTGGATCCGCATCGACGCGTGAGCGGCGTCGAAGCGACGTCCGCCGCTGCAGGCGCCACCCGCGGCGAAGTCGAGGCCGCGATCGAGGCGATGCGCCTGCAGGGCGTGCACACGCTGCTGGTGCAGTTCACCGACCTTCAAGGCGTGGCCAAGGGCAAGCATGTCCCGCTGCAGCACCTGCAGCAGGTGCTGGGCGCAGGCGCCGGCTTCGCGGGGCCGTCCATCGTGGGCACTGGCCTGGCCCGCACCGGGCCGCGGTCGGAATACCTGGCGCGGGGCGACCTCTCCACGCTGCGCGCGCTGCCCTGGCTGCCCGGTTACGCGCGCATCGTCGCAGACGGCTTCGTCGACGGGCAGGCCTTCGAGTCCTGTCCGCGGCAGGTGCTGCGCCGCGCCACCGCCCGCCTGGCCGATCGGGGCTGGACGCTTCGAACCGGCATCGAGCCCGAGTTCTTCCTGCTGCGCCGGGGGCAGGAGGACGGGCGCGGCTGGGCGCCCTTCGACGCCTGGGACCGGCTGGACAAGCCGAGCTACGACCTGAAGAGCCTGCCGCGTCGCGCCGCCTTCCTGCACGCGCTGCGCGAGGCGCTGGAAGCCGGCGGCCTGACGGTGGAACAGATCGACCACGAGGATGCCCACGGGCAGTTCGAGCTGAACTTCGCCCACGACGAGGCGCTGCGGTCGGCCGACCACCTGATGCTCTTCAAGCTCGCTGCGCACACGCTGGCCGAGCGGGAAGGCGCGGTGTTCTCGATGATGCCCAAGCCCTTCGCCGACCAACCCGGCAGCGGCCTGCACTTTCACGTGTCCCTGTGGCGGGACGGGCAGAGCCTCTTCGGAAGCGGCGATGAGGGCCGTGCACTGGAGCGGCATTTCATCGCCGGCGTGCTGGAGCACGCCCGAGGGTTGTGTGCGCTGGCCGCGCCGACGGTGAACTCCTACAAGCGCCTGGCCGCCGGCGAGAGCCGCTCGGGCACCACCTGGGCGCCGGCCACCATCAGCCACGGTCCGAACAACCGGACAGCGCTGCTGCGCACCCTGCCCGGCCGCTTTGAATGGCGGCTGCCCGATGCCTCGGCCAACCCCTACCTGGCCACTGCCGGGCTGATCGCCGCGGGCCTGGACGGCATCGACCGGTGCCTGCAGCCGCCGGCCGCGGTGGACGACGACCTCTACGAACTCACCGCCGCCGCGCTCGGCGCCCGCGGCATCGCCACCCTGCCCGCCACGCTCGGCGAGGCCGCAGCGGCGCTGGAGGACGACGCCGTGCTGTGCTCGGCACTCGGCGCCTCCCTGCACGCCAACCTGTGCCGGCTGCAACGGGATGAGTGGATGGCCTTCAGCCGCCACGTCAGCGACTGGGAAATGGCGCGCTACGCCGATGGGCTCTGAGCGGGCTGCGTCCGGCAGCGCCCTGCCCTGGCTGGCCTATGCCTGTCTGGCCGGGGGCATGGCCATCGTGGGCGCCTACGTGGGCCTGTCCAAGCTGCTGATCGCCGTCTTTCCGGTCTTCCTGCTGTCCTGGCTTCGCTTCGGCATCGCCGCCGTGGCGATGGCCACCTGGGTGCGGCCTTCCCCCGGCGAGGCGGCCCTGAGCCCGCGCGACCGGCGGCTGCTCTTCCTCGAATCCTTCTTCGGCAACTTCCTCTTCTCGGTCTGCATGCTGCTGGGCATCCAGTGGTCTTCGGCGCTGGCCGCCGGCGTCATCATGGCCGCGCTTCCCGGCGTGGTGGCCCTGCTGTCCTGGGCCTGGCTGGGCGAAAGGCCGTCGCGACGGGTGATGGCCGGCATCGGCTTCGCCGTCGTCGGCATCGGGTGGGTCTCGGTAGTCAAGCACCAGCAAGGCGGCACCGGCACCTTGCTGGGCAACGCGCTGCTGCTGGGCGCGGTGGTGTGCGAGGCGCTCTATGTGGTCATCGGCAAGCAGTTGACCGGGCAGGTGTCGCCCAAGCGCATCAGTGCGCTGATCAACCTGTGGGGGCTGGCGCTGGTGACACCCCTGGGCGTGTGGCAGGCCCTGCGCTTTGACTTCACCACGGTGCCGCCCGGCCTGTGGGGCCTGCTGGTGGCCTATGCGCTGGCGGCGAGCATGCTCACCGTCTGGTTGTGGATGACCGGCCTGCGGCAGGTGCCGGCTTCCAAGGCGGGCGTCTTCACCGTGTTCCTTCCCTTGACGGCCGGTGCCGTGGGCGTGCTGGTGCTGGGCGAGCCCTTCGGCCCGGCTCAGGCCGTGGCCTTCTCGCTCGCGCTGGTGGGCGTGCTGCTGGCCACCTGGCCGGAACGCGCGACGCGCTGAAAGCCGACCCGGCGCCGTCGCACCGCTGGCATCCGCTGGCATCCGCTGGCGCTTCCGTGAAGGCCGCACGGGCCGGAACGGGTGTTGCCCCTGCGGGCCATTCGGGCACTGAAGGGTCCGACCGACAATCCGCCCGAGGAGAGCACGGCATGCGCGAGAGCACACATTCCCCACCTTCGGCCCCTGCCGGTCCGGCACATCAGGTCCTTGGATCAGTGTGGGTGGTCATCGTCAACTACCGCACCGGCCGACTCGTGGCCGACTGCCTGGCTTCGCTGCGCGCCGAGGTGGCGGCCCGGCCGGGCACCCAGGTGGTGGTTGTGGACAACGCATCCGGGGACGATTCCTGCAGCCTCATCGACGCGGCGATCCAGGCGCTGCGCGCCTCGGGCTGGGCCAGGCTCGTCCGCTCGGACCGCAATGCGGGCTTCGCTGCGGGCAACAACCTGGCCATCCGCGAGGCGCTGTCCGCTGCGCAGGCGCCCGACGCCTTCTGGCTGCTCAACCCGGACACCCGCGTCGAGGCCGGCGCGCTGCAGGCGCTGGTCGATGCGCTGCAGGCCGATCCGGCCTGCGGCATGGCCGGCAGCCAGCTGCTCGAGGCCGACGGACAGCCCTGGCCCTTCGCCTTTCGTTTCCCCTCGATGGCCGGCGAGCTGGAGGCCTGCGCGCGGCTGCGCCTGGTCAGCCGCTTCCTCGGCCACCGGGCGCTGGCCCGCGAGATGGACTGCCGCCCTGGCGCGCCGCGGGTGGCGGTGGACTGGGTGTCCGGCGCCAGCTTCATCGTGCGCCGCTCGGTGTTCGAGCAGGTGGGCCTGATGGACGAGGGCTACTTCCTCTACTACGAGGAAACCGATTTCGCGCGCCGCGCGGCCGACGCCGGCTGGGCCAGCGTGTTTGCGCCGGCCAGCCGGGTGCTGCACATCTCCGGCCAGAGCACCGGCGTCACCGGGCAGCAGGACCAGCCGCGGCGCATGCCGGCCTACTGGTTCGAAAGCCGCCGCCGCTACTTCGAGAAGCACCACGGCCGTGCCTATGCACTGGGTGCCGACCTCGCCTGCATCGCGGGCACCCTGCTGTGGCATCTGGCGAGGTTGATCCGCCGCCGGCCCGACACCAACCCGCCGCGTTTCCTTGCCGACCTGATCCGGCATGGTCTGAGACGCCTGCCCACCGGCGGACCTGCGACGGGTTGATTCCGCCCGGCCGCTGCGCCGCAGTGCCCCCAAGGGCTCAGCGGGAGAACTCGGCCAGGGTCCTCACGTACTGCTCCATCGTGTGGCGCTGCAACGCGAGTTCGCGACCCCGTTCGCCCATGGCGCGGGCTTCGGCCGGGTGGTCGAGCACCCAGCAGATGGCGCGGCGCAGGGCGTCGACGTCGCCCGTAGGCACGGCGATCGAGGCCTCGGGGTGGATGTAGCTCGCCAGGCCCACGGTGGTGCTGACGATCACCGGCCGCGCGCAGGCCATCGCCTCCATCAAGCCCTGCACGCCGGCCGCATATGGGTTGGGAAAGAGGCTGACGACGACGGCGTCGGCGTCCCGGTAGAGCTGGCGCAGGTCCGGCCAGGGGTAGAACTGGCGCGTCATGTTGGCCGGCAGCACCGGAGGGAACGCCCGCTCGCTCACGTGCGTGTCCCGGGAGAAGCCGCTGATGCGCACGTCCAGGTCAAGGTCGCCGCTGGCCGCGGCCAGCGTGCGGTAGTCGCGCTGCTCCAGGCCCACGCTGACCAGGCCCGGGCGCTGCTTGGTCGATGACACCGGCCCGGGGGTGAAGAAGCGGGTGTCGGTGTGGTCCCAGACGAACACCGCCCGGTCGCGTTCGACGCCCGAGGCGTGCAGATAGTCCACCTGGGGCTGCGAGCAGGCCAGGAAGCGCTCGACACGCCGGGGCAGGTTCCACAGCCGCAGGGCCGCGCGGGCGCGCGGACGGTCCACGTTGTGCACGAAGAGGGTCAGCCGCGGGCCTTCGGGGCGGGGGCGCAGCCGGGCGGCCAGCGCGTAGCCGGGCACCTCGCTGCCGCAGTAGACCCTGTCGTCGGGGCCGAGCCGCTCGGCCAGCGCGCTGGCTTGGGTCCAGGCCGCGGCATCGGGCAACAGCCGGGCGGCCAGGCGATCGGCCAGGCCCGGCGCGCGGTCGACCGGCGGATGCAGGCTCGAGCCCAGTTCGCGGGCCAGCAGGGCCAGGCTGTGACGCGGCGCGGTGGCCACCTCGGCCTCGCCGAGGGTGTCGGCATCGAGCGCGAGCTTGCGGGTCAGCAGCAGGTGATGGGACATGGCGGCAGGTGGATGAAGGCGCCGACGGCGCGCTGGCGCATTGTCGGGCGGGGCCAGGCGCCCGCGGCCCGCGTCCGCCCCCCGGCAGGCCGGGGCGCCGCATAAGTCACACCCGGCGCTGCGGCCTCGGCAGGGCCCCCGCCGGGCAGTCAGGCAGCGGCGGCCTGCGTTGGCGCCCCGCCCAGCCGGGCGGCCCGGGCCAAGCGTTGCACCTCGGCGGGCCGGCATTCGCGCAGGCGATGGTCGCTCCACACCTGGCGCCAGCGGCGCGCACCGGGCGTGCCATTCCACAGCCCCAGCAGATGGCGCGCCACCCGGGGCCAGGGCTCGCCCGCGTCGACCCGCGCTTCCATGTACCGGACCATGGCCAGCTCCACCGCCTCGCGTCGTTCGTCATCGGCGCCGGGAGCAGCCGCATCGTCGAAGAAGCGCCGGTCCCAGTCGGCCATGGACCAGGGGTCGTGGTAGGCCGCGCGGCCCACCATCACGCCGTCCACCTGTTGCAACTGCGCGGCGATGCCCTCGGCCTCGGTGAAGCCGCCATTGATGGCGATGCTCAGCGATGGAAAGTCTCGCTTGAGCTGGTGGACGGTCTCGTAGCGCAGCGGCGGCACCTCGCGGTTCTGCTTGGGGCTCAGTCCCTGCAGCCAGGCGTTGCGAGCATGGACGATGAAGACGCTGCAACCCGCGTCGGCCACCGTGCCGACGAAGTCGCGCACGAAGGCGTAGTCCTCGCGGCGGTCGATGCCGATGCGGTGCTTCACCGTGACCGGAATGGACACCGCCTCGCGCATGGCCCGCACGCCCTGCGCCACCCGATCCGGCTCGGCCATCAGGCAGGCGCCGAAGGCCCCGCGCTGCACCCGGTCGCTCGGGCAGCCGCAGTTCAGGTTGATCTCGGCATAACCCCAGCGCTCGCCCAGTCGGGCTGCGGCGGCCAGGTCGTCGGGCTCGCTGCCGCCCAGCTGCAGCGCCACCGGATGCTCCGCGGCGTCGAAATCCAGGTGGCGGGGCACATCGCCGTGCAACAAGGCGCCGGTGGTGACCATCTCGGTGTAGAGCCGGGCGTGGCGCGTGATCAGCCGATGGAAATGGCGGCAATGGCGGTCGGTCCAGTCCATCATCGGCGCCACGCTGAGCCGCCACGGGCTGAAGGCGCCGACGGGCGTCTGGAGTGGGTGATTCATGTCCATGCCAGCGGCTGGCAGGCGCTGCGTGCGGCGGCGATCACGGCAGTGGGCTCATGCGTCGTTACGAACGGCTGCGCCGCGGTCGAACGCTGCGCGGGCCAGGCTGGCTTCAAGCCTCGCCGCCAGCCGCAGCACCCGGGCGTCCTGTCCGAAGGGTGCCACCAGCTGAACCCCGACCGGATGGCCATTCACCCCGGCACCGGCTGGCAGTCCGACGCAGGGGCCGCCCAGCAGCGTCCACAGCCGGTTGAAGCTGGACACGCCGGTGCTGGCGTAACCCGCAGGCGGCTCGTCCGGTGCGCTGGGCAGCAGCACCGCATCCACGCCGGCCCACCCGGGCTGGTGGTCGTGGCGTGCGGCAGCGGCCACCGCCTGGGCGGCCTCGTAGGCTGCGGGGGTGAAGGCCATCGACCGTTCGAGCTCGGCGCGCAGTTCGCTCGACAGGGCCGCGCGGTGCTCGCGCCACTCGGCGCCCAGGCAGCGGACGGCCTCGAAGCCCTGGATCACCGCATGGGCGTCGTAGGCCTGGGTCATCGCCTCGGTGAGCTCGATGCTGCAGATTTCCACGCCGGCGTCCTTCAGCGCGGACACCGCCCGGTCCATTGCCCGCTGCGTGCTCGGCGACCCTTCGCCCCAGGGCGCGCGGCTCAGCAGGCCGACCACCGCGGGCGCCGAAGCGTCTGCCTCAAGCGGCGCCGCCACCAGGCGCCGGCCGGCCAGCGCCTCCACGAAGAAGGCCGCGTCGTCGACCTGGCGGGCGAACACGCCCACCGTGTCGATGGACCAGGAAAAACAGCTGGCGCCGGCCGTGGGCAGCCAGCCGAAACTGGGCTTGTAGCCCACCACCCCGCAGTAGGACGCCGGGCGGATCACCGACCCCCCCGTCTGCGTGCCCACCGCCAGCGGCACCAGGCCAGCGGCCACTGCAGCCGCCGAACCGGCCGACGAACCACCGGGCGTGTGCCCGGCCGCGGCCGGATTGAGCGTGGGCGCCGGATGCAGGAAGGCGAACTCGGTCGTGGCCGACTTGCCCACCACCAGCGCGCCGGCCGAGCGCAGCAGCGCCACCACCGCCGCATCGCGTGCAGAAGCCCGGCCCGGCTGATGCAGAGGCGTGCCCCAGGCGGTGGGCAGATCGGCGGTCTCGAAGATGTCCTTCACCGCGACCGGCAGGCCCGCCAGCGGTCCCTGACCCACCAGCGCCTGGGCCCGGCGCTGGGCGTCGGCTGCGTCGAGCACCGCGGTGAAGGCGCGCAGCACCGGGTCGGCGCGGTGGATGTGTTCGACGGTCTGCCGAGCCAGGGAGGCAGCTTCCCGCTGGCCGTCGCGCAGTGCCTGGGCCAGAGGCCGCAGCGCGCCCTCGGCGAGCCAGGGGCCTTCGGGGATGGAGGATTCGGGGTTCAAGGGCAGCTCCCGGCAAAGGGGTGGAAAACCAAGGTGCGCGCCGGCCCCGGCAAGCCAGGACCCGCAGTCGCCAGACGCCTCAGACGCCAGAACCGCGCGCAGCGCGGCTCGCCCGAAGCGACAGCCACTGGTTGAGCGCGAGCACGCCCAGCACCAGGCTGCCGCCGCCGAGCACGGCCGCCTCGGGCCGCTCGCCGCCCCACAGCCAGGTCCAGGCGATGCCGAAGACGATCTCCAGCAGCGCCAGGAGCGAAATCTCGGCGGCCGGCAGGTGACGCGCCAGCACCACCGCCAGCACGCAGGGCAGCGCCAGCTGGAACACGCCCAGGCCGGCGAGCCAGGCCAGGTCGTGGCTGGAAGTCTGCAGCGGCCAGGCCAGCGGCAGCGTGACCAGGCAGGACACCACCGCACCGACGACCAGCGCCGGCACGAGGTCGATGCTGCCGCCCCGCCGCTGCAGGACGATCCAGTTGATGGCCGCGGCCACAGGCACGCCCATCGCGACGGCCGAGCCGAGCAGGTGGCGCGGCTCGGTGCTCAGCGCGTGGCCATACATCCAGGCGATGCCCGCGCCGGCCCCTGCGATGGCCAGCCAGGTCCGACGCTCGATGGGCGTGCCGAGCACCCCGCGCGCCAGCAGCGCGGTGAACAGCGGTGCCAGGCTCATCGTGATGAGCACGTTGGCCACCGTCGTGAAGGACAGCGCCAGCATGAAGCAGGTGAACATCGCCGCCCAGCAGGCGCCAGACACCCACAAGGCAGCGCCCCCCGCACGAAAGCTTGCCGCCAGCCCCCGGCCCTGCGTAAGCAGCAGCCAGGCCAGCAGCGGCAGCACGGTGAAGGCGCTGCGCCAGAAGGTGGTCTCGAAGCCGCTGGCCGACTGCAGCTGGCGCGACACGACGCCGGCGCTGCTCCACAGCAGCGTGACGATCAGCATGCCCAGCACCGCCTGAGCGTGGCTCAGCCGCCGCGCCGCCGGCACGGCGGCACGGCGGGGCTCCACCGGGACAGCCGGCTTCGATGCAGCGCTCATCGCCCGACGCCCAGCCGCTCAGCCCTCGCGCGAGGCGCGCTTGCGCTCGTGCTCCTTCAGGTGGCGCTTGCGCACGCGGATGGACACCGGCGTGATTTCCACCAGCTCGTCGTCGGCGATGAACTCCACCGCGTACTCGAGCGTGAGGATGATGGGCGGGGTGATCTTGATCGCGTCTTCCTTGCCGCTCACCCGGAAGTTGGTGAGCTGCTTGCCGCGCACCGGGTTGACCACCAGGTCGTTGTCGCGGCTGTGGATGCCGATGATCATGCCCTCGTAGAGCGGGTCGCCGGCCTTGACGAACATGCGACCGCGGTCGTCGAGCTTGCCCAGCGCGTAGGTCACCGCCTCGCCGTCGTCCTGGCTGATCAGCACGCCGTTCTTGCGCCCGCCGATCTCGCCCTTGAAGGCCTCGTAGCCGTCGAAGATGTGGCTCATCAGGCCGGTGCCGCGGGTGAGGTTGAGGAACTCGGTCTGGAATCCGATCAGGCCCCGCGCCGGAATGCGGTATTCCAGACGCACCCGGCCGCGGCCGTCGGGCTGCATGTCCACCAGCTCGCCCTTGCGCATGCCCAGCTCCTGCATCACGCCGCCCTGGTGGGTGTCCTCCACGTCGACCGTCAGCAGCTCGAGCGGCTCGTGGCGCTCGCCGTTCACCTCGTGGAACACCACGCGCGGACGCGAGACGGCCAGCTCGTAGCCCTCGCGGCGCATGTTCTCCAGCAGGATGGTCAGGTGCAGTTCGCCGCGGCCGGCGACCTCGAAGATGCCGTCCTCGTCGGTCTCCTTCACCCGCAGGGCCACATTGCTCTGCAGTTCGCGCTGCAGGCGGTCCCAGATCTGGCGGCTTGTGACGAACTTGCCCTCGCGGCCCGCCAGCGGCGAGGTGTTCACGCAGAAGTTCATCGTGAGCGTGGGCTCGTCGATGTTCAGCATGGGCAGCGGGCGCGGGTCTTCGGGGCTCGTGATGGTCACGCCGATGCCGATCTCCTCGATGCCGTTGATCAGCACCAGGTCGCCGGGGCCGGCTTCCTTGCTCTGCTTGCGCTCCAGGCCCTCGAAGGTGAGCACCTGGTTGATGCGCGCGTTCAGCGGCGTGCTGCCCGGGCCCGAATACACCGCCACCGCCTGTCCCGGGCGGATGGTGCCCTGGCTCACCCGGCCGATGCCGATGCGGCCGACGTAGCTGCTGTAGTCGAGCGAGCAGATCTGCAGCTGCAGCGGCGCATTGGCGTCGCCCTGGTGGGCGGGCACGTGCTGGATGACCGCGTCGAAGAGCGGCGCCAGGTCGGTGCCCACCACACCCTCGACGAGCGAGGCCCAGCCGTTCAGGCCCGAGGCATAGACCACGGGGAAGTCCAGCTGCTCCTCGGTGGCGCCGAGCTTGTCGAAAAGGTCGAAGGTGGCGTTGATGACGTAGTCGGCACGCGCCCCGGGACGGTCCACCTTGTTGACCACGACGATGGGCTTGAGGCCCAGGGCCAGCGCCTTCTTGGTGACGAAGCGGGTCTGCGGCATCGGGCCTTCCACCGCGTCGACCAGCAGCAGCACGCCGTCGACCATGGACAGCACGCGCTCCACCTCGCCGCCGAAGTCCGCGTGCCCGGGGGTGTCGACGATGTTGATGTGGGTGCCGCCCCACTCCACCGCGCAGTTCTTGGCCAGGATGGTGATGCCGCGCTCGCGCTCGAGGTCGTTGCTGTCCATCACGCGCTCGGCCACCTTCTCGTTCTCGCGGAAGGTGCCGCTCTGGCGCAGCAACTGGTCCACGAGCGTGGTCTTGCCGTGGTCGACGTGGGCGATGATGGCGATGTTGCGGATCTGTCGGGTCATGGTGGGCTCGTCAGCGGCCGTTCGAGGCCGCGGGAACTGTCTGGAGAAGGAGGCCGCGCACTTCGTCGGGGCTGAGGAGGCGGTCGGCGATGAGTTCGCCGCCGGTGATGTGGGCGCCGCCGAGGAAGGCGCCGGGCTCGGGCCCGTAGACGCGAACCGAAGGATGGTCGGGCAGCGTGACGCGGCGGCGAAGGCCGGTGAGGAAGCGCGCGGCTTCCGCTTCGGCAAGGGCCACCGCAGGCCAGTCCGCCAGCAGCGCATCCGGCGGCAGCAGCAGCGCCTCGCGCTGCGCCTCGTCCAGCGCCTCGAGTTCCGTGAGCGTCACCGCCCGGGAGAGTTCGAGCGGGCCACTGTGGGTACGCCGCAGCCCGGCCAGGTGGGCGCCGCAGCCCAGGGCCTCGCCGATGGCCTCCGCGAGCGTGCGGATGTAGGTGCCCTTGCTGCAGCGGATGTCCAGGGTCCAGGCGGAGGGTTGCGATGCGGCGCTGCCCTGCGGCGCCAGCACCTCGATGGAATGGATGCGGACGCGGCGCGGGGCACGGTCGACCTCGATGCCGGCTCGGGCGTAGTCGTAGAGCGCGCGGCCCTGGTGCTTGAGCGCCGAGTGCATCGGGGGCACCTGCTCGATCTCGCCGAGCAGCGTGTCGCACACCGCCTGAACCGCCGCACGGTCCAGCGGCGGCACCGGTCGCACCTCGACCGGCTCGCCCTCGAGGTCGCCGGTGCTCATGCGCGTGCCCAGCGCCACCTGCGCCCGATAGCCCTTGTCGGCGTCCAGGCTCACCTGCGCGAACTTGGTGGCCGCACCAAAGCACAGCGGCAGCAGGCCGGTGGCCAGCAGGTCGAGGGTGCCGGTGTGGCCGCCCTTCTCCGCGCGCAGCAGCCGGCGGGCCTTCTGCAGGGCATCGTTGCTCGACAGGCCGATGGGCTTGTCCAGCAGCAGCACGCCGTGCAGCGCTCGGTAGACCCGGCGCGGCGGTCGGGGCCGCTGCGGCGCAGCGACGACGGCGGTGGGCGCCTCCAGCATCAGTCGTCCCTGGCCCGGGTGGCGTTGGCGCGCTGGATCAGCGCGCTCAGCTCGGCCGCCCGCTCGGTGGTGCGGTCGAAGACGAAATGCAGCGTGGGCACGGTGTGGATCTGCAGCCGCTTGAACAGGCTGTTGCGGATGAAGCCGGCCGCTTCGTTCAGGGCCTCGCCGGTGGCATCGGGCTCACCCACCAGCACCGAGAAGAAGACCTTGGCGTGCGCGTAGTCGGGTGTGACCTCCACGCTGTTGATCGTCACCAGGCCCACACGCGGGTCCTTGAGCTCGCGCACGAGTTCGGCCACATCGCGCTGGATCTGGTCGGCCACTCGGAAGCTGCGGTTGGGAATCGTGCGCTTGTGACGCATCGGACGCTCCGGAATGAAGACACGCGCCGCGGGATCGGCCGCAGCGCGATGGAAGACGCCGGAAGGCGCCCGCGAAGGGGCGCTCCAGGCCCCTCCCCGCGGACCTGCCGGCCGCTCGGTGCCGCCCCGGGTCAGAGGGTGCGGGCGACTTCCTTGACCTCGAAGATCTCCAGCTGGTCGCCCTCGACGATGTCGCTGTAGTTCTTGAGCTTGATGCCGCACTCGAAGCCTTCCTTGACCTCGCGCACGTCGTCCTTCTCGCGTCGGACGGAGTCGATCTCGCCGGTGTAGACCACCTTGTTGTCGCGCAGCAGGCGGAAGCGCGCACCGCGGCGAACCAGGCCGGCGGTGACCATGGAGCCGGCGACCGTGCCGATCTTGGAGGCGACGAAGACCTTGCGGATCTCGGCCGTGCCGATGATCTCCTCGCGCTGCTCGGGGGCGAGCATGCCGCTCATGGCGAGCTTCACGTCGTCCACCGCGTCGTAGATGATGCTGTAGTAGCGAAGGTCGACGCCGTTGTTGTCGGCCAGCTTGCGCGCGCCGGAGTCGGCCCGCACGTTGAAGCCGACGATGACCGCCTTGGACGCGATGGCCAGGTTGATGTCGCTCTCGCTGATGCCGCCCACGGCGGCATGCACCACCTGCACCTTGACCTCGGGCGTGGACAGCTTCAGCAGCGACTGGGCCAGGGCTTCCTGCGAGCCTTGCACGTCGGCCTTGATGATCAGCGGCAGCACCTGCGCGGCGCCCTCGCCGATGTTGTCGAAGAGGTTCTCGAGCTTGGCCGCCTGCTGGCGGGCGAGCTTGACGTCGCGGTACTTGCCCTGGCGGAAGGTGGCGATCTCGCGCGCCCGGCGTTCGTCGGACAGCACCATGAATTCGTCGCCGGCCTGGGGCACCTCGGTCAGGCCCTGGATCTCCACCGGGATGGACGGACCGGCCTGCTGCGTGGCCTTGCCGTCCTCGTCGACCATCGCGCGGACCCGGCCATAGCTGGAACCGGCCAGCACGATGTCGCCACGCTTGAGCGTGCCCGACTGCACCAGCACGGTGGCCACCGGACCGCGGCCCTTGTCGAGCTGCGCCTCGATGACCAGGCCCTTGGCCGGGGCGTCGGTGGGCGCCTTCAATTCCAGCACCTCGGCCTGCAGCAGCACCTGCTCAAGCAGGTCGTCGATGCCCTGGCCGGTGCGGGCGGACACGCCCACGAAGGGCGACTCGCCGCCGAAGTCCTCGGGCACGACGCCCTCGGCCACCAGCTCGCTCTTGACGCGCTCGAGGTTGGACTCGGGCTTGTCGATCTTGTTCATCGCCACCACGATGGGCACCTGAGCGTCCTTCGCGTGGCTGATGGCTTCCCTGGTCTGCGGCATCACGCCGTCGTCGGCGGCCACCACCAGGATGACGATGTCGGTGGCCTTCGCGCCGCGGGCCCGCATGGCGGTGAAGGCCGCGTGGCCCGGGGTGTCCAGGAAGGTGATGACGCCGCGCGGCGTCTGCACGTGATACGCGCCGATGTGCTGGGTGATGCCACCGGCTTCGCCCGCGGCGACGCGGCTGCGACGGATGTAGTCGAGCAGCGAGGTCTTGCCGTGGTCGACGTGACCCATCACCGTGACCACCGGGGCCCGCGTGACGGCCTCTGCCGCCTCGTGCGCCGCCACTTCCTCTTCAGTGAAGGCCTCCGGATCGTCCAGCTTGGCCGCGAAGGCCTTGTGACCCATCTCCTCGACCACGATCATCGCGGTCTCCTGGTCGAGCTGCTGGTTGATCGTGACCATCTGGCCGAGCTTCATCATCTGCTTGATGACCTCGCCAGCCTTGACCGACATCTTGTGGGCGAGGTCGGCGACGCTGATCGTCTCGGGCACGTGGACCTCGTAGGTCTGCTGCTCCACCGGCGCCTGGAAACCATGGTCGCCGCCGTCGTTGCGGTCGCCGCGGCGGCCGCTGCGCGG
Organism: Rubrivivax sp.; assembly: GCA_027487905.1. Classification (GTDB taxonomy): domain Bacteria; phylum Pseudomonadota; class Gammaproteobacteria; order Burkholderiales; family Burkholderiaceae_C; genus JAIYCR01. The sequence goes on along the minus strand of JAIYCR010000092.1, from coordinate 10,202 downwards.
CGCACGCCATCCCGGGCGCGAGCCGCCGGGCGCGTCGCCACGCGTCTTGAGGCTGCGCTTCTTCGCGGCGTCGTCGTTGCCGGTCCAGGCGAGCTGCTTGACGGCCTTCTTGTCACCGGGCTTGGCCGCGGTGGCGGCACCCGGTGCCGCAGCGGTGGTGCCACCGGCGGGCTTGTGGATGGTGCCCTTGATGCCTTCCTTGCTGGCTTCGGGCTTGGGCGGCTCCTCGGGCTTCTTGGCCAGCTGGATGCCGGTCTTGCGGGCCGCGAGCATCGCGCGGATGGCCTGGGCCTCGGCCTCGGCGGCCTTGCGCTTGTCGCCCAGCGCCTTGGCGCGCGCCTTCTCCTCGTCCTGCAGCGTGGAGGCCTTGACGACCCGCACGGCCGGCTTGGCCGGCTCGGTGTTGCCAGCAGCGGGAGCGGCGGCAGCGGTCGCGGGGGCAGACGCCGTGGCGGCGGGCGTGGACGCAGCGGAGGCCTGCAGTTCCGCCGGCACCACCGGGGCCGCAGCCGCAGCGGGCTCGGCCGCCGGCGCGGGGGCAGCAACGGCCGGCGCAGGCGTCGCAGCAGCCGCGGCCGGGGCGGCGGCGACCGCCGCGCCCTTGCCGGAGCGTCCGGCGCGGGCCGCCTGGTCGGACGCAGCCTGGGCTGCGCGCAGACGGGCGGCCTCTTCCTCGGCGGCACGGGCCGCGGCGGCGCGCTCGGCCGCTGCGCGCTCGACGGCAGCGCGCTCGGCTTCCTCGCGGGCCCGGGCCTCGGCGGCCACGCGTTCGGCTTCCTCGCGCTGGCGCGTCTGCTCGGCGAGTTCCTCTTCCTGGCGGCGCAGCGCCTCGGCCTCGCGGTTGGCCTCGTCCTCGCGCCGCTGGAGTTCCTCGTGGTCGATCTCGGGGACCTCGCTCGCCGGCGAGGTCTCGTCGCGCTTGACGTAAGTGCGCTTCTTGCGCACTTCGACCTGGATGGTGCGGGCCCGGCCGGTGGAATCGGCCTGCTTGATCTCGGTGGTGGACTTGCGCACCAGCGTGATCTGCTTGCGTCCGGCCGCGGGTGCCTTGCCGTGGGCCGACTGCAGGTAGCTCAGCAGCTGGGCCTTGTCGGTTTCGGTGACGGTGTCGTCGGTGGATGCCTTGCGCACGCCCGCGGCCTGCAACTGCTCGAGCAGCGCCGGTGCCGGGCGATTCAGCTCGGCGGCCAGTTGGGCGACGGTGGTGACAGCCATAGATCGAGTCCTTGGGATGGGGTGCGGTGCGGCGGGTGCGGCAGGTCGGCGTGGGGGTATGGAGGCGGTGCGGACGGGCTCAGGTGGTGAACCAGTGCTCGCGGGCCTTCATGATGAGTTCGCGCGCCCGTTCTTCCGGCACGCCGGTGAGTTCGGTCAGTTCGTCCACGGCCAGGTCGGCGAAGTCGTCGCGGGTGTGGATGCCGCCATCGGCCAGCTTGGCGATGAGCTCGGGGTTGAGGCCGTCCAGGTCCCGCAGGTCCTGGGACACATCCTCGACCCGCTCCTCGCGGGCGATTTCCAGCGTGAGCAGGGCATCCTTGGCGCGGGTGCGCAGCTCGTTCACCGTGTCTTCGTCGAAACCCTCGATCTCGAGCATCTCGGCCATCGGCACGTAGGCCACCTCTTCCAGGCTGGTGAAGCCTTCGGCGATGAGGATGTCGGCGACTTCACCGTCCACGTCGAGCTTGTCGACGAAGAGCTTGCGCACCGAGTCGGACTCGGCGGCCTGCTTGGCCGACGACTCCTCGGCGGTCATGATGTTGATGCGCCAGCCGGTGAGCTCGGAGGCCAGGCGGACATTCTGTCCGCCCCGGCCGATGGCGATGGCGAGGTTCTCCTCGTCGACCACCACGTCCATGGCGTGGCGCTCCTCGTCGACGACGATGGAGCTCACCGCCGCGGGCGCGAGCGCACCGATGACGAACTGCGCCGGGTCGTCGGACCACAGCACGATGTCCACACGCTCGCCGGCGAGCTCGTTCGTCACCGCCGTGACGCGCGAGCCGCGAACCCCGACGCAGGTGCCGATCGGGTCGACGCGCTTGTCGTGCGACACCACGGCGATCTTGGCGCGCGAGCCTGGGTCACGGGCACAGGCCTTGATCTCGAGCAGGCCCTGCTCGATCTCCGGCACTTCCAGCGCGAAGAGCTCCATCATGAAGCCCGGCGCGCTGCGCGACAGCAGGATCTGCGGGCCGCGCAAGGTGGAATCGACCGACTGGATGTAGGCCCGCGCCCGGTCACCGATACGCAGCGCCTCCTTGGGGATCATCTCGCTGCGGCGAAGGCGACCTTCGACCCGCCCGGATTCGACGACGATGTCGCCCTTGTCCAGGCGCTTGACCGTGCCGGTCATGATCTTCTCGCCCCGCGAGAGGAACTCGTTGAGCAGCGTCTCGCGCTCGGCATCGCGGATCTTCTGCAGGATGACCTGCTTGGCGGCCTGGGCGCCGATGCGGCCGATGGGCAGCGACTCCATGCCCTCTTCGAGGTAGTCTCCCACCTCGATGTCGTCGGCCTCCTCCATCGCCTCGAAGTGCAGCTTCTCCGCATCGGGCTGCTGCAGGCCGGCTTCGTCGGGCACCACCAGCCAACGACGGAAGGTCTCGTACTCGCCGGTCTCGCGGTCGATCTGCACGCGCACGTCGATCTCGCCGCCGTGCAGCTTCTTGGTCGCCTGCGCGAGCGCAAGCTCGACGGCCGCGAACACCACCTCGCGCTCGACGCCCTTCTCACGGGAGATGGCATCCACCAACATCAACAGTTCGCGGTTCATTGCTGCAGGTCTCCATCAGTCGGCGCGGGAGGCTCCGCTGCCGCGGGCGCGAGTCGCCGCCCCTTGAAATCCACCACCGGCACCAGTCGGGTCTCGCGCACCTCGGCGAGCGCGAAGTCGAGCGCCTGCTCGCCTCGGCCTTCGTCGAAGATCACGCGGAAACGATCGACCGGCGCGTCGGCGGCGGCGGGTTCATCGTCGATCAGGGCGAGCTCGCCGCGGTACTTCTTGCGCCCCTGGAAGGGCATGCGCAGCACCACCTCGACCTGCTCGCCGACGAAGCGGCGGTAGTCCGCCGCCTTCTTCAGCGGCCGGTCCAGGCCGGGCGACGACACCTCCAGGCGCGCATAGCTGAAGGACTCGACCTCCAGCACCTGCTGCAACTGGCGGGTGACGCGCTCGCAGTCGTCCACCGTCACGAAGGCGCCGGTGGGATCGCCGGGGAGGCGGTCGATGTAGACACGCAGCAGCCCACCGGGCGCGCGCTCGGTGTCCACCAGGTCGTAACCGAGTCCGGTCACGGTGCGTTCGACTGCGTTCAGCCAGTTCAACGGTTGCTCGTCGCGATCAGAAAGTAAATGCTTCGGTTGCTTCAAACACGCTTGCCGCGGCAGCGAAGGCCTTCGGGGACTGGGCATCCGCCACCGGCGACCCGTCTGGGCACCACCGGAGCGCTTGCCGCGCCACCCGCTTCAGGCTCTCACCGGACGCGGCAAAAAAAATGGGCCGGATGAACCTGCCCATGGAGCTTGCTCGAAAGCCCATGAGTATACGGCGCTGCACCCGTTAGCGGCAAGCGTTGACAGTGTCAAGCCGGAGGCGGTGGGAGAATCCCGTCATTACCGAACCTCAAGCAATGGAGACCCCATGGGATTTCTCGCAGGCAAGAAGCTCCTGATCACCGGTGTCCTGTCGAATCGCTCGATCGCCTATGGCATCGCACGGGCCTGTCGCCGTGAGGGTGCCGAGCTGGCCTTCAGCTACGTCGGCGAGCGCTTCCGCCCTCGGGTGGCCGAATTCGCCGCCGAATTCGGCTCCGACCTGTTGTTCGACTGCGACGTCGGCGACGACGCCCAGATCCAGGCGATGTTCGATGGCCTCGCCAGGACGTGGCCGCAGTTCGACGGATTCGTCCATTCGATCGGCTTCGCCCCGCGCGAGGCCATTGCCGGTGATTTCCTCGAAGGCCTGTCGCGCGAGGCCTTCCGCATCGCCCACGACATCTCCGCCTACAGCTTCCCCGCCATGGCCAAGGCGGCCGCGCCGCTGCTGTCGCCGCAGGCGGCCCTGCTCACGCTCACCTACCTCGGGTCGGTGCGCAGCGTGCCCAACTACAACACCATGGGCCTGGCCAAGGCCTCGCTCGAGGCGAGCGTGCGTTACCTCGCCTCCAACCTCGGCCCGCGCGGCGTTCGGGTGAACGGCATCAGCGCCGGCCCCATCAAGACGCTCGCGGCCTCGGGCATCAAGGGCTTCGGCAAGATCCTCGACGTGGTGGAGCAGCAGGCGCCGCTGCGCCGCAACGTGACCATCGACGACGTGGGCAACGTCGCCGCCTTCCTGCTGTCCGACCTCGCCGCCGGCGTGACCTCGGAAATCACCTATGTGGACGCGGGCTTCAGCCACGCGATGGGCTCGCCCGAACTGCTGGGCTCGGCGGCCGGCTGATCGGCGCGGGCTGCCTGCCCGCCCGCTCGCCCGGTCAGTCCGCCCGCACGCAGTCCACGCAGTACAGGCGCTGCCCGTTCGGCCCGTCTTCCTCGACCAGGCCGTGCACGTCGGTGTCGAAGCCGGGGAAGGCGGCGTTGAACTCGCGGGTGAACAGCAGGTAGTCGACGATCTTGCGGTTGAAGCGCTCACCCGGGATGAGCAGCGGAATGCCGGGCGGATAGGGCGTGAGCAGCGAGGTCGTGATGCGACCTTCCAGCGCGTCGATGGGCACGCGCTCGGTGTGGCGGCGCGCGATGCAGGCAAAGGCATCGGTGGGCTTCATCGCCGGCTGCAGGTCCGACAGGTACATGTCGGTGGTCAGGCGGGCGATGTCGCCGCGGGCGTACATCTCGTGGATGGACTGGCACAGGTCCTTCAGACCCACCCGTTCGTAGCGCGGGAACTTGGCCACGAACTCCGGCAGCACCCGCCACATCGGCTGGTTGCGGTCGTAGTCGTCCTTGAACTGCTGCAGCGCGGTCAGCAGCGTGTTCCACCGGCCCTTGGTGATGCCGATGGTGAACATGATGAAGAAGGAGTAGAGGCCGGTCTTCTCCACCACCACCCCGTGCTCGGCGAGGAACTTGGTGACGATGCTGGCCGGAATGCCGCTCTGCGCGAAGGTGCCCGACACATCCAGGCCCGGCGTGACGATGGTGCACTTGATGGGATCGAGCAGGTTGAAGCCCGGCGCCAGGGCGCCGAAGCCATGCCAGGTGTCCTCCGCGCGCAGCACCCAGTCGCTTGAAGAGCCGATGCCTTCGGCCGCGATCTCGTCGGGACCCCACACGGTGAACCACCAGTCGCGGCCGTAGTCGGCGTCGACCTTGCGCATCGCACGCCGGAAATCCATCGACTCGGCGATGCTTTCTTCCACCAGGGCCGGGCCGCCGGGTGCTTCCATCATGGCCGCGGCAACGTCGCAGCTGGCGATGATGGAGTACTGCGGACTGGTGGAGGTGTGCATCAGATAGGCCTCGTTGAAGAGGGCCCGGTCGAGCACGCGGCTGCCGCCGTCCTGCACCAGCACCTGGCTGGCCTGGCTGATGCCGGCCAGCAGCTTGTGGGTGGACTGGGTGGCGAAGACGAGCTGGTCCTTCGGGCGCGGGCGGTTCTTGCCCATCGCGTGGTAGGTGCCGTAGAACTTGTGGAAGGCGGCGTGGGGCAGCCAGGCCTCGTCGAAGTGCAGGGTGTCGATGTAGCCGTCGAGCTCGTGCTTGATGGTCTCGGTGTTGTAGAGCACGCCGTCGTAGGTGCTCTGGGTGAGCGTGAGGATGCGCGGCTTGACGGCCTTCGCGTCCACGCCGGCCAGCAGCGGGTTGGCAGCGATCTTGCGCTGGATGCTCTCCACCGAGAACTCGCTCTGCGGGATCGGGCCGATGATGCCGTGGTGGTTGCGGGTGGGCGTGAGGAACACCGGCACCGCGCCGGTCATGATGATGCTGTGCAGGATGGACTTGTGGCAGTTGCGGTCCACCACCACCACGTCGCCCGGCGCCACCGCGTGGTGCCACACCATCTTGTTGCTGGTGCTCGTGCCATTGGTGACGAAGAAGCAGTGGTCGGCATTGAAGATGCGCGCCGCGTTGCGCTCGCTGGCCGCCACCGGGCCGGTGTGGTCGAGCAGCTGGCCGAGTTCGTCCACCGAGTTGCACACGTCCGCGCGCAGCATGTTCTCGCCGAAGAACTGGTGGAACATCTGCCCCACCGGGCTCTTCAGGAAGGCCACCCCGCCCGAGTGACCCGGACAGTGCCAGGAATAGGACCCATCCTGCGCGTACTCCATCAGCGCCTTGAAGAACGGGGGCGCCAGGCCGTCCAGGTAGCTCTTGCACTCGCGGATGATGTGACGCGCCACGAACTCGGGCGTGTCCTCGAACATGTGGATGAAGCCGTGCAGCTCGCGCAGCACATCGTTGGGCAGGTGCTGGCTGGTGCGCGTCTCGCCGTAGATGTAGATCGGCACGTCGGCGTTCTTGAAACGCACTTCCTGGATGAACTTGCGCAGGTTCAGCACCGCCGGGTCGAGCTCGGGGCCGGGCGTGAACTCCTCGTCGTCGATGGACAGGATGAAGGCGCTGGCACGGCTTTGCTGCTGGGCGAACTGGGACAGGTCGCCATAGCTCGTGGCCCCCAGCACCTCGAAGCCCTCCTTGCTGATGGCGTCGGCGAGCGCGCGGATGCCCAGGCCGGAGGTGTTCTCCGACCGGTAGTCCTCGTCGATGATCACGATGGGAAAGCGAAAGCGCATCACGGCCGACCCCGGTAGCAGGAAGAAAGAGCGCGCGAGTGTAGGCGTCGGACTTGTCAGGGCCATGTCCGACGAAGCCGCACCCGGCATCGCTGCCGCTCCTACACTTCGCGCCGTTGCCCCAAGCGAGCGGACATGGACCTGGATGCATCGACCGTGTGGTGGCTGCTGGCTGGCGTCGTGGTGGCCGCCGAGCTGGCCACCGGCACCTTCTACCTGCTGATGATCGCCGTCGGGCTCGTCGGCGCCGCGCTGGCCGCCCACGCCGGCGCGCCCCTGTCCTTGCAGATCACCTCGGCCGCGCTGGTGGGCGGCGGCGCTACCGCACTGTGGCACCTGCGGCGACTGCGCCACCCCCGCTCCGCACCTTCTGAGCGCAACGCCGACATGCTGATGGACATCGGCCAGACGGTGCAGGTGCGGCACTGGAACGCCGACGGGAGCGCGCTCGTGCAGCACCGGGGCTCGACCTGGCAGGCCCGCGCGGCGCCGCAAGGTTTCGGTGCCCAGCAGGCACCGGCGCCGGGCGCCTGGCGGGTGGCTTCGGTGCAGGGCAACACCCTGATCCTCGAGCCGTTGCCCGACCGCCCGGCCTGACCGAACGCTTTTCCCCTGCCCCGAATCGGAATGCCCATGGAAATCGCCCTCGTCCTGCTGGTCATCGCCGGCATCTTCATCGTCCGCGCGGTCCAGATCGTGCCGCAGCAGAACGCCTGCGTCGTCGAGCGGCTGGGCCGCTACGACCGCACCCTGACCCCAGGCCTGAAGTTCGTCGTGCCCTTCATCGAGAAGGTTGCCTACAAGCACTCCCTCAAGGAAGTGCCGCTGGACGTGCCCAGCCAGGTCTGCATCACGCGGGACAACACCCAGCTGCAGGTCGACGGCATCCTCTATTTCCAGGTCACCGACCCGATGCGCGCCAGCTACGGCAGCAGCAACTACATCGTGGCCATCACCCAGCTCGCCCAGACCACGCTGCGCAGCGTCATCGGCAAGATGGAGCTGGACAAGACCTTCGAGGAACGCGACCTCATCAACGCCACCGTCGTCACCGCGCTGGACGAGGCGGCCCTCAACTGGGGCGTCAAGGTGCTGCGCTACGAGATCAAGGACCTGACGCCCCCGGCGGAAATCCTTCGCGCCATGCAGGCCCAGATCACGGCTGAGCGCGAGAAGCGGGCCCTGATCGCCGCCTCCGAAGGCCGCCGCCAGGAACAGATCAACATCGCCACCGGCGAACGCGAGGCCTTCATCGCCCGCTCCGAAGGCGAGAAGCAGGCCCAGGTGAACATGGCCCAGGGCGAGGCTGCGGCCATCACCGCGGTGGCCGACGCCACCGCCGACGCCATCCGCAAGGTGGCCGAGGCGATCCGCCAACCGGGTGGCGAACAGGCCGTGCAGCTCAAGGTGGCCGAGAAGGCGGTCGAGGCCTACTCGCAGCTCGCCCAGAAGAACAACACGATGATCGTCCCGGGCAACATGAGCGAGGTGTCCGCACTCATCGCCACCGCGATGACCCTGATCCAGGGCCGTCCGCCCACCCGCCCCTGACCTGCCGGGTCCCGCATTCCCCACCCCACTCCTGCAACGCACTGCACTGCCGCGCCATGCCCCGCAACGTCCTCGGAACCGAACTCGTTCCCTGCTCCTACGACCCCCTGACCGGCTACTTCCGCGACGGCTGCTGCAACACCGCAGCCGACGACGTGGGCAGCCACGTGATCTGCGCCAAGGTGACCGCCGAGTTCCTGGAGCACTCGCGCCAGCAGGGCAACGACCTCAGCACCCCCCGCCCCGAGATGCGCTTCCGCGGCCTGCAGCCAGGCGACCGCTGGTGCGTGTGCGCGGCCCGCTGGCGCGTGGCCAAGGCCGCCGGCGTCGCGCCGCCCGTGGTGCTGGAATGCACTCATCAGAAGGCGCTGGACTATGTGAGCCTGGAAGACCTGCGCAGCCATTCCCTGGACGCGATGCGCTGAGGCTTCGGGGCCACGCACCATTCCTCGGATAGACTGCGGCCCGCGCAAGACGCTGCGGAGGGGTGGATGAGCGGTTTAAGTCGCACGCCTGGAAAGCGTGTGTGGGTTAACAGCCCACCGCGGGTTCGAATCCCGCCCCCTCCGCCACCGCCCACTTCTGCACCCGCCCGCTGCCCGGTGATCGGGCTCACCCGCCTCTCAACGCGGACTGGCCTGCCGCAACACGACGAGCAGGTGATCCTCGAAAGGCCCCGGCTCCCCCAGCACCCTCAAGGAGTCGGGTGATGCAGCCCGGCCGATCAGCCTGAGTGCCGCAAGGCGCAGGCTTTGTCGCAGGGTCCGGCGCCAGAGCCGGCGACGGTGTGGCCCGCCAGACGGGCCGTCGTAGCGAAAGCGCTCCAGGGTCTCGATCTGCAAGCCGCTTCCACGGGCCCAGGCGTTCAGCCAGGGTTCAGAGAGGAAGCTGATGTGCTCCGGGAAGCTGCAGTACCAGTACGCCCCGCCGGCCGCGCGCCAGGCGGGCGCGTCGAGGTCGCCGGTGGACACCAGAAGCGCGCCCCCAGGCAGGAGCCGCCGAGCCAGGCGGGCCAGGAAGGCGGAAGGATCCGGCACGTGCTCGACGACGTCGATCGCGCAGACGATCCGGAATCGCCGAGCCGAGGCAGGCAAGGGGTCCCGCAGGGACTCTGCGCCGTCCGCACGGTCCAGCGCCTCCAGGCTGCGCGCCAGGACCTCCACGCCGCGCCCGCCCGCCGCCTGGGCCGCTGCCGCGGACGGTTCGATGCCATGGCGACGCCATCGTGCCGACAGCCCCGCCAGCAGCGCGCCGTCGTAGCAGCCGATGTCCAGCACGTCGCCGCCGCCGGACTGCGCCTCGATCCAGTCGCGCACGCGCTTCTGGTCGCCGCGCAGGTCCGCCCGGGTCCACACCCAGCCGCTGGCCGCCTCATAAAGGCGCGCATAGTCCTCGGCCGACCGCAGGGGTTGGCGCTGCCCCAGGTGACAGGCCTTGCAGACCAGCAGTTGCCCCCCTGGCCAGGGCGGATCGAGCTTCTGCCCGGCAAACAGGCTCGATGACGGAATCCTGCCATGCGAGCGAAGCCGGGAACTGCCGCACTGGCGGCAGAGGAGCGGGTCGGAAGCCATGCCGCATTGTCGCCAGCGCGTGCAGCCAAGGTCGCCCAGCCCCCCTCGGACCGGATAATCCGACGGATGAATCCGCTGCTCGCCCGGCTCCAGCCCTATCCCTTCGAGCGCCTGCGGGCCTTGACGGCCGACCTCACGCCCAACCCCGCCCACCGCGCGATCAGTCTGGGCATCGGCGAACCGCGTCCCCGCACGCCCGCCTTGATCGAGGCCGCCTTCAGTGCGCACCTCGAAGGGCTGTCGAGCTACCCCGCCACCGCCGGGCTTCCCGCGCTGCGCTCGTCGATCGCCGGCTGGGTCGAGCGACGCTACGGGGTCCGGCTGGACGCGGCCAGCCAGGTGCTGC
>JAIYCR010000099.1 GCA_027487905.1 Rubrivivax sp. | reverse complement strand
TGAACCGCCCCGGGTTTTCAGGAGGCTCCAACTTTTGAGAGGATGGAGCCATGAGGAAGTCGACCAAGTTCTCCCCCGAGGTGCGCGAGCGCGCGGTGCGGCTGGTGTTCGAGCAACGTGGCGAGCACGAGTCGCAGTGGGCCGCGATCACGTCGATCGCCGGCAAGATCGGCGCGACGCCGCAGACGCTGTTGAACTGGGTACGCCAGCACGAGCGTGACACCGGCCAGCGCGAGGGCACGAGCACTGAGGAAGCCGCACGCATCAAGGACCTCGAGCGTGAGGTACGCGAGCTGCGCCGTGCCAACGAGATCCTCAAGCTGGCCAGCGCGTTTTTCGCCCAGGCGGAGCTCGACCGCCGACTGAAGTCCTGATGGCGTTCGTGGACGAGCACCGCAGCACGCATGGGGTCGAGCCGATCTGCAAGGCGTTGCAGATTGCCCCATCGGCGTATCGACGTCATGCCGCGCGGCAGCGCAACCCGGCGCTGCGCAGCCTGCGGGCGCAGCGCGACGCCGTGCTGGGCGAACACGTGCAGCGCGTGTGGTCGGCCAACCTGCAGGTCTACGGCGCCGACAAGGTCTGGCGCCAACTCCAGCGTGAGGGGTTTGCGGTAGCACGGTGCACGGTGGAGCGGCTGATGCGCCGCCAGGGGCTGCGTGGCGTGATGCGCGGCAAGGTGGTCAGGACGACGCTCGCCAACCCTGCCGCGCCGTGTCCGCTGGACAGGGTGAACCGTCAGTTCAAGGCGGACCGACCGAACCAGCTGTGGGTCTCCGACTTCACCTACGTCTCGACCTGGCAGGGCTGGTTGTACGTGGCCTTCGTGATCGACGTCTTCGCGCGGCGCATCGTGGGCTGGCGAGTGAGCACCTCGATGCACACCGACTTCGTTCTGGATGCGTTGGAGCAGGCGCTGTACGCCCGCAGGCCCGAGCGCGACGAGCGCTTGATCCATCACTCCGACAGGGGCTCGCAGGGTGGATTCAACCCGTCGTCGCAACACGTCCTGGATGGAGGTGTTAATGGGTTCCAAGAAGTTGAAGTCGGATCGATCTCTGCGCGCGAAGCTGCGCTCGCCTGGGAGGCCGCCAGTGTTGCATCGTTCAGAGCGCTGGCCGTTCTGGAGGGCGATCTCCGAAGGGCACTCGAGCGAGGACGCGGCCGGCATCGCGGGCGTGTCGCCGGCTGTCGGCAACAGATGGTTCCGACAATGCGGCGGTATGCCACCGTCGAATCTTGCACCGTCCGCACCCGAGCCGACAGGCCGCTACCTTTCTTTCGCTGAGCGTGAACAGGTTGCGCTTGCGCGAGCTCGCGGCGAAGGCGTCCGAGCCATCGGCCGACAACTGGGACGAGCGCCATCGACGATCTCCCGTGAACTGCGGCGCAACGCCGCCACGCGCGGCGGCGGCCTCGAATACCGTGCCCACACGGCGCAGTGGCATGCCGACCGCGCCGCACAGCGTCCCAAGCCTGCCAAACTGGTAACGAATCCCACCCTGCTGAAGTACGTTCAGGATCGACTGGCTGGCAATGTCGCGACACCATGCGGGCGAACCATCACAGGACCCCAGGTTCAGTGGAAGGGGCGTCGTCATGGACGTCGGCAAGCCCGCCGGTGGTCTCGGGCGTGGAGCCCGGAACAGATTTCCAATCGCTTGCTGACTGACTTCCCCGAAGACACTTCGATGCGCATCAGCCACGAGGCGATCTACCAGGCGCTGTACGTGCAAGGCCGCGGCGCCCTTCGGCGCGAGTTGACCGCCTGCTTGCGCACCGGCAGGGCGCTGCGCGTTCCCAGGGAGCGCGTGCGCGGCCGTGGCAAGTCGTTCGTGACGCCGGAGATCCTAATCAGCGAGCGACCAGCTTGTGTTGAGGATCGTGCAGTGCCCGGCCACTGGGAAGGTGACCTCATCCTTGGGCTGGCGAGCTCGGCTATCGGCACCTTGGTCGAGAGAACGACGCGGTTCACTCTTTTGCTACACCTTCCGCCCCAACCTGGCCATCGACAGCAGCCGCGCGACAAGCACGGTCCAGCCTTGGCTGGCCATGGTGCGGAGGCCGTGCGTGAGGCAATCACCAGCGCGATGACCTCACTGCCCGAGCAGCTTCGACGGTCCTTGACCTGGGACCAGGGCTCAGAGATGAGCCAGCACGCGCAGCTCTCGATCGAGACCGGCATGAAGGTCTTCTTCTGCGATCCGAGGAGTCCCTGGCAGCGAGGCACCAACGAGAACACGAATGGGCTGCTGCGCCAGTATTTTCCAAAGGGTACGGACCTCAGCGCATACTGCGCAAGCGAGCTGAATGCGGTGGCCCTTGCTTTGAACACACGACCGCGCAAGACCCTCGGGTGGCGCACGCCGGCCGAAGCATTCGATGACCTGCTTCGGTCGGCAGAAGCGACGGCGGGCGTGTGAAGTACGTGGTCTACTTCGCAGCGCCGTCGCATGCCACGGCAAATGAAGGGTTGAAACCTGAGTACAGGTCTCAGCCGGGGCGCCTACGGCGGCCCGGCAGGGGCCTAAATGCGATTGAGAAAAGTCTAACCGCAGCCCAATCCGCTTATGCTGGGCCCGCGGCGTGTTCAGACGCATAAGCCGTCACTGTGTTGCGACGACCAGTTGAATCTGGGCAGTACGTCAGCATCCGCTACAGCGAACGCCTGGCCGAGGCCGGCATCGAGCCCTCGGTAGGCAGCCGGGGCGACAGCTACGACAACGCGCTGGCCGAGACGATCAACGGCCTGTACAAGGCCGAGCTGATCCATCGCCGCGCGCCCTGGAAGACCCGCGAGGCGGTCGAACTGGCGACCCTGGAATGGGTGTCCTGGTTCAACCATCATCGACTGCTCAGCAGCATCGGATACGTGACGCCAGCAGAAGCCGAAGCAAACTACTGGCGCGCGCTGAACGAGCAGGCCATGTCGGCCTGACTCAAGCCAACGAGCCTCCGTAATACCCGGGGCGGTTCAGTGTCGCTAGGGTCCTTCCTGGCAGAGCGCCAGATTGGCGTCGTGCAGATTTCGGCGTTGATCAGCCAACTGCGACGGGATTGGTCCAGCCTAGACGACGATCCGGCTGATGACGACCCCGAGCAGTTCGGCGACGAGCAAGACGATCGGCTTGGTGCCCGATGGGCAGATGGTGACGAGGCTGCTATCGCACCGCTCATGCTCGATGGGTTGGAGGCAGCGGCCAGCAAAGGCAACGCTCTCGCTCACTACGCCCTGGCGCTGATCCATGCCCCCGACGACGATGACGACACCGAACGGGGGGCGGGAAGCTCCTACTGGCACTCCCAGGCACAACAGGGTCGTGTGCTGACAGGCGTGGAAAAGGAGTGGGCAGAGGCCCATGCGGCTCGACTCACTCAAGCGGAGAAGTACGCCAGCCATCTTCGCGAGGCTGGTCGACTCGGCAATCAACATGCGCTCCTCGACTTGGCGGAACGCTTCGGTGACCCGTCATTCTTCGAGCGGCCGCGTCACGATGTTGGTGCAGATCCATCGGCCATTGCCGAGATTGCCGAGCGACTGGGGCGCGTGGCTGATGCGAAGCACTGGCTTACCGTGGCTGCCGAGAATGGGGACACGGACGCCATGCTCCGCCTGATCGAGGAGCACGATCAAGGAGATCTGGCTCGGTGCTGGACTTGGGTGTATCTGTCCAGGCTGGTCGGCACGGACCTGTCCAAGGACGCTTACTACGCGATCAATGAGGACGGCTCGGACTACGACGATGATGTCGGCGGTCCCGCCTATGCAGCGGGCCGCGACGGCATAGATCTCGCCCCTATCAGCGCCGAGCAAGATGCGGCTGCCAAGCAGGCCGCGCAGGGTCTGTTCGAGCAGATTCAGCGGGCCGCTGCTGTCGAGCCAAGGCGGTAAGGTCGGAACGGACAGCCTCCTGGCCGCGGCAGTTCCCCTCCGGGTAGGCAATGCCGCGATCCAACCGCTTGAACCGTCCGCGCGTAACCCGTTGATTTGAAAGGGTACTGAACTGTGCCTTTGCGGACTCCGGGCCATTCGCGGAGAGCGAAGCCCGGGAGAAGAATGGCCAGGAGAGAGCGAAAAGCGGCCGAGAACGGGCCAGACAGGCAACCGGCGAAGTCCGCAGGTGTCCGCATGAACCCGCGCAAACACGCGGGAACTGTCGGCAACAGACGAGAAAAAGCCCCAACTGAGAACAGTTGGGGCTTCAATAGTGGTGGAGCCGGGGGGAATCGAACCCCCGTCCGCAAGCCTTTGCCGGCCAGTTCTACATGCGTAGCGCTCTGATTTGGATCTCATCCCCCCCGCCGCGCAGGCGCACGCTGCGGGAGCAACCAGTCACTTGATCTCGTCCAGCACCGAGTGACCCGGCGGCAGACCAGCCGATGTGAATGACATCGCAGCCCTTCGGTTTGACCCGTTAGACCCAGCCCATCGGCCAACTGTTGCGATGCTCACCGGTGTTTAAGCGGCGAGGGCGAAACGTTCGTCGTTCGCAGTTACTTTGTTTCCAGTGGATTTACGAGCGAACTGGTGCTCGGCATGCCCTGAACCGACTCCGCACCCACGTCGAAGCCAGGTCGACCCCAGAGAACCCTAGTTTAGTCCCGATCGAGCCATTGCAAGAGGCCTTCGGGGGCGTGGAGGACAAGATCGGCCTCCCAGCGCTCGATCGGCTCGCCTTCGCCCAGGTAGCCCCAGGCCGCGGCCACGGTGGACATGCCGGCGGCGCGCCCGGCCTGGACATCGCGCAGGTCGTCTCCGACGTAGACACATCGAACGGGCAGGACGCCTGCGCGCCGGGCGGCCTCCAGCAGCGGGGCCGGGTGCGGCTTGGCATGCGGCGTGGTGTCCCCCGCCACAACGGCGGCGGCGCGCAGGTCCAGGCCCAGTGCGGCCACCAGCGGCAGCGCGAAGCGCTCCGCCTTGTTGGTCACGATGCCCCAGCGCAGGCCCTTGCGCTCGAGGCCGCCGAGCAGGCGCTGCACCGCATCGAAGGGCCGGGTGAGCCGGGTCATGCGCTGCTCGTACAGGTTCAGGAAGCGCTCGCGCAGCGTCTCGAAGGCCTCATCGCCCGGGTGCACGTCCAGGCCTGCACCCAGCATGCCCCGAGCGCCAGTGCCCACCCGAGGGCGCAGCCGCTCGTAGGGAACGGCGGCCAGCGAGAGCTCCGCGCGCAGGTCGTTCAAGGCACCGGCGAGGTCCGGCGCACTGTCGACGAGCGTGCCGTCCAGATCGAAGAGCACCAGGTCGACGCTGGCGGGTCCGAACGATGTCGGTGCACCTGCGCGGGCGCTGTTCGGTCGGCCGATGGGAAGGTCCATGTGGAGGCAGGCTGGGGGCGCTGCGGTACGGGGGCGGACAGCGCGTTCAGGCCGGCTTGCGGCAGCCGATCATGTAGTTCACGCTGGTGTCGCCGGACAGCCAGTAGCGCCGGGTCAGCGGGTTGTATTCAAGCCCGCTGGTATCGGCCAGCTCCAGCCCGGCCTCGCGCGCCCAGTGCGCCAGCTCGCTCGGGCGGATGAACTTCGCGTATTCGTGCGTGCCACGGGGCAGCAGGCGCAGCACGTACTCGGCGCCGACGATGGCGAAGAGAAAGGACTTGGGGTTGCGGTTGAGCGTGGAGAAGAAGACCCAGCCCCCGGGGCGCGCCAGCGTGGCACAGGCACGGACGATGGCCGACGGGTCGGGCACGTGCTCGAGCATCTCCATGCAGGTGACGATGTCGAAGCTGCCGGGCTGCTCGGCCGCCAGCGCCTCGGTGGCCACCTCGCGGTATTCGACATTGGGCGTCTGCGCCTCCAGCGCATGCAGCATCGCCACCTTCAGCGGCTTGCTGGCCAGGTCGATGCCCAGCACCTTCGCACCCCGCCGCGCCATGGCGTCGGCCAGGATGCCGCCGCCGCAGCCCACGTCCAGCGCGCGCTTTCCCGCCACGCCAGCCCGCTGGTCTATCCATTCCAGCCGCAGCGGGTTGATCTGGTGCAGGGGCCTGAATTCGCTTTCCGGGTCCCACCACTTGTGGGCGAGTTCGCTGAACTTGGCCAGTTCCTGCGGGTCGGCGTTGGTGGAAGAAGTGCTCATGCCGCGATGGTAGCGGGCGTCCTGCGCCGAGCCCTTGTCAGGGATGCTCGGCATGATGCACCGCACAATGCGGGCTTCACCGGGGAGGACAGCCGTGCGACGAGTCGTTTTCAACCAGAAGGGCGGGGTCGGCAAGAGCACCATCACCGTCAACCTGGCCGCCATCGCGGCATCCCGCGGCCAGCGGGTGCTGGTGGTCGACCTGGACCGCCAGGGCAATGCCAGCCGCTACCTGCTGGGCGACGCGGAGTGCCCGGAAGGCACCGGCAGCGCCGCCTTCTTCGAGGAATCGCTGAAGTTCAGCGTGCGCGAGCACAAGCCGGTGGAGTTTATCGTTGAGACGCCCTTCGAGGGCCTGCACCTGATGCCCGGCTCCGCGGCGCTGGACGAGCTGCACGGCAAGCTCGAAAGCCGGGCCAAGGTGTACAAGCTGCGGCGCGCCCTGGAAGCCCTGGCCGAGGACTACGACGAGGTGTGGATCGACACCCCCCCTGCCCTGAACTTCTACACCCGCTCGGCGCTCATCGCTGCGCACGCCTGCCTCATCCCCTTCGACTGCGACGCCTTCAGCCGCGCGGCGCTCTACGAGCTGATGCAGAACGTGGCCGAACTGCAGGCCGACCACAACGAGGATCTCAAGGTCGAGGGCATCGTCGTCAACCAGTTCCAGGCCCGCGCGAGCCTGCCGCAGCGGCTGGTGCAGGAGCTGATCGACGAAGGCCTGCCGGTTCTGCAGCCCTACCTGGGCTCGAGCGTGAAGGTTCGGGAAAGCCACGAACGCTCGCTGCCGCTGATCCACCTGGAGGCGAACCACCCGCTGACGCAGGCCTACGCCCAGTTGTACGACGGCCTGGGCTGAGGAGCCCGGAGGGGGCTCGCCTGGGGGGGGCTGGAGGCGCGACCCGGAGTCGAACCGGCCTGGACGGATTTGCAAGGCGGTAGCGCCCTTGCGCATCAATCACCTACAGCCGTGCTTCTCCGCTGCTACTTCGCCCCCTCAAGTTCCTCGCGCACCGCGCCCCGCATCTCGCGCGGCGCAGCGTCGATGATGCGCTGGTCCTTGCCCATGCGCATCGCGCGCACCCGGCGAAGAATCTGCGGCATGTTGATGGCGATGCGACTGTCGGGGTTGTTGCGGTTCCAGTCCAGCAGCCTCTTGCGTGCCGCAGCCACGCCGTCTGGATCTTCGCGGAAGACCGCCTCGGCCCAGGCCGATGCAATCTCGCCCTCGACCGTGCGGGCCAGCGCAATCCGCTGCTGCACGTTGCCGGTCGCGCGCTGGGTGGCCGCGACGTTCGCTGGCTGGAAACCGATGGCCTTGACCGCCGCGTCCACGGCGGTGGTTTCCATGACCGTCCGGCCCCGGGTGTCCCGGAAGACACCGGTGGCGGCCATGTCCAGGCCCTTCAGGGCGTTGCCGACGGCGACCGGTGCCGCAGTCTGCGCCGCGCGCAGCACATCGCCCTCCGCCAGCGCGCCGGCCGCGCCCAGGTAGGCCTTGGCGAGGCCGCCGAACGCGCCGCCGATTTCGGCCACGCTCTTCTCGGGCGACGTGTTGTCCTTGCGCAGCAGGCCGGTGCCGGGCAGCAGGTCGCCCATGCCCAGGCGGCCGGCCACGTCCATCGGGATGCCGATGGTGGAGACCCCGCGCATGGCGAAGTCGGCCACGGCGTCGCCGGCCACAGAAGCGATGGCCTTGCGCTTCATCGCCTCGGCGTTCCAGTCGCGCCCGAGCACGCGCTGCCCAACGGCGTCGATCACGTCGTCGAGGTCGTCCATGAAGGGCAGCCCCTGCAGGCCGCCCAGCATCAGCAGCACGCCCAGCGCCAGGACGCGCTCGCGCGGCGGCAGCCGCACCAGCCACTCCATGTAGGCCACGCTGAACTGCTTGAAGGTGAAGAGCGTTGCGCCGACCGCGCCGCGCGCCCAGTTCGGGCGTGACCCCTTGTTGTAGACGCCCTGCGTCTCGATCACGGCCTTCTCGGCGAAGCCGAACGGGTCGCGCTCGCCACGCTCGACCGCCATGCGCCAGGCGGCGATGAAGGTCGAGCGCCGGTTGAACTGCTCGGCGAGTTGGAAGAGCGAGCCCCACAGGAACGTGCCCTTGCGCAGCAGCGGGTGGTTGCCGAGGTTGCGCGTCGATTCAGCCTGCAGCTGATGAACCTCGCTCGGGCTGACCACGCCGTCGGCTTCGGCCCTGGCCAGCGCCTGCGACAGCGCCGGGTCCTTGACCTTCCCGGCCGTGGCCTCCTTGATGGCCGCAGCCATGACCTTCGCCGCCTTGGCCGGCCCACCGAACTGCGACAGGTAGGGGAAGGTCATCGTCAGCGGCTGCGTCAGGTTGACCGCCGCAGACGCGATGCTCCCGCCGATGAAGTGCAGGAACAGCAGGCCCCGCACGCGCTGCGCCTCCTCGGTCGGGTTGCGCACATAGTCGCGCAGGCGCTGCGCCTCGTCCCGCACGTCGCCCATGGCCTTGGGAACCTCGTCCACGGCGCGGTCAATGGCCTCGAAGTTCAGCGCCGCCGATGTAGCTCGAGCGTTGGACAGCACGAACGCGGACAGCACGCGCGACACGTCCTCGCTGTAGCCCGCGATGCCCTTGCGCTTGACCAGCCGCTTCAGGGCGCTGCGGTTGCTGGCCGCGAGCTTGATGTACTGCTCAAAGAGCGGCTTGTCCTCGGCCGACAGGCCGGCGTGGTCCCCGAAGATGGCCAGGGTTTCCGGGTTCATGCCGGCAAAGAGCTTGTAGGCCTCCTGGCTCGCAACCCCGGTCTGGACGACCGGCTTCTCGACCGCGAACCGTTGCGCAAGGTCGCGCGCCGCGGCGT
>JAIYCR010000077.1 GCA_027487905.1 Rubrivivax sp. | reverse complement strand
CATGGGCCACCTGTCCACCGCCACCCAGCAGACCGCCTCGGCCTCCGAAGAGCTCAGCGCCACCGCCGAGGAACTCTCCGCCCAGGCCAGCCAACTGCAGGAGCTGATGGCCTTCTTCCACCTGGCGGGCGAGGAGATGTCGCAGCGACCCACCGCCGCAGCACCGCCCGCCCGGGCCACGCTCGCGCCGCGTGCGGTGTCGCGCCCGGCTTCGCCGTCGTCCCGTGCGACGGCAGACCAGCGCCCGTCCGGCGCATCGCCTCGCAAGGCGGCCACTGGCGCGGCGAGCAGCGGACCGGTGCGGGTCGCGCGGGGCGAGGCGCCGGTGGACGAGACCGCCTTCACCTCCTTCTGACACCGCCCCTGACTCGCTCCATCACCGGACCTGTCGAATGAATTCCGTCGCGCCTTCCTCGATTGAACCGTCCCCCGCGGACGCCGGCTCTGGCGTCCACCAGCAGTGGCTTCGCCTGAGCGTGGCCGACCATGTCTGCGCCGTTCCCATCGAGCGGGTCAAGGAGATCCTGCAGGTGGGTCGCCTGACAACCATGCCGCGGACGCCCGCCGTGGTCCGCGGCGTGATGAACCTGCGCGGCGCCGTCGTGCCCGTGGTCGACCTCGGCGAACGCCTGGCCGACCGGCCGGTGGTGCTGGGCCGCCGGTCCTGCATCGTGGTGGTCGAGCTCGCCGGCTCCGAAGACTACGGCGCGGCCACCATGGGCCTGCTGGTGGATGCGGTGTATGAGGTGGCCGACATCGCGCCCGACGCCGTCAGCGCGGTTCCGCCGCTGGGCACGCCGGTGCCCGCGGACTTCCTGCGGGGCATCCTTCAGCTCGATCGTCAACCGGTGCACCTGCTGGAGATCGACCGCGTGCTGGCCCAGCCCGAGCTGGCAGAGCTCATCGCTTCCCACGCGGGCTGACCCATGATCACCCTGAACCGCGCCCCGGATCGCGCCCGAAGCGCCGCCGCCGGGCGCAAGCCGGCATCGGCCAGCACTGGCAACAGCCTGTCGCCCCGGGGTTTCGAGCGCATCAGCAAGCTCTTCGAGCAGGTCAGCGGCATCCGGTTGACGCCGGCCAAGCACGCGCTGGTGGTCAGCCGGTTGCAGAAGCTCGCGCTGGAGGCCGGCGAAGACAACCTGGACCGCTATGTCGAACGGCTGGACGGCGGCGACCTCGCCGACACCCACCGGGTTCAGGTCATCGACCGGCTGACGACCAACGAGACCTACTTTTTCCGCGAGGCCGACCACTTCGAGCACTTCGCCCGGTGGCTGGCCGAGCATCCTCGCCGGCGCTGGCAGGTGTGGAGCGGGGCGAGCTCCAGCGGCGAGGAAATCTACAGCCTGGCCATGGTGATGGCCGAGCGCCTGGGCGTGGCCTCCGCAGGCGCAGGTGCGGGGGTGGAATGGGACATCCTCGGGACCGACCTTTCCACCGCCATGGTCGAGCATGCACGGCGCGGCCTGTATTCGCTGCACCGCACCGACGGCATCACGCCGGCGCTGCTCAAGCGCTGGTGCCTCAAGGGCACCGGCGACTACGAGGGCATGCTGCTCATCGACCGCCGCCTGCGCCAGCGCACCCGCTTCGAGACGCTGAACCTGATGCAGCCCATCCCTTCGGCGATGGGCCCCTTCGACGCCATCTGGCTGCGCAACGTGCTCATCTACTTCGACCCCGAAGCCAAGGCGCAGATCGTTCGCCGGGTGCTGGGCCGGCTGGCGCCGCACGGGGTGCTCTACACCGGGCACGCCGAGTCCCTGAGCAACCTGGACCTGCCGGTGCGGCCCATCGCACCGGCCGTCTATGTCCACGCCTGAGCGCAAGACGCAGGGCCTGGCCGATCGCATCGGTGCGGCCGTGGGCGTCACCCGCCCTGCACCCCTTCGCCCCGGTGCGAAGGCGCCGCCGGGTGCAGGTGCCGCCGCGCCAGCGAGTCCCGCATCGCGATCGGCCCCGAACGTGCGCGGATGGGCTCGCGCCCAGCCGGGCGCCCTCTTGATGCTGATGCCGGGCGAACTGCATTTCGGCTCCGAGCCCGGCCAGATCCGCACCCTGCTGGGTTCCTGCGTCGCGGTGACGCTGTGGCACCCGCGGCGACGCATCGGCGGCATGTGCCACTTCCTGCTGCCGCAACGCCAGCGCAGCGGCGCCGAGCCGGCCGACGGCCGATATGGCGACGAGGCGGTCGCCGCGCTGGTGCAGGCGATCCGCGCCCAGGGCCTGTCCTGCGCCGACTTCACCGCCCACCTGTACGGCGGCGCGGACACGATGGCCGAGGCCAGCGGCATCAAGTTCAACGTGGGCGAACGCAACATCGAGAAGGGCTGGTCTCTGATCGACCAGCACGGCTTCACGCTCGATGGGGTGGACGTGGGCGACCACGTGCCGCGGACCATCACGCTCACGCTGAGTTCGGGCGAAGTCCATTGCCGTCGAGGCACGGCGCCCTGACCGGCCCGCTCGACACCCAGGATCCGGACCCGACATGGCCATCCGCGCAGCGCTGATCGACGACTCCGCCATCGTCCGCAAGCACCTGGCCGAACTGCTCGAGCGCGGCGGCATCGAGGTCAGCATCACCGCCTCCGACCCACTGTTCGCCTGGCCCAAGCTGCAGGCCGACTGGCCCGACGTGATCGTGCTGGACGTGGAGATGCCCCGCATGGACGGCATCAGCTTCCTGCACAAGCTGATGGCCGAGCGGCCCACGCCGGTGGTGATGTGCAGCACGCTCACCGAGGCCGGCTGCGAGACCACCATGCAGGCCATGGCGGCGGGCGCGGTGGGCTTCGTCACCAAGCCCAAGCTCGGACTGAAGTCCTTCCTGGAAGACCGCAGCAATGGCCTGGTCGACGCGGTGAAGGCCGCGGCGAGGGCGAGGCTTTCCGCGATGCCCCCCCGCCGGCCACCCCTGCCCGAGGCGGTCGTCCCGGGCAAGACCCTGCCCCGGCCGGCCATGCCGCTGCCCTCGGCTCTGGCACAGACCACGCACCGGGTGATCGCCATCGGCGCGTCCACCGGCGGCGTGCAGACGCTGGAGTCCATCCTGACCGCCCTGCCCCGCACCACGGCGGGCATCGTCATCGTGCAGCACATGCCCGAACGCTTCACCCAGGCCTTCGCCGAGCGGCTGAACACGCTGACCGCCATGGAGGTGGCCGAGGCCCGCGACGGCGACCGGGTGATCGACGGCCGGGTGCTCATCGCTCCGGGCGGGCGCCACATGAAACTGGTGCGAAGCGGCGCTCAGTACCACGTCGAGGTCAGCGACGGGCCGCTGGTGAACCGGCACAAGCCGTCGGTGGATGTGCTCTTCCGATCGGTGGCGCAGTGCGCGGGGCGCAACGCCATCGGCGTCATCCTCACCGGCATGGGCGACGACGGGGCCCGGGGTCTTCTGGAGATGCAGCGCGCCCAGGCCCGGACGGCCGCTCAGGACGAGGCCAGCTGCGTGGTCTTCGGCATGCCGCGCGAGGCGATCAAGCTCGGTGCGGCGCAGGAGGTGCTGCCTCTGGCCGACATCGCCCGCTGGCTGCAGCAGCGGTCGACCGAGCCGCTCCAGCGTTGAGCGCCGTCAGCGCTCGACGATCCACCCCGGCACCAGGCTGCCGCGCGCCAGCTGGTCGCCCCTGGAGCGGAGCCAGGCCGTCACCCGCTCGGCCGGCTCACCGTCGAAGACCACCCGGAAGAATTCGGTGGTCAGCTCGCGCGTGGCGGCCTTGACGCTGCGGTTGAGCTCCGGCCCGGCACGGTCGGTCCGGTCGGTGAAGATGGAATGCGTGCCTCCGGCGAACACCGCGAGCGCATGGACCGGCGCACCCGGACCGGCAGGCATGGCATCGAACACCCGCACCCGGTCCGACGGGTCAGAGCGGTAGCCCGGAATGCGGATGACGTCCTCGGTGCCGGTGACGTGCAAGGTGGGCACACGGATGCCGCTCAGGATGGAGCGGGGGTCGCCTTCGCCATAGAAGGGCGGCGTGGACAGCAGAACCGCGGCGCGAACCCGCTCATCACGCAGATTGACGTCGCGACGTTCACCATCGACCTCCCGCACCACCGTGGCGCCCGCCACGAGCAGGGCGGTGTTCGCACCGTAGGAATGCCCGGCCACGGCGATGCGCCGGCCGTCGATGCGCTGGCCCACCCGAGGCTCGGCCAGCACCCGAGTGATGCCGAAGCTCACGTCCTGGGCGCGGGCGATGGCATTGCCTTCGCTGGCGGCCGCCTGGAGGTTGGTGACGAGATCGAGCACGCCCTGGGTCCAGACGGCACGGTCGCTTCCCTTGTGCTGCAGGTGCAGGCTGGCATAGCCCTGTGCCGCCCAATGCCGCCCGAGGTGGCTGTAGCCGAAGCGCGAGCCCCCCAGCCCATGCGAGAACACGATCAAGGGCACCCGCACCGGGGACGACGCCGCGCCCGCAGGCCAGTAGAGCCGGGCCGGAACGTCGCGCTGCCGGGCCGTGTCGGTCCACTCGAAATCGAGCACCTCGACATCGGCCGGTGCAGCCATCGGCGCGGCGGCCAGCGGTCGATCGGAGGGCTCCGGCGCGACCGCAGGAGCGGCCTGGACGCCTGCCAGCCACACCGGCAACAGCAAGGCCAGGACGAAAGCGACCCGCTGAAGAGGCCGCAGAGACATCGGGAAAGTGGAGGGAGGCTTGGGCGGCATGGCGTTCAGAGACCGAGCGGACCCAGAAGTTCAACCGAGCCCGCAGGGGCTCTTGCGGTCGTCCACCTGTCACGGCACCCCAGGGCCTGGCGGGACGCCAGGCCCGTGACCGAGGCGCG
The DNA here is from genome assembly GCA_027487905.1 of Rubrivivax sp. Taxonomy (GTDB): domain Bacteria; phylum Pseudomonadota; class Gammaproteobacteria; order Burkholderiales; family Burkholderiaceae_C; genus JAIYCR01. The sequence goes on along the minus strand of JAIYCR010000077.1, from coordinate 19,548 downwards.
CAAGAGCCCGCATGGGCTCTTGCGCGTCCACGGTCACCCCATGTGCAGGCCGCCGTTGCAGCTGAAGTCGGCGCCGGTGGTGAAGCCGGAGTCGGGGCCGGCCAGCCAGGCCACGACGGAGCCGATTTCCTCGGGCGTGCCCAGGCGCTTGACCGGGATGGTGGCGACGATCTTCTCCAGCACCTCGGGCTTGATGGCACGGACCATGTCGGTGCCGATGTAGCCCGGGCTCACGGTGTTCACCGTCACGCCCTTGGACGCCACTTCCTGCGCCAGCGCCATCGTGAAGCCGTGCATGCCGGCCTTGGCCGCCGAATAGTTGGTCTGACCCGCCTGGCCCTTCTCGCCGTTGACCGAGCTGATCTGGATGATGCGGCCCCAGCCCTTCTCCACCATGCCCGGCACCACCTGCTTGGTGACGTTGAACATGCTGTTCAGGTTGGTGTCGATGACGGCCTTCCAGTCGTCCGGGGTCATCTTCAGGAACATGCGGTCGCGGGTGATGCCCGCGTTGTTCACCAGCACGTCGATGCTGCCGTGCTCCTGCGTGGCCTTGGTGAAGGCGTCCACCGTGCTCTGCCAGTCGGCCACGTTGCCCACCGACGCATGGAAGGAGTAGCCCAGCGCCTTCTGCTCATCCAGCCACTTGGCGAAGTCACGGCTCGGACCGCAGCCGGCGATCACCTTGAAGCCCTCCTTGTGCAGGCGCTGGCAGATGGCGGTGCCGATGCCGCCCATGCCGCCGGTGACGTAGGCTACTTTCTGGGTCATGTCTCTCTCCTGGGGGTGGTGGGTAGTTCGCCGGAGCGCAGGGGGCAGGCCCGCTCCGATGGCCCGGACCTGAAGTTCAGGCCTTGACCTTCACATAGCTGCCCGGGGCCGGCGCCAACGCCGGATGGGCGCGGTTTCCGGGCTGACGGGGCGCAGGAATCTGACGACCGGCGTGGCTGGCCAGCCAGGCTGCCCAGTCCGGCCACCAGCTGCCCGGCTGTTCGCGGGCGGCATCGAACCAGGCCTGCGGATCGGCCGGCAGGCTGTTGCCGGTGGACACCCAGTGGCTGCGCTTCTTCTTGGCCGGCGGGTTGATCACGCCGGCGATGTGGCCCGAGGCCCCCAGCACGAAGCGCTTGTTCCCCTTGAGCACCTGGGTGGAACGGTAGGCGCCCGTCCAGGGCACGATGTGGTCTTCCCTCGAGCCGTAGAGGTAGGCGGGCGCGCGGATGCTGCCCAGGTCGACCCGCTCGCCGCACACCACCGCCTGCCCCGCCTGGACCAGCTTGTTCTCCAGGTAGGTGTTGCGCAGGTACCAGCAGTACATCGGCCCGGGCAGGTTGGTGCTGTCGCTGTTCCAGAACAGCAGGTCGAAGGGCGGCGGCGTTTCGCCCTTGAGGTAGTTGCCGACCACGTAGTTCCAGACCAGGTCGTTCGGGCGCAGGAAGCTGAAGGTGGAGGCGAGTTCGCTGCCCTTGAGCAGCCCCCCGCCGGTCGGGCTGGCCGCGCCGATGGTCATCTCGCGCATCCGCACCGCGGCTTCGTCGATGAAGATGTCCAGCACGCCGGTGTCGGTGAAGTCGAGGAAGGCCGTCAGCAGCGTGAGGCTGGCCGCAGGATGCCGCCCGCGGGCGGCCAGCACCGCCAGCGCGGTGGCCAGCAGCGTGCCGCCCACGCAGAAGCCCAGCGTGTTCACGCTCTCGTCCTGCCCTTCGCAGCCGGTGATCTCCTGAACGACCTCGATGGCGCGGATCACGGCCGTCTCGATGTAGTCGTCCCAGCCCAGTCGGGCCATGCTGTCGTCCGCATTGCGCCAGCTCATCACGAAGACGCGGTGCCCCTGCTCCACCGCATAGCGGATCACCGAGTTGTCAGGCTGCAGGTCGAGGATGTAGTACTTGTTGATGCAGGGCGGCACCAGCAGGAAGGGCTTCTCGTAGACCTTGGGCGTCAGCGGCTTGTACTCCAGCAGCTGGAAGAGCTCGTTCTCGAAGACCACCGACCCTTCGGTGGTGGCGACGTTGCGGCCGACCTCGAACAGCGATTCGTCGGTCTGCGAGACGTGGCCCTGCCGGAGGTCGTGCACCAGCTGCTGCAAACCCCGCGCGATGCTCTCGCCGCCGGTGTCCAGCGCCTTGCGCTGGGCTTCGGGATTGAGGGCCAGGAAGTTGCTGGGGGCAGACGCATCGACCCACTGCTGGACGGCGAAGCGCACCCGTGCGCGCGTCTTCGCGTCGCCCTGCAGGCTGTCGGCCATCTGCATCAAGGTGCGGGCGTTGAGCAGGTACATCTGCGCCATGTAGGCGGCCGCCGGGTTGCGGGCCCATTCCTCGTTGCTGAAGCGCCGGTCGTTCAAGACCGGCGCAGGGGCCGGCGCGGCCGCCTCACCAGCCCCGGTGCCGGGCAAGGCCCGCAGGCTCTGGTTCCACAGTTCGCTGGCGCCCTGCACGTACTGCTGCTGCAGGTGCTGCAGTTCGTCGAGCGGGAGCTTCACCGCCGTCAGGCTCTTGAAGAGATCGCCGGCCGGGCCTGCGAAGGCCTTCAGCAAGGCGTCCGGTGCGTCCGACGACGACGGCGGCGGCACGCCGGCAGCGCTTGCCGAAGCTGATTCGGCTGGCCCGGCCTTGGCGGACGGGGCGGTGGGGCGGTGGGCCGGGCTCTTGCGTGTGGGCACTTGGGCGAGTCTCCGTTCAGGCCGATACATTGCGGGCTCTGGGTTCGGAACACCCGGCCCACCGCAGCCCGGCGCATTGTCACTTGAGTGACAGGAGCACCGGTGGTTTTTGGCGATTGTGGGCTGGCTCCCTTACCGAAGCTTGAACCGTTGCGGCAATGCCCCGCCGGTCAGGCGCCCGACCCCGTCCCCTGAAGGCAGCTTGCATGTACCTCGTCGCGATCGCCTGGATCTATGTCGTGCTGATGATGGCCATCGCCGAGGCGATGGCCCCCAACGGAACGGTGCTGGGCGCCTTCTTCACCTTCGTCCTGTACGGGATGCTGCCGCTGTCCATCGTCCTGTATGTGATGGGCACCCCCGGTCGGCGCCAAGCCCGACGGGCGGCCCAGGCTGCCGAGGAGGCCGCGGCGGCCGCAGACGCCGCTGCCGCTGCCGCTGCCACGCCACCGGCGGCGCAGGTTGCCGCGGGTGATGGAGGCGGTCCTGCGGCGGCGGTCGACGCCCCGACGGGCTCGGCGGGTTCAGGGCTCGCCGGGGCCGGCGAGGCGGATGCAGGCCGCCATGCGGCCGGTCAGGCCGTCGCGCCGATAGGAAAAGAAGCGTGACGGCTCGCTGAAGGTGCAGGCTTCGAGCCCGCCGATCGCGGCAGGTCGAAGGCCGATGGACTGCAGCCGCAGTCGGGCCAGTGTCCGAAGGTCGGCACGCCATCGGGCGCTGCCGTCGGGTCGGGGCGACCACCGGAAGCAGCCTTGAACGCCGGTCGCCGGCTCGCTCCCGGCTGAAGTGCTTTCGCCCCCGGGCCGGGTTTGCGCCCCCGCCGCCTTGGCCACCGCCCCGAAGGCGTCGAGCACCTCGGCACCCACCTCGAAAGCCTGGGCACCGATGCAGGCGCCCATCCAGGCCCGCAGCTCTGCCGGCCCGCAGCCGGCGGCCTCGCAGAGTTCGGCCACCGTGCGTTCCAGCACGCCCCCGGCGAGGCCGCGCCAGCCGGCATGGGCCGCCGCCACGGCGCGCGCGCGTCCCGAGCCGGCGGCAAACAGCACCGGCAGGCAATCGGCCACCAGAACGGCGCACACCAACCCGGGCTCCGTGGTGAGGCTGGCGTCGGCCACCGGATGCGCCCCATCGCCAGCGCCAGTGCCAGGGCGGCTCGCCTCTGCGCGCAAACGGATGCAGTCGCTCCCATGCACCTGCTGCAACCACACCGGCTCGCCGCCCAGGATCGCCTGGAGGCGCCGGTGGTTCTCGATCACGCAGGCGGGGTCATCGGCGGGCGCCGCGGGCAACTGCCAGGGACGCAGGTTCCAGGCATCGAAGGGCGGCTGGCTGACCCCACCCTGGCGGGTGCTCATGCCAGCCACCACACCCGGGCCCAGCGTGTGGGCCGCCACCCAGCCTGCGGCCTTGCCGGCGATCAGGTTCATCCGGTGGCATCCGGGCAGCGGGCCGGCGCCGTCTCGGAGAAGGCCGGCAGCTCCATGCAGGCCGCGTGGATGCGCATCACGGTGGGCACGTGGTCCAGCCGGCAGTCGAAACGCTGGGCGTTGGCGATCTGGGGTACCAGCACGCAGTCGGCCATCGTCGGCGTGTCGCCGTGGCAGAAGCGGCCGGTGTGGCCTCCCGCGCTGAGCCGCGCCTCCACCACTTCCAGGCCGGTCTCCACCCAGTGTCGGTACCAGCGGTTCTTGTCGTCTTCCGACAGCTTCAGGTCGTGGACCAGGAAGCGCAGCACCCGCAGGTTGTTGATCGGATGGATCTCGCAGGCGATGTCCTGGGCGATGGCTCGAACCCGTGCCCGGCCGGCTGCGTCGCGCGGCAGCAAGGGCGGCTCGGGTCGGGTCTCGTCCAGGTACTCGATGATGGCCATGGACTGGGTGAGCAGCAGGTCATCGTCCTGCAGCACTGGAACCAGTCGGGCGGGGGTGATGGCACCGAAGGCTGGCTCCAGGTGATCGCTGCGGCCGAGATGGACCGGGATGTAGTCGTAGTCCAGGCCCTTGAGCGCCAGCGCGATGCGCACCCGGTAGGAAGCAGACGAACGGAAGTAGTTGTGCAGCTGCATGGCGCAAGTCCGGGGGGCAGGTGAAGGGGCTTGAAGGGCGGGCGCCGCTGGCAGCCGCCTACCGCCCGGGATGTTGCCATGCCCGCTGCCACAGACGCCGTGGGCCGCGCAGGGCGCCGCAGCGGCCCACTACACTGGTGCGATGCTCAACGCCCGCAGCTTTCGCCACTGCAAGGTCTGCGGGGCCCCGGTGGCCTACCGCATGCCCGACGACGACAACCGCGAGCGGGCGGTGTGCACCGCCTGCGGCAACGTCCACTACGAGAACCCGCTGAACGTGGTGGGCACGCTGCCCGTCTGGGAAGACCGGGTGCTGCTGTGCCGGCGCAACATCGAGCCCCGCTTCGGCTTGTGGACGCTGCCTGCCGGCTTCATGGAGCTGGGCGAGACGCTCGAAGCCGGCGCGCTGCGCGAAACGATCGAGGAGGCCGGCGCGCGGGTGGAGATGCAGGGGCTCTACACGGTGCTGAACGTGGTGCGTGCGGGCCAGGTGCACTTCTTCTATCGCGCCCGGCTGCTCGACACCCGCTTCGAACCCGGCCCCGAGACGATCGAGGCGCGCCTGTTCACCCAGGACGAGCTGCCGTGGGAGCAACTGGCCTTCCGGACGGTGCGCGAAACGCTGGAACGCTACTTCGAAGACAGAAGCAGCGGTCAATTCGCGCTGCACTGCGCCGATATCCACTGACCGGACGGCGCGGTCGCGCCGCGGCGCTCGCCGTGGGGTGCCGCCTCACCTTCCCTGTCCGGCCCGAGCGCTGACGCGCCTGATGCCCATGCCACCGCCTGCCCCTTCCCACCGGATGCGCGAAGACCTGATCCAGCCGGACCCGCTGCTGGACTGCCTGGTGGAGATCTGCCGGCTGCACGGCCGCCCCGCCACCCGAGCCTCGCTGGCCTCGGGGCTGCCCGTCGACCCGGCGGTGGGCCTGCCGCTGGACCTCTTCGAGCGGGCCGCCGCGCGGGCCGGCCTGGCCAGCCGGGTCCAGCGTCTGGCCATCGAACGGATCGAACCCGCCCTGCTGCCCGCAGTGCTCGTCTTCACCGGGCGGCGCGCGGCGGTGCTCGTCCGCCGGGATTCCCGAAGCGGCGAGTGCGTGCTGCTGCTGCCCGAGAGCGGGCAGGCCGAAGTCCGCTTGTCGGCCCAGGAACTGGCCGACCGCTACGCCGGCGTGGTCGTCTTCGCACGCCCTCGACTGCTGCTGGACAGCCGCACGCCGGCGGTGCGGGCGCAGCCGGGCGGCGAGGGCCACTGGTTCTGGGGCGCACTGCTGGCCCAGCGGCTCGTCTATCGGGACGTGCTGTGGGCCGCGCTGCTGGTGAACCTCTTCGCGCTGGCACTGCCCGTGTTCACGATGAACGTGTACGACCGGGTCGTGCCCAACCATGCGGTGGAGACCCTGTGGGCCCTGTCCATCGGCGTGGCCCTGGTGCTGCTGGCCGACGTCTGGCTGCGCCGGCTGCGCAGCCGCTTCGTCGACGAGGCCGGTGCCCGCATCGACGTGCGGCTGTCGTCGGTGCTGATGGAGCGGGTGCTGGGCATGCGGCTGGCCGATCGGCCGGAATCGGTGGGTTCGTTCGCCGCCAACCTCAGGGGCTTCGAGCAGGTGCGCGACCTGGCCGCGTCGGGCACGGTCACCGCGCTGATCGACCTGCCCTTCGCGCTGCTGTTCCTGGCGGTCATGGTGTGGATCGCGCCCTGGCTGGCCGTTCCGGTGGTCGTCGCCTTCGGCCTGATCGTGCTCAGCGGCTGGCTGCTGCAGGCGCGGCTGCACGCGCTGTCGGAGAGCACCTGGCGGGCCGGAGCCCAGCGCAACGCGACCCTGGTGGAGGCCCTCACCGGCATCGAGACGATCAAGAGCCAGGGCGCGGAGCACCGCGTGCAGTCGAAGTGGGAGCAGACCAATGCCTTCCTTGCCTCGACCCAGGTGCGCATGCGCTCGCTGTCCAACAGCGCGCTTTACTCGACCAGCGGCATCGCCCAGGCGGTGTCGGTGGTCATCGTGATCATCGGCGTTTACCTCATCGCCGACCGGCAGCTCACCATGGGCGCGCTCATCGCGGCTTCGATGCTCGCCTCCCGTGCGCTCGCGCCCGCCGGGCAGATCGTCGGCCTGCTGCTGCAGTACCAGGGCGCGCGCACCGCCCTGGCGGCGCTGGAGGCCGTGATGCAGCGGCCCGTCGAACGCTCGGCAGACACCCGGATCCAGCGGCCATCGCTGCGGGGCGACATCGAGTTCCGGGACGTCGCCTTCAGCTACCCGGGTCGTCCCGACGCGGCACTGGATGGCGTGAGCTTTCGCATCGCCGCGGGCGAACACGTGGCGCTCATCGGCCGCGTCGGCTCGGGCAAGTCCACCGTGCAGCGGCTCATCCAGGGGCTCTATTCGCCAGACCGGGGCGCGGTGCTGCTCGATGGCATCGACCTGCGACAGCTCGACCCGGCCGATGTGCGCCGCAACCTGGGCTGCGTGTCGCAGGACGTGCTGCTCTTCCACGGGACGCTGCGCGAGAACATCGCCTTCGGCGTGCCGCATGCCGACGACGCCGCCGTGGTGGCTGCCGCCGAGATCGCCGGCCTGTCCGATTTCATCAACCGGCACCCGCGCGGCTTCGGACTCGCGGTGGGCGAGCGCGGCGAGACCTTGTCGGGCGGTCAGCGCCAGGCCGTGGGCATTGCCCGCGCTGTGCTGCACGAGGCGCCCATCCTGCTGCTGGACGAGCCGACCAGCGCGATGGACTTCTCCAGCGAGGGCCAGATCACGCAGAAGCTGCAGGCCTTCGCAGCCGGTCGCACCGTGGTCCTGGTGACCCACCGCACCTCGCTGCTGGCGCTGGTGGACCGCGTGATCGTGGTCGACCAGGGGCGCATCGTGGCCGACGGCCCGCGAGACCGAATCCTCGAAGCCTTGCAGGCCGGCAAGGTGGCGAAGGCCGCATGAAGCACGACACCCAGCCCGCACACCCCGCAGCGGCCCTCGATCCGGCCGGCTTCGCTCCTTTCGAGGCCGAGGCCGAAGCGGTGATGAGCCGCCAGGCCACGGTGCGGGCGCGGCGCATCGTCCAGGTGGCCGTCGGCGTGGCGGCCGTGCTGCTGCTGTGGGCTGCGCTGGCCGAGGTCGACGAGGTCACCCGTGGCGAGGGCCGCGTGGTCCCCTCGCGCCAGCTTCAGGTGGTGCAGTCGCTCGATGGCGGGGTGGTCTCCGAGATCCTGGTGCGCGAGGGTGCGGTGGTCGAGGCGGGGCAGCTGCTGCTGAAGATCGACGAGACGCGTGCCACCTCAGGCGTGCGCGAGAACGCGGCCCAGGGCTTTGCGCTGCGGGCCCGCCTGGGCCGCCTGCGGGCGCTGGCCGAGGGCTCGGCCTTCCAGCCTCCGACCGGTGCGCGCGATGGCGAGGAGCGGCGCATGGTCGAGGAGGAACGCCGGCTCTACGAGGCCCGGCTTTCCGAGCTCAACACGCTGCTGTCCATAAACCAGCAGCAGCTGTCGCAGCGACAGCAGGAATTGGCCGAGGCCCGCGCCCGCCGCGCCGCGGCCGACCGCTCGCTGGAGCTCACCCAGCAGGAGCTCAACCAGACCCGGCCGCTGCTGGCCACCGGCGCGGTGTCGCAGGTGGACATCCTGCGGCTGGAGCGCGATCTCAACCGCGCCCGCGGCGACAGCGAACAGTCCGCCGCGCAGATCCTTCGGGTGCAGGCCGCCATCGGCGAGGCGCAGCGCAAGGCCCAGGAGACGGAGATCGCGTTCCGCAACGAGGCGCGGCGCGAGATGGCCGAGGTGCTCGGCAAGCTGAACACGCTCAGCGAGGGCGCCGTCGCCCTGACCGATCGGGTGGACAAGAGCCAGGTCCGCTCGCCGGTGCGCGGCCGGGTGCAGCGGCTGCTGGCCAATACCGTGGGTGGCGTGGTGCAACCGGGCAAGGACATCGTGGAGATCGTGCCGCTGGATGACACCCTGATGCTCGAGGCACGGGTGCTGCCGCGCGACATCGGCTTCATCCGGCCGGGCCAGGCCGCCACGGTGAAGTTCACCGCCTATGACTTCTCCATCTACGGCGGCATGGATGCGACCGTGGAGAACATCTCGCCCGACACCGTGACCGACGAGCGCGGCAACGCCTACTACCTGGTGCGGGTGCGCACCCGCCAGGGCCACTTCGGCGAACAGCTGCCCATCATCCCGGGCATGACGGCCGAAGTCGATGTGCTGACCGGTCGCAAGACCGTGCTCGGCTACCTGCTCAAGCCCGTCCTGAAGGCCAAGGCCTATGCCTTGAGCGAGCGATGAACGGATGTGAAAGCTGCCTTCGTGCGGCCCCCTGGCCCGCGGCGGTGCCAAGCCTGCACGGGTTCAGGCCCTGTCGTGTCGTCCGACCGGCCCGGCTGCGGCTATCGTCCCGGCCCGAAGCCCGGACCTGTCCTGGCCACTCGACGCTGAGCGCCGGGCCTTCCGGCCCGACCCCCACCCCCACCGATCTGCGGAGACCCTGATGCCCACCATCGTCCAGACACAGCAAGGCACCGTGACCGGCCTGTGGGGACAGGCCCTGATCCGCGGCACCGACGGCCGCTTCCGGGTGCTGCGCATGGGAGACCTCGTCAAGCGGGGCGACGTGCTGCTGACCACGCAGGACGGCATCGTGCAGCTGACGCCGCAGGCCGATGAGCCTTTGCTCGCAGGCACCGGGCCGATCGACATCAACCCGGCAGCCGGTGGCAGCCCCGATTCCGGCGAGGTGGGCGAAGGTCTGCGCGTCGCGCGCATCGTGGAGGTGCTCACGCCGGCTTCGCTGGTGCTGCCCGCCGGCGAAGCCACCCTGCCCCCGACGGTGTTCGGCACCTCGGACGTGCAAGCACCGGTTTCGACCCCGACGGTGCCCACCTCCGGCACCCTCGCGCCGCCCTTGGCGCCGCCGCCATCGACGCCCCCAGCCGCTCCCCCTGCCGCGAACGCCGCGCCACAGGCCTCGAGCGGGACGCTGCGCGGCAACGAAGACACCGACCTTCCGGTGAGCCTGCGCGGCCAGGACAGCGACGGCAGCGTCACGGCCGTGACCGTGACGGGGCTGCCTTCGGGTGGCCAGTTGCTGCTGGCCGATGGACGCACCCCGGTGGTCGTCGGACAGGTGCTCACGCCCGCCCAGGCGGCCGACCTCGTGTTCCGGCCGAACCCCGACTTCAACGGCAACGCCAGCGTCGGGTTCACCGTCACCGACAACGGCGGCAGCGTATCGCCGCCGGCCACGGTGGCGCTGGAGATCGCGCCGGTCAATGACCCGCCGCTCGCCCGGCCCGACCAGGCCTCGGGCCGCGTGGACACGCCGCTGAGCCTGAGCCCGGCCACGCTGCTGGCCAACGATTCCGACACGGAAGGCCAGGCCTTGAGCATCGTCTCCGTCGGCAACGCGACCAACGGCTCGGTGGCGCTGGTCAATGGCCAGATCGTCTTCACGCCTGCGGCGGGCTATGCCGGGCCGGCCAGCTTCAGTTACACCGTGAGCGATGGCCAGGGCGGCAGCGCCACCACCTCGGTGACGCTGGACATCACCGGCTCGCCGGGGCTGCCGCCTGCACCGCCCGCGCCCCCTCCCCTGCCCCCTGCACCGCCTGCACCGCCTGCGCCTCCCCCACCCGCGCCCGCACAGGCACCGGTCGGGGTGTCCACCGTCACCCAGGCCGCCGAAGACACGCCCTTCGTCAACCTGCCCCTGCGCGGCACCGACGCCGACGGGCAGGTCGTGTCCGTGACGATCGCCGCCTTGCCCCCGACGGGCGAAGGCGTGCTGCGCTTCGGTCCGGGCGGACCGGCGGTATCCGCGAACCAGCCGCTGACGCCGGCACAGGCGGCCGCGATCGTCTTCGAGCCCGCACGCGACTTCAACGGCGAGGTGAGGGTTGCCTTCACCGTCACCGACGACACCGGGCTCAGCTCACCGCTGGCCACGGCGCGCGTGACGCTGCTGCCGGTCAACGACGCGCCGTCGGCAGTCGACGACCTGGGCCGCACGCCTTTCGCCACGCCCATCGCCTTCAGCCCGGCCGCCCTGCTGGCGAACGACCGAGACGTGGATGGAGACCCGCTGGCCCTGGTCTCGGTGCAGTCGGCCATCAACGGCAGCGTGTCCATCGTGGGCGGCCAGGTGGTGTTCGTGCCCGATGCGCTCTTCAGCGGGCCGGCGTCCTTCACCTACACCCTCAGCGACGGCCAGGGTGGCAGCGCCACGGCCACGGTGAACATCCTGGTGGGCCCGCCGCTCGCGCCGGTGGCCAACACCTACTCGGCCACCGGCGCGGAGGATTCACCCGGCATTGCGGTGCAGCTCACCGGCAGCGACGCCGACGGCAGCGTCGCGTCCGTCCGCCTGGCGGAGATTCCGCCTGCCACCCAGGGCACCCTGCTGCTCGCCGCCGGGGGAGCCCCCTTGGCCGCGGGCACGGTGCTGACGGTCGAGCAGGCCGCATCGCTGGTGTTCGTGCCCGCGGCGGATTTCAACGGCCAGGCCCGCGTGATCTTCACCGTCACCGACAACACCGGCCTGGTCTCGGCGCCCGCAGCGGCCACGCTCACCATCACGCCGGTCAACGACGCCCCCGTGGCGAATGGCGACACGGGCAGCACCCCCGCAGACACCGCGCTGAGCTTCCCGCCGGCTTCGCTGCTGGGCAACGACCGCGACCCCGACCTCGACCCGCTCACCATCGCCTCGGTGCAGCAGGCGGTCAACGGCAGCGTGTCGATGGTCGGCGGCAACGTGGTCTTCCTGCCCACACCGGGCTACACCGGGCCAGCGTCCTTCACCTACACCGTCAGCGACGGCCAGGGCGGTCTGGCCACGGCCACGGTGGATGTGCTGGTCACGCCCGCCGTCGCGGCGCCGGTGATCGGGGTTCGCCCGGTCGGCTACTGGACCTTCAACGAAGGCAGCGGCACCGCCACCACCAATGAATGGAGCGGTCAGACGGGCGGCCTCGCCGATGTCATTCCCACGGTGGGAACGGCCGGCGACCTGCCCGGCTGGGCCACGGTGCCACGGGTGGCCACCTCCGGCAGCTTCCTCGACCTCACCGGCAGCACGCCCGATGGCCTGGGCAACGGCGGCACCGTGACGCTGGACCCGGCCATCACCGCGCCGCTGGCATCGGCCACGTCGGCCTCCCTGAGCTTCTGGATCCGCACCACGGCCAACGGCCTGCCGCAGGGCGAGTTCGTCGGGGGCCGGTGGAACGGGCCGGCCGTCATCTCCAGCGAGTCCAACGGCGCGACCGACGACATCCAGTGGGGCGTGCTGGACGAGGCGGGCCGGATCGGCTTCAGCCTGGGCAACCAGCCGGGCGTGTTCACAGCGGACCCCATCAACGACGGCCGCTGGCACCATGTGGTGATCACCACCACCGGCGCGGCCGGCAGCACCAGCCGCACGGCCAGCGTCTACCTGGACGGCAGCGCGCCGGTGACGGGCACGCTCACCGACGGCGGCTTCGAGGGGCTGCTCAACCAGCTGACCGGGCTGGGCGCGACGAACCGCTTCTATCTGGACAGCGCGGGCAACCCGATCACGCTGCCGGGGACGGCCTCGCTGCAGGCGTCGCTGGACGATGTGCGCATCTACGACCGTCCGTTGACGACCGACCAGGTGCGGGCCATCCAGCTGGTGGAGTCTGGCTTTCACGACACGGCGCTCGCCAACGACGGCGGGGTGCTCAAGCTCTCGGTCACGGCCACCGGCTTCACCAGCCTGTCGGTTTCGGGGCTGGCCGCGGGCATGGAGATCTCCGACGGCGTCAACAGCGTCACCGCGTCCGGGCCGGCTGCGTCGGTCACGCTGACCGGCTGGGATCTTTCCGCGCTGCAGGTCAGCGGCCCGGGCAGCGCGACGCTGGACTTCGAGGCGGTCAACACCGTGGGCGGCGTCTCCCGCAGCAGCCACACCGCCTTGAACATCGTCACCGGCAGCACGCTGCAGTCGGGCACGGCCGGCCCTGACCTGCTCACCGGCACCGCAGAGGCCGACCTGCTCAGCGGCGCAGCGGCGGCCGACACGCTGGCGGGCCTGGCCGGCAACGATCGCCTGCTGGGCGGTGAAGGCGCCGACCGCCTGTCCGGTGGCGCGGGATCGGACTTCCTGACCGGTGGCAGCGGCGGCGACGTCTTCTCCTGGACACTCGCCGATCGCGGCAGTCCGGGCACGCCGGCCATCGACCGCATCACCGACTTCAACCCCGCCACGCCGGCCGGTGGTGGCGACGTGCTCGACCTGCGCGACCTGCTGGTGGGCGAATCCGGCACCGCTGCGGACGCGGGCAACCTGGACACCTACATCGACTTCGCCCGCGCGGGGGGCGACACCGTCGTGCGCATCAGCAGCACCGGCGGCTTCACCGGCGGCATCCACTCGGCCGCGGCCGAAGATCAGCGCATCGTGCTCGAAGGCGTGGACCTGATCGCCGGGCTGGGACTGGGTGCCGGATCGACCGACAACCAGGTGCTGCAGGAACTGCTCAGCCTCGGCAAGCTCGTCACCGACGGCAGCACCGGGCCCTGAGCCCGCCGGCCGTCCTCCGGGGCGGCCTGGCGCCGCGCTTGCCGCTCACCGGACAGGGTGGCGCCCCGACACCCAGGGCCCGGTGAGGCCGTCCACCCCGGCGGCCCACAGCGCCAGGGCATCCTCCTCGCGCTCGACGCCTTCGGCCATCACCTGGATGGCCAGGCCGTCGAGCAGCGCCACGAGCGCCCGGACGAAGGCGGCGCGCTGCCCATCGCCCCCCAGACCGCTGGCCACGGCCGCATCGAGCTTGACGTAGTCGATGCCGGCCTCATAAAGCGCAGGCACGTCCTTCAACCGGTTGCCGGCATGCTCGAGGCCCACCTTCACACCCAAGGGGCGCAGCTCCCGGGTGAGCTGCTGCAGCCGGGCGAAGTGGTCCACCGCCGCCACCTCCGGCACATCCAGCCACAGCCCGGCGGCAGCCCGCTTCTGCGCGGACACCAAGGCGCGAAGGCGCGGCAGGAAGCCCGCGTCGGCCAGCGAGGCATGGGACAGGTTCACGCAGCGCTGCAGGCCATCACGGCCGATCGCCTCGAGCGCCAGGGCCACCGCGCGCTCGTCGATGCGGGCGGTCGCCCGGGCCCGCAGGGCCAGCGCGAGCCACACGGCAGCAGGTTCGAAGGGCCCATCGGTCTGCAGCTGCAGGCGCATCGGGCACTCCAGGTGCAACAGCGAGCCCTGAGCATCGACCAGGGGAAAGGCGGCCAGGCGCATGCGGGTCTCGTCCGAGATGGCCGACGCGATGTGGCTGCGCCAGGCCATCTCGCCGCGGCCGGCCAGGCTCTGGTCCGACCGGGCCTCTCCGGTCTCGATGACATGGACCGCAAACGGCTCGCCCGCCTCCGCGCGGGCCAGGGCGGCATCGGCCAGGCCGAGCAGGCGTCCGAGCTGGGCCTCGGCATTCGACCGATCGATCTCGGCCACGCCCACCGACACCGCCGCGCCGGGAGCCAGGGTGGGAATCACCACCTGCAGGGCCTGCGCCAGTGCGAGCCCCGATTCGCGCGCCACCCCGCCCACCGGCAGGCAGACCGCGAAGTCCGATCCATTCAAGCGCCCCAGGAGGCTGCCTCGGATGTGCTCGGCATAGTCGTCCAGCGTGTGGGCCACCGCGGCGATCAGCCGGTCCGTGGCCGCATGACCCAGCGCCTGGTTCAAGGCCGCCAGGTTGCCCAGTCGAAGCAGCACCAGCCCGACCTGGGCCGGCCCGTCGTCGCGCTGCAGGTCGGCCTGCACCCGTGCAAGGAAGTGCCCGCGCTTGGGCAAGCCGGTGAGCGTGTCGTTGGTGGCCTGCTGGCGCAGGGCCTCCACCTGGCTGGCCTGCGACTCGAACACACGCCGAAGCCGCTCGACCATGGTGTTCATCGCCCGGGTCAGGCGCTGCAGCTCGGGTATGCCCGGCTCGCTCACCGTGACGAATCGGCCCGCCAGCAGCGCCTGGGCCTGGGCCACGCCCGCGTCCAGCGCACGGGCGATGCGGCGCACCACCCAGGTCGCCAGCGCACCGGCCAGCAGGCCGATGGCCCCCATCACCGCGGCGGCCTTGAGTGCGGCAGCCCAGAGGTCGTCGTGCGCGAAGGAGGTCTGGGTGACGACCTGTATGGACCCGAGCGCCCGCCAGCCATCGGACAGCTGGGCCAGGCCCGGATCGGAGGCGATGGGCAGGCGAGCCACGAACCACGGCGGCGCCGAACCCGAACGCGATGGGGCGGACCGCTCGAACACCGTTCGGCCCGCCGGATCCAGCCACCGCACGCTGCGGTAGAAGCCGGTGTCGAACTGCGCGGACAGCAGCAGCTCGATGGCCACCCGGTCGCCCTTCACCTGGGAGGCGGCCAAGGCGAGCGCCGCCGCGTTGTCGCTGTTCTTGATGCGCACCTGCGTCTGCAACGCGTCTCGCGCGGACAGCACCGCCGTGCCGGCGCCACCCGCAAGGGCGAGCAGCAGCGTCGTCGCGATCAGCAGCCACACCTGGCGAACCAGACTCATGTCGATCCTTCGCCCCGACCTGCGTCGGGAATCACCGTTGCTGGAGCCTTCATCACTCGAAACCCTCCTCCCGCGCACGGGTCAGCACCTCTCGCCACTTGGACAGCCGCTGCAGCGGGTCGCCCGCTGTGGCACCCGCCACCCCCTGCCAGAGCCCTTCGCTGTTGAAGCTGAAGACGGGGCTGAGGTCGGTGCGACGCGATGCCGGCAGGACCTCGGCGGCCAGATTGTCCAGAACCAGCGGTTCCGCCCCGTCCGCCGGATACCAGGCCAGCACCAGGTGCGGCACGGCGGACATCCCCGACGAGAGCTCCCGGCCGGCCACTTCGGCGCGCACGTAGACCAGCCGCAATCGGCGTGCCGGCACGCCAGCGGCCCGCAGCACGAAATACTTGCCGATGGCGAAGTCCTCGCAATCGCCGCGTCCCCGGTGCAGCGTCTCCAGCGGGCTGGACCAGTGATCGGCCACGCCCCAGACATCGATGTCCTCGGCGAAGGCGACCCGGCGGTTGAAGAAATCGTTCACCGCCACGGCGCGGCGGCTTTCGTCCAGGCGTCCAATGGTTCCCAGAAGCGCCTGGAGCTCGCGCACACCCTCGCGCGCCGTCGGTCCCAGCCGAGCGGCCGCCTGGCTCATGCGGTCGGCGTTCCAGGCCACACCCGGATGCAGCACGCCCAGCGCGGCCAGGCCCAGCAGGCCGGCCAGCAGGCGTCGGCGCCCGCCTGGCCTGGCCGGGGCGATGGAGGTCGAAGGGCGCCGCATCCGGGTAAGTTCGTCCGGCCAGCAACGAACTTGAGCCGCCGGCAGGCCAGCCTTCGGCGGCTCCAGCGAGGCGGCAATCGCCGGCGGGCTGTCAAGCCGGCGACCGTGCAGGATGCCGCGGGTGGCCCCGACGAGGCGATGCTCGCCCGCGTCCAGGACCGGTCATGGCCCTGTGCGCGACCTACACTCGCCGCGCCTCACGTCACGGGCCTCGCCCGCCGCGCTCCACCCTTGCCGCTGACCATGAAACTCAGAAACCTAGCCGCTGCTCTGACCGTGGCCGCTGCCGCCCTCCCGGCGGCGGCGCAGCCCGCCTCGACCGAGCCCTTGCGCGACACCGTTGCGCGGGCCCTGCAGGCCAGTCCGGAAGTCACCGCCCGGCTGAACGCGTTCCGGGCGGCCGACGAGGCCCTGAAGGTCGGGCAGGCCGGCTGGCTGCCGCGCCTGGACCTGCAGGCCGATGCCGGGCAGGACCGCGACACCATCGACGGCCGCCTGGAGCGCAACCAGTCACTGAACCGAACCGGCGCGTCGCTCACCTTGAGCCAGTTGCTGTGGGACGGTCTGGCCACGCGCAACGAGACGGGCCGGCTCGGCCACGAGCGCATGGCCCGGTACTTCGAGCTGCTCGAGGCCACCGAGCAGACGGCCCTGGACGCCGCACGTGCGCACCTGGATGTGCTGCGCTTTCGGCGTCTGGTCGAACTGGCCGAGGACAACTATGTCCAGCACCGCTATGCCTTCCTGCAGATCCAGTCCCGGGTGCGTGCAGGCGTGGGCCGGGGCGTCGACCTCGAGCAGGCCACCGCCCGCCTGGCGCTGGCCGAGTCCAACCTCGCCACCGAGCAGGCCAACCTGCACGACGTCTCGGCCCGGTATCAACGCATCGTCGGCGAGCTGCCCGCCCGCTCGCTGGCAGCGGCGGGCCGCCTGAGCGCCCAGGCGCCGGCTTCAGCAGAAGCCGCGGCGCGGGCCGCGGTGGAACAAAGCGCGGCCATCAGCGCCGCCATCGAAGGCCTGCGGGCCGCGCGCAGCGCCGCTTCGGCCCGTCAAGCGGCTTTCCAGCCCCGCGTCGAAGCCCGGCTGCGCGCCGGTGGCGGACACAACTACGAAGGCATCCTCGACCGCAGCCGGGCCGCCACCGGCGAGGTGGTGCTGGCCTGGAACCTCTTCAATGGCGGCGCCGACCAGGCCCGAGTCCGACAACAGGCAGCCCTGCTGGCCCAGGCGATGGACCTGCGCGACAAGGCCTGCCGCGACACCCGGCAGACCGCCGCCATCGCCTTCAACGACACCGGAAAGTTCGGCGAGCAGATCCGCCTGCTCGAGCTGAACACGCAATCGATCGTCCGGGCGCGCGACGCCTATCGGCAGCAGTTCGACATCGGCCAGCGCAGCCTGCTCGACCTGCTCAACGCAGAGAACGAGGTCTACACCGCCCGCCGATCGCTCGCCAATGCCCAGGTCGACCTCGACGCCGCCTTCATCCGCACCCACGCGGCCATGGGTCAGCTGAGCGCTCAGCTCGGGCTGGCCCGACGCGACGTGGGCAGCGAGATCGCGCCGTGGTCGGCCGCCGACGACGGCCCGGGCCGGTGCGCCACGGAAACGGCCGCCGTGGTGTCCACGCCGCGTGGCGACCTGGACGCCCGCGCGCAGCGGATGGCCGACACGGCACCGCAACCGGCTGCGGGCGGCGCCGCGCCGACTGCGCCTCGTTGATCCCCAGGGGCGGACCGCAGGGGTGAACGGGGTACCATCCCGCGCCCATGTGGCGCGCCAAGGGGTTGCTTGCCCGGGTGCAGGCCCGTCGTCTCGACTCCAGGGTCATTCGAGCCTCGGGGTGTTCGCATCGGCACAAGGCTGCCCGTAGCTCAACTGGATAGAGCAGCTGCCTTCTAAGCAGCAGGTCGGGGGTTCGAGTCCCTCCGGGCAGGCCACCCCGGGTGTCCAACTCCGGTGAAAGTGTCAAACTTTCACCGGGCCGGCCGCACCTTCCGCGCAGCCTTGCCGTCAACGTAGACCTCGGTCATCCGAATGCTCCGGTGCCCCAGCAGGGCCTTGGCCGACTCCAGCCCCAAAGCGTCCCGCTGGTCCATCCCCGCGCGTCCGCGCAGGTCGTGGATGTGCAGGTCGACGATGCCGGCCCTCGCGCAGGCGCGCACCCAGGCAGAGCGGATCCCGCTGTAGCGGTACCGACGGCCAGACTCGGTGCGCAGCACGTGACCGATGCGTTCGCCATCGCGCTCGCAGGCGTCGATAGCTGCGCGCAGGGCGGGCGACCACTCGATCAGCAGGCGCTCGCCGGTCTTGCCCTGCTCGAGCTGGATGCCGGCGTCGGTGATCTGGTCCCACTGCAGATCCAACAAGTCGCCGACCCGCTGGCCAGTGATGAGCGCGAGGTCGATCATGCGCACCAGGCCGTGACCGAAGCGCCCCTGCAGCGCGGCCGCCTTGATGGCGGCAATCTCCGTGTCGCTCACCGCTCGCCTGCGGGCCTGCAGCCGGGCCTGGGGAATGTTGTCGACCGGGTTGTGGCCCTCCCGCAGGCCTTCCACGGCTGCGTAGGCCAGCACCTGGCGCAGGATGGAGCGGTGCATGTTCGCCGTGCGCGGCGTCGCCTTGAAGCGCTGCAGGTACTCCGCGCACACCGGGGTGGTCACTTGACCTGGCGAGAAATCCGAAAAAGCCTGGGCCATGATGACCGTCAGCCGGTCCATGTCCCGCATCGTGCTGCTGGCCCACTCCGGCCGCTTGGAGTCGGCCCAGCGCGTGATCACGGCCGGCATCAGGTCGCGTGTGGTGTCGCGGTCCACGAGCTCGGCATAGGCCCGGTACATGGCGGGCAGGCCTTCGCGCTCCCGGGTCAGAGGCACCCACTTCCGGTCGGGCAACGTCACCAAGTAGTAGCGCCCGTGCCGCAGGTAGACCCGCGGCGGGAGGTGGCCCTTGCGGGTCATCTCAGCGCCGGCTCGCGCAGCTTCGGCGCCGGGCGGGGCGCTGCTTCGCCGCGGCACACGGCCTCGTAGTGCGCCCGCTCGAGCACCACCTGCCCAGCCACCGAGCGCCGGGCCCGCCAGAAGCCCTGGCGCAGCAGCTCGGCCAGCTGGTGCGCGGGCGATCGGTAGCCGGTGAGGGCCTCGACCTCGGCGGGCGTGAGAATGAGGGTCATGCGTCAGAACTCCGTCGTCAGGGTGCCATCTGCCAGCACCCGCATGACGTCGCACGGCTCGTCGTAGCAGCTCAGGTACTCCAGGGCGCTGGCCAGGCTGCTGCAGTAGTCCTCGATCCGCTGGAACAGCGTGCCCGGGTTGCTGACGACGACGAATGGAGCGACGTGGTGCGAGACGCAGGCGCGAAGGGTCACCAGGTCGTCGCTCATTCCGTCTTCTCCCCGCTGCGGGGCTGGCGTGCGGTGGGCGTGGTCATGGGGTCACTCCTCGTGGTCGACGCACAGCGCGCCCAGCGCGACGTCGAAGCGGTGCAGCTTGCAGCGGTGCCGCTGCGTCTCGCACACGCT
>JAIYCR010000048.1 GCA_027487905.1 Rubrivivax sp. | reverse complement strand
TGCGCGAGACGCTGGCCGGGGGCTGATCCGGGGCTTTCGGGACGAAGTGCCTTCGCATTCGTGTGGGGAAGGCAGTGGGGAACAGACCCCCACCCCCCGGAAAGCTAGCACTGGCGCGGGTGTTGCCTTCCGCCCCCTCCGCCAGTACAGCAATAAGCCACGGTGCAACGCCGCGGCTGCAAGGTGCGCAACACCAGGCCAAGCGCCTGACTCTGCGGAACGATAGGCCCGAAACATCCTGAAGCATGCGCGCCGCCTCCAGGCCGCACAGTGTGCGGTTTCCCACGTTCCATTGGAGCCGCATGAACCGAGCCCTACCCTTTTCGGCGCTGCAGATCGTTGCCGGTTGCGCTGTCGTCACGGCCCTTCTGGGTGCCGCCTTCGCGCTGGGCCGATCGCAGGCCAACCCAGGGGCGGCAAGTTCACCGCCTGCCGTGGCGGCAGCTGCGATGACCGGGCCTGTGGCTGGACCGGCACCGCAGCGGGAGCTTGCGCCGGCACCCTCCGCTTCGACCACCGCTTCGACCACCGCTTCGACCACCGCTTCGACCACCGCGGCCCCCACCGCCGTGCCCGCCTGCGACCGCTGCGGCACCGTCACCGAGGTGCGCAGCGAGCGCCGTCAGGGCGAACCCAGCGGGCTGGGAGCCGTGGGCGGTGCCGTGCTGGGCGGCATCCTGGGTCACCAGGTGGGCGGCGGCACCGGCAAGCAGATCGCCACCGTGGGCGGCGCCGTCGCGGGTGGCTATGCCGGCCATCAGATCGAGAAGCAGCAGCGCGGCCACACGGTGTGGGTGGTGCAGGTCCGCCAGGCGGATGGCCGGCTGCGCAGCTTCGAGCGCCGTCAGGCACCGGACGTGCGAGCCGGTGATGAGGTGGTTCTGACGGACAAGGGCTTCAGCCGGCGCTGATGCGTTGGGCGTCTGCCGGCGCTGCGGCGTCACCGCTCCAGGCCTGCAGCCGAGGGTGCATCAGCCGGAACCAGACAGGCGGCCACAGCGCCAGGAAGATGCAGCCAGCGTAGCCGCTGGGCAACTGCGGGCTAGGTAGCGGCCGCAAGGTCTCGTAGGGCCGGTGGGGGTGCAGGTGGTGGTCCGAATGCCGCTGCAGGTTGGCCACCAGCAGGTTGGTCAGCGGGCGGTCGGCGTTCCAGGCATGGACGGCCGCAAACGGTTCAGGGCGACCGTGGCGTTCCCGACGGCGCAGGCCGTAGTGCTCGATGTAATTGATCGTTTCCAGCAGAAAGACCGCGTAGGCCGCCTGGACCAGCCAAACCGCCAGGGCTGCCGGGCCCAGCACCGCCAGCAGCAGCCCGGCGAAGGCGACCTGCAGCGCCTGGGCCCAGACCAGGGGGCTGCGCGCCAGGGGCAGGCGGCGGGCGCGTCGGCCTTGTCGTTCCAGTGCCCAGGCGCTGCGCCAGCTGCCCAGCAGGGTCCGGGGCAGGAAGCGCCACAGGGACATGCCGGCCGGCGCGCTGGCCGGGTCGGCGTCGGTGGCCACCCGCACGTGGTGACCTCGGTAGTGCTCGACCATGAAGTGCGAATAGGCCACGCTGCCCATCAGCAGCCAGGCGAGCAGGCGGTCTCCCCGGCTGCGGGAGTGGCCGAGCTCATGGGCGTAGGTGATGCCCTGCGAGCCGCTCACCAGGCCCACGGCCAGGCCCAGGCTCAGCACCACACCGGCGGCCAGCCCGGCGCCACCGGCACGCAGCGCTTCTGACACGGCCGGGCCCGCCAGCACCAGGGCGAGGGCCAGCAAGCCGGCCTGCAGCCCGACATGGATGCGCAGCACCCAGCGGTAGGCCGGACGGGCCTCGGGCTCCCAGCGCCATCCGCCCGGGTGCAGCCGCTCGGCCAGCGCTAGCAGCCCCTGCACCGCCAGACCCACCAGCGCCGCCGTCGCAGGCGAGCGCCACACCGCCAGTGCCAGGCCCAGCGGCAGCAGCCAGGCGATGGCGAAGCCAGCCACCCGCCAGGCGGGCAGAGCCGTCTGTTCAGGGACGGCTGGCGGGTGACAGGGCCGATCCTCAGACATGCACCGAATCATCCGCAGCGCCAGCCGATCGTCAACCCGCATCGGCCATGCCCCGCCTTCGAGCGGCCGATAATCCCGGCGATGAACCCCCTGCTGGGCGCGTTGCAGCCCTACCCCTTCGAGCGTCTTCGCGCCCTCACCCGCGACATCACGCCCTCGCCCGCTCACGCACCGATCAGCCTGGGCATCGGCGAGCCGCGGCACCCGACGCCGGTGCTCATCGAAGATGCGCTGATGTCCAGCCTCCAGGGCCTGTCCAGCTATCCGGCCACGGCGGGCCTGCCCGCGCTCAGGCGGGCCCTGAGCGCCTGGCTGCAAAGGCGATATGGCGTCAGCGTGGACGCCGACACCCAGGTGCTGCCGGTGAACGGTTCGCGCGAGGCGCTGTTCGCCTTCGCGCAGGTGGTGATCGACCCCACGCGGGCGCAGGCGACCGTGGTCTGTCCCAACCCGTTCTATCAGATCTATGAAGGTGCAGCCCTGCTCGCCGGCGCGCAACCCTGGTTCGTGGCGAGCGACCCGGCCCGCCAGTTCGCCATCGACTGGGCCAGCGTGCCCGAGGCCGTGTGGGCGCGCACGCAACTGCTCTATGTCTGCTCCCCCGGCAACCCCACCGGCGCGGTGATGCCGCTCGACGAGTGGGCGCGGCTCTTCGAGCTCAGCGACCGCCACGGCTTCGTCATCGCCTCCGACGAGTGCTATTCGGAGATCTATTTCCGCGACGAGGCGCCGCTGGGTTCGCTCGAGGCCGCGGTGCGCCTGGGCCGCACCGATTTCCGCCGGCTTGTCGCGTTCACCAGCCTTTCCAAGCGCAGCAACGTGCCCGGCCTGCGTTCGGGCTTCGTCGCCGGCGACGCGACGCTGATGTCGCGTTTCCTGCTCTACCGCACCTACCATGGCGGCGCGATGAGCCCGGTCGTCCAGCACGCCAGCATCGCCGCCTGGAACGACGAGGCGCATGTGGTGGAGAACCGGCGGCTCTACCGGGAGAAGTTCGAGCGGATCACGCCGATGCTCGCCCAGTGCATGCCGGTGGCGCTGCCGGACGCCGGCTTCTACCTCTGGGCCGACGTTTCCGGCCTGATGCCCGAGCCAGTGGCCGCACCGGTGGACGACGCCGACGCCGCCGCCCCGGACGTGGCCTATGCCCGCAGCCTGCTCGCTCAATACAATGTGGCGGTCTTGCCGGGCAGCCTGCTCGCACGCGCTTCGTCCGGTCTGGCCCGGCCAGGGGACAACCCCGGCCGGGGTCGCGTCCGTCTGGCCCTGGTGGCCTCCGTCGCCGAATGTGTCGAGGCCGCCGAGCGCATCGTCCAGCATGCCCGCGGCCTGCAGGCCAGGTCCGCGGCCTGACCTACCGACGATCCTGTCGTCCGCTCCTACCCGCCGGCACGCTGGCTTTCCCCCTTCTTCCGCTCACTGCCCCTCGGGCCCGTCGCCATGAACCTCGCTCATCTGCAAGACACCATCGAGAACGCCTGGGACCACCGCACCCAGATCAGCGCGGCCTCCCATCCGCAGGTGCGCGAGGCGGTCGAACAGGTGATCGGTGAACTCAACGCCGGCCGTCTTCGCATCGCCGAGCGCCAGGGCGTGGGCCAGTGGACGGTGAACCAGTGGCTGAAGAAGGCGGTGCTGCTGAGCTTCCGGCTGAACGACAACGAGGTCATGCGCGCCGGCGAGCTGACCTTCTTCGACAAGGTCAAGACCAAGTTCTCGCACGTGCCTGACGAGGTGGTGGCCCAGGCCGGTGTGCGGGTGGTGCCGCCGGCCGTCGCCCGGCGCGGCAGCTTCCTCGCGCGCGGCGTGGTGCTGATGCCCAGCTACGTCAACATCGGCGCGTATGTGGACGAAGGCACGATGGTGGACACCTGGGCCACCGTGGGCAGTTGCGCGCAGATCGGCAAGAACGTCCACTTGAGTGGGGGCGTTGGCATCGGCGGAGTGCTGGAGCCGCTGCAGGCCAACCCGACCATCATCGAGGACAACTGCTTCATCGGCGCCCGCAGCGAGATCGTCGAAGGCGTGATCGTCGAGGAGAACTCGGTCATCAGCATGGGCGTGTACATCGGCCAGAGCACCAAGATCTACGACCGGGCCACCGGCGAGGTGCATTACGGCCGCGTGCCGGCCGGCTCGGTGGTGGTGAGCGGCAACCTGCCCAGCGCAGACGGAAAGTACAGCCTCTACTGCGCGGTGATCGTCAAGAAGGTCGATGCCCAGACCCGGGCCAAGACCAGCCTGAACGAACTGCTGCGCGACTGAGCCCCGGGGCCAGGCGCGCAGCCGACACAAGGAGCACGAGTGAGCAACGGCGGAAACATGGAGCGCGTGCTGCGCCTGATGGCCGAGAAATCGGCCTCGGACGTCTACCTGTCGGCCAACACGCCGGTGCTCATCAAGATCAACGGGCAGATCCTGCAGCTGTCCGACCAGCCGCTCACGCCCACCCAGACCCGGCAGCTGCTCGGCGAGGTGCTGAGCCCTCAGCAGCTCGAGGAGCTGGACGACACCGGCGAGCTCAACGTCGGCGTGGGCCTGTCGGGCATCGGCAGCTTCCGCCTGTCCGCGTTCCGCCAGCGCGGCACCATCGCCGCGGTGTTCCGCTGCATCCCGTTCTCCATCCCGTCGCTCGATTCCCTGAACCTGCCGCCCATCCTCGGGCAGCTGGTGCTGGAAAAGCGCGGGCTGATCCTGATGGTGGGCGCCACCGGCACCGGCAAGAGCACCACGCTGGCGTCCATGCTCGAGCAGCGCAACCAGCAGATGACCGGGCACATCCTCACCATCGAGGACCCGATCGAGTTCCTGTTCAGCAACAAGAAGTCCATCGTCAACCAGCGCGAGGTGGGGCGCGACACGCAGTCGCTGCAGATCGGCCTGAAGAACGCGCTGCGCCAGGCACCGGACTGCATCCTCATCGGCGAGATCCGCGACCGCGAGACCATGACCGCGGCCATCTCCTATTCGCTTTCCGGCCACCTGGTGCTGGCCACGCTGCACGCCAACAACTCCTACCACGCGCTGGGCCGCATCCTGAGCTTCTACGCGCCCGAAGCACGCCCCTCGCTGCTCAGCGACCTGTCGCAGGCGCTGCGCTCCATCGTGTCGCAGCGCCTGGTGCGGGCGCAGGCCGGTGGCCGCCTGCCGGCTGTGGAGGTGATGCTCAACACCCAACTCGTCTCCGAGCTCATCGAGCAGGGCGACTTCAGCGGCGTCAAGGAGGCGATGGAGAAGTCCATGGCCGAAGGCTCGATCACCTTCGAGCAGGACCTCGCCCGCCTGATCAGCGACCAGATCATCACCCGCGACGAGGGCCTGGCCTACGCCGACTCGCCCAGCAACCTGATGTGGCGGCTGCAGAACGACATGGACCCGGTGTCCCGCGCGTCGCCGGCCAAGCCGGAGGACACCGACGACGAGCCCACCTTCACCGACATCACGCTCGATGTACGGCCCGAGGACGGCGCCTCACGCTTCGGCGCCACCGGCTTCGGCGCCATCCGCTGAGTGCGCGCGCTGCCGGCACGCCTTGCGACCTTCTTCCCGACATGTCCCGAACGCTGCACCTGACCGAGGCCTTGATCGCCCGGCCCTCGACCACGCCGGACGATGCCGGTTGCCAGGCGCTGCTCGCCGAGAGGCTGGGTGCGCTGGGCTTCGTCTGCGAAACGCTGCGCTTCGGGCCGGACGCCGCTCCGGTGCTCAACCTGTGGGCCCGCCGCGCGGGTCGTTCGCCGCAAGCGCCCACGCTGGTCTTCGCCGGGCACACCGACGTCGTTCCCACCGGGCCGGTGGAGCGCTGGTCGTCCGACCCCTTCACGCCCACCCACGTCGACGGGCATCTGCAGGGCCGCGGGGCGGCCGACATGAAGGCCTCGCTGGCCGCGATGGTGGTCGCCGCGGAAGACTTCTACGCAGCCCACCCCGACCCCGCCGGCAGCCTCGCCTTCCTGCTCACCAGCGACGAGGAAGGCCCCTCGGTGGACGGCACCGTGCGCGTGGTGGAGGAGCTCGCCCGCCGCGGTGAACGCCTGGACTACGCCATCGTGGGCGAGCCCACCAGCGTGAACCGCCTGGGCGACATGATCAAGAACGGTCGCCGCGGCACGCTGTCCGCGCGCCTGACGGTTCAGGGCCGGCAAGGCCACATCGCCTATCCGCACCTGGCGTCCAACCCCATCCACGCGGCCCTGGGCGCACTGACCGAGCTGGTGAGCACCTCCTGGGACTCGGGCAATCGGCACTTCCCGCCCACCAGCCTGCAGATCTCCAACTTCCGCGCGGGAACGGGCGCGACCAACGTCATCCCCGGCGAAGCGCAGATCGACTTCAACTTCCGCTTCAGCACCGAGTCGACCGCCGAGGGCCTGAAGGCCCGGGTGACGGCCATCCTGCAGCGGCATGGCGTGCCGCACACGCTGGCCTGGACGCTCGGAGGCCAGCCCTTTCTCACCGCCGAAGGCGAACTCTGCGCGGCGCTGAGCGCGGCCATCGAAGCCGAGACCGGCCTGCGCCCGGAGCTGTCCACCACCGGCGGCACCTCCGACGGCCGCTTCATCGCCCGCCTGTGCCCGCAGGTGGTCGAGTTCGGCCCGATCAACGCCACCATCCACCAGATCGACGAGCGGGTGAGCCTCGACAGCCTCGAGCCCCTGGCCGCGATCTACCGCCGAACCCTCGAACACCTGCTCACATGACCCTGATCGAACGGATCGAATCCGAAGCCGCCCGCCTCAAACAGGCGGGCGTTTCGTTTGGCCAGGGCACCACCAACGCCTTCGACGAGGCGGCCTGGCTGGTGCTGCATGCGCTGTCCATCGGCTTCGACGAGCTGGAGACCCAGGCCCGTCGCGTGCTGACCGACGAGGAGGACGCCCGCTGCCGCGACCTGGTGTCCCGCCGCATCGAGACCCGCCGGCCCGCGGCCTACCTCACCGGCGAGGCCTGGCTTCAGAACGTGCCCTTCACCGTCGACGAGCGCGTGATCATTCCGCGCAGCTTCATCGCCGAGCTGCTGGCCGATGGCGAGGGCGCGGGTCTGCTCGATGCCTGGCTGTCCGACCGCACCGAGCGGGCGCTCGACCTGTGCACAGGCAACGGCAGCCTGGCGGTGATTGCCGCGATGGCCTACCCCGACCTGCAGGTGGACGCCTGCGACATCAGCGAGCCGGCGCTGGAGGTGGCGCGGCTGAACGTGCAGCGCCACCGGCTGGACGCGCGCATCCGGGTGTTCGCATCCGACCTCTTCGCCTCGGTGGGCAACGAAGGCCGCGGCCCCTACGACCTCATCGTCTGCAACCCGCCCTATGTGAATGCGCGCAGCATGCAGGCGCTGCCGCCGGAGTTCCTGGCCGAGCCCCGCCTGGCACTCGACGGCAACGTCGCCGGTGGCGACGACGGCATGGACCTGGTGCGGCGCATCCTCGCCGACGCGCCGGCCCACCTGTCGGACATCGGGGTGCTGGTGCTCGAAGTGGGCCACGAGCGGCCGCACTTCGAGCACGCCTTCCGGCGGCTGGAGGTGGCCTGGCTGGAGACCAGCGCCGGCGAAGATCAGGTGCTGCTCGTCACCGCCGCCGAGCTGCGCCGGTGGTGGGCGCCGCGCTCGGGCGGCGCCGCGCGGGGCGGCCGATGATCACGCTGCGTGAAGTCACGCTGCGGCGCGGCGTGAAGGTGGTGCTCGACCGGGCGAGCGTGGTCCTGCAGCCGGGCGAGAAGGTGGGCCTGGTCGGACGCAACGGCGCGGGCAAGTCGTCGCTCTTCAGCCTGCTGGCCGGGCGGCTGCAGGCCGATGCCGGTGACGCCGAAGTGCCGGTTCGCTGGATGGCCGAGGGCCGCGTGGCCGAGGTGGCCCAGGACATGCCCGAGGTGGACACCCCGGCCACCCGCTTCGTGATGGAAGGCGACAACCGCCTCATGCGGGCCGAGGCCGAACTGGCGGCGGCCGAGGCGGCCGACGACGGCCACGCCATCGCCGAGGCCCATGCAGCGCTGGCCGATGCGTCGGCCTTCGATGCGCCGGCCCGCGCCCAGTCCTTGCTGATGGGCCTGGGTTTCAAGCTCGGCCAGCTCGATGACCCGGTGGACAGCTTCTCGGGCGGCTGGCGCATGCGGCTGCAACTGGCGCGGGCGCTGATGTGCCCGGCCGACCTGCTGCTGCTTGACGAGCCCACCAACCACCTCGACCTGGACGCGCTGGTGTGGCTGGAGGCCTGGCTGCAGCGCTTCGAAGGCACCATCCTCGTCATCAGCCACGATCGGGAGTTCCTCGACGCGATCACCGACGTGACGGTGCACCTGGACGAGGCGCGCCTGACCCGCTACGGCGGCAACTACACCGCCTTCGAGACGATGCGCGCCGAGCGCATGGTCCAGCAGCAGCAGCAGTTCGAGCGCCAGCAGGAGAAGATGGCCCACCTGCAGCGCTTCATCGACCGCTTCAAGGCCCAGGCCACCAAGGCCCGGCAGGCCCAGAGCCGGGTGAAGGCGCTGGCCCGGATGGAAAAGCTCGCCCCGGTGCTCACCGCCAGCGATTTCCAGTTCCAGTTCAAGGAACCGGCCAACCTGCCCAACCCGATGCTCGCCTTCGATGGCCTGAGCGCCGGCTACCACGACGAGCAGGGGCAGCCGCGTCCCATCGTGACCGGCTTCAGCCGTTCCGTGCTGGCGGGCCAGCGCCTGGGCATCCTGGGCGCCAACGGACAGGGAAAGTCCACGCTGGTCAAGACGGTGGCGCGGGCATTGGCGCCGCTGGCCGGCCGCATCACCGAGGGCAAGGGGCTGACCATCGGCTACTTCGCCCAGCAGGAGCTCGACGTGCTGTCGCCCCCGGACGGACCGCTGATGCACCTGGTGCGGGTGGCGCGCGACATCGGCCCTGCTGCCCGCGAGCAGGAACTGCGCGACTTCCTCGGCTCCTTCCGCTTCACCGGGGAGATGGTGAACCAGCCGGTGGGCACGATGAGCGGCGGCGAGAAGGCTCGGCTGGTGCTGGCGATGCTCGTCTGGCAGCGGCCCAATTTGCTGCTGCTGGACGAGCCGACCAACCACCTGGACCTCACCACCCGCGAGGCGCTGTCCATGGCGCTGAACGAGTTCGAGGGCAGCGTGATGCTGGTCAGCCACGACCGCGCGCTGCTGCGCGAGACCTGCGACGAGTTCTGGCTGGTCACCCAAGGCCGGGTCGAACCCTTCGACGGCGACCTGGACGACTACCAGCGCTGGCTGCTCGAGCAGTCGCGCGCAGCCCAGCGCGAGGCGCAGCGGGCGGCGCGCTCGCCGGCCGCAGGGGCCGCCTCGCAAGCCGGCGCGGCTGCATCGGCGCCCTCCTCTTCGGCCATCGCTCCTGCCCTGGCCTCGGCCTCGACCTCTGCCTCTGCCTCTACCTCTACCTCTACCTCTACCTCTGCTCCCGCCGCCGCGCCGCGTGCCGACGAGCAGAAGTTGGACAGACGCGAGGATCGCAAGCTGCAGGCCGCCCGTCGCCAGCAGCAGGCCGAGCGGCTGAAGCCGCTCAAGCGCGAGCTCAACCGGCTGGACCACCGCATGGGCGCCCTGCACGGCGAACGGGACCGGCTGGAAGCCGAACTGGCCGCAGGCGGGCTCGACCCCGCCGGCCTGGCCGCGCACGGCCGGCGGCTGAAGGCCATCGCCGAGGAACTGGGCGCCGCGGAGAACCGCTGGCTCGAACTGGGCGCCGAGATCGAGGCGGCCGAGGCCACGGACGCCGCGGACGCCTGAGGGCCGGCGCCGCGAGGAATCTCGACGCCTCCCGTCGAGAACTCCCGACAGACCGGGGGGGGCGCCCATCGGACAGTGCAGGCATGAACACCAGCACTGTCCTGTACCCCGCCGCCGCCGCGATGATGAGGCGCAGCCATGTCACCTTGCATGGCCAGGGCACCCAGCCCATGGTCTTCGCACATGGCTTCGGCTGCGATCAGCAGATGTGGCGCTTCGTCGCCCCGGCCTTCGAGGCCACGCACAAGGTGATCCTCTTCGACCATGTGGGATGTGGTCGGTCGGATTCGGCCGCGTGGAGCCCGCAGCGCCACGCCGACCTCGAAGGCTATGCGGCCGATGTGGTGGACATCCTCGAGGCGCTCGACCTGAAGGACGTCATCTTCGTCGGTCATTCGGTGAGCTCCATGATCGGCGTGCTCGCAGCCAACCGGGTTCCCGAGCGCTTTTCCCGGTTGGTGCTGGTGAGCCCGTCGCCGCGCTACCTGAACGACGCCCCGCACTACCACGGCGGATTCGAGCGCGAGGACATCGAGGCGCTGTCGCACCTGATGGAGCAGAACATGGTGGGCTGGGCCGACTACCTCGCACCGGTGGTGATGGGCGCGGGCAACCCGTCGGAACTGGCCGACGAGCTCAAGGCGAGCTTCTGCACCGCCGACCCGGTGATCGCCCGCCAGTTCGCCAGCGCCACCTTCCTGGGCGACAACCGCGCCGACCTGGACGACGTCCGCGTGCCCTCGCTGGTGCTGCAGGTCGAACACGACAGCATCGCGCCGCTGGAGGTGGGGCAGTACATGCACCGCCGACTGCGCGACAGCGTGCTCACCGTGATGCCCACCACCGGGCACTGCCCGCACATGACCCACCCCGCGCAGACCACCCAGGCCATACGCGACTACCTCGCCCGCGCCACCGCCTGATGGAATCGCTGACGGACGAGGCCCCGACCGACCTCCTGCCCGCGGGCGTGGCCGTGGCCGACGGCCACCTGCGGCTGATGCAGATCAACCGGGAGCTGGGTGCGCTGCTCGGGCGCGACCCGGAGCGGCTGCTGGGCCGGCCGCTGGACGAGCTCTTCGCGCCGGCCAGCCGGGTGATGCTGCACAACTACCTGCTGCCGCTGCTGCACCTGCACGGACGGGTCGAGGAGTTCGCCGCGACGCTGCATGCCGAAGGGCCGCACCGGCCGGACGTGCTGCTGTATGCGCACTGGGGAGACCCGCGGCAGGGCGCACCGGACGACGACCGCTGCCTGCACCTGGTGATGGTGCGGCACCGTGCACGCCGCCAGGTGGAAGACGACCTGCTGCGCATCCAGCGGGCGGCCGACCAGTCCCCCGGCGTGATGTTCCAGCTGCTGGAGAACGAGGGCCGGCTGCAGTTCCCCTTCGCCAGCGAGGCGCTGCGCAGCCTGTACAGCGTGAGTCCTGCCCAGGCACGGCACGACGGGCGGCCGGTGCTGCGCCGGGTGCACCCGCAGGACCGTCGCGCGCTGATGGCCCGCACCGAGCAGGAACGACCTTCGGGCAGGTGCCAGATCCAGATGGGACTGCGGGTGCGGCAGGGGCCCGGGCAATGGCGCCGCCACGAGGTGAATGCCAGCGGCCGGGCGCTGGAAGGCGGGCAGTGGATCTGGCACGGCCATGTGGCCGACGTGACCGAGCGGCACGAGCTGCGCAGCGCCATCGAGCAGCGAAACGCCGCCGAACAGGCTCGCCAGCAGCAGCTGACCTTCCTCTCGCGCCTGAGCCACGAGTTGCGCACGCCGCTCAACGCCATCCTCGGCTTCAATCAGTTGCTGCAACGGCGAATCGACCCGCCGCTGGACCCGGCGCACCGGGAGCCTGTGGACATGATCGGACAGGCCGGGCGCAACCTGATGCGCATGGTGGACGACGTGCTGGAGGTGTCGCGTCTGCAGACCGGTGACTTCCCGATTGCCTTGCAGGACGTGGATGCCCTGCCGCTGGCGCTGGAGTGCCTGAAGATGCACCAGCCGATGGCCGATGCGGCCGGCGTGGTGCTGCAGCCCGGCCCCACGCTGCCGGGGCGGCTCGCGGTGCGGGCCGACCCCAACCGCCTGCGGCAGGTGCTGACCAACCTGGTGAGCAATGCCATCAAGTTCAACCGGCGCGGCGGCCGCGTGAGGATCGAACTCATCCGAAGCCCGACCGAGCTCAGCCTGGCCGTGGTCGACGACGGTCCCGGGCTGAGCGATGCACAGCTCAACCAGCTGTTCCAGCCCTTCAACCGGCTGGGTGCCGAGCGAAGCGGCGTCGCCGGAACCGGCCTGGGACTGGTGATCTGCCGCCACCTGGTCGAGGCCATGGGCGGTCGCATCGAGGTGGCCAGCGAGGCGGGCAAGGGCGCGAGCTTCTGCGTGGCCCTTCCATTGGCCGAGGCCAGCGGCACGGCCCGGGACACGCAGGCCGCAAGCCCAGCGCCTGCCCCGGCGCGCCGTCTGCTCGGGGGGCTGATCCACCCGCCGGTGGCGAGCGGCGATGTGCTGTACGTCGAGGACGATCGGGTCAATGCGCTGCTGATGGCCGCCGTGCTGGGCGGACGACCCCAGGTGCGGCTGCGCATCGCGAACACGGCTGCGGAGGCTGTGCAGGCGGCCCGACAGAAGGCACCCGACCTGCTGCTGCTCGACCGCCATCTGCCCGATGGCGACGGCATGGAGCTGCTGTCGCAGCTGCGTGCGCTGCCGGGCATGGCCGACGTGCCAGCGGTGATGGTGTCGGCCTCGGCGCTGCCCGAGGACATCCAGCGGGCACGCGAACTCGGCTTCGATGGCTACTGGAGCAAGCCGCTGGACGTCACGGCCACGCTGGCCGATCTGGACCGCAGGCTCGCAAAGCCCGTCGGCCGGAACTGAATCGCTGGCAGGGCCCTGCCAAATGGGCCTTCGAAACCCGTTGCGTCGGTGTGGCGCCTCAGCGCATCAGCACCGGCGCTGCAAGCGCCAGGACGAGTGCGCCCATGGCCATCCAGGTGCCAACCGCCGCGAAGAGCTTGTGTTCGTCCATCGTCCCACTCCCGAGTGAAGGACCGCGGCAGCGGTCCGGCCCTGATCCGGCAACCCGGATGCCCGATTGTTGGCTGCGCTGCGTGGCAACGGACTGCGCAACAGCCCCGGGTGCACCCCGCATTTCGTGTCGGTCTGCACGCGTGGGGTCATCGCGAGCGGCGGCATTCGGTCCATTAAGCTTTGGCCTGTCCATCACCCGCGGCGAGCGCAAAGCCGCCCCTTCAGGAGACCCTCAGCATGGCCATCGACAAGGTCCTCTACACCGCCCACGCCACCAGCACCGGTGGACGCGAAGGTCACACCCGCAGCGACGACGGGCACCTCGACGCCCGGCTGCAGCCGCCCAAGGCGATGGGCGGAAGCGGGGAAGGCACCAACCCGGAGCAGCTGTTCGCCGCTGGCTATTCGGCCTGTTTCCTCGGGGCCATGAAATTCGTCGCGGGCCAGCAGAAGATGGCCCTGCCCGCCGAGACGTCGATCGACGCCGATGTGTCCATCGGGCCGCTGGCCGGTGGCCAGCCCGGATTCGGCATCGCGGTGGCCATGCGAATCCGGATCCCCGGCCTGGACGCCGCCGCTGCGCGGACGCTGGTCGACCAGGCCCATGCGGTGTGTCCGTACTCCAACGCCACGCGCGGCAACATCGACGTGTCGCTCACGGTGGTCTGAAGCCAGGCGGACGGCGGGGCCATCGCCCCCGCCCTGCTACTTCAGCACCTGGAACAGGTTGTTGAAGTCGTCGGTCCACACGCCCAGGCCCGGCACCGCCGGGAAGGGCCGTGCCGATTCGATGATCTCGGTGCGCGCGAGGATCTGCGCCTTGCGCGAGACGAGCACCCAGTCCGTGCGGCGCAGGCGTGAACCTTCGGCCTCGTCGTGCACCAGGATGGCCAGCAGGCCGGCGTCCTGCGCAAGCTTCTGCACCACGGGCGCGAGCTGCAGGTGGCGGTTGGTGACATGGAAGGCCACGATGCCGTCGTCGCGCACATGGCGCATGTACAGCGCCAGCGCCTCACGGGTGATGAGGTGCACCGGCACGGAGTCGCCCGAGAAGGCATCCACCGCCAGCACGTCATAGCCATTGGGCGGCTCGCGCTCCAGCACCAGGCGCGCATCGCCCAGCAGCAGCTCGTGGCGGGCCGGGGTGTCCGCGAGGAAGCTGAACTCCTGCTGTGCCACGTCGATGACCTGCGGGTTGATCTCGTAGAAGCGGTGCAGGTCACCCGGTCGGCCGTAGGCGGCGGTCACGCCCGCGCCCAGGCCGATCACCCCGATGCGCTGGCCTTGCCGGCGGGTCACCGCGATGGCCCGACCCAGGCCCGAGGTGGGTCCGTAGTAGGTGGTCGTCTCGCGGCGCATCGTCGGCAGCAGGTGCTGCTCCCCGTGGTTCACCGAGCCGTGGAAGAGTCGTCGAACGCTGTCGGCCGGGTCGGCGCGGACGAGATCGGCCGTGGACAGCGTGCCGTAGAAGTTGCGCTGCATCACCCGCGCGCCGGCGACGTCGTCGCGCACCTGGAGCACGCCGCACACCGCGCACAGCACGCCGGCGGCCAGCGCCAGGCCCCTTGCGGCCCAGCCCTCGCCGCGGGCCAGCGTCCAGGCCGCGACGCACAGCAGCGCATAGGCCAGCGGCAGCTCGTAGTAGGCGGGCAGCACGCGCGGGGCGAGCAGGCTGACCGCCGCCCCGCCCACCGCTCCACCCAGCGACAGCATCAGGTAGAAGCCGGTGAGGTGCTCGCCGGCCGGCCGGCGGCGGGCCAGTTCACCGTGCAGGAACACGCACTGGACGAACAGGCCCAGGCTGAACAGCGCTATGGCCCCGGGCAGCGAGGAGCCGTCCGCGGTAGCCGTCCAGGAAGTCCCGGCCCACAGCGACCACGCCGCCAGCGCCGTCAGGCCCAGCACCGGAAGCCGCCACAGGCCCGGGCGGTACCAGCGATCGCTTTCGAAGCAGATCACGAAGGTGAGCAGGTACAGCACCAGCGGGACGATCCACAGGAAGGGAATGGAGGCGACGTCGCGCGTGAGGTGGTTGGTCACCGCCACCAGCAGCGCCGAGCCGAGCGCGGACAGCGCGAACCAGGCCCAGCGCTCTCGGGCCGAGGGTGCAGCGGATCGGCTGGCCGAAGCCCGGGGCGCTGCAGCGCCTGCCGCCTGTTCGGCGCTGGCCGCCGGCTGGCGCTGCGCGCGCAGGAAGGTGACGGACGCGGCGATGCACAGCAAGGTGAACAGCGCATAGACCGCAGACCAGACGGTGGCCTGCTCGCCCAGGCGAAAGCGCGGCTCGATCACGAAGGGGTACACCAGCAGACCGATCAGCGAGGCCAGGTTGCTCAGCGAGAACAGCCGATACACCCTTGCGTCCACCAGCGAGCGCGCCACCCAGCTCTGCACCAGCGGGCCGGTGGACGACAGCAGGAAATAGGGAAGGCCGATCGACGCCAGCAGCATCAGCAGGATGCGCAGGCTCGGATCCTCGTCGCCCACCGGTTTCCAGGAGGGGTCGGCCAGCACCTGGAGCGTCGACGCGCCCACCAGCAGCAGCAGGCCATGCAGCGCCACCTGCAGGCGCGGCGCGAGGCGCCGCGTGGTCCAGTCGGCATAGGCATAGCCGGCCAGCAGCATGGCCTGGAAGAAGGACATGCAGATCGCCCATACCGCCGCCGATCCACCGAACCAGGGCAGGATGTGCTTGGAGGCGATGGGCTGGATCAGGAAGAGCAGGAAGGCACTGCAGAAGATCGTGCCGGCGAAGAGGACGAGGGCCATGGCCAGGTGCTGCCCCGGTGGGCCGGGGCTGTGGGTGCGGTGCGGTGCGCGGGCGGTGCGGCCAGCGGGCGGGACTGTATGCCGGGCCTGCATCGGCCTGAACCCTCGATTTCCACCGGTTGCGCCGGCCCCACGCTCAAGTGCGGACGCCCCGCGCCGATCAGGACAGACGAGCCCGCGAGGACTGCCAGATCCGGCGTCCGCCGGGCCGTGGAGCGAATGGATGCGCCTGAACCGGCTCGGCAACCCCTGCAACCCTCGTCGGCCCCTGGCCTGCGGTGCGAGCCTGCTCGCCCTGCTGTGCCTGCTGACGGCGCCGGCCGCTGCGCAGACCGGCCGCGCGACGACGGCGCCGGCCCAAGGGCCGGCCCTGGTCTCGGGCATGGCCGAGTCGCCCCGCTGGCAGTCCATCGTCGCGTCCGGCCGCCTGCGGGTGTGCGCCTGGCCGCACTACCACGGCATCACCGCACGGCATCCGCGAACCGGACACTGGTCCGGACTGGACGCCGACCTCGCGCGCGAATTCGCCCGCGACCTGGGTGTGCGCCTGGAGATGGTCGATTCATCCTTTCCGCGGCTGATCGACGACCTTCACCAGGACCGGTGCGACATCGCGATGTTCGGCGTCGCGCTGCTGCCGCAGCGCATCGAGCGGCTGCGCTTCACCCAGCCCTATCTGCAAAGCGACATCCTGGCGGTGACCACCCGCGGAAGCCGGGCGGTGCGCGACTGGGATGACATCGACCGCGCGGGCGTTCGAGTGGCGGTGGCCGCCGGCACCTTCATGGAGCCGGTGATGCGCATGCGCCTTCGACACGCCGAACTGGTGGTGGTGCGCGAGCCGGACACGCGCGAGGCCGAACTCGAATCCGGCCGGGTCGATGTGTTCATGACCGACTACCCCTACAGCCGCAGGCTGGTCGAGTCGGCCGACTGGGCGCGCGTGATCGGCCCGCCTCGCCCCTTCCACGTGCTGCAGTACGGCTATCCGGTCAAGCCGGGCGACGAGGGCTGGTTCCAGCGCGTCAGTGCCTTCGTCTCGACCATCAAGGCCGATGGGCGGCTGAGCGCAGCCGCACGCCGCCATGGCCTGGGCGACATCGTGGTGGCCCGATGAGGCTGCACCCCTGGGCGTCGCGGCGGCCGGGCCCGGTGCGGCAGCTGGCCCGGGCGGGTCGCCGCGGTCATGCTGCAGCGGTGCTCGTCGGGCTGGCCTTGCTGTGGGCTCTGGCCGCGGCGGGTCTGCAGGCGAGCTGGAATGGCCTGCAGGAGGGCGTGCTGCAGCAGGCCGAACTCTTCGCGCGGGTGCTGGCCGAGCAGGCGGGCAAGTCGCTGCGAACGGTGGAGCTGACCGCCCAGACCGCGGCCGAACGCAGCGCCACGCGCGCGGACCCCGAGGAGCGGCAGGCGCTCCTGCAGGAGCTGGCCGCTTCCCAGCCAGCGCTGCAGGGGCTGGTCCTGGTGGACCGGGATGCGCGGGTCGTCGCCCATTCGATGCCCAGTGGCTCGGGCAGCACGGCCCTGGGGCAGCGCGGCGAACGCCTGCCCGATGCGACGGCGCGGCTGCTCCACCCGCAGGACGACGCCAGCGCCTGGCAACTGGCCAGCGGGCGCTCCCTTGCGGAAGCCAGGCCGTTGGAGCCCGGGGTCGCGCCGTCCCGGCTGCTCGGCCTGCGGGTGTGGCCCGTCACGCACGGCCCATCGCCTGAGCCCGGGCTCAGGCTCATCGCGGTGCTGAACCTCGAGCACTTCGCCACCCAGCAGGCGGTGCTGCTGGGCGACGAGGGTTGGCGATCGGCGTTGATCGACGCACGGGGACGTCTGCTGGCCGGCACCGGCTTGGCCGATGCGGGCTGGGGACTGCCGGTCGGACCCCACCCGGCGGTCCAGGCCCTCCACACGGACGGTGCCGCCCCACCACCGCCTCAGGCGCTTTCCGGCGCCGGGCTGGGCGGCGAGACGGTCATCGGTGCGCACCGGACGCTGCCTCGCCAGGCGCTGGCCGTCGTCGTGGAAACCCCCCGCGCCGGCGTTCGGATGCGATGGCTGCAGACGGCCCTGCTGGTGCTGGGCACGGCGGTGCTGGGCAGCGTGCTGCTGCTGGCCCATGCCCGGGCGCTGCTGCGCCGCGACGCACTGCGCCTGCGCGCGGAGCGTCACGCGCGACGGGCCGCGCGGCGGGCCGAGCGCAGCGAGCGAGACCTGCGCGCGCTCGTCGACGGCCTGCCCGAGTGGGCCTTCCGACTGGACGCGGACCGACGCGTCGACTTCGTCAACCGCTGCTGGGAGCGCCTGTCGGGCCTGCCGAACGACAAGATCCTCGGCCGCCGGCTCGAGGACGTCCTGCACCCGGACGACGGCCGGGCCCTGCAGGCCGAGATCGAGCGGCTGCGGCAGGCGCCCGACACCGAAGCCCGCCGCCTGCGGGTGCGGCTGCTGCACGCCAGCGACGGCTGGCGGGAACTGGACCTCACGCTGTCCGCGCCCAATGAGGAGGGCCGGGCTGCGGGCTTCGCCGTCGACGTCACCGAACGCGAACGTTCCCGCCGTGAGCTGGTCGAGCAATACCGCACCACCGAGCAGTTGCTCGATGCCATTCCGCAGCCTCTGTTTCTCACCGACGACCGGGGTGAGTTGCGGCTGGCCAATCGGACCTGGGTCGAATGGCTGGGGCTGGGCGATGCAGCCGCCGACGGTTCGGGCACGGCCGAGGACCTCTCCCGTGTCCATGGACTCATCGCGCTGGGCGCCGATGACATCGCCGCCGGCGACACCCGCAGCTGGCCGGTGACCCTGCCGATGCCCGGAGGCGGACTGCGGGAGACGCTGTTGACCAAGGTTCCGCTGATGCGGGAGGACGGCCAGGTGCAGGGAATCATCGGAACCCTGGTCGACGTGACCCAGTTCCGCCAGGCCGAGCGCCTGACCGAGCGGGCGCGGCGCGCGGCCGAGGCGGCCGCACGGGCCCGTTCGGAGTTCGTCGCCAATGTGTCCCATGAACTGCGCACACCGCTCCAATCCATCCTCGGATTCGCCGAGATCGGGCGGGAACGTGCGCCGGACCGGGAGCGGGCCGCACTGCTCTTCCAGCGCATCCAAGCTTCGGGCCAGCGCATGCTGCGACTGGTCGAGGATTTGCTGGACGTCTCGGCGCTGGGGGGCGGGTTGGGCCGGATCGAACTCAGGCCGGCGTCGCCGGCGGCGGTGCTGCAGGACGTGTGCGAGGAGCTGCGATCGCTTGCCGAGGGCAGCGGTCTGTCCCTGCAGCTGAGCTTCCCGCCCGAGCTCATCACCCGCACTGCGCCGCTGGACGCCGCCCGCTACGCCCAGGTGCTGCGCAACGTGCTGGCCAATGCCATCCGATTCGCGCCGCGCGACAGCAGCATCGCGGTGACGCTGGGCGATGCCGACGGTCAGGCGCTGGTGGCCATCCGGGACCACGGCCCGGGCATTCCCGAGGACGAACTGGAAGCGATCTTCGAGCCCTTCGTGCAGAGCACCCGGACCCGCGACGGCTCCGGCGGAACGGGCCTGGGGCTGGCGATCTGCCGGGTCATCATGCGCGCCCACCAGGGCTTCGTGATCGCCGACAACCACCCGCGGGGCGGCGCGGTGTTCCGCATCGGCCTGGCCTGGTCGGTCGATGGGCGGCAGGCCCCGTCGCCGCCACCGGACGGCGGTGAAGGTGCCGGCGTGGCGGCCGAGGCCGCCGACGCCTAGAAGAATTCGACTTCGCCCGCCATGTCAGAGGTCGCGGCCGAGCTTCGGGGCGCCACCGGTGCTGACCTCACAACGCCATGCCCCGCCGAAGGGGCCGGGGCCAGGGCCGCGTCGCTGGCTGACGCTCGGCCTGCGGGCAGCGCACCGTCCAGGGCATCGGTCGACGCACCGAAGCGAAAGCAGCTCATCGCCTCCCGGATGCCCTCGGTGTGGCGGGCGAGCTCGTCGGCGATGCGGCTTGAATCATTGGCCACGTCCAGGTTGCGCTGCGTGGCGGCGTTCAGTTCGAGCATCGCCTGGCTCATCGACTCGATGCCCGCGGCATGCTCGTTGGTGTCGGCCGACAGGCTGGTGAACACATCGCCCACCCGCGCCACTGCCACCTCCAGCTCGTCCATCGTGCCACCGGCCTTCACGGCCATTTCCTTGCCCAGGCGCACGGCCTCGTTGCTGTCATCGGTCAGGGTGCGCACCTCGGACGCCGCACGCTGGACGCGTTGCGCAAGCGATCGCACCTCGCCGGCCACGACCGCGAAACCGCGCCCCTGCTCGCCGGCCCGGGCGGCTTCCACCGCCGCATTGAGCGCGAGCAGGTTGGTCTGGAAGGCGATCGACTCGATCAGGCCGGTGATCTCCTGGATGCGGCGCGAAGCGTCGTCGATGGATTTCATCTGGCCCACCATCTGGTGCACCGTCGCCGCGCCCGATCGAGCCAGGTCGCTGGCACCCGCGGCGGTCTCGCGTGCGGCCAGCGCGGCATCGGCACTGTCCTTGACGATGACGGCGATCTGCTGAAGGGTGCTGGCCGTACCGGCCAGTTCGTTGCAGGCCACCTGGGTGCGGGTGGTCAGCTCCGTGCCGCTGGTCTGCAGCGTGTGGGCCGCATCGCCGGTGAGGCGGGCCGAGCGGCCCAGTTCGATCAGCGCCTGGGCCATGCGCTGCTGCACCGCCTGCAGCCGCTGCCCGAAGCGGGTTTCGGGGCGCAGCACCTGCAGGTCCAGACGGATGGAGTCGCCCCGGTCCATGGCCCGCAG
Source organism: Rubrivivax sp. (assembly GCA_027487905.1). Lineage (GTDB taxonomy): Bacteria > Pseudomonadota > Gammaproteobacteria > Burkholderiales > Burkholderiaceae_C > JAIYCR01. The sequence continues at coordinate 41,670 of JAIYCR010000048.1, read as the reverse complement.
CAGGAAATCGACGTCGAACAGGCGCTGCAGCTGCCGTCCGTTGGTGCGGGCGAAGGTCAGCATCATGCCGGTCTGGGCCACCAGGATGGCGCTGGCCGCCAGCCGGTCGGTCGTGTCCCAGAGGGCCGCGGGCCACCACAGCAGAGCCAGGGCGATGCCTCCCCCCAGGGCCACCGGCCCGGCCAGCCGGTAGTGCGGCAAGAGGCTCAACACGGCCGGTGCCAGCATCAGCAGCTCGGGGTGGTCGCTGTAGGTCGCGGCGATCAGCATCGAGCTGCTCATCACCGAGCCGCCCAGCATCCAGGCGGTCACGCCGCGGCCGGGCAGGCGCCAGGCGCAGGCCAGGGCCACCGCGGCGGGCAGCGCCAGCGCCGCCAGCATCGCCGCTCCCGCTCCGGCCAGCCACAGCGCGGGACCGCCCGACACCATCAGCGTGCACAGCGCGATGCAGAAAAGCCGGTCGGTGCGCCGGGTCAGTGCGAGGGGCGAAGCGGTCATGGGGGCTCGATGTGAAGGCGGTCCGATGGGGTTCGGACCGACGCGGGGCAAGGCTACAGCCCCCGCCAATCGTGCAAAGGTGGGAGATGGCCGGTCCTGCGTGGCCAATTCGAGGTGCACGCGGCGGCGGCCGGGCGCACACTGGGCGGTCTCCCCTCAGCCAAGGCAATCCAGGAAGGCCCGTTGTCCATGAAGCGCGTCCTCATCATCGAAGACCAAGCCGAGATCCGGGAGCTGATCCGCATGACCCTCGAGCTCGAGGACTTCGAGATCCACGAGGCCGCCAATGGCCCGACCGGCCTGCAACGCGCCCGCGACCTGAACCCCCACCTGGTGCTGCTCGACGTGATGATGCCCGGCGGCATGGACGGCTTCGCGGTGTGCGCGGCCCTCCGCCAGGACGCCGCGCTCAGGCGCACCAAGGTCGTGATGCTCACCGCCCGTGCCCAGGCCGAGGACCATGCGCGTGGAAAGTCGGCCGGGGCCGACGCCTACCTCGTCAAGCCCTTCAGCCCGCGCGAGCTGCTGGGCACGGTGGCGCGCTTCAGCTGAGCGGCTGAAGGCTCGGCGGGCGCTTTAGAGCCACCCTGCGCCTCAACGGCCCTTCACCCGCGCCGCCAAGGTGGCGCCCATCCGCACCAGCGAACGGTCGCTGCCGGCCGGTCCGATCAACCCCAGACCCAGCGGTGCTCCGCCCTTGCGCCCCAGCGGCAGGCTCAACTGCGGCAGGCCGGCCAGGCCCGCCACGCACAGCAGCCGGATCGCCCGGTTGCGGTAGTCCTCCAGCGCCGATTCCGCCTCGCTTCGCAGCGGCGCCACATCGGGCATGGAAGGCAGCACCATCAGGCCTTCCGAGCCCAGCCGCTCTTCGATGTGCCGGCGAAAGCGTTCCCGGAAGGCCTGGGCCGCTTCGACCTGCGCGTCGGTGACCTGACGCGCCCACGCGAAGCGCTCGGCCACGCCCGGCCCGAGCGGCGGTGCATGGGCTTCGATCAGGGGTCCGTCCACCTGCCAGGCCTCGCGTCCCTGCAGGTAGCGAAAGGCCCAGTACATCGTGTCGAAACCGTCCAGCACCGCCTCCATCGGCCGGGCCGGGCCCCACAGCGCCTGCGCGGCGTCGGTGCTTTCCTGCAGCGCCTGCGCCACGCCGTCGACCGCCTGGGCCCACAGGTCGGACGGCCACAGCAGGCGGGGGTTGCCAGGCAAGGGGCAGGTGTCCGGTGGCAGCAGCACCTCAGACACGCGCGAGAACGTGGACGCATCGCGGGCGAACCAGCCGCAGGTGTCGAAGCTCGGGGCCAGGTCGAGGGCGCCGGCCAGGCTGACCGCGCCGTGGGTGGGGCGGATGCCGAAGAGATCGCAGTGGCTGGCCGGCGCGCGCACCGAGCCGCCGGTGTCGCTGCCCAGCGCGAAGTCGCACAGCCGGTGGCTCACCGCGGAGGCCGAGCCCGACGACGAGCCGCCGCTGATGCGTTCGGGCGCCGCACCGTTGATCGGCGCACCGAAGTGGGCGTTGTTGCCGTTCATGGAAAAGGCCAGCTCATCGGTGACCGTCTTGCCCACGAAGCGCGCGCCGGCGTCGAGCAGGCGCTGCACGGTGGGGGCGGTGCGCCCCTTGATGCCCGACATCGCCAGCACGAAGGGGTTGCCCCCGCCCGTCGGATAGCCCGCGACGTCGAAGAGGTCCTTGACCGCGAAGCACAGCCCGCTCAAGGGCCCGGTGCCGGCATGGGGCACCTCGCAGGCGGGATAGGGGACGAAGGCGCGGGCGGGGTCGTGAAGCGGCATGTTCGGCGGCTGGCGGTTGGCGTGGCAAGGAGTGCCGCCGCGCAGCTTAGCCCGGCCGGGCGCCGCGCGTCCGCCTGGAATGTCCGGGGTCGCCGGCCGCTGCCACGCCGCCCGGAACCGGGTTCAGAAGCCCAGGTTGACCTGCAGGATGGTGGTGCTGCCGCTGGTCTCGTTGCCCACCACCAGCAGCGGCCGGCCGTTGGGCGAGCGGGAGGCGGGAATGAACTCCAGCCCCTCGGGTCCCCGGTCGCCCGTGGCCCCGTCCCGGGTGTTCAGGTAGGTGACGAAGCTGGGGGCCTGCGGGTTGGTCACGTCGTAGGCCATCACGCCGCCCACACGCTCCAGGCCGATGAAGGCGATGACCTTGCTGCCGAAGCTGGCCGTCACCACCGCCTCAGGCTCCGGGCCCTTGGAGGGGCTGCGGCTGTCCAGCGTGTTGTTGGCATTGCTGGCGTTGAAGTTCACGTTCGGCAGCGACAGCGTCCGGCGTTCGAACTCGTCGCCGGAATCGAACACGCGGGTCATCGCGCCGGTGCCATCGGTGCGCCAGATGGTGAAGGAACGTCCGCCGAAGGCGACCAGCTTGTTGCACGGCCCGGTCGGGCTCGTCTTGCCGATGTCGTTGCCATTGGGGGTGTTGGTGATCAGCAGGCGCCCGAGGTTGGAATCGAAGAGCAGGCGTGCGGCGTCGGCGCCGAAGACGGTCGGGTCGAGGCCGGCGGTGCAGTAGGCCCGGGCACGGACCTCCTCGTTGAAGCCGGGCCAGTCGGCGCGGGCGTCGCCTTCGTTGGCGGTGATGAGGTAGGTCTGGCCACCCACCGTGTAGCGGGCAATGGCATCGGGCAGGTACAGGCCGCGCACCGGCCAGTTGCCGATCCGCGCGACCGGCGTTCCGGTGTTGGTGTCGGTGCCGCCGTCCTCGTCGCTCGGGTCCAGGCCGAAACCGGCGATGCTGAAGTCCTTGGTGCCCAGCGGGCGGATGGCGGTGACGGTGGCCGTGGCCACGTCCAGCACAGCGATGGCATTGTTCTCCTGCAGCGTCACCCAGGCGGTGGCGCCGTCGGCCGACACGGTGATGTATTCAGGCTCCAGGTCCTGCGCCACCGTGGCATTGGGGCCGTAGATCCGCACGCCGGCCGCGCGCAGCGAATCCACCTGGGCATTGAAGGCGGCGAAGCCCGCGGTGCGCACGGTGGGCGCGACGGCCAGGCCGCTGCCCGCCCCGCTGCGGTTGACGGCGATCACGCTGATCGAGCCCTCCGGGTCCACCGAGCCGGCGATGTTGTAGCTGTTGGGCTCGCCCTCGTTGGCCACCAGCACGGTTCGGCCATCGGGCGTGAAGGTCAGCATGTCGGGCAAGGCGCCCACGGTGACGCTGCCCAGGATGGCCAGGGTGGCCGGGTTGACGAAGGCCACCACGCCCGGGCTCGTCTTGGGGTTGGCTTCGATGGCCAGTGCCACCAGGCCATCGGATACGGCGACGCTGTTGACCGAGGCGCCCAGCGCCGCCACGTTGACCGAGCCCACCCGGGTGGGCGCTGCGGGGTTGCTGAGGTCGAGCACGTCGACCGTGCCGATGACGCTGTTCACCACGAAGAGGCGGCGCGTCTGCGGCTCATAGGCGGTGATCTCGGCCGCGCCCAGCGGATTGGCAAGCGCCGTGTCTACGTAGCCGCCCAGCCGGGTCAGCGTGAGGCTGGAAGGCGTGGGCTCGATCGCCTCGGGTGCGGCGTCGTCGCTGCCGCCACAGGCGGCCAGCATCCAGGCCGAGGCCAGCACGAGAGGGGCAAGAGGGGCGCGGCGAAGGCAGGCGCGCAGGCGGCTCGGGACGAAGTGCATCGGTGCTTCCGGAGATGACGGGTGGACGCCGAGCATGGGTCCGCGACGTGACCGTTCAGTGACAGGCCGTGGTGCGTGGGCACTGCAGCGCAGCCAGGGTGCAGGCCCTGGCATCCCAAGGCCCGGACGCGATACTTCCGCCATGCACCGCACCCTCTTCTCCACCCCGATCGTGCGACCCCTGCTGCGCGCCCTGTCCATCGTGCTGCTGCGCCTGAATGGCTGGAAGGTCGAGGGCCGGCTCGACCCGCGGGCCAGCCGCAGCGTGGTGATCGGCGCACCCCACACCAGCAACTGGGACCTGCCCTGGACGCTGATGGCCGCCTTCGCGCTGGACCTGAACCTCTACTGGATGGGCAAGGACAGCCTGTTCAAGGCACCCTTCGGCGCGACGATGCGCTGGCTGGGCGGCATCAGCGTCGATCGCTCGCGCAGCACCGGGCTGGTGGCCGCGTCGGTGCAGGCCCTGAAGGCGGCGGACGGCCCGGTGCAGCTCGCCGTTCCCCCGGCGGGCACCCGCAGCGACAGCGTGGCCTGGAAGACGGGCTTTCACCACATCGCGCGCGGCGCGGGCGTGCCCATCGTGCTGGCCTACATGGACTACCGCGAGCGCCGGGTCGGCCTCGGGCCCCTGCACTGGCCCACCGACGACACCGAAGGCGACATCCGGGCCATCCGGGCGTTCTACGAGCCGATGCAGGGCCGAAACCCCGGCCGCGCTTCGCAGCGCGGCTGAGGCCGCCCGGCCGCCCGGCCGAGCGCGTCAGGTCAGCTGTCCGCCTGCAGCACGCTGTCCACCCGGACGCCATCGGTGCGGATGCAGCGGGCCCTGTGCCCGGGCTCGATTTCCACCTCCGCCGGCTGGGCGCCACGGCAGGCATCGACCGCCCGATCGCAGCGGTCGGCGAAGGCGCAGCCCGCAGGCAGCCGGGACAGGTCTGGCGGGGAGCCACCGATGGTGGCCAGCCGTGCACCGGGTGCCAGCGCGCCATGGGCGCGGCTTTGCAGCAGCGCCAAGGTGTAAGGGTGGCGCGGCTGGCGGATCAGCTGGCGCGCACTGCCCTCTTCGACGATGCGGCCGGCATACATCACCGCGATGCGATCGGCCACCTCGATGGCCGCACCGATGTCGTGGGTGACGAAGACGATGCCCAGGCCCAGTTCGCGCTGCAGTTCGCGCAGCAGCAGCAGGATCTGGATCTGCACCGTGGCGTCGAGCGCCGTGGTGGGCTCGTCGGCCAGCAGCAGCTGCGGCCTGCAGGCCAGCGCCAGCGCGATCATGGCGCGCTGCCGCATGCCGCCGCTCATTTCGTGCGGATAGGCCGCCAGGCGACGCTCGGGGCTGGGAATGCGCACGCGCTCGAAGAGGGCCAGCGCCCTTGAGTGCGCCTGCTCGCGGGTGATGCGCTCGTGACGCCGGATGGACTCGACGATCTGCTGTCCGACGGTATAGACCGGGTCCAGCGCCAGCAGCGGCTCCTGGAAGATCATCGAGGCCACCGCCCCGCGGTAGTCCGCCAGTTCGCGTTCGGACATCGCGAGCACATCGCGGCCCGCCACCCGCAGGCTGCCACCGATCACGGTGCGGGCCGGCGGGTGCAGCCGAAGCAGGCTGCGCAAGGTGACGCTCTTGCCCGAACCGGACTCGCCGATGAGGGCCACCACCTCCCCCCGGCGAACGCTGAGGTTCACGCCGTTGACCGCCTGCACCGGGCGGCTGCCCTGGGTGAAGCGCACGGTGAGGTCGCGGATTTCCACCAACGGGTCGCCGGCTGCCGCCAGGCTGGGCGCGGGCATCGTTGACGGCTCGCTCATGCAGCCTCCGTCAGGGCGGGGGCGGCAGCGGCGGCTTGCGGGTGGCCGCTGTCGGGCTCCTGGATCAGGCAGGCAACCCCCACACCCGAGGCCAGCGAGCGGCGTGACGGCGCACGCGTGGCGCAGACCGGCGCGGCCAGCGAGCAGCGCGGGTGGAAGCGGCAGCCGCTCGGCGGGGAGATCGGGTTGGGCGGGTCGCCCGCCAGCGGGGCGACCTCGGTGCGGTGGTCCGGGTCGAGGCTGGGCATGGACGACAGCAGTGCGCGGGTGTAAGGATGACGCGCGGCGGTGAACAGCGATTCGGCCGAGCCGATCTCGGCCACCTCGCCGAGGTACATCACCATCACCCGGTCGGAGACGAAGCGCACCACGTTCAGGTCGTGGCTGATGAACACGTAGGTCAGACCGAAATCCTGCTTGAGGTCGAGCAGCAGGTTGAGCACCTGGGCCTCCACCGACTTGTCCAGCGCCGACACCGCTTCGTCGAGGATGACCACCCGCGGCTGCAGCGCCAAGGCACGGGCGATGTTCACCCGCTGGCGCTGTCCGCCGGACAGTTCGTGCGGGTAGCGCTCGGCGAAGCGCGACGGGTCCAGCCCCACCCGGGCGAGCAGGTCGCGGGCACGCTCGACGCTGGGCTGACGGGCCAGCCCGTGGACCATGGGCCCGAAGGCCACCGAATCCTCGATGGTCAGCCGCGGGTTCAGGGACGCATAGCTGTCCTGGAACACCATCTGCACCTGGCGTCGGAATTCCTTGAGCGGCAGGTCGCGCGAGCCCACGGCCGCGCCGTCGAAGATCACCTCGCCCGCGGTGGGCTCGATCAGGTGCATCAGCAGCCGGGCCGTCGTGCTCTTGCCGCAGCCCGACTCGCCCACCACCCCGAGCGTCTCGCCCTCGCGGACATGGAAGTCGATGCCGTCCACCGCCCGCACCACGCCACCGCCGCGGCCCAGCACGTCCTTCTTGAGCGGGAAATGCTTGACCAGCCCGCGGATCTCCAGCAGCGACTTCATGACTTGTTGTCCATCGCGCTGCGCAGTCCGTCGGACAGCAGGTTGAAGGCGATGGAGGTGATGAAGATCATCGCTCCCGGCAGCGCCGCCACCCAGGGCTGGGTGTAGATGGCCGTGCGCAGCGTGTTCAGCATCAGGCCCCATTCGGGTTCAGGCGGCTTCACGCCCAGCCCGAGGAAGCTCAGCCCGGAGGCCAGGATCATCGACACCGCGATGAGGCTGGTGGCATAGACGAAGATGGGGCCCAGCACGTTGCCCAGCACGTGCACCCGCACGATGGTGAAGGCGCCGGCCCCCGAAGCCCGGGCAGCTTCGACGAAGTCGCGGTTGCGCACCTGCGTGGTCACGCTCTCGGCGACCCGGGCGATCGGCGGGATGAACACGATGGTCAGCGAGATCAGCGAATTGGTGATGCCCGCACCCAGCGCGCCTGACAGCGCGATGGCCAGCAGCACCGACGGAAAGGCGTAGAACACGTCGATGGTGCGCATGATCACCGTGTTCAGCCAGCCACCGGCATAACCCGCGACGATGCCGATGCCCGCACCGATGCCAAAGGCCAGCAGCACCGGCGTGAGGCCCATGAAGAGCGACAGCCGCGCACCGACGATGAGGCGGCTGAGCATGTCGCGGCCGAGCTCGTCGCTGCCCAGCGGGTAGCCCTCGGCGCCGATGGGCTGCAGGCGACCGAGCATCGAGGATTTCAACGGGTCGGCCGGCGCCAGCCAGGGGCCGAAGACGGCCATGGCCAGCAGCATCAGCACCACCGCGCCGGCGCCCACGGCGACCGGGTCGCGCAGGAAGCGCTGCAGCACCGAGCCCCAGTAGCCGCGCGAGGCCTGGAAGGCCACCGCCGGCACCTTGGCCGGATCGAGGGAAAGGGAGGTCATCGTGCGGGGGCCGGTCAAGCGCGCGCAATGCGCGGGTCAAGCAGGGTCTGGATCACGTCCACAACCATGTTGAGCACGACGAAGAACAGCGCGAGCACCAGGATGGTTCCCTGCAGCAGCGGCAGGTCGCGCTGGAAGATGGCGCTGTTGAGCAGGAAGCCGGTGCCCGGCCAGGAGAACACCGTCTCGATCAGGATGGAGCCGCCCAGCAGGTAGCCCAGCTGCAGACCCATCACCGCCAGGGCCGTGGGCGCCGCGTTCTTCACCACATGGCGGAAGACGCCGAAACCGGTCAGGCCCTTGGCCTTCAGCCCGATGATGAACTCCTGCGCGAGCAGCTCGGCCACGAGTGCGCGCACCGTGCGGGCGATGATGCCCATCGGGATGACCGACATGGTCAGGGCCGGCAGGATCATGTGCTTCACATGGTCCCAGTTCCAGGCCCAGTCGCCCGAGCCACCTGGGCCGGCACCGGTGGCCGGCAGCCAGTTCAGCTGCGCGGCGAACACGATGACCAGCACCATGCCCAGCCAGTAGTGCGGCACGCTGACGCCCAGCACCGACAGCATCGAGGCCAGGCGGTCGAGCCAGGAGTTTCGGAAGTAGCCGGCAACGAAACCGAACAGGCAACCGAAGACGAAGCCGATGAGCGTGGCCACCAGCGCCAGCCGCAGCGTGTTGACCACTGCGGTGAGCACCTCGGTGGCCACCGGCCGGCTGCTCGCGATGGAGGTGCCCAGGTCGCCCTGCAGCGCCCGCCACACCCAGCTGACGAACTGCTCGGGCAGCGAACGGTCGAAGCCGTAGAGCTGCGTCAGCCGCTCCTGCAGTTCCTGCGACGCGTCCGGCGGCAGGATGGACACCAGCGGATCGCCCGGTGCCAGGTGGACCAGCCCGAAGCACACCAGGGCCACGCCCAGCATGATGGGCAGCGAATAGACGACGCGTCGCAGGAGGTAGGCAAGCATGGGCAGCGGGGCGGTGGCGGCGAGGCCGCCGTCAGTCCATGCTCATCGTGGCGATGTCGATGAACCAGCTGCGCGGCTGCACCACGCCCTTGACGCGCGGGGTCATCGCCCGCGGGCCGACGTCATGCGCGATCCAGATGAAAGGCGCCTCTTCGACGATGCGGGCGTGCAGTCGGGCCAGTGCCGCGTCGCGGGCCTTGTCGTCGAAACTGGTGCGGGCATCGGCGATGAGCTTGTCGAACTCGTCGTTGCCGAAGAAGCCCCAGTTGTTGCTGACCGGCGGGAAGGTCTTGGTGCTGGTGAAGCGGACCATCGCGAAGAACGGGTCCATCGATGCATAGCTCACGTTGATCGCGTGGGCGCCGTTGGCCGTCGGGTCCTTCGCGCCGCGGCGCCAGTTGGTGAACAGCGTGTTCCATTCGATGACGTCGAACTGCACGTCGAAGCCGCACTGCTTGAGCGACTGCTGGACGAACTCGTTCATCGGCAGCGGCTGCATCTGGCCCGAGCCGCTCGCGCTGATCTGCACCTTCACCCGCAGCGGCTTGGCCGGGGTGTGGCCGGCTTCGGCCATCAGCTTCTTCGCAGCCTCGGGGTCGTAGCGGATGTCGAACTTCGGGTTACCCCACCACGGATGGCCCGGGGGCACCGTACCCTTGGGAATACCCATCATGCCGCCCAGCAGCTTGAGCAGGCCGGTGCGGTCCACGCACAGGTTCGCGGCATGGCGGACCCGCTTGTCCAGCCAGGGCGAGCCTTCAGCGAAGCTCAGCTGCCAGGGCCAGACATGGGGCTGCTGGTTGAAGTAGACGACGTTGCCGCGCTGGCGGATGGCGGCCATCGCATCGGGCGACGGGGCCTCGATCCAGTCGACCTGGCCGGACAGCAACGCTGCGGTGCGCGCGTTGGCCTCGGGCATGGGGATCATCACGACGCGGTCGATCTTGGGCACCCGCTTGGCGTCCCAGTAGCCCTTGTTGGCGGCCAGTTCCAGGCGCTCACGCGGCACGAAGCGGGTCATGCGGAAGGGGCCGCTGCCCGAGGCGTCGGCCGCGAAGGCCGTCCAGGCGGCCTTGCTCTTGTCGGCCGGGGTGGCACCGGCCGCGGCATCGAACTTCTTCTGCCAGTGGGCCGGCGACGCCATGAAGAGGTTGGTGAGGTTCAGCGGCAGGAAGGCGTCCGGCTCGCTGGTGGTGAGTTCCACCGTGAGCTCATCGATCTTGCGGGCGCTGCGCAGCGTGGGCATGCGGCTGGCGGTGACGCCCACCTGGCTGGCGTCGAAGTGCACCGCGTCCTTGTCGAGCACCTTGCGCACGTTCCACACGACGGCATCGGCGTTGAAGTCCGAGCCGTCGTGGAACTTGACGCCCGGGCGCAGCTTGAACACCCACTTGGTGCGGTCCTTGGCATCCACCGCCCAGGTCTGGGCCAGGCCGGGGATCAGCACGCTGGGGGCGTCCGCCTTGGACAAGTCCCACTGCGTGAGCGCGTCGTACATCGGGATGCCGGTGAAGCGGTTGCCCTCGAAGCCCTGGTCGGGCTGGCCCAGCGTGCGCGGAATGTCGGCCGCCGTCATGGCGATGCGCAGGGTCTTCTCCTGCGCGATGGCGGCCAGCGGAACCAGGGCCGACACCAGGACAGCCGCGGCGGTCCGCAGCGACGGGGAAAGGGAGGACAGGCGGGAGGGGCTCATTCAGGCTCCGGGACGGTGAGGTTGCACCTGAAACCGCAAGCCCTGTGCCACCCGGAACCGGTCCGCGGGCGAGGGAAACCTGCACCCGGCTGGTGCATCACGGGTGCGGCATTGGAGCCTGCCCCGAGCCGGTGCGTAGATCGGGATTCACCCCAGGAGACGAAGCTGCAACTCCACGCGGGCCTGCCAGACGGTCAGCGCGGGCACCTCCGTCGAGCCCTCCTGAACGGGAAGGCCGCGGATCGTCGCGGCCGGATCGCCCGCCGGACAACGGCTGCCGATCCACACCGCAGGCGGCGGGCTGCCCGCCAGCAGCGCCTGGTCCAGTGCAGCCTGCAACCGGTGGTGGACGGTGGCGTGGCCCGTTCCGGCGACGACGAGCCCCTGGAACCCTGCCGTGAGCAACGCCGCGACTTCGCTGCCATCGCTGCCGGCGTGGCTGGACACCACCGCCACCCGAGGCCAGGCCCCTGGCGGCGCCGACAGGGCGCGCTGGCGTTGAACGTCCGGCAGGCCCGGGGTGTCGGTGCTCTCGCGCCACCACCGCACCGAGCCGGCCTCGACCGCACCCAGGGCTCCGGCCTCGCCGCCCTGCAAGGCGTCCAGCCGGAAGGTGTGGCCCTTGCGCAGGCCCCGCGCCTCCCACACCCGACCGGCCATCACAGCCATCACCCCGCGACGTCCACGGGCCGCCGCGTCCAGGGCGACGGTCAGGGCGTCGGCCAGGTTCTGCGGACCGTCCGCCTGCAGCGAGGTGGCCGGACGCATCGCCGCCACCAGCACCACGGGAAGGCGGGGCTCGAGCACGCGCTGCAGGAACCAGGCGGTTTCCTCCAGCGTGTCGGTGCCATGGGTCACGACCAAGGCACCGACCTCAGGCCGCGCCAGGTGCTCGCCCAGGCGAAGCGCCAGCGCCTGCCAGTCCTCGGCGGACATGTCCTTGCTGTCGCGCTGCATCAGTTGCTCGGCTTCGAGCCGCGCCTCGGGCCGTTTCGGCAGGCGGTCGAGCAAGGCCTCGATGCCCAGCGTGGCGGCGGTGTAGCCCAGGGGGTCGCCCGCGTGGGCGGCCTCGCCGGCGATGGTTCCGCCGGTGCCGACCACCACGACCACCGGTGTGTGTTGACGCATGTCGTCTCCTGGATAAAGATACAGTCACTGGATGCAAACGCAGGTCGCGTGCGCCCACCCGCCTTGCCCTTGAACGGCTCCCATGGACGACAGCCCCAAGCTCACCGCCCGACAACAGCAGATTCTCGACCTCGTTCAATCGACCATCGAGCGAACCGGTGCGCCCCCCACCCGCGCGGAAATCGCCGCCGAATTGGGCTTCCGTTCCGCCAACGCCGCCGAGGAACACCTGCAGGCACTGGCCCGCAAGGGCGTCATCGAACTGGTGGGCGGAACCTCCCGGGGCATCCGCCTGCGTGCCGAAACCCTGCGGGCCATCACCGAACAGCGTCTGAGCGGCCACGGCCTGCAGTTCTCGCTGCCCTTGCCCAGCCTGGCGCAACTCACGCTGCCCCTGGTCGGGCGGGTGGCAGCCGGCAGCCCCTTGCTGGCGCAGGAACACGTCGACCAGACCTATTCGGTCGAACCGTCGCTCTTCGCCCGCAAGCCCGATTTCCTGCTCAAGGTGCGCGGCATGAGCATGCGCGACGCCGGCATCCTCGACGGCGATCTCCTCGCAGTCCAGAAGGCCGATGACGCGCGCAACGGCCAGATCGTCGTGGCCCGCCTGGGCGACGAGGTCACGGTCAAGCGCTTCCGCCGCCAGCGCGGCGTCATCGAACTGTTGCCGGAGAACCCCGACTTCCAGGTCATCACCGTCGGCGAGGACAGTCCCGACTTCCGCCTCGAAGGCCTGGCGGTGGGACTGATCCGCAACACGATGCTGATGTAGCAGCGCTCCTGCGGCGCTGCTTCGGCGCCGCCAAGCGCCGCTGGCCGAACTGGACCGGTCCGTCGGCGCTGTTCCCCCGATGGGCCGCGCGCGGCCTGCGCACCATGCGGGAATGCCCACCCGCACGTTCCTGTCACGACTGAAAGCCACGGCCGCCGCCAGCGCGGATGAGGCCCATGGCGTGTGCACGGACCCAGCCAGCAGGCTTCCCACCAGCCAGCCGGCGACAGCACGCGCAGTCTCGTCCACCCGTTGGAGGCAGGGCCTGGACACCTGGCTCGGCGCTGCGCTTGGCCGGCGTGCAGAGGTGGCCTACCCTGGGAGCAGCCCTGGAGCATCCGGGTCCGGGTCAGGGTCAGGCTCGTGTGGCTGGACGAGCAGCACCCGCGCCTGGTCCGATGCCCCGGCGCCTGCGTCGCCATGGCGTCGACGAATGGGCGCAAGCCTTGAAGAGGGACGCCTGGCCTATCTGGCCCTGCTGGCCGAACTGCCGGCCGGCGGCGTCGACGACGACGCTGCGCCGTGCAGGGTCGAGCTGCAACTGGCCACCCGCTGGTCGGAACTCTTCGCCCAACGGCCTGCCCTCTTCCAGTTGCTGGCGCGCCAGTTCAACCAGGTCGCCGCCGAGCGGCGACTGCAGTCGCTCGACGAGCGCTTCCCGCCCCCCGCGGCGGCGAGTCGTCCTGGCAACCCAAAGCGCTGGCGGTCGTCCTCCGGGCCGTTGGCGGCCGTGGCAAGCATCACGCGCAGACCGCTCCCGTGACGGCGCCGGCCGGCGTCGCCTCAAGCGAGGCGCCCGTCCAGCCGACATGCACACACCGCCCCACGTCCGCCCGGGAGAGCGCGATGCGCATGCCACCCCATTCCCACCCGTACAACCGCGCCGGCCACGACCAGGCACTGATCCTTCAGAGCACCGCCTGGCCGGGACCGGACACCGGCTCCCCCGCCGGCCTGCCGGCCGAGCGCGCCGCGCGCATCGCTGCACGCCAGGCCTTCGTTCAGCTCAAGCGCTGCTTCATGGACGCCGCGGGCCTGGTGCCGGGCTCGATGGGCGAACTGCTGCGCCGCAAGATCCGGGGGGCCCACGAGCCCCTGGACCTCTGGCACCTGCGCGAAGTGCTGCTCGCGCTGCTGCCGTGCGAAGACGAAGCCCCAGCGGCGACGGTCACCCCCGGCACCCACCACACCCCCGATTCGCAACCGGACGCCCTGCAGCGTCGGCTGGCCACCTGCCGGGAAGAGCTCCAGCAGCAGATCGAGCGCGTCTTCGTCGATTCGATCACCGGCACGACGCGCGACTTCTGACAGCGCGGGGCCGCTGGCCGGCGAGACGCCGGCAGGGCCTGTCCCCGAGCGACGGAGCGCCGGCCCCCTCGATCACCGGGGCGGTGCCGGCCCGATCGGCGGCCGCGCCTCAGCGGGCGGGCGCAAAATGCAGCCAGGAAAGCCCGCAGGGAGCGGCAACGACGGAAGTTGCCGGCGCGGGCGCTGCCTCACGTGAACATCATCATCCTCGACGACTACCAGGACGCGGTACGCAAGCTCGCCTGCGCGAGCAAGCTCGAGGGACTGAACGCCAAGGTCTACACCAACACCGTCAAGGGTGCCGGTGCGCTGGCGGTCCGGTTGCGCGACGCCGAGATCGTCGTGACCATCCGCGAGCGCACGCTGTTCAACCGGCCTTTGCTGGAAAAGCTGCCCCGGCTCCGCCTGATCGCCCAGACCGGCCGGGTCGGGCCGCACATCGATGTGGAGACCTGCACGCGGCTGGGCATCGCGGTGGCCGAGGGCGTGGGCTCTCCCACCGCACCGGCCGAACTGACCTGGGCACTCGTGCTGGCCGCGATGCGCCGGGTTCCGCAGTACGTGGGCAACCTCAAGCACGGCGCCTGGCAGCAGTCGGGCCTGAAGGCGGCGTCGATGCCGCCGAACTTCGGCCTGGGCATGGTGCTGGAAGGCCGCAGCCTGGGCATCTGGGGCTACGGGCGCATCGGGCAGCGGGTCGCAGCCTACGGCCGGGCCTTCGGCATGCCGGTGGTCGTCTGGGGCAGCGAAGCCTCACGCGAGCGGGCCGTCGCCGATGGACACCAGGCAGCGGCGTCCCGGGACGACTTCTTCGCCGGCTGCGACGTCATCAGCCTGCACCTGCGGCTGTGTGACGAGACCCGCTCGCTCGTGACGCTGGGCGACCTGTCCCGCATGAAGCCGACGGCCCTGTTGGTGAACACCTCGCGCGCCGAGCTGCTGGAAGACGGCGCGCTGGTGTCTGCGCTGAACCGGGGACGGCCGGGCATGGCGGCGGTGGACGTCTTCGAAAGCGAGCCCATCCTGCAGGGGCATCCGCTGCTTCGCCTGGAGAACGCGGTGTGCACGCCGCACATCGGCTATGTCGAGCAGGACAGCTACGAGCTGTATTTCGGCACTGCCTTCGACAACGTGCTGGCCTTCGTGGCCGGAGCCCCGACGCGCATCGTGAACCCCGAGGCCTTGAAGGTGAAGCGTTGAGCGCGCCGACGTCCGCGCCGGCCGGGGACACCGCGACAGCCGGGGACGAGACCGGCCTCGCCCCCGCGCCTCAGGACGCGATCGCCGCGATGCGCTGGTCGCTGCTCTTCGGCAATTTCGCGATCGGCTGCGGCGTGATGGTGGTCGCGGGTTCGCTGAACGATCTGGTCGGCTCGCTCCAGGTGAGCGTGGCCCTGGCGGGTCAGCTCATCGCCGTGGCGGCAGTGGCCATGGCGGTGAGCGCGCCGCTGCTGGCAGCCACGCTCGGGCGCGTCGACCGGCGACAGCTGCTGGCCCTGTCGCTCGCCTGGTATGCGCTGGGGCACGCCCTGTGCGCGCTGGCCCCTTCGCTGGCCAGCCTGACGGTTCTGCGAGCAGCCACCGTGCTGGCCGCTGCCGTCTTCACCCCGCAGGCGGCTGCGGCCATGGGGTGGCTGGCGCCGGCGTCGCAGCGGGCCGGCGCCATCACCTTCATCTTCCTGGGCTGGTCGGCGGCTTCGGTGTTCGGCATGCCGCTTCACAGCTACATCGGGGAAACCTTCGGCTGGCGCTGGGCCTTCGCGCTGGTGGCCGTGCTGGCCTCGATCGGCGCCCTCTGGGTGTGGCGGGTGGTGCCCGCCGGGGTCAGGCCGCCGTCGCTGAACGGGGCCGCGTGGCGCGATGTCTTCACCCGCCCGGCACTCCTGGCGGTGGTGGCCGTCACGGCCCTGAGCGGCGCGGGTCAGTTCAGTCTCTTCACCTACATGGCGCCCTACTACCGGCAGGTGCTGGGCGCCACGCCGCTGCAGGTGAGTCTGCTGTTTGCCTGTTTCGGGGCCTGCGGCCTGATCGGCAATGTGCTGCTGTCGCGGCATGTGGACCGAATCGGTGCGGGGCGGGCGGTGGCCGTGCTGCTGGCGGTGATGGCCGTGTCCCTCCTCGCCTGGCCACTGGCCACCAGCGTCGCGCTGATGGCTGCGGTGCTCGTGCCGTGGGGGCTGGGCTGCTTCGCTTCGAACTCCGCGCAGCAGGCCCGCCTGGGCCTGGCGGCGCCGGCGCTGGCACCGGCGCTGATGGCGCTGAACACCTCGGCCATCTATGCCGGACAGGCCATCGGTGCGGCCGCGGGCGGTGCGGTGGTCGCAGCGCGGTCGGCCTCGCTCGGGCCGGTGCCGCTGGGCGCGGCCGGTTCCGTCGATGCGACGTCTGCCGCCCACGCCGCGTCGGTCTACGCCCCCCTGCCCTGGGTGGGGTTGGCCTTCCTGGCCGTTGCGCTGGGCGCAAGCGTCTGGGCCTCGCGCCGCCTGGGAGCCGGCGCATGACGCCGCAGCCCGCATCGGCATCCTTGGAGCGGCCTTCCGGTCCCGGGGCACTCTTCGTCGCCTTCACGCTGCTGGCCCTGCAGGGCTTCGGCGGCGTGCTGCCCCTGGCGCAACGTGAACTGGTCGAACGCCGACGCTGGCTCAGCCGCGAGGACTTCCTTGAGCTGCTGTCGGTGGGCCAGGTGCTGCCCGGACCGAACGTGGTGAACCTGTCGCTGATGGTGGGCGACCGGTTCTTCGGCTGGCGTGGCGCCGCGGCCTCGCTCGCGGGCATGCTCGGCGCGCCCCTGCTGATCGTGCTGCTGCTGGCTGTGGTCTACGCGCAGGCAGCGCACCACCCCGCGGTGGCCGGTGCGCTGCGGGGCATGGGCGCCGTGTCGGCCGGGCTCATCGTGGCGATGGGGCTGAAGCTGCTGCCCGCCCTGGGCCGCAACCCGATGGGCCTGGGTGCCGCTCTGGCCGTTTCGGCGCTCACGCTGCTGGCGGTGGGCGCGTGGCGCTGGTCCATGGTGTCGGTGGTGGGCGTGCTCGGCCCGCTGGCAGTGCTGTGGGCCTGGTGGCGCATCGGGCCTGCGCAGCTTCGGCGGTCCGAGTGAGCGCAGACACGGCGGTGGCGCTGGTCCAGTGGGGCGCAGTCGACCCTTGGCAGCTCTTCGGGCACTTCCTGGTGCTGTCGCTGCTGGCCATCGGTGGCGCCATCGCCACCGCGCCCGAGATGCACCGGGTCGTGGTCGACCAGCAGGGCTGGATCACCGACACCGAGTTCAGCGCCTCCATCGCGCTGGCGCAGGCCGCACCGGGGCCCAACGTGCTGTTCGTCGCGGTGGTGGGCTACCACGTCGCCGGCCTGGCCGGCGCGGGTGTGGCCATGGCCGGCATGCTGCTGCCCAGCACGCTGCTGGCGGTGGCGGCCGGGCGCCTGGGGGCGCGCTATGCGCAGCTGCGCCCGGTCAGGGCGGCGGTGGCGGGCCTGGCGCCCCTGACGGTGGGGCTGATCCTGGCCAGCGGGTGGATCCTCGTCGAACCCCTGGCGCGCAATCCGGTGGCCCTGTTGCTGGCGGGCGCTGCGGCGTTGGTCGCCTGGCGAACCCGCCTGAGCCCGCTGTGGCTGATCGCCGTCGGGGCGGGGGTCGGCGCGGCGGGCTGGGCCTGAGCCCAGTCCTTGAGCCCGGGCCCGGGCCTGGACCGGACAGCGAGGACCTGGTGCCGAGTGGCCAGGCCGCCTCAGTGCAGCGCTTCCTCGATCAGCAGCGGCAGGCCGGCCAGTTCATCGACAACGGAATCGGGCCAGTCGGAATCGGCTCCGTCGGCGGTGGCGATGTCCAGCGGCGGCAGGCGAACCCAGGCCGCGCCGTCGGCGTTCTCCTGCACCACCACGGACAGCGGCACCGCCGGCACGCTGCCGTGGGTATCGGTCATGACCGGCGTACCGCCCTCGGATGAGCCGAGCACGATCACCCACTGGCGGCCCAGGCGATCGCTGCGGTCCACGCGCACCATCACCGGCATGCCGTGGGCGCCGGCGGTGCGCTCGATGCGGCGCACGGTTTCGGCGGCCCCGAACGGGCTGGCGCGGGTGAGGCCGCGCCGGTCGGACGCCGCCGCCGCGGCCTGCCCGGCGAGCGATGCCATCACCAGGGCCAGGCTGCCGGTCATCCAGCGTCGCACCCGTTCGCGTGCGCCGCTGGAGCCGCGCCGGGCGAGACCGGCCGGCAACGGCTGGGGGTCTTGCTGCTTGTCCATGGCCTGAGCCTAGTTCCGGCCTGTGGCCAGTCCAAGTCAGGATGTGTGAAGGTTTGTAATGCTGCGGTGCAACCGGGCGGGGCCTTGGGCAACCCTCTCCGACGGCTCACTGGGTGCCGAAGATCTTGTCGCCCGCGTCGCCCAGGCCGGGCAGGATGTAGCCGCGTTCGTCCAGATGGCTGTCGATCGAGGCGGTCCAGCAGCGAAGGCCGGGGTGGGCGCGTTCCAGCGCGGCAATGCCCTCGGGCGCGGCCACCAGCACGATGGCGCGGATGTCGGTGCAGCCGCGGGCCTTGAGCAGGTCGACGGTGGCGATCATCGAGCCGCCGGTGGCCAGCATCGGGTCGATGACCACCGCGCAGCGTTCGTCCAGATGGCCGACGAAGCGCTCGAAATAGGGTTCGGGCAGCAGCGTGTCGTGATTGCGGCTCATGCCCACCAGGCTGACCTTGGCGTTGGGCACGATGTCGAGCACGCCATCGAGCATGCCCAGCCCGGCTCGAAGGATGGGCACGACGGTGACCTTGCGGCCTTGCACCTGCTGCACCGGCACGGGGCCGGCCCAGCCCTGCACCGTCACCGTCTCGAGCGGGAAGTCCGCCGTGGCCTCGTAGGCCAGCAGCCGGGCGAGCTCAGCCGTCAGCTCGCGGAACTTCTTGGTGCTGATGTCGTCCGCTCGGAGCAGCCCGACCTTGTGCTTGACCAGGGGATGACCGACGTCGATGACCGGCATGGTGGAACTCCTGGGGCCGGCGCGTCGGTCAATCGGTGGTGGCCATCGTCGTCGCCATCGTCGCCGCCGTTGCGACGACGGGGCCGGGCGAAGCGGCCTCGCGCTGGCGGACGGCCTCATACAGGGCGATGCCCGAGGCCACCGACACGTTCAGGCTCTCCACCGCCCCCCGCATCGGAATGCGCACCAGCAGGTCGCAGGTGCGCTCGGTCAAGGACCGCAGGCCCTTGCCCTCGGCGCCCAGCACCAGCGCGGTGGGCCCGGCCAGCTCGGTCCCGAAGAGCGAGGCCTCGGCCGTGTCGGTGGTGCCCACGACGCGGATGCCGCGCTCCTTGAGCTCGTTCAGCGCCCGGGCCAGGTTGGTCACCATGAAGTAGGGAACCGTCTCCGCGGCGCCGCTGGCCACCTTGGTGACGGTGGCGTTGATGCCCACCGCATGATCGGTCGGCGCAATGACCGCCGCCACACCGGCACCGTCGGCCACGCGCAGGCAGGCCCCCAGGTTGTGCGGGTCGGTCACGCCGTCGAGCACCAGGATCAGGTGGTTGCGCCGGCCCGAGGCCTCCAGCGCATCCAGCGTGTCGTCCAGCGAGTGAGACTTGGGCAGCGGCTGCACGCGGGCCACCACGCCCTGGTGACGCAGATGCCCGCCAACCAGGCGGTCCATCGTGGCCGCGTCGGTGTCGACGAGGCGGATGTCCTCGGCCTTCAGGCGGGCCACGAAGCTGCGCATGCGGGGGTCGCGCCGCTCGGGGTCGACAAGCACCTCGACCAGGGTCTTGGGATGGGTCTTCAGGCGCACGCCGACCGCGTGGAAGCCGAACAGGAGATGGGTCTTCATGACCCGATGGTAGGCGCTGCGCCTGCGGGCGGCGGCATCCACAGGCTGCGTCGGTGCCGGGGCCCGGCCCTCGATCCACCGCGCAGCGCCCCTCACCCCGACGCCAGTCCCCTCGCCCAGCCCAGCAGCAGCAGCGCGCCGATGAAGACCGGCTGGTGGACCATGTAGAAGCTCAGCGACCACCGCCCGAGCACGGCCAGCGGCCGCAGCGGCTCCCACAGCCCGCCGCTCATCAGCCGCCGCCGCGCGTGCAGCAGCCGGTGGCCCAGCAGCAGCCCGAGCAGCATGACCCCCAGCCACGGCAGCACCGGCACCCAGTCCTCGGTCACCGGCTTGCGGGTCACCAGGCCCACCGCGCTGCCCAGGCGGGAATCGAACAGGGGGTGGGCGATGAACTGCGGCAGGGCCAAAGCCAACCCGGCCAGCCCGGCCAGCAGCCCGCGCCCGGCGGCGCCTCGGTGCAGCAGCGGCGCCAGCAGCCGCACCAGCACCAGCATCACGGCCATGCCGTGCAGCACGCCGAAGTGGATCCAGCTCAGGGGGAACATCAGCGCCGAGCCGGCGGACACCAGCAGCGCGCAGACGGCCACCTGGGCCCAGCGTCGGGCAAAGCGCGCCCAGCCCTGCCCCTGCTCGAAGGCCACCGCCTGGCCCATGCCCGCGCACAGCAGGAACAAGGACACGATGGCCGTGCGCTGCCAGGTCCAGAACGGGTCGGTCCGGAAGTTCTCCTGCAGGTAGCCGAAGTGGTTGAGATCGAAGGCGAAATGAAAGGCAGCCATCCAGACGATGGCCGCGCCGCGCAGGGCGTCGAGCCGGGCGTGCCGGTGGTTGTCGGACGGGGTCATCGGGCCGGCTGGGGGACAGAAGCCTTCAACCATAGCGCAAGCCGGTGGCGGCGCCGGCACGGCACACTGTCGCGATGCACCGTCCTGCCAGCCCAGCGCCCGGCGTCTGCGGGCGCCGCCATTTCCTGACCTGCTCGGCCCGTACCGCCGTGATGGCAAGCCTGCCAGCCGGTCTGGCGGCCTGTGCCAGCGGACCCCCCGCAGCGCCGGGCGCACCGCCGGCGGGCTCGCCGTGGCCCGACCGGCCGTTCGTTCTGCTCGGCGAGGTTCACGACAACGCCGAGCACCACCGGCTGCGCGCGCAGGGGCTTGTGGCTGCCGTGTCGGCCTGGCAGCACAGCGAAGGCGACGGCTGCGTGACGGTGGCTTTCGAGCCACTGGCGCGAAAGCGCGACGCCGCGCTCCGGCAGGCCCTGCACGACCTGGGACTGGGCGGGGATGGCGGGTGCGCAGGCCCGCCCCGGGCGGCGCGCGGCTGGTCGGAGATCGAGCTGGAAGCGGCCGCTGAGCGCATCGCGCAAGCCGCAGGCCTGGACCGGCGGGGCTGGGGCTGGCCGCTGCATCGGCCGCTCGTCATGGCCTGCCTGCAGTCGGGCGCACGCATCGTCGGCGCCAATCTGGAGCCCGAAGTAGCCCGCGACATCGCCCGGCGCGGCGAAGCCGCCCTGCCCGAGGACATCCGGCAGGCCCTGGGCGCTGACACCGGCTGGGGGCCGGTGGAGCAGCGGGCGGCCGAAGGGGACATCGACCAGGGCCACTGCGGCCTGCTGCCACCGCAGCGCTGGCCGGCGATGGCGCTCGCCCAGCGCGCCCGCGACGCCGCCATGGCGCTCAGCCTGCTCAAGGCCCGTGACGGCGGCGCCAGGCGGGTGCTGCTGGTGGCAGGCAACGGACATGTCCGGCGCGATCTGGGCGTGCCCCGCTACCTGACGGCCCTGGGCGCGCGCGCCCGCGACATCCAGTCGGTGGGCTATCTCGAGGCCAACGCGCCCTCCGCCGAGTGGCCTTCCGCACGGCGATTCGACCAGGTGATCTACACCGCGCCCTCGCCTCGCCCTGACCCCTGCAAGGGCCTCGTCGGTCGCCTGTGAGGTTGCCAGGCCCTCAGGGCGGCCGGCCAGGCTGGGTCGTTCAGCGGGCTGGCGTCATAGCCGCCGCCACTGCGACACCACCGCCTCGATGGCCGAGGGCGTGCTGGCAGGTTCGGCGGGCGGCAGCGGCGCCAGCGCCTGCACGTCCGGCCACGCGCTGAAGCGGGGCGCGGGTTGGGCCTGCTCGACGCCATCGCTGCGCGCGAACACCCCCCGCGCCGCCAGGTGCGGGTGCCCGGCGGCCTCGTCCCAGTCGAGCACCGGGGTCAGGCAGGCATCGCGGTGCTCGAAATCGGCGGCCCAGGCGTCGCGGCTTCGCGTGGCGAAGAGGCGCTCCAGCCGCGTCGCCTGGTCGGGCCACAAGGCCCGGTTGGCCACCGCAGCCTCGCTGAATGACGGGTCGTCGGCCAGACCGAGACCCTGCAGCAGATCGCGGCGGAACGCGGGCTCCAGCGGCGCGACGGCGACGAATCGGCCATCTGCGCAGCGATAGCAGCGGTAGAAGGGAAAGCCACCGTCCAGCAGGTTGGCCGAGCGCAGCGGCGTCCATTGCCCGCCGGCGCGCAGACCGTGGAAGAGCGTGGCCAGCAGCGCCGAGCCATCGACCATGGCGGCATCCACCACCTGCCCGCGACCGGTGCTTCGCGCCTGCAGCACCGCCGCGAGCACGCCGAAGGCCAGCATCATCGCGCCCCCGCCGTAGTCGGCCACGAGGTTCAGTGGCGGCGGCGGCGGCCCTTCGGCCGCGCCCAGGGCCGCCAGGCTTCCGGTCAGCGACAGGTAGTTCAGGTCGTGCCCGGCCCGCTGGGCGAGCGGTCCGCTCTGACCCCAACCGGTCATGCGGCCGATCACCAGAGACGGATTGCGCTGCAGGCAACTGGCGGGCTCGAATCCCAGGCGTTCGAGCACGCCGGGCCTGAAGCCCTCGATCAGCACATCGGCCGCATCGACCAGCGCGCGGGCCTGCGCCAGTTGATCGGCTTGCTTGAGGTCCAGCGCGATGGACGGCCGGTTGCGCGCAGGAAGGTCCAGCGCCATCGGCAGGCCCAGGCTGCCACCCGCGCCGGGCCGGTCGATGCGCAGCACGTCGGCGCCATGGTCGGCCAGCATCATGCAGGCGAAGGGAGCCGGCCCGAGGCCGACGAACTCGACGACTTTCAATCCATTCAGGGGTCCGCTGCGGCTCATGGTGTCTTGCAAGCTTGTGGGGGGCGCAGGCGTCGACAATGTCGGCTTCGTCGGGCGATGTCGCCCGCCCAACCGACCCTGCATTCAACGGAGCCCGTGTCATGAAGGTGGTCTGTCTCGACCTCGAAGGCGTCCTCGTTCCCGAAATCTGGATCGCGTTCGCCGAGCGCACCGGCATCGCCGAGTTCCGCCGGACCACGCGAGAAGAGCCCGACTATGACCGGTTGATGCACTACCGCATCGACCTGCTGGCCCAGCACGGCCTGAAGCTCGAGGATATCCAGCGGGTGATCGGCGGCATGGCGCCGCTGCCCGGTGCCCGGGAGTTCCTGGACGGGCTGCGCAGCCGCTACCAGGTGATCATCCTGTCGGACACCTTCTACGAGTTCGCCGATCCGCTGATGGTCCAGCTCGGACGCCCCACGCTGCTGTGCCACCGGCTGCTCACCGACGAGCACGGGCGCGTCACCGGCTACCGCCTGCGCCAGGCGGACCAGAAGACCAAGGCGGTGCGTGCGCTGCAGAGCCTGAACCTGCAGGTGATCGCCGCCGGCGATTCGTTCAACGACACCGGCATGCTGGGCGCGGCCGAAGCGGGCTTCTTCATCCACCCGCCCGCGGCCATCGTCGAGCGCTTCCCGCAGTTCCCGGTGCACCACGACTACCCGTCGCTCAGGGCGTCGATCGACGCGGCCGCCACCCGGCTCGGCTGAGCCCGGCTTTCATCCGGCTCGCTCGGCCTCAGCGCGGCGCCTGCTGGCGGCGACCCGCCAGCGCGGCGCCCTCGGCCAGCGCCTTCAGCTTGGCCTCGGCCACCTCGCGCGACATCGGCGCGAGGCCGCAGTTGGTGCACGCGATGAGGTGGGCAGCGGGCACGAAACGCAAGGCCGACTCGATGGTGTCGGCCACCTCCTGCGGCGTCTCCACCGTGTCGCTCGCCACGTCGATCACGCCGACCATCACATCCTTGCCCTCGAGCAGCGCCATCAGCTCGGGCGGCACCTGTGAATGGATGCACTCGAGCGAGACCTGGTCGATGCAGCTGCGCGACAGCGCCGGGAAGACCTGCTCGTACTGTCGCCATTCGGTGCCGAGCGTCTTCTTCCAGTCCACATTCGCCTGGATGCCGTAGCCGTAGCAGATGTGGACGGCGGTGGTGACCGGACGGCCCCGCCGTTCGCCGGCCTCCTTCAGACCCTGGGCGGCCCGCTCCAGCGCCTTCACGCCCCAGTCGGCGGCCTCGGCCATGTAGACATTGAAGGCGGGTTCGTCGAACTGCACGACATCGATGCCGTCCTCGACCAGCGCGAGCGCCTCCTGGTTGAGCAGCTCGGCGAAGGCAAAGGCCATGCGGACGCGGTCGCCGTAGAAGCGGTCGGCCACGGTGTCGACGATGGTCATCGGCCCGGGCAGGGTGAACTTGGTCCGGCGCTGGGTATGGGCGCGAAGGAAACGGGCTTCGGTGGCGTGCACGCGACCCTTGAGCGTCAGCGCGCCGGTGACCTGGGGCACCATGGCCTTGTAGCGGTCGTTGCGGATGCCCATCTCGACCTTGTGCTCGAAGTCGATGCCGCTGACCTGCTCGAGAAAGCCGTGCACGAAGTGCTGGCGGCTTTGCTCGCCATCGCCGATGACGCTCAGGCCGGCGTCCTCCTGGGTCTTGATCCACAGCAGCGTGGCGTCCAGCTTGGCGCGGGCCAGATCGCCGCCGTCGCCACGCCACAGCGGCCACAGCTTGCCGGGCTCGGCAAGCCAGGCAGGTTTGGGAAGGCTGCCGGCGATGGCGGTGTCGAACATGGGGTCTCCTCCAGGGTGAATGGGACGTCGGGTCCGGACTTGATGGGGCTTGCAGCGCTCAGGGGGCCAGCGGCGCCCGGTATTCAATCACCTGCAGCGCGATGACCGGTCCGTCGGTGCGAAGACAGACCGATCGCGGGCCGTTGACCGGCCAGCGCAGCAGTGTCACCGGCCCGTCCGGGCGCAGCGTGACCGGGTCGGGCGTCGGCGTCAGTTCGAAGCGGATGTCGCTGCCGGTGAAATCAAGCTTCGGATAGGCCGACTGCGCATAGGCCAGGTTCCAGTCGCGGGCCTGCAGGCGCAGGCCCGCGGCTTCCCATACCACGTCGGCCGAGGTGTGGCCGGTTACCGTGGCGGCGTCGCCATCGCGGGCCAGGCTCAGCGCATGGCCGCCCTGGGCATCGCGGGGTCCGACGCGCACGCGATAGCTCCCGGCCGTCGCCGAGCCCGGGGCCTGCGACAGCAAGCCCACCTGCAGCAGGCCGGGGAACTCGGTGCCAGGCAGCACCGAGGGGCGCGTGGCCTGCATCAGCTGCGGCCAGCGGGGGGCCCTCTCGCCGTCCACCTGCAGGCCGACCGCCACGCCCCCAGCGGTCGGCGTGGCGGCAGCATCCAGGCGGTAGCCGCTGATCTTCAGCGGCTGCAGGCAATCCGGCCCCAGCTGGAGCTCGTGCCTCAGGGGCTCGTCGACCTTGGCCGCTGCCGCGCTGTGGGTGCGTCGCACCGCCAGTTGCCGATCGATCGCCTCGATCATCAGCCTTTGCATCAGCGCTTCGCCGCGCGCGTTCAGGTGGATGGAATCCGCCAGCAGTTCGGTGGCCGACGTGCCGCTGGCCCGCAGCTCGCGGCGCCAGGCTTCGCGCACGTCGGCCACGGCGATCCCGAGATCGGTCGCGACCCGCGGCAGTTCCTCGTGGTTGCGCCAGGCCTGCCAGGTGGAGGCCTCGGACAACAGGCCCAGGCGCTGGCCCCAGCGGCGCAGCAGGCCGGACTCGACCAGCCAAAGCGGTCGGGCCTCCTCGTCGAGCTCGTCGTCGGCCACCAGGTGGTCGGTGGACATCAGCACCTCGGCGACGGTGCCGGCACGGATGTGTTCGAGCGTGCGACGCAGGTCGGCAGGCGGTCCGTAGGCATGGAAGATCACCAGGTCGGGCTGCAGCGGCAGCACATCGGCTGCGACCAGCCGCACCAGCCGGCTCGCGTCGTGGCCGCCGATGGCCAGGTTGCTGAACTCGAACCGTCGGTGCGGATACCGTTCCTGCAGGTGGCGGGCAACGCCTGGCCACCAGTTCTGCCGGGTGATGGACTGCCCGTAGAAGAGCACGCGCACAGGCCGCTCGGCGTCGGCGACGTCACCCGTGCGGCCGCTGGCGTTCGGCGCCAGCAGGGCCTGAAGGCGCGGCAGCCCTGCCCCGATGCCCGTGTCGGCGCCGGTGCCGAGGGACTTCTCGCCCGGTCCAGGCCACACGAGGCGCAAGGCCACGCCCGCACCGAGCAGCAGCGCCAGCCCCAGCAGCGCAAGCAGGGCGAGCCTTGCCAACCGAAGGCCCGCGCGCCGGGGTTTCAGCAGGCTCACCGCTGCCCCCAGCCGCATCCGCGAATGGCGAGGGCCTTCAACGCCGAAGCCCGCCTGATCAACCCGATCAACCCGATCAGCCCAGCGCGCGGCGGGCGGACTGGAACATCGCCAGCCACGGGCTGAAAGCCAGGGGGTCGGCCGCATCGGTCCAGCTCATCTGCAGCTCGCGCACCACCCGCTCGGGGTGCGGCATCAGCACGGTGAAGCGCCCGTCGGCGGTGGTGACGCCGGTCAGCCCCCCTGGAGAGCCGTTGGGGTTGAAGGGATAGGCCTCGGTGGGCTGCCCCGCGCCGTCGATGAAGCGCATCGCCCCCAGCACCGTGGAGGCATCGCCGCGGTCGCTGAAATCGGCGCGTCCCTCGCCGTGCGCCACCGCGATCGGCAGCCTCATGCCCGCCAGGCCCTGGAAGAAGAGAGACGGGCTGGGCATGACCTCCACCCCGCTCAACCGGGCTTCGAAGCGCTCGCTGCGGTTGCGCACGAAGCGCGGCCAGGCCTGCGTGCCCGGGATGATGGGCGCGAGCGCGGCCATCATCTGGCAGCCGTTGCACACCCCGAGGGCGAAGCGGTCGCTGCGCACGAAGAAGGCGGCGAAGGCGTCGGCAAGCCTGGGGTCGAACAGGATGCTGCGGGCCCAGCCCTCGCCTGCGCCCAGGGTGTCGCCGTAGCTGAACCCGCCGCAGGCGACCAGGCCCTGGTAGTCCTCCAGCCGCGCACGGCCGGCCTGCAGATCGCTCATGTGGACGTCGTAGGTGTCGAAGCCGGCCTGGTCGAAGGCGCGGCTCATCTCGACGTGGCTGTTCACCCCCTGCTCGCGCAGGATGGCCACCGCAGGCCGCCGCTGCAGCAGTGCCGGTGCGTCCAGCGCCGCCTGGACGGCCGGGGGCAGGTGCCGGTGCAGCCCCCGCAGCCTCGGGTCGACCGCCACGCGGTGCTCGGCGTCGGCGTCCTCGGGCCGGTCGCGCAGGCGCGAGATGCGCCAGCTCACCTCGTCCCACGCGGCCAGCAGATCGCCCAGCGGCGCACTGAACACCGCGCGTGTGTCGCGCCAGACCTCGACCACGCCGCGGTCGTTGGGCTTGCCGATGAAATGCGAATGCCGGGACAGCCCGTGCGAGCGCAGCACCTGCATGACCTCGTTGCGCACCGCGGTGGGCACCTGCAGCACCACGCCGAGTTCCTCGTTGAAGAGCGCGCGCAGCGTCAGCTCCTCACGGCGAGCGCCCACCTGAGTGGCCCAGTTCTTCGAGTCGCCGTATTCGGCCCGGCTGTCGGAGATGCCATCCCCCTCGGTGACGAGCAGGTCGACGTTCAGGCTCACCCCCAGGCGGCCGGCAAAGGCCATCTCGCACACCGAAGCCCACAGCCCGCCGTCGCTGCGGTCATGGTAGGCGAGCAGGTGCCCCTTCTGGCGCAGCTCGTTGACGGCCTGCACCAGGCTGCGCAGGGCCTGTGGATCGTCGAGGTCGGGAACGCCATCGACGGCGGCGCTGCCGAAAGCGCCGCTGACCTGCGCCAGCATGGAGCCGGCCATGCGCCGACGGCCCTGCCCCAGGTCCACCAGCACCAGCGTGCTGTCGCCCACCGCGAGCTGCCCGGACGCGTCGGCCGGGCCGATGCGCCGCAGCTCGGGCGTCAGCACGCCCCGCACGTCGTCCAGCGTGGCGAAGGCGGTGACGATCAGCGACACCGGCGCGGTCACCTGCCTGGAATCGCCGTCTTCCTGCCAGCGTGCGCGCATCGACAGGCTGTCCTTGCCCACCGGCACGCCGATGCCCAGGGCCGGGCACAGCTCCAGCGCCACCGCCTGGACCGCATCGAACAGCGCCGCGTCCTCGCCGGGCTCGCCGCAGGCGGCCATCCAGTTGCAGCTGAGCTTGACCCGGTCCAGCGCGATGGGGGCCGCGAGCAGGTTGGTGAGCGCCTCGCCGACCGCCATGCGGGCTGAAGCCGCGGCCGAGGTGGACGCCAGGCTCGCCAGCGGCGACCGCTCGCCCAGGGCCATGGCCTCGCCGGCGACACCGAAGTGATCGGCCAGCGTCACCGCGCAGTCGGCCACCGGCACCTGCCAGGGCCCGACCAGGGGATCGCGGTGCGAAAGCCCGCCCACGGTTCGGTCGCCGATGGTCACCAGGAAGCGCTTGCTGGCCACCGTCGGATGCCGCAGCACGTCCAGTGCCGCCTGGGGCAGCGTGACGCCGGTGAGGTCCAGTGGCGGTGCGTCCAGCGCTCGGCGCTGGACGTCGCGGGTCATGCGGGGCGGCTTGCCCAGCAGCAC
Organism: Rubrivivax sp.; assembly: GCA_027487905.1. Classification (GTDB taxonomy): domain Bacteria; phylum Pseudomonadota; class Gammaproteobacteria; order Burkholderiales; family Burkholderiaceae_C; genus JAIYCR01. The sequence goes on along the minus strand of JAIYCR010000048.1, from coordinate 13,356 downwards.
CTCCATGGGCAGGTCCACCGGCAGGTCGAGCCCGTCGAGCGACAGCGCGGGAAGCTCCGACGCGCCGGCGCCCTCGGCGAGCGCAGCCGTCGCGCCCACCGGCAGCAGCTGCAGCTGGGTCTCCTGGGTGGCCACACCCACCACCGCAATCGGGCAACGTTCACGTTCGGCCATCTGCAGCAGCAAGGGCCAGCCGGCGGGGTCGACCGCCAGCACGTAGCGCTCCTGGCTCTCGTTGCACCAGATCTCGCGCGGCGCCATGCCGCGCTCTTCCACCGGCACCCGCGACAGGTCGAAGCGCGCGCCCCGGCCCGCACCATCCACCAATTCGGGGAAGGCGTTGGACAGGCCGCCGGCACCGACGTCGTGGATGGCCAGCACCGGGTTGGCCGGGCCCAGCGCAGCCGCATGCGAGATCACCTCCTGGGCGCGGCGCTGGATCTCCGGGTTGCCGCGCTGCACCGAGTCGAAGTCCAGCGTCGCCGCGTTCGTTCCAGCGGCCATCGAGCTGGCGGCGCCCCCGCCCATGCCGATGCGCATGCCCGGCCCGCCCAGCTGGACCAGCAGCGTGCCGGCAGGAAAGGCGATCTTGCCGACCTGGTCGGCTGCGATGGTTCCCAGGCCCCCGGCCAGCATGATGGGCTTGTGGAAGCCCCTGCGCTCGCGGGCCGGGTCGCTCGCCACCGGCTGCTCGTACACGCGGAAATAGCCCAGCAGGTTGGGGCGTCCGAACTCGTTGTTGAAGGCGGCGCCGCCCAGCGGGCCGTCGATCATGATCTGCAGCGGGCTGGCCATCTGGGCCGGGCGGCCGAAGGGCAGGCGCTCCCAGGCCTCGGGTCGGTGCGGGCCGCTCAGCTCAGGTCTGCCCTCGACGGCCGGCAGATGCAGGTTGGACACCGAGAAGCCGGTCAAGCCGGCCTTGGGGCGGCTGCCCCGGCCGGTGGCGCCTTCGTCGCGGATTTCCCCGCCCGCGCCGGTGGCCGCACCCGAGAAGGGCGAAATGGCGGTGGGGTGGTTGTGGGTTTCCACCTTCATCAGCACATGCACCGTCTCGCTTCGTTCGCCATAGCGGGGCGCATTGGTGAAGCCCTCGGGCATCCAGCGCCGCACCGCCCCGCCTTGCATGACCGATGCGTTGTCGCTGTAGGCCACGACCGTGCGGCCGGGCGACACCGCCTCGGTGTGGCGGATCATCTGGAACATCGAGTGCGACTGCTCGACGCCGTCGATGACGAAGCGGGCATTGAAGATCTTGTGCCGGCAGTGCTCGCTGTTGGCCTGCGCGAACATCATCAGCTCGACGTCGCTCGGGTTGCGCTCCAGCCGGGTGAAGGCGTCGGCGAGGTAGTCGACCTCGTCGTCGCTCAAGGCCAGCCCCAGCCGTCCGTTCGCTTCCACCAGGCTAGCCCTCCCCTGGCCGAGCACGTCCACCCGCTCCATCGGCGGCGCCGCCAGGTCCTCGAACAGCCGGCGCGCCTCGTCGGGGGTGTCGAGCACCGATTCGGTCATGCGGTCGTGCAGCAGCGCGGCCAGCGAGTGCCGGGTGGCGGCATCGAGCGGCGCGCTGCGCCGGCCGAGCAGGCTGGACACCAGGCCGGGGCCGGCCAGGCCGATGCGGTACTCGGTGACCCGCTCGATGCGGCGCACGGCCGCGCCGCAGTTTCGGGCGATGTCGGTGGCCTTGCTGGCCCAGGGCGACACCGTGCCCAGCCGGGGCGCGACGGTGATCACCACATCGCCTTCGGCTGCCCTGGCAGCGGACGCCGAGTCGTCCGGGTCGGCGGCGTCTCCGTAGCGCAGCAGCCCGGCGAGCTTGTCCTGCAGCGAGCGGTCCGGCGCGGTGTCGGTGCAGACCCAGTGCCGGTGGCGCGCGCTCACCCGCTGCACGGCCGGCAGCACGGCCTGAAGCGCGGCCAGCAAGGCCCGCGAGCGGAAGGCCGACAGGGCCGACCCGCCCTCGTAGGACTGCAGGTGGGACGGCGTGGAAACGGGGGCGGGAGGAGCCAGGGAATCGGAGGTCGGCGCGGCAGCGGTCACGGGTTCTGCGGGCGCTCGCCCGGCTGGCAAAACCCCGATTTTAGGAGGGTGGATGGATAATCCCGCGCATGGCCATTCCCCTCAAGACGGCATCGGACATCGCGGGCATGCGCGTGGCCGGACGCCTCGCCAGCGAAGTGCTGGACCTGCTCACCCCCCTGATCCGTCCGGGCGTGACCACGCTCGAACTCGACCGCATCGCCCACGACCACATCGTGAACGTCCAGGGTGGCATCCCGGCCACGCTGGGCTACCAGCCGCCCGGCTACCCGCCCTACCCGGCCTCGCTGTGTGCGTCGGTCAACCATGTGGTCTGCCACGGCATCCCCAACGACAAGGCACTGAAGAACGGCGACATCGTCAACATCGACGTCACCGTCATCAAGGACGGCTGGCACGGAGACACCAGCCGCATGTTCGTGGTCGGCGAAGGCAGCATCGCCGCGCGGCGCCTGTGCGCCATCACCTACGACGCCATGTGGAAGGGCATCGCCAAGGTCCGCCCCGGTGCCCGCCTGGGCGACATCGGCCATGCCATCCAGACCTTCGCCGAGAACGCCGGCTACACCGTGGTGCGCGAGTTCTGCGGCCACGGGGTGGGCGCGAAGTTCCACGAGGAACCCCAGGTGCTGCACTACGGCCGCCCGGGCACGCTCGAGGTGCTGGTGCCCGGCATGATCTTCACCATCGAGCCGATGATCAACGCCGGCCGCCGAGACATCCGCGACGGCACCGATGGCTGGACCATCGTGACCCGAGACCGGTCGCTGTCCGCGCAGTGGGAGCACACCGTGCTCGTCACCGAAACCGGCTACGAGGTGCTGACGGTCTCGGCGGGCAGCCCGCCACCGCCGGCCTTCGTCGAGCCAGGTGCTTCGGGTGCTGCGGGTGCTTCGGGTGCATCGGGTGCGGCCGGTGCGGCGGGCCCCGCCACCGCGGCCACGCTGGGCTGAGGCACCGGCCTCCCCGCCCCGCACCACCGCGCCATGCTCACCGCGACCGACGCCGCTGCGGGCGTGGCCTTGCTGCGCTGCCGCCTGCGCGATGGCAAGGCCGACCTGATCGAGCGCTTCCGCACGGCCCGCCCCACGGCGCTGGCGGCCTCGCGCCTGATCCGCGACCTCGCACGCCACGTCGACGCGACGCTGGCCGCGCTGTGGGAACGCTCGGGCCTGCCCGCCGGTGCCGCGCTGGTGGCCGTGGGCGGCTACGGCCGCGGCGAGCTGTTCCCGCACTCGGACGTGGACGTCCTGGTGCTGCTGCCCGAGGGCGCCGCCGACCCGTCCCGAGCGGCGGTGGAATCCTTCATCGCCGGCTGCTGGGACGTGGGCCTGGAGATCGGCGCCAGCGTGCGCACGCTGGAGGAGTGCCGGGACGAGGCCGCCCGCGACGTCACCGTGCAGACCGCCCTGCTCGAAGCGCGCCTGGTGTGCGGCACCCGGCGCACCTTCGCCGCGCTGTGCGCGGCCATGGCGCTGGCGATGGACCCCAAGGCCTTCTTCGTGGCCAAGACGCTGGAGATGCGCCAGCGGCACGCGAAGTACGAGGACACCCCCTATTCGCTCGAGCCGAACTGCAAGGAAAGCCCGGGCGGCCTGCGCGACCTGCAGGTGCTGATCTGGGTGGCCCGGGCGGCAGGTCTGGGCCGCACCTGGGCGGAGCTTCAGGCGCGCGGGCTCATCACGCCGCTCGAGACCCGCCAGCTGCAACGCAACGAGGGCCTGCTCAAGCTGATCCGGGCCCGGCTGCATGTCGTGGCCGCTCGCCGCGAGGACCGCCTGGTCTTCGACCTGCAGACCGCCGTGGCCGAGAGCTTCGGCCACCAGGCCACCCGGGCGATGCGGGTGTCCGAGGTGCTGATGCACCGCTACTACTGGGCGGCCAAGGCGGTGACCCAGCTCAACCAGATCCTGCTGCTGAACATCGAGGAGCGCATCGTCGGCTCCCAGGATGCGCCGATGCGGCCGATCGGCGAGCACTTCTACGACCGCGCCGGAACGCTCGAGGTGGCCAGCGACGACCTCTACGAGCGCAATCCCCGGCTGGTGCTGGAGACCTTCCTCACCTACGTGCGCACGCCGGGGCTCTCAGGCCTGTCCGCGCGCACGCTTCGTGCGCTCTACAACAGCCGCACGCGGATGAACGCGGACTTCCGGCGCGACCCGCACAACCGCGCCGCCTTCATGCGCCTGCTGCGCGAACCTTCGGGCCAGACCCACGCGCTGCGGTTGATGAACCAGACCAGCGTGCTGGGCCGCTACCTGTGGGTGTTCCGCCGCATCGTCGGCCAGATGCAGCACGACCTCTTCCACGTCTACACCGTGGACCAGCACATCCTGATGGTGCTGCGCAACGTGCGGCGCTTCTTCATCCCCGAGCACGCCCACGAGTACCCTTTCTGCTCGCAGCTGGCCGCCCAGTGGGACCGGCCCTACCTGCTCTACATCGCCGCCCTGTTCCACGACGTGGCCAAGGGTCGGGGCGGTGACCACTCCGAGCTGGGCGGCACCGAGGTCAGGCGCTTCTGCCGCGAGCACGGGCTGGGTCGCGAGGACACGGCGCTGTGCGAGTTCCTCGTGCGCAGCCACCTCACGATGTCGCGCATCGCCCAGAAGGAAGATCTTTCCGATCCGGACGTCATCCAGGCCTTCGCCGCCCAGGTGGGCGATGCGCGGCGGCTGACCGCGCTGTACCTGCTCACCGTGGCCGACATCCGCGGCACCAGCCCCAAGGTGTGGAACGCCTGGAAGGGCAAGCTGCTCGAGGACCTCTACCGGGTCACGCTGCGCGCGCTGGGCGGCGCCCAGCCCAGCGTGGACGCGGAAATCGAATCGCGCAAGCAGGAGGCTCGCCAGAACCTGAACCTGCATTCGCTGCCAGTGGGCATCGAGCAGCCGCTGTGGGCGACACTGGAGGTCAGCTATTTCGCCCGCCACGACGGCAGCGACATCGCCTGGCACGCCCGCACGCTGGCCGGACGGGAGAAGACCGCCGAGGCGCTGGTCAGCGCGCGCCCCTCGCCCGCCGGCGAGGGCCTTCAGGTGCTGGTCTACGCGCCCGACCAGCCCGACCTCTTCGCCCGCATCTGCGGCTACTTCGACAGCGGCGGCTTCAACATCCAGGACGCGAAGATCCACACCACCCGGGCGGGCTACGCTCTGGACACCTTCCAGCTCACAAGCTCCGACCTCGACCCTCCCACCGACGCCGTCGCCCTGCAGGCGCACTACCGCGACCAGGTGTCCATCGTCGAAAGCGGGCTGAGCAGCACGCTGCGCCGCGGCGGCCCCCTGCCCGAGCCGCGCCGGGGCCGGGTGTCGCGCCGGGTGAAGTCCTTTCCCATCCCGCCGCGGGTCACGCTCAAGCCGGACGAGCGGGGCCAGCGCTTCGTGCTCGGGGTGTCCACCAGCGACCGGGCCGGCCTGCTCTATGCCATTGCCCGGGTGCTGGCCCGTCACCGCATCAATCTGCAACTGGCCAAGATCAGCACCCTGGGCGAACGGGTGGAGGACACCTTCCTGATCGACGGTGCCGAGCTGCTGAAGAACCGCCGGCAGATCGAGATCGAGACCGAACTCCTGGACGCCGCTGCGTCCTGATGCCGAACCCGAAAGTCAACTTGGCCCTGAACCGGATCACCGCGCCCGAAGCGCTCGAATCCCTGTCCGGCTTCGACGCCGTCCTCGATGCGCGCTCTCCCGGCGAGTTCGCCCTCGATCACCTGCCCGGGGCGCTGAGCTGGCCGGTGCTGGACGACGACCAGCGTCGGGAGGTGGGCACCGAGTACAAGCAGATCGACCCCTTCGAGGCCCGCAAGCGCGGTGCGGCCTACGTGGCCCGCAACATCGCCCGCCACCTGGAGGCCCACACCGCACAGCTGCCGCGCAGCTGGCGCCCGCTGGTGTACTGCTGGCGGGGTGGGCAGCGCTCCGGCTCGCTCGCCTGGTTCCTCGACCAGATCGGCTTTCGCACCACGCTGCTGGCCGGTGGCTACAAGGCCTTCCGCAAGGCGGTGATCGAGGCGCTCGAAACCCTGCCGGGCCGGCTGCACTACCGGGTGGTGTGCGGCAAGACCGGCACGGGCAAGACCGAACTGCTGCAGCGGCTGCGCGCCCGCGGCGCGCAGGTGCTCGACCTCGAGGCGCTGGCCTGTCATCGCGGGTCGGTGCTGGGGCTGCATCCGGGCCGCCCCCAGCCGAGCCAGAAGGCCTTCGAGACGGCGCTGTGGCACCAGCTCAGCCGCTTCGACCCGGCCCTGCCCGTCTTCGTCGAAAGCGAAAGCAAGAAGGTGGGCAACCTGCGGGTGCCCGAGGCGCTGATCACCGCCATGCGCAGCAGCACCGATCTCATCCGCGTGGAACTCGACGACGAGCAACGCCTGCAGTGGCTGCTGCGGGACTACGCCTTCTTCTTCGACGATCTGCCACTGTTCGAGCAGCAGCTGCAGGCGCTGGTGCCCTTGAGGGGCCGGGAGCAGGTGGGGCAGTGGGTGAACAGCGCGCGCAGCGGCGACTGGGCTGGCGCCTACCGCGAGCTGATGCTGCGGCATTACGACCCGGGTTACCTCGATTCGATCGCCCGCAACTTCCCGGCCTTCGCAGCGGCCAGGCCGCTGGTCATCGAACGGGCCGACGGGGCGAGTTATGACGCCGCGGCGGCGACGCTGTGGCCACCGGCCGCCATCACGCAGGCCTGAGTTCCCCAGGCCGCGACGCTCAGTGGCCTGAGCGAACGACGATGGTCTCCGTGGGCGTCCAGTCGATGCCGCGCGGATCGTCGATCAGTTCCATCGGGAAGGTGTCGCCCCGGGTGAACTCCGGGCGTTCGACCGCTGCCGGCGCTGGCGCGGGCTGCGCCTTCAGGCGCTGGCGCAGCGCGAACTGCCGCAGCCGCCGAAGCTCGGTGGCCACGGGCGCGGCGAAGCCGCGGCGATCGCCGCGGCGGTCGTGCAGGAGGTCGTCGAAGAGCGGGTCGAGCAACTGCGGGTCAGTCCAGGCCCGGGCGACGCGATTGGCCACCCGGGGGAAGTCGCGCTCCAGCAGCCGGGGCTGAAGGGCCACAGGCAATCTCAGCGACCACAGGCGGGTTTCCAGGGCGAGGGTCTGGTCGACCTCCCGCACCGGCGCACGCAGGCGCTGCAGCGTGGCCCGGCGGGTGGCCTGCAGGAGTTCGTCGGACAGCGGTGGCAAGGAAGGCTTGCGCGGCCCCTGGGGGACGGGCGCAGGAGCAGACGCGTCAGCACCGGGGGCTCTTCTTCGCCACCAGCGCGTGAGGCTGGCGATCATGGGCGGGTACTTGTGTCTTCTGTGTGAACAGAGGCCTGCATCCTCACCAGATGCGTCTGGCGCCGCAACCCCCCCACACAGGCGGGTCGCCCGCCCAAACGGTTCCCGGCTGCGGGGCCGCAGCGCCACGCGGGTCAGCACCCCCTCCAGAGCCTTCAAGCTGGCCGGAAATCCGGGCGCTCATCGGGCCATCGACGCCCCGGGGATCACCCGACAGTGCAGGTGTCCGCAGGTTGGTCCGTCCATTTCCACCTCCAGGCGCCCTCGGGCCTGGACTGTCCGCCTCCCCCAGGCATGCATCGCATGACTCCAGAAAGTTCGCACGTCCCCCTCGAGCGGCTCCAAGCCCCGCGACGCACCTGGCTGCATGCGCTGGGCTGCATGGGCATGGCCGCTCTCGCAGCCGCTCTGGGAAGCGTCGGCGGCGCTCCCGCCCTCATCGGGGCGGGTCTGGCCGTGGCTGCGTGCGGCCTGCTGGCGATCGCCCGAACGGGCCTGGCAACCGAGCCCGGAAAGCCCGCCGCTGCGCAGCCCTCGGGCGCCCGGGTGATGGCGCGCGCCATCGTGCCGGTCTGGCGGCAGCACCTGGCGGCATCCCGCGAGGAAGCAGACCGCGGGGTGACCGGCCTGCTCCAGCACTTTTCCAGCCTCAGCAGCACGCTGGACGAGGCGCTGGCCGCCACCGAGCGCCCCCTGGCCAGCCTCAGGGACGACAACGACGGGGACGAAGCCCGCGGGCCGCAGGCGGGCCGCGACCCGCAGGCCGTCGTCCCTTTGCTGGCGCCGCTCCAGCAGCTGCACGACACCAGCCACCAGCTTCGCGATGACCTCGATGGCGTCTTCGTGGCCCTGCAGTTCCAGGACCGGCTGCACCAGATGCTGACCACCCTGAACGACGACATGGACCGCTTCGAGCGGTGGCTGCACGAGCCTGCCGCTCCCGCCACCGCCGAGGACGCCTCGCGCTGGCTGCAGCACCTGCAGACGACCTACACCATGCCCGAGCAGCACGCCTTCCACGCGGGGCCGGACAGCGGCGAACCCGCTGCCCCAGGCGACACCCGCAAGGCCGCGCCTGTGGAGTTCTTCTGAACGCCCCTCCGCCCCGACAGACCGCCTTCCTCCCAAGCCTCCCGCCCTTTCAGCCCTTTCACTGCATCCCCAGGAGAGAAACATGAGCAAGACCGTGATGGTGATCGACGACTCCGCGAGCTTTCGCACCGTCGTCAGCCTGGCATTGAAGAAGGCGGGATACGCCGTCGTCGAAGCGGGCGATGGCAAGGACGCGCTGGGCAAGCTCGGACCGTCCACCAAGGTCAACCTGATCGTGTGCGACGTGAACATGCCGAACATGGACGGGCTGACCTTCCTGAAGACGCTGCGCACCCAGGCAAGCCACAAGTTCACGCCGGTGATCATGCTCACCACCGAGAGCCAGGAGGCCAAGAAGGCCGAAGGCAAGGCCGCCGGCGCCCGGGCCTGGATCACCAAGCCCTTCCAGCCCACGCAGCTGGTCGATGCGGTCAACCGCCTGTGCGTGTGAACGCGACCGACATGGATCACGCCGCCCAGCCGCCCCTGCCGGCGGCGGACACCCGCTGCCCCGTCGGGCCGGAGCTCACCATCGCCCAGGCAGCAGCCTGGCGCGACCAGCTGCTGGAGTGGATGGCCGACGGCCGGGCCTCGCTGAGCCTGGACCTGGGCCCGGTGAGCGACTTCGACAGCGCTGGCGTACAGCTGCTGCTGGCCGCCCGCCGAAGCCTGGCCGAGCGCGGCGGGCAGCTGCGCATCACCTCGGCGTCTGCGCCCGTGCGCGACGCACTGCGCGTGTTCGGCCTGGACGCCGCGTTGGCGGCCGATCCGGCGGCGTGAATCCGATGCACCCCTCAGACGATCCCGGGAGACCCGCGCCATGATGTCCCAAGACGACGCCGAGATCCTCGCCGCCGCGCGCGCCGGCTTCCTCGAGGAAGCACGCGAACTGATGCAGCAGTTCGAGGCGGCGCTGCTGGTGATGGAGGAGAACCCGGCGGATGCCGAGAACCTCAACGCGGCCTTCCGCGCCGCCCACACCATCAAGGGCACGGCCGGCCTGTTCGGCTGCAACGCGGTGGCCGCCTTCACCCACGAGGTGGAAACGCTGATGGAGGGCCTGCGCAGCGGCGAGCTGGAGGTCAGCGAGCCCATCAGCGCCACGCTGCTGGAGAGCCTGGACCAAGTCGGCGCGCTGCTGGCCGAGGTCAACCTCGAACAGGGCAGCCCCGAAGTGGCCGAACGCAGCGAGGCGCTGGCGGCCCGGCTTCGAGCGCTGCATGGCCATGGGCCATCGGCCGCAGGGCCAGCTGCCGGGCGCGGCAATGCCGATGTCCCAGGCGACGCCGACCCCGCACCGCAGGGCAGCCCGCTGTGGCACCTGTCGCTGCGCTTCGGGCCCGATGCACTGCGCAACGGCCTGGACCCGCTGGCCTTCCTGCGCTACCTCGGCACGGTGGCGCGGGTGGACACCATCCGCACACTGGCCGATGAGGTGCCCGCCCTGGAGGCACTGGACGCCGAGTCCTGCTGCCTGGGCTTCGAGCTGCGCCTGGACACCCGGGCGCATCCGCAGACCCGTCGCGAGACGATCGAGCAGGTGTTCGAGTTCGCGGTCGACGATGCGCGCATCGACCTCCTCGAGCCAGGCGCAGCGCCGGCCCGGTGGGCCGCGCTGCTGGACGAGCGCAGTGCGGGCGACGCCGCCCGTTCCGCCTCGCTGCTGGCGCTGTGGGCCGACATGGGCGTGAGTCTCGCGCTTCGCCCGGCGGCGCAAGCGCAGCCGGCACCCGACGACGGGGAGCCCGCAGACGCCCAGGGTTCTGCGTCGCAGGCACCGCTGGCAACGCCGAACGCCGGCGCGGTGGCCATCGAGCGTCGCCTGGGCGGGGCCGACGCGGCGGCGGATCGGCGCCAGAACGAGCCGGAGCGCCGCGACGGCCAGCGCGACCGGCGCGCCGGCGAGGAGACCCGGTTCATCCGCGTGCGGGCCGACAAGCTGGACCGCCTGATCGACACCATAGGCGAACTGGTGATCGCCGGGTCCGGTGCCCAGAGCGCCGCCCTGCGGGAACAGTCGGCCGGCTTCATGGAGGCCGCGCAGCGCGTGTGCGACCTCGTCGAGGAGGCCCGCGACGGAGCGCTGGCGCTGCGAATGGTGCCCATCGGCGAGACCTTCGCGCGCTTTCACCGCGTGGTGCGCGACGTGGGCAAGCAACTGGGCAAGGAGGTCGAGCTGCAGGTCAGCGGCGGCGACACCGAGCTGGACAAGTCGATGGTCGAGACCATCGCCGACCCGCTGATGCACCTGGTGCGCAACAGCCTGGATCACGGCATCGAGCCGCCGGCCGAGCGAGAGGCGGCCGGCAAGCCGGCCCGGGGCCAGCTCGCCCTGCACGCCTATCACGAGGGTGGCTCGGTGGTCATCGAGGTGAGCGACGACGGCCGCGGCCTGGTGCGCGATCGCATCCTCGGCAAGGCCGTGCAGCGGGGGCTGATCGCCGCCGAAGCCGTCCTGTCCGACGCCGAGGTCTGGCAGCTCATCTTCCTGCCGGGCTTCTCCACCGCGGAGGTGGTGACCAACGTGTCCGGGCGCGGCGTCGGCATGGATGTGGTCAAGCGCAACATCGAGGCGCTGCGCGGCCAGATCTCCATCGTCAGCACGGCCGGTGCCGGCACGACGATGCAGATCCGCCTGCCGCTGACGCTGGCCATCATCGACGGCTTCCTCACCCAGGTGGGCCGGGTGCACTACGTGATGCCGCTCAGCGTGGTGGCCGAGTGCATCGACCTGCCGGCCGAGTGCCGCACGGCCCAGCTCGCCAACGTGGCAAGGGACCCCGTGGTGACCGGAACCTTCGACCTTCGAGGCGAGGTGCTGCCCTGGCTCGACCTGGCGGCTTACTACGGCCATGGGCCCGAGGCCGACGCCGCCACGGCCACCACCGATGCCGCAGCGGGTGCGGCGGCACCGAGATCGTCCCGCCGCAGCCTGATCGTCGTGCGCTTCGGCACGCAGCGCATCGGCGTCGTGGTCGACCGCTTGCTGGGCGAACACCAGACCGTGATCAAGCCGCTGGCCGGCATCTTCAAGCACCTGCGCTCGCTGGCAGGTTCCACCATCCTGGGCTCCGGCGACGTGGCCCTGGTGCTGGACATGCAGGGCCTGGTGGCCACTGCCATCGACGCGGCCCGGCAGCGACGCCCCACTCCACCCCATGCCACCCGGTCGCCCGATGCGGCCGGTCGCCTGAAAGCCCACCCCTGAGGTTCACGATGAAACACCTTCTCCGCCGCCTGCAGCTCTGGCAGAAATTCACCGCCATCGGTGTCCTCGGCACGGCCATGTGCGCCATCCCGCTGACCATCGCCTTCCAGTACAAGAACAGCGAGATCGCCGTGGCCGAGCGTGAGCTGGCCGGCACCGCGCCGGCCCGAGCCGCGGTGGCGGTGCAGCGCCACCTGCAGGCCCACCGCGGCCTTTCGGGGCTGGTGTTGAACGGCAACGGTGCGAGCGACGCCGAAAGGCGCCAGCGCCAGGCCGACGTGAACCGCTCGATCGATGAGCTGGAGAAGATGATCGCCGGCACCGACTACCCGGTGACGCGCCGCACGCTCACCGAGCTGAAGACCCAGTGGGGCCAGCTGGCCGCCCAGGTCGACGCCCGCCAGGTCAATGCCGGGCAGAGCTTCGCTGCGCACTCCGATCTGGTGGCCCGCAACTTCAAGCTGCTCGAGGCGGTGGCCGATGAATCCGGCCTGTCGCTCGACCCGGTGGCCGAGAGCTACTACCTGATGACCGCAGTCACCGACCACCTGCCCCGCCTGGCCGAGCAGATCGCCCAGTCCCGCGGCCGCGCCAGCGCGCTGCTCACCGCCGGCGAGATGCCCGCGGTGGAGGTGGCCCTGCTGACCATGCAGGCCCGGGAGGCGGCCTACCTGCGCGACCGCGCTCTGAGCCAGGTGGACAAGGCCATCGACCTCGCCCCGGCGCTGAAGGGCCAGATGGCCGCAGCCATCGACACCAGCGGCCGCGAGGCGAGCAAGTTCCTGCAGCTCATCGAGACGGAGGTCACCGGCAAGGCGCGCCCCACGCTGCTGGCAGCCGATGCCTTCCGCGCCGGCACCACGGCGGTCGAGGCGCAGTTCGCCCTGTTCGAGGCCGGCATGAAGACGCTGGACCAGCTGCTCACCGAGCGCATCGCCGATACCCGCTCGGCCCGGCTGCAACTGGCCGCGATGCTCGGCGCCCTGGGCATGCTCGCGCTCGCGCTGGCCTTCGCGATCGTGCGTTCGCTCACCGGACCGCTGAACCATGCGGTGCGGGCCGCCGAGGCGGTGGGCTCGGGCGACCTGGACTTCCCCATCGAGACCGAAGGCAGCGATGAGGCCGCCAAGGTGCTCAAGGGTTTCGCGGCGATGCAGGAGGGGCTGCGCCACCGGCAGGCCGAGGATGCGGCCCGCATGGCCACCACCGAGGCCCAGCACGAGCAGGCCATGGCCGTCGCGCAGGAGATCGGTGCCATGGTCGACGGCGCCACCCAGGGCGACTTCTCGCGCCATGTGTCGCTGGACGGCAAGGACGAGTTCCACCGCAACCTGGCCGAGAAGTTCAACCAGCTCATCGACACCGTCAGCGGCACCATCCGCGAGGTGCGCCTGGCGGCCGACCAGCTCGGCTCGGCGTCCAGCCAGGTGTCGCAGACCTCGCAGTCGCTGAGCCACTCGGCCAGCCAGCAGGCCGCCAGCGTCGAGGAAACCACCGCATCGCTCCAGCAGATGAGTGCTTCGGTCAAGCAGAACGCCGACAGCGCGACGATGACCGACGGCATGGCCACCCGCGCGGCCTCCGAGGCGATGGAGGGCGGCGAAGCCGTGGCCCGGACCGCCGAGGCGATGAAGGCCATCGCGCAGAAGATCGGCATCGTCGACGACATCGCCTACCAGACCAACCTGCTGGCGCTGAACGCGGCCATCGAGGCGGCCCGCGCCGGCGAGCATG
>JAIYCR010000046.1 GCA_027487905.1 Rubrivivax sp. | reverse complement strand
GTGGAGTTCCGCATCGAGGTGGACGCGGCCAGCGGCCGCTATTCGGTCACGCCCAGCGAACTTCTGGAACTGAAGGGGCGGGCGGCCCGCCTGTTCAGCAAGCCGCCGTCGGCCTTGCACTGAAGCCGGCAGGTTTCAGGAAACCCATCGGCACTTGGGCTGGGTTTCAGGCCGCTGCCGCCGCATAGCGGGCGAACAGGTCGCCTGGCAGCGGATGGCTCAGCCGCCAACGAATCGCCATCGGCATTTCGTTGCGGTGGTCCACGTAGCGGGCGGGGCCGAGGAAGTGGAAGGCCCGATCGGCGGTGGTTTCGCGACCGAACAGCATCACCGACGAGCCCTGCTCCGCATGGCGCTGGTAGCGAAGGCCGGTCGGGCTGTCGGCCCTCGTGCCCGACTGGCTCTCCCAGTGGACGAGCGACGGGCCGATGGCGTAGTCGCGGTAGCGGGTGTTGGGCGAGAAGGAACCGGCTGACTTGTCCAGCGTGAAGGCCAGCAGGTCGCAGCGGGCTTCCCGCGCCCAGTGGACACCGGCCTGCCAGGCATGCACCCGGGCACCCGTGCCCACGCCGAAAGCGGCCAGGATCTCCACCCGCGTGTAGCGGGCGTGCACCTGAAGCGGCACCTCGGGGTGGGCGTCCAGCGCCGCGGGCAGGTGCACGATGCGATCGGCGAGCACCTCGAACAATTCGGCCAGTTCGCGCAGCACCTGCGGATGCGCCCACAGTTGCTGCGCGCCATCGGCGAGCGTCGTGTCAGCCGACACGCTCTTGGGCAGCAGCGAGGCGACCAGCATCCGCAGCAGGCGACGGTCGCGTTCGCCGAGGGCCTGGGCCTCGGGAGCCCGCGCCTGCGCCACCCAGCGCGACCAGGTCCGAAGGCGCAGCGCATCGTCCACATGCAGCAGACGGCCGCAGGCCCGCCTCAAGGGCCCTTCCAGCGGCCCGGGCGCCAGCAGGGGCAGACCGGCTTCGCGCTGCAGGTCCGACCAGCCCCGCCGCGCGTCGTACAGGTCTTCGACGTCCAGGCCGGTGGCGGCAAGGAAAGCCTGCATCCGCACCGACCGACCACCCGATGCCAGCTCGCGCAGGGCGGCGACCCGGCGAGGCCGGCTGGACGCGATGCCCTGCTTCAGGTTGTCCAGCACCAGCCGTTGCGCGACGGCGTCCAGCTCCATGTGGCAGCCGGCTGGAAGGAATGGAAAGCCGCGTTCGACCTGCTCGATGACGCCCACGCGGCTTCCACCCAGCAGGGCCCTCAAGCGCCGGTCGAAGCGGAACTCGCTGCGGTGCTGGCCGACGAAGTCGAGCACCGTGCAGAAGGCCTTGCCGGTATGCAGCCGCAGGCCCCGGCCGAGTTGCTGCAGGAAGAGGGTGGGGCTGTCGGTCGGCCGCAGCAGCAGCAGCGTGTCCACGGCGGGAATGTCCACGCCCTCGTTGAGCAGGTCGACGGCGAACAGCACCTTGAGCTGGCCCGAGGCCAGATCGGCCAGGGCGCGGGCGCGCGCGTCCGAGGGCGTGGCCGCCCACACCGCCGAAGCCGCGATGCCGGCTTGGTTGAACACCCGGGCCATGAAGCGGGCGTGGTCGACGCTCACGCAGAAGCCGATCGCGCGGATGCTGGTCGGGCCGTCGGTGCGGCGGATGATCTGCTCGATCACCGACCGGGCCCAGAGGTCGTTGGCCGTGAGCAGGCGGGTCAGGCCGTCGACGTCGTAGCCCTGTCCCCGTTGCCAGGGGACAGACTTCAGATCCATGCCGTCGTGGATGCCGTAGTAGGCGAAGGGCACCAGCCGCCGCTGGTCGATCGCATCCCACAGGCGAAGATCGGCCGCGATGCGTCCGTCGAACCAGTCGAGCACCGATCGACCGTCCGATCGCTCGGGTGTTGCAGTCAGCCCGAGCAGTTCGACCGGCTGCAGCCGGCTGAGCAGCGCGGTGTAGCTGCCGGCCGCCGCGTGGTGGAATTCATCGACGATGACCACGTCGAAGTGGTCGGGTTCCAGGCGTGCCAGCGTGCCGGGCCTGAGGGTCTGGATGGAGGCGAACACATGCTCGTAGCGTTCGGGCCTGTCGCCGTCGGCCCAGGGCTCGCCGAAGTCATGGGCCCGCAGCGCATGCCGAAAGGTTCGCAGCGCCTGGTCGAGCAGCTCCACGCGATGGGCAACGAAGAGCAGCCTGGCCCGCGGCAAGGTGCGCCGCAGCTGCGCGTACCACGCGGCGGCCATCACCGTCTTGCCCGTGCCGGTGGCCGCCACCAGCAGGTTGCGGTGGCGGCCCTGGAGGCGGGCGAGGTCGATCTGCTCGAGCAGCCGCTGCTGGAAGGGCTCCAGGCGCAGTTCGGTGGGCGGCAGCGTGAACCCGGTGCCCGACTCCGGGCGCGGCTGCCGGGCGTGGAATTCCTCGCGCTCGTAGGGCACGAAGTCGCGGCCCTCCCAGTAGCTTTCGAACACCGCGGCGACCTTGTCCACCACGCTGCGGTTGCGGGCACCGGACACCCGCACGTTCCACTCCAGGCCCGTCACCTGGGCGGAGTGGGTGAGGTTGGACGACCCGATGTAGGCGGTGGAGAAGCCCGATTCCCGGTGGAAGAGGAAGGCCTTGGCATGCAGCCGCGTGCTGCCTTGCTCGTAGGACACCCGGACTTCAGCGCCAGCCTGGCGCAGTGCATCGAGGGCCGCCGCCTCGGTGGACCCGGTGTAGGTGGTGGTCAGGACCCGGACCTGTCGCCGGCTGCCCGTGAAACGGGCCATCGCTTCGAGCAGCGGGCGAATGCCGCTTCGACGGATGAAGGCCATCAGGATGTCCACCCGATCGGCCGATTCGATCTCCTGCAGGATCTGTCGTCCCACCCCCGGCTCTCCGGGGGCGTTGGTGAGCAAGGTGGTGTCCTGCAGGGGAATCAGGGGCAGAGGAATGACCTGCGCCGCACCGCCCGGCGTCAGCTCGCGCACCGCCGTCAGCAGCCGGGCCGGCTCGCAGGGTCGCTCCGCCAGCAGCGCTGGCGCGAGGGTGTGGTCAGCCGGCGTGTGCCGTCCGGACGACTCGACCAGGTGCTCGACCAGTGCGCGGGCCAGCCGGACCCCGCGCCAGGCGCGTTCGCCTTCGGGGAGATCGTCCACCGCACGCTCGACCAGTCGGGCCACATGCTGCGCGAGCCGGTCGGCGGCCTCCGCGTCGAGCAGATCGGAGAGGCTCGCGACCCGATTGGACTCGAGTCGTTCCAGTCGAGAGGAGAGCGCTTCGGTGAGCAGGGTCTCGTAAAGGCCGCGGGGCAGTGTCACGAATGAAGCTCACGGGAGTGGCATCGAGTGCCGACTCTAGCCGGTGGGCTCCTGCACCGGACTCACCCGTTTGCATCATTCCTGCGCATGAACCCGCAGAACTTCTCCGTCAGCAGTGGCAGATGCTCCTTCCAGTCCCCGAATGCGATCAGGTCCACGTCCTGGTCCTGTATCGGCAGGGGTGACAGCTCGGCACCGGGAATCAGATCGGCAGCGCCGCGGCCGTTGGCCGATGAGTGCGTCCTGTCGTTGCCCGGCACGATGAGCACCGGCAGGCGGTAGGACCGGAGCTCGTCCTCGGGCACGCCCATCACCGGGCTGATCGGCCCGCTCATGAAGCGCGCGCGCCAGTACGACATCACGCGGATGTACTCCGCCGGATCCATCGCCATCAGGCGAGCCCGGTTGCCCGGGTTCAAGGCCAGGCGCTCGCGATAGGCCTCGGTCTCGCAGACACCGGCCATGCCGCCGCGCTCGGCCGCCTCGATGAACTGCCCGTAGTACATGCCCGGCAGGCGGCCCGCGGCGAAGCTGCCGCCGGTGACCCGCATCAGCAGCAGGCCGCGCACCGCCTCGGGGTGGCGGCGCTTGACCATCATCGACAGCCGCGCGCCTGCCGACGAGCCACCGAAGAAGGCGGGCAGCGCGCCGTGGTGCGCCATGAGCGCCTGCAGATCGTCGGCCCAGATCTCCTCTTCGCTGTCATCGCCGGCGATCCGGATCTCGGAGGCACCGACATTGCGGCGGTCGTGCACCAGCACGCGGAAGCCCTGTTCGGCGATCGAACGGGCCAAGGGCGCCATCTCCAGGTGACGGTGGCGCCCGCCGGAGCTCAGCGCCAGCCAGGGTCCGCGCTCGCCGTGGACTTCATGGAAGAGATCGACCGAGCGGATGTTGAGGTAGGGCATTCGCTGGGGCCTCAGTCCATCGAGATCTGTGCGCGCTTGCCCAGCGCCGTGTAGGTATCGATCTCGCGGGCCATGCGGCTGCTGATCGCCGCCGGGCCCTCGAACACCGGCGTGACGCCCTGCTCGACCAGCTGGGCCCGCAGGGCCGGGTCCTTCATCGCCTGCTCGATCAGCGAGGCCAGCCGGGCCACGATGGGCGCGGGTGTGGCCGGCGGCAGGGAGATGCCCACCCAGGTCTCCAGCGCGAAGCCCGGCTTGGTCTCGCCGATGGTGGGCACGTTGGGCAGTTGGACGGCCCGCGTGGCTCCGGTCACGCCCAGCGCCTTCAGCGAGCCGGCCTTCACCAGGCCCACCGCCGAACTGAGGCCCGCCACCGACACCGTCACCTGCCCGCCCACCAGGTCGTTCATCGCAGGGCCGGAGCCGCGGTAGGGCACGTGCACCCAGTCGATGTTGAAGGCTTCCTTGATGAGCTCGGCGCTGAGGTGGGACGCCGAGCCGGTGCCGGCCGAAGCGAAGGTGTACTTGCCCGGCTGGGCACGGGAGGCGTCCACCAGCTCCTGGACCGTGTTGAACGGTGCCTTGCCGTTGACCACCATCACGAAGGGCAGCACGCCGAAGGTGGCCACGTGGCTGAAGCCGGCCACTCCGTCGAACAGGGGCTTGCGGCTGAGCGCTGCGCTGACCGGCATCGCGCCGTTGCTCAGCAGCAGCGTGTAGCCGTCGGGAGCCGCACGCGATACCTCGGCCGCACCCACCGCGCCGCCGGCACCGGCCTTGGTCTCGACCACGAAGGTCTGCCCGCTCAGCGTGCTCAGCTTGGTCGCCAGCAGCCGCGCCGGGCCGTCGAAGCTGCCGCCGGGCGGGAAGGGCACCACCAGCTTGACGGGCTTGTCGGGGTACTGCGCGGCTGCCGGCGTTGCCACGGCAGCGGCGAACGTGAGGGACAGGCAGGCGAGCAGGCAGCCGCGCCGGGCGGCGGTGGGAGTGCGGGTCATGGGTGGTCTCCTTCGTTGTCGTGGAATGAAGCCGCCGTCAGGATGCTGGCCGGGGTGATCGGCAGCTGGCGGATCCGGATGCCGAGTGCATCGAACACGGCATTGCCGATGGCGGCTGCCGTCGGCCCTTGCGCAGCCTCGCCGGCCCCCAGCGGGGGCTCGTCGGGCTGCTCGATCAGCGAGACCGTCACCGACGGGGTCTGCGAGAAGCTCAGGATGGGGTAGTCGGCCCAGCTGCACGAGGTGATGCGGTCGCGGGAGAAGGCCACCGCCTCGTGCAGCGTCCAGCTGCAGCTCTGCAGTGCGCCGCCTTCCAACTGGTTGGCCGCGCCGTCCGGGTTGATCACCAGGCCCAGGTCGGCGGCGATGGACACATCCAGCACCCGGACGCTGCGTTCGGCCACGACGCGCACAGCCACCGCGCACCAGGCGCCCGTGTTCTTGTAGCGGGCCATGGCCAGCCCCCGTCCGGTGCCTTCTGCATCGCCGGCGCGGTCGCTCCACCACGGCGCGTCGTTCACCGCGCGGGCGATGACCGCGCGGGCGCGCGGGTCGGTCAGGTGCGCCAGCCGGAACGCCAGCGGGTCCTGGCCGCTGGCGTGGGCCAGCTCGTCCATGAAGCTTTCGATGGCCCAGACGTTGCCGTGGGCGCCCAGCGCCCGGATGGCCGAGGTGCGGATGGGCATGTCCAGCAGCCGGTTGACCACCACTTCTTGCCGTGCAAAGGCATACAACGGCACTGCGTTGCGGTCACTGCCGCCACCGGCCGAGGCGGGGGGGTCCAGCGACACCGGCGCGACGAAGGGCCTGTCCAGCTGCGAGGCCCCGAGGAAGGACAGCTGACCCGGCTCGGCCCGGCCGGGGCGGGCGGTGTAGCCGTTGGCCCACAGCTCGTGGTGCCAGCGGGTGACCCGCCCGTTTCGGTCCAGGTCGGCACCGAGCGTGACCAGGTGGGCCGGGCCGAAGGGACCGCAGCCGAGCTCATCGGCCCGCGACCACAGCAGCCGGACCGTGCGGCCCCGCGCCTCGCGGGCCAGCAGCACGGCGTCGAAGGCGACATCGTCGGCCGGGTTGTGGCCATAGCAGCCGGCGCCCTCGACATGGTGGACCACGACCCGCTCGGCGTCCCGATCGGGATGGTCACGCCGCAGGTAGACCTGGATGTCGGCCTTGAGGTTGTGGATGCCCTGGCTGTGCGACCAGACCTCCAAGCCTTGATCGTCCCATCGTGCCAGGGCACAGGAAGGGCCGATGGACGCATGGGCGATGAAGGGCCGCAGGTAGCTCGCGCGCAGCTGCCAGCGCGGCGCTGGCGTGTCCGGCGTCGCTTCGTCGGTGTGGACGATCCGTTCGCGGCGGGACGCGGCCTGGCGCAGGAAGGCGGCGAGCCGCGTGCTGTCCGGCAGCGAGGCCGGCAAAGACCAGTGCGAGCCGGCGTCCAGCAAGGCGGCCGCCGCCTGCGCGTCCTCTTCCCGTTCGGCGAGCACGCCCAGGAAAGAGCCGTCGCGCACCACCTGGACCGCGGGGAAACGGCGCTGGAGGGATGAGAGGTCCACATCGAGCAGTCGGGCCTCCCGGTGGGCCCGCCTGACCATCCGGCCATGCAGCACGCCGGACGGCATCAGGTCCTGGATGAACACCGGCTGGCCGAAGACCTTGGGCAGCAGGTCACGTCGGGGCAGGGACCGTCCGACGGTCCGGTAGTCAGACCGTGCCTTGGGCGCGACCGTGGCCGACACCGGTGTGTCCAGCAGCGCTTGAACCTCCAGATGCCGGTCCCAGTAGCTGGCCGTGGCCGTGCCGGGCCCGGCCTGCAGCTGCCCGTCGTGCACCTGGACCGAGTCGGCCGCGACGCCGCGGCTTTCGCAGAAGCGGCCGACCGCCAGCGCGCGCAGCGTCGCGCAGGCTCGGCGCACCGCATCGCCCGAATGCTGGACCGACAGGCTGCCGGAGGTCACGCCCTCGTCAGGGCTGGCAGCGGTGCTGATGGCTGCCAGCCGGATGCGCTCGGGATGGACGTCCAGCTCTTCGGCGGCGATCTGCACCAGTGCCGTGCCGATGCCCTGGCCGAACTCGACCTTCCCCACCCGCAGTTCGATCGTGCCCTCTTCGGACAGGTTGAGCCACTGCGACAGCAGCGGGTTGCGCTCCAGGCTGCCTCCGGCAAAGCCCCGGGCCAGAGGCGCGGCGTCCGTGCTCATGCCGGTCGCACCCGGACGACGCTCATCACCGCTTTCAGGATGCGGTGCTGCGAGCCGCAGCGGCACAGGTGGCGGTCCAGGGCCTGTCGCACCTCCTGCTCGGTGCAGCCCTGTGCCCGCTCGGCCAATGCCACGGCGGTGGCCATGATGCCGCTCAGGCAGTAGCCGCATTGACCGGCCTGGACGCGCAGCAGCGCTGCTTGGACCGGATGCGGGCTCGCGGCGGTGCCCAGGCCCTCGGCGCTGCGGACTTCACGTCCCTCAAGCGCAGACAGCGGCAGGTTGCAGCTGGTGGTGGGGTGACCGTCCACCAGCACCATGCAGGCGCCGCAGTGGCCTTCACCGCAGCCCAGGCGGACGCCGGCCAGGCCCAGGTCGTTTCGCAGCACATGGACAGCCATGCTGCCCAGGGGCGCCGCGCAGTGCCGCACGCTGCCGTTGACCTTGATCTCCACTGCCATCCTCCGCCACCGGCCGAACGGGACCGTGTCGGCTGGCGGGAAGTGTTTCAGCGCGGATCGTCAAAGACAATATGACACAAGCTACAAAAATTATGTCTGTTTGTAGACAGAATCAGCGAAGGCGACGAAGGCCCTGACGGTGGCGGGCGTGTGCCGCTGCTGGTGGTGGTACAGGAACCAGCCGTCATAGGGAGCGCACCAGTCGTCGAGCAGGCCCACGAGCTGGCCCTGCTCGATGTGGGGCCGCGCGAGGGCCTCGGCCACGAAGGCGATGCCCACACCCCTCAGCGCCGCCGACAGCGCCAGGTTGCGTTCGGAGACGATCAGCGGCCCGGACACCGCAATCGACAGCGCCTTGCGGCCCTTCTTGAATTCCCACTGCTGCAGGCTGCGGTGGCCGTGCTGTCGCCAGTTGATGCAGCGGTGCTCGTGCAGCTCCTGCGGGTGCTGCGGGATGCCGAACTCGGCCACATAGGCCGGGGATGCCACGGGCAGGTGCCGCAGTGGCGGCCCGATGGGCACGGCCACCATGTTCCGATCGATGTCCGCACCCAGCCGGATGCCCAGGTCGAAGCCCTGGTCGACGATGTTGATCACGGCGTCGTCCACGGTGACGTCCAGCACGATGTCCGGACAGGCCTGGCGGAAGCGCTCGAGCAGCGGTTCCAGGAAGGTGCGGGCGGCCAGCCTGGGCAGGTGCAGGCGCAGCGTGCCGGCTGGCGAGCGGCGCAGGCTGTTGACGTCCTCGAGCGCGGCGTCGATCTCCTGCAGCGCCGGTTGCAGGCGGGCCAGCAAGCGCTGCCCGGCATCGGTGACCGACAGGCTGCGGGTCGTCCGGTTCAGCAGCCGCACGCCCAGGCGCGCCTCCAGTTGGCGAACCGTCTGGCTGAGCGCGGACGGCGTGATCTCCAGCGCCTGTGCGGCGGCGGTGAAGCTGCCGTGCTCGACGATGCGGGTGAACGCCTTCAGGTCGAAGTAGACGCTGCCGCGCATCTTGGCCACCCTACTTATGCTGCTCCCGCGTCAAGCGCTCGGCGAACGAGATGCCGATCGCCGACAGCACGAAGGTGAAGTGGATGACCGCCACCATCGTCACCACCTGCACGCTCTCCAGGCTCATGTCGCCGCTCAGGTAGGTCTTCAGCGCGTGCACGCCGGAGATGGAGATGATGGCGAAGGCCAGTTTGAGCTTGAGGTTGTAGGTGTTGACATGGTCGAGCCAGTCGGGCTTTTTCATGTCGGTCTTGTCGAAGTGGCCGGTGGTGACGAAGAGCGACACGCCGGCCAGCGCGACCACCCACACCAGCTGGGCGACCATGGTCATGTCCACCAGTTCGAGCACCTTGATGATGAGGTCGATCTTCTCGAGCTGCCCGAACAGCAGCGTGCTCATCAGCTTGTAGGTCTCCAGGGCAAACTTGCCCAGGATGCCGATGATGATGGCCACCAGGCCCACGTAGAAGAACAGCATCGTGAAGCGCATGCCGTAGAGCAGCGAACCCACGAAGGCGAGAATCTTTTCCACAGTGCTTTTTCCTTGATCGGCTGCCGCGGCAGTGGCCGGCGGGGTCTGTCCCCGTTGCGGCCCGTCCGGCGCCGCGGGAAGTATGCCCGCGGCGCCGATCCTCTTGACCTTGCTCACCCTCCCATGACCGAAGCTTCCTCCCACGATTCCCCGGCCACCTCAGTCCACCGCCGCCGCCTGCTGCAGGCGGGCGGGCTCGGTGCGCTGGCGATGGGCCTTGCCAGCCACGCCGATGCGCGCGCCAGGCCTGCGGCCGCGGTGCTCGACGCGTCGGCCATCGTGCCGCGCGCCACGCTGGACCGGCTTGCCGCCCAGCAGCACGCCATCTTCAACGAGGGCCAGGTACTGCCCGCCTTCGACCCCGTCCGCCATGCCGCCCGCAACGACGTGGAAGTGCACCGGCTGAGCACCTGGACGGTGGTGCCCGAGACCCGCGAGCGCGTTCGGGTGACGGGGCTGCTGGCGCTGCCGGCGGGCGCCCGCGGGCCGCTGCCGGTGGTGTCCTGGCAGCACGGCACCATCCTGTCCTTCGATCAGGTGCCTTCGGGCCTGGTGCGACTGGCCGAGCCGGGCTTCACGCTGCGCGATGGCCAGGATTCGTCCGAGACGCTGTTCAACCTGCACCGCCTGGCCGGCAATGGCTATGCGGTGGTGGCGGCCGACTACCTGGGCAAGGGCCCGCTGCGGGCCGGGCGCGGCGAGGCCTACGGGGTTCGCGCCGCGACGGTGCAGACCTGCACCGACGTCCTCGATGCCGGCCTTTCGGCCTTGCGCGAACGTGGCGTGCAGCCCGGGCCGCTGATGCTCAACGGCTGGTCGCAGGGCGGGTTGAACAGCCAGTGGCTGCACCAGTCGCTGCGCCGGCAGGGGCGTGCGGTCGCGGCCACGGCGGTGCAGAGCCCCTTCAACGACATCAGCGAATCGCTGCGCTTCTGGACCGGGGCCGAGCGCTATCCGGATGTCGAGGGCAGGCCCTACCCGAAGATGGCCGACTGGGTGTCGCTGTGCCTGGTGGTGGCGCTGGGCAGCTACGAGCGGAACTACCGGCTGGACGGCCTGATGCGCACGGCCATCCGGCCGGAGTTCCAGCCGCTGGCGCTGAAGTTCTGGAACGATTACCGGCTGGACTTCGACCCGGCCAGCCCGTTTCCGACCGGTTCGACGCTGCTGGTGGACGGCTTCTTCGATCGTTTCACCCACGACTTGAACAGCCGCTTCCTGCGCCATGTGGCCGACAACCGCGCCACCTACTGGGCCTATGACAGCCCGATCCGCTTCTATCACGGCCTGGCCGACGAGGCGATCCACCCGGTGATGGCCTGCCGCCCGCTGGCCTCGGGCGGCGCATTGGCGTCGGGCGTGCCGGTCAAGCGGGCCAGCCACCGCGCCACCTTCCTGGCAAGCCTCTATGGCGATGCCGACACGCTGGGCGGACAGTCCACCGTGCTCGACTGGTTCGAGTCCCGCCGCGCCAGCGTCTGAACCGCCCCGCGACCCAGCCCACCCGTTCCACCTTCACCTTCACCCACCACCGGCAAGCACCATGTTCTCCCACATCATGATCGGCACCAACGACCTCCCCCGGGCCAAGGCCTTCTACGACGCCTTGTTCGGCACGCTGGACATCAAGCCCGGCTTCGTCGACCGGCACCGCGTGTTCTGGCGCTCGCCCGGTGGCAGCTTCTCGGTGTCGCTGCCCATCGACGGCCAGAGCGCCACGGTGGGCAACGGCAGCACCTTCGGCTTCAACTGCGGCTCCAGCGAGCAGGTCGATGCCTGGCATGCCGCGGGTCTGGCCCACGGCGGCACCACCGCCGAAGACCCGCCGGGCCTGCGCGAAGGGCCGGCCGGCCGGCTCTACCTGGCCTACCTGCGCGACCCGGACGGCCACAAGCTGTGCGCGGTGTACCGCCTGCCCAAGGCCGGCTGAGCGCCCTCATCCCGGCTGCGGCTTGCAGCCTCAGAGCTGGAACCCCACGGCCAGCACCAGGCCCTCCGCGGTGTCGCGCAGCAGGCCGGGGCGTTGCAGCGCATAGGGCCGCGCGCTGGCGGCTTCCTGCTCGAACCAATCGGCGAAGCGGGCCACCGGCTCGGCCTGCACGAATGCGGTCATCACCTCGTAGTTGAGGAAGAGACTGCGCCCGTCCAGGTTGGCCGAGCCGGCCAGCGCCAGCTGGTCGTCGAAGACCATCAGCTTGGCATGCAGCATGGCCGGTGCGAGCAGCACCTGGCCCCCGGCCTGGGCCAGCGTGCGAAGGCTGCGCTCGCGGGCGAGGTCGGACAGGCGGTGGTTGGACCGTGCCGGCAGCAGCAGCCGAACGCTCACCCCCCGGCGGGCAGCCAGCGCCAGCGCCTGCAGCATCTCCGGCTCGGGCACGAAATAGGGCGAGGCCAGCAGGATGCGCGAGCCGGCCCGGTGCGCGGCATTGACCAGCAGCGCGTGCAGGGTGTCGTCGGCCTGGTCGGGGCCCGAGGCCAGCAGGTGGGCCCTGGCCTCCTGTGGCTCGCCGCCGGGCGGTGCGGCGGCCACCGGGCCTGATGCAGCCGCCCGCCCCCCCGCGAAGCACCAGTCGTGCTCGAACAAGGCGGCGGCGTCGTCGGCCAGGGGCCCTTCGAGGTCGAAGCTCAGGTCGCGCCAGGCCGGCTGCCCCGCACGTCCTTCGAAGTACTCGCAGGCGAGGTTGCGTCCGCCGCTCCACAGCCGGGCGCGTGGCGTGAAGGCATCGGCCACGACGAGCTTGCGGTGGTTGCGCAGGTTGGTGCGGCCCCGCAGCGGCGAGGTGAAGGGCGGCACGAAGACGCGCACCTCGACGCCGGCGCCGCGCAGCGCTGCGAGCCCCGGGCGGCCCCCCATCCAGCGGCCCATGCCGTCGATCAGCAGTCGAACCCGGCATCCGGCTGCGACCCGACGCTGCAGGGCCTGCATCACCTCCTGCCCGAGCGGGTCGTCGCCGAGGATGAAGGTGCACACGTCCAGGCGCTCGCTCGCGCCGTCGAGCAGGTGCATCAAGGCGCGGCGCGCCCCCGCGCCATCCGGGTGCACGGCGAGGGCGCGATAGCCGGCCGGCGGGCGCTGCCCGAGGGCGGCCAGGGTGTCGTCCAGCCAGCGCGGCGGCGCATCGGAGCGGGCGCCGGCGGGCAGCGGCGGCACCGCGCGCGGCCGGGGCAGCTTGCGCGAACCGAACACCAGGAAGGCCGGCAGCGCCGCGTAGGGCAGCAGCAGGATGAACAGCACCCAGGCGATGGCCGCGGCCGGGTGTCGCCTCTGGCGCGTCACGCGCGAGCGCAGCACGTAGGCAAACAGCGCCAGCAGGGCGACCAGGCCATGCACGCTGAGCCAGTGGGTGGCGGAGAACAGGGGAAGCATCGTCGGTTCGGGTCTCGGCAGGGGCGAGGGCAGCGTGTGAAGACGCCCCGGAGGCGGTGAGCGATTGATCAATACCCTTCTCAGATCAAGGGCTTGGAGCATACGAAAAGCACCGCTGCACCCGCCGTCTTCAGCCCTTCGTCACCCGAGCGCACCGATACCGTTGCGGCGTCGACGTTTCAGGGAGTTTTGACATGACACAACGAACGCAACGAGTTCCCATCGGTCGCAAGCTGGTGCTGATCCAGTCCCTGCTGCTGGCCGTCATCCTGACCATCACCGGCGCCTCCTTCTGGACGCTGGAACGGCTGGGCAGCAGCGCCGAGCGCATCGCGCAACGCTACGCACCGCAACTGGACATGATCTCCGACGTGCAGATGCTGATGTTCCGCATCTCGCTGGAGGCCCGCCACGCGATGCTGGTCACCACCCCGGCCGAGCTGAAGGCCACCTTCGACCGCATCGGCGGCCACCGGCAGGAGATGCTGGACAAGCTCAAGACCTTCGAAAGCCGCATCAGCACCGACGAGGGCCGGCAGAACTTCCAGAAGATCCGCGAGGCGGACAAGGATTTCTGGCGACTGGGCGGCGAGGTGCTGGCCAAGGTTCAGGCCGGCCAGAACGCCGCAGCCTTCGCGCAGCTGAACACCGATCTCGTCCCCGCGCGTGACCGGATGGTGGGCTTCATCGCCGAGCAGCGCCAGTGGCAGCAAAAGCTCGTGCTGGGCGCGGTGGCCCAGGCCCAGAAGGATGCTGCGCGCACCAAGGCGGCGGTGCTGGCCATTTCCTTGACGGGCCTGCTGCTGTCGGGATGGCTGTCATGGCGCCTGATGACGATGATCCAGGGCGCCTTCCGCCGCGCCCAGGACGTCACCCGCCGCATCGCCGGCGGCCAGCTGGACGGGGAGATCTACGTCCGCAAGGGCGACGAGTTCGGTTCGCTCTTCGAGTCCATCGTGAACATGCAGGCGCGGCTGCACGAGGTGGTGGCGCATGTGCGCACCGTGGCCAGCCGCATCGTGCACTCGGCCCAGGCCATCGAGACGGCCAACGCCGAGCTGGTGCGGGTGACGCAGCTGCACGCCGGCTCGGTGCAGGGCACCACCGCGTCCACCGAGCAGGTGACGGCCTCGGTGCGCCAGAGCGCCGAGCATGTTGAGACCGCCAGCCGGCTGGCCACCGACGCATCGGGCATCGCCCAGCGCGGCGGCGAGGTCGTCAACGAGGTGGTGCAGACCATGCGCGGCATCGACGATGCGTCGCGTCGCATCGGCGACATCGTCAACGTGATCGACGGCATCGCCTTCCAGACCAACATCCTTGCGCTGAACGCCGCCGTCGAGGCGGCCCGTGCCGGCGAGCAGGGTCGCGGCTTCGCGGTGGTGGCCGGCGAGGTGCGCAGCCTCGCGCAGCGTTCGGCCGCCGCGGCCAAGGAGGTGAAGATCCTCATCGGCGACTCGGCCGACCGGGTGTCCTCGGGCAGCCAGATGGTCGACCAGGCCGGCCAGACGATGAGCCGCATCGTCGAATCGGTGGGCCAGGTGTCCGGCCTGATGCAGGACATTGCCCGCGCCACCCGCGAGCAGCGCGAGGGCGTGGAGCGGGTGCATGGTGCGGTCGACGAGATCGGCCAGAACACCGCGCAGAGCGAACAGGCCGTGCAGCGCTCGGCCGATGCCGCGGCGGCCTTGCGCGAGCACGCGCGGGCCCTGGAGGACGCGGTGGCTGCCTTCAACCTGAAGGTCGGCGAGCTGGACGCCCAGCCCGCCTGAGCAGGCGCGCTGGAGAAGGTGGACAGGGGGCTGGCCGGGCGGTGATCGTCTGCCGGCCTCGGCTCGTCAGCCCGGATAAGGGCGGACGGGGGTTCGTCCGCCTTTTTCCTCGTGCCAAACAGGGTTATCCTCCGTTCCGTCATTGACACTACGCGCTGTCAGTCAGGTGTTACGCCCCTCGAGCCGCGTTCAGCGGCCGCCGCGACCCCTGCAGTGCCGCCCACGAGGCGCAACGTCACCCACCCGGAGGAGGAACCCATGAGCACCCGTCGCACTTTCATCATTTCACTGCCCGCCGTCGGCATGGCATGGGGCGTGTCGCGCCGCGCCTTCGCTGCGGCGCCCCTCGTCGACGAGAAGGAGCCCGCCGCGGTGGGCGTCGGCTACGTGGCCGATGCCGCCCGCGCCGACAAGGCCAAGTTCAAGACCTACGCGGCCGGCCAGCAGTGCGCCGGATGCGCGCTCTTCCAGGGCAAGGCGGGCGACGCCGCCGGCGGCTGCGCGCTCTTCCCGGCCAAGCAGGTCGCGGGCAAGGGCTGGTGCAGCGCCTACGCCAAGAAGGCCTGAGCCCGACGGCTTGACCATGGTCGAGCCGATGTGACGCACCGGGCGGCCTGAGGGCCGCCTTTTTGTTGGGCCCTTCCGATGCCGCTGCTGCCCCCCGACCACGCCGAACGCTTCATCCTGGCCGAGGAGGTCCACGCGCGTCCGCCCGAAGCGGTGGAGGCCCCGGCCCGCGTGACCTACGTGGCCGTGCTGGTCGACCCGGACGACCGCGAGCGGGAAAGGCTGCACCTGGTGGCGCTGTGCGAGCGCTTCGCGGTGCCGCCGCCCGCGCAGGGCGTGACCCACTTCAGCGCCCGCGTGGGTGTGCTCAAGGTCAAGTGGGAGCGGCATGGCGAGTTCAGCGGCTACACCTTCATCCAGGCCGGCATCAGCGAGGTTCCCTTCGTCGACCCGGCCACCCGGGCGCTGCCGCCGGGCTGGCTGGCCGCCATTCCCGGGCGCACGGTGGTGGGCGCGCACCTGCGCTTCATGCCCGCGGGCCGCACGCCGCCGGACAGCGAACTGCTGTCGCAGTACTTCGGCGGCAACACGCCGGTGGGCGCTGCCATCGGCGAGGGGGCCGGCCTGGCCTACACCGACTTCAAGATCCACGACGACGGCTGCTCGCGCTTCGTCGTGGTGGACGATGCCTTCACGCCGCGCCAGGCCGGTCGCATGCTGCAGCGGCTCTTCGAGATCGAGGTCTACCGGATGATGGCGCTGCTGGCATTGCCGGTGGCCCGTCGGATGGGCCCGCGCATCTCGGACATCGAACGCTCGCTGGCCCGGCTCACCGACGGCATCGCGCGCGACGACGGCAGCGACGAGGCGCTGCTGCACGAGCTGACCCGGCTGGCCGCCGAGGTGGAGAGCGGCCTGGCCGCCACCCAGTTCCGCTTCGGGGCCTGCAAGGCCTATCACGAGCTGGTGGTCACCCGCATCGCCGAGCTGCGTGAGGTGCGCCTGGCGGGCATGCAGACCATCGAGGAATTCATGGCGCGCCGCCTGACGCCGGCGGTGGCCACCGTCCACACCACCTCCCAGCGCCTGCAGAACCTGTCGGACCGCGTGGCCCAGGCGAGCAACCTGCTGTCCACGCGGGTGGACATCACCCGCGAGCGGCAGAACCAGGCGCTGCTGGGCTCGATGGACCGACGGGCCAAGCTGCAGCTGCGGCTGCAACAGACGGTCGAGGGCCTGTCGGTGGCAGCCATCGCCTACTACGGCGCCGGGCTGGTGGGCTACCTGGCCAAGGGCCTGAAGGCCGGCGGGCTCGGCCTGGACGCCGACCTCGTCGTGGGCATCGCCATCCCGATCATCGCGGGCGCGGCCTTCCTGGCCGTGCGCCGCGCCCGCCGCAAGATCCACGTCGAGGAGGGCGCTCACTGAGCAGCGCCCGGCCCGACCCACCCGAGAAACCCCTGTCCATGGCCCAAGCCTTTCCCTTCTCCGCCATCGTCGGGCAGGAGGAAATGAAGCTCGCGATCCTCATCGCCGCGACCGACCCGAGCGTGGGCGGCGTGCTCGTCTTCGGCGATCGCGGCACCGGCAAGTCCACCGCGGTGCGCTCGCTGGCGGCCTTGCTGCCGCCGATGACGGTGGTGGCCGCCTGCCCCTACCACTGCGACCCCGCCGCGCCGCCTTCGGCCTGCGGCGAGTGCCCCGAGCGCAAGCCTGTGGGGGGCCCGGCGCCGCGCACCGAGAAGCGTCCGGTGCCGGTGGTGGACCTGCCGCTGGGCGCGACCGAGGACCGCGTGGTGGGCGCACTCGACCTCGAACGGGCCTTGAGCCACGGGGTCAAGGCCTTCGAGCCGGGGCTGCTGGCCCGGGCCCACCGGGGCTTTCTCTACATCGACGAGGTCAACCTGCTGGAAGACCATCTGGTCGACCTGTTGATCGACGTGGCCGCATCCGGTGAGAACGTGGTCGAACGCGAGGGCCTTTCGGTGCGCCACCCAGCCCGCTTCGTGCTGGTGGGCAGCGGCAACCCCGAGGAAGGCGAACTGCGCCCCCAGCTGCTCGACCGCTTCGGCCTGTCGGTGGAGGTGCGCACGCCCACCGATCTGGCCACCCGGGTGGAGGTGATCAAGCGGCGCGACGCCTTCGAGCGCGACACCGCCGGCTTCCTGCAGGCCTGGAAGAAGGAGGACGAGCGCATCCGCAAGCAGCTGGTGGCGGCGCGCAAGCGCCTGAGCGCGGTGGAGATCGGCGACGCGGTGCTCGAGCGCGCGGCGCAGCTGTGCCTGGCGCTGGGCACGGATGGCCTGCGTGGCGAGCTCACGCTGATGCGCGCGGCCCGGGCGCTGGCTGCGCTGCAGGGCGACGCCGCGGCGGGCCTCAGCCACCTGAGGCAGGTGGCCGCGCCGGCCCTGCGCCACCGCTTGCGCCGCAACCCGCTGGACGATGCCGATGCGTCGGTCCGCGTCGAGCGGGTGCTCGACGAGCTGCTGCCGCTGGCACCCTGATGCCTGCACGGCCCGACCCGTTGCGGCCACTGCCTGCAACCGGCCACGCAACGGACGGCACCGACTCCGGCACCGCGGATGCGCGCGCCGCCCGCTGGGCCGATGCCGGGCTGGCGGCGGCGCTGCTGGCCGTCGACCCGCACGGCCTGGGCGGGCTGCGCCTGCGCTCGGGCGCCGGGCCGGTGCGCGATGCCTTCGTGCGCCTGCTGCGCAGCGCGTGGCCCGAGTCCTGGGCCTGGCGGCGTCTGCCGGCCGCCGTGGGCGAGGACAGGCTGCTGGGCGGGCTGGACCTCACGGCCACGCTGCGGGCCGGACGCGTGGTCGCGCAGCGCGGCCTGCTCGCCCAGGCCGATGGCGGCCTGCTGGTGGTGGGCATGGCCGAGCGATTGCCGCGCAGCATCGCCGCGCTGATCGCCGCGGCGCTGGACACCGGCGAGGTCGTCACGGCGCGCGACGGACTGAGCCAGCGCGCGCCGGCGCGCTGCGCCGTTCTGGCCCTGGACGAGGCCGGCCCCGACGATGACCCGGTGCCGGCTGCCTTGGCCGATCGCCTGGCCTTCGACATCGACCTGCGCGACCTGCAGATGGCCGATGTCGGCGGGTTCCCGGGTGTCGAGCGCGACCGGCAGGCCGACGCCTTGCGCCCCGGCCCGGTTCAGGACACCGCCTGGCAGCGCGAGCTTGCCCAGGCCCGTGGGCTGTGGCCGGCGGTTCGGCTGGACGAGAACACGTTGCAATCGCTGGCCGGGGCGGCGCTGGCCTTCGGCGTGCTGCCGCTGCGTTCGACGCTGCTGGCCGCACGGGTGGCCCGCGCCCACGCCGCCTGGTGCGGCCGCGACCTGGTGGACGCCGACGACGCAGCGGTGGCCTTGCGCCTGGTCCTGCTGCCCCGGGCCACCCAGCTGCCCACGGCGCCGATGCAGTCGGACGCTGAAGCGCCGGCTGACCGCGTGGATGACGCCGACTCTGACGCCGCCACCGACGCTGACGCTGACGCCGCTCCGCCCGACCCGCAGCCGCAGCCGCAGGAGCCCGGCGCGCAGGCCGACCCGGCCGACCAGGCGGCTCGCGACGCCACACCCGATCGGGATGCCGGAGACGACGAAGCACCTGGCGCTCCGGCCCAAGCCCAGACCCTGCAGGAGCAGTTGGTCGCGGCCGCGCTCGCCGCGCTGCCCCCTGGCCTGCTCGGACGGCTGGCGCTGCAGGCCCGTGCCGGCGGGTCCGCGCGCGGGGGCGGCGGCACCGGGGCGCAGCGCCTGGGCGGGCGTCGAGGCCGACCGGCCGGCGTGCGACGCGAGCGCCCGGGGCGGGATGCACGCCTCAGCCTGGTGGACACGCTGCGCGCGGCGGTCCCGTGGCAGGGCCTGAGGTCCCGAACGGCTGTCGCGTCGGCGAGCGCTGCACCGGGTTCGACGCCGCGCGTGCGGGTGCGCCCCGAGGATTTCCATGTGCGGCGTTACCAGCAGCGCAGCGAGACGACCACCGTCTTCGTCGTCGATGCGTCGGGGTCCGCCGCACTGCGCCGCCTGGCCGAGGCCAAGGGGGCGGTGGAGCTTCTGCTGGCCGATTGCTATGTGCGCCGCGACAGCGTGGCGCTGGTGGCCTTCCGGGGAAGCGGTGCGGATGTGCTGCTGCCGCCCACCCGCTCGCTGGTGCGGGCGCGTCGGGCCCTGGCGGCCTTGCCGGGCGGGGGCGGCACGCCGCTGGCTGCCGGCCTGGATTCCGCCTTCGCGGTGGCTGCATCGGTGCAGCGCCGTGGCGACCAGGCCCTGCTGGTGCTGCTCACCGACGGGCGGGCGAATGTGTCCCGCAGCGGCGCGCCCGGCCGGGAGGCCGCCGAGGCGGATGCACGGCAGTCCGCGCGGCTGTGGCGGGCCGCTGGCCTGAGTGCCCTGGTGGTGGACACCTCGGTTCGTCCCCATCCGCTGGCCCGCCAATTGGCCGACGACATGGCCGCGGGCTACCTGCCGCTGCCCCAGGCCGATGCCCGCGGGCTGTCGGCTGCGGTGGGCGGCGCGCTGGAACAGCAACGCCGGTGAGCGCCTCGGACCGTCTGGACTGGCAGCGCGACGGCGGCGACTGGCCGCTGCGCGAGCACAGCCGATTCGTGACGTCCGGCGGTCTGCACTGGCATGTGCAGGACCTCGCCTGCCGGGTGGATGCCTCGGCAACCTCGGTCCTGCCGGTTTCGCCGGGGTCTGCAGCCTCCGGGTCCGTTCCGTCCACCGTGCTGCTGCTGCATGGCACCGGCTCGGCCAGCCATTCCTGGCGGGGCCTGGCGCCCCTGTTGGCCCACCGGATGCGGGTGATTGCCCCTGACCTTCCGGGCCATGGCTTCACCAGCGCGGCGCCCCCGGGTGAGGCCTCGCCAGCCGGCATGGCCCGCGCCGTCGGGCGACTGCTCGGAACTCTGGGCATCGAGCCGACCTGGGTGATCGGCCACTCGGCCGGGGCGGCCATCGCGTTGCGGATGGCGCTGGACGGTGTGCTGGACCCTGCGCGCACCAGCGGCGGAATCGCCTCGGTCAACGGTGCCCTGCTGCCGCTGCACGGGCCGGGGTGGACCTGGTTCTCGCCGGCTGCCAAGCTGCTGGCCGCGGCACCGGGCATACCGCAGGTCGTTGCCTGGCGGGCTCAGAGCTCCGCGCTGGTCGACCGGCTGCTCGATGCGACCGGCTCGCAGGCCGATGAAACCGGCCGCCGGCTCTATGCGCGGCTGGTGGGCAGCCCGGCGCACGTGGCCGGCGCGCTGCAGATGATGGCCCAGTGGGACTTGCCCGCGCTGCGGCGCGACCTGCCGCGGCTGCGTGCCGACTGGCCCTTGCACCTGGTGGTCGGCGAACGCGATGCCACCGTGCCGGCGCGACAGGCCTTCCAGTTGCAGACCATCCGGCCCTCGGCACGGGTGAGCGTGTTGCCGGGCTTGGGCCACCTGGCCCATGAGGAGGCGCCGGCCGCGGTGCTGGCGGCGCTGGACGCGCCGCGCTGAGCAGCGGCCGCCCTCTGGACTTCAGCGTGCCGTGGCCTGCGGTGCTGCGGGCTGAACGGTGGGCAGGCTTTCCAGCCGCTGCCGCATGGCCCGGGCCAGGTCGCTGCCCGGCTCGGCCAGCGCGAGGGCAGCCTCGAAGTGCCGGCGGGCCGCATCACGGTCCTGGCGCTCCAGTGCCGCCAGGCCCGACATCACCTGCGCTTTCACGTTGCGCGGGTCCAGCCGGAGCGCCTCATCGAGCAGCCGCGTCGGTTCGCCACGGGCGGTGCCGCCTTGCTTCATGGCCACGGCGTCGGCCCAGTCGGCGCGGATCTGACCGTCCTGGGGGCGCAGCGCCGCCGCGCGGGCATAGGCCTGGGCGGCGTCGGCATGGCGTTCCAGGCTGGCCGTGGAGTGGGCCAGCATCAACCAGCCATCGGCGTCGTCGGGCTGGCGGGCGAGGCGCTCCTTCAGCCGGGCGAGCAGGGCGTCGATGTCCGGCCCGGCGCTGGCGCCGGCCGGGGCCCGCCGGTCCGTGCGGGCGCGTTCCAGTGCCTCGGCGCTCGCAGCCACAGGGTCGGCGGGGCCTGCTCCTGTTCCTGTGCTGGTGCCGGTGCCTGCGCGGGCGGCTGTCGCCGCTCGATCGGGCGCCGGGGTGGACGCTGCCGGCGCACCGGGTGCCGCGGGGGTGGTGGCGATCCAGGAGTAGACGAGCGCAGCGGCCAGGGCGGCCAGCGCGCATCCGATGGCCCAGCGGACCAGCAGGTGCTGCCCCGCCTGCGGGGTGACGCGCTCGGCGGCGGGGGTCAGGGCGGTCATTCAGGGTCCTTCGCTGCAGCCAGCGCGCGTTGTTTGCGGTCGAAAGGCGCAGGCCAGGGACCGGTCTGCTGATGTCAACTTTACCTGTCTTTGAAAAAGTAAGGCAAACTTGACAGTCGATGAAGGGGCCGTGCACGTCCTTTGCATCGGTGCACGCGCACGGGCCCCTTCCGCCGGAGGGGGTTCCGGCTCACCTGGAGACACCATGCCTGCCCAAGACCGCATCGAGCTCGCCCTGGAGGCGGCCGTCGCCGCCGGAGAGGCAGCCGGCTGCCCGCCGCGCCTGGCCGCGGCGATCCGTCATGGCGTCTTCCCTGGCGGCGCGCGCGTACGGCCCCGTCTGGTCCTGGCCGTGGCCCGGGCCTGCGGCGACGACGACCCCGCGCTGACCGATGCCACCGCCGCGGCGGTGGAACTGCTGCACTGCGCCTCGCTGGTCCACGACGACCTGCCGTGCTTCGACGATGCCGCGCTGCGCCGTGGGCGCCCCTCGGTTCACCGGGCTTTCGGCGAGCGGCTGGCGGTGCTCGCGGGCGACGCGCTCATCGTGCGGGCCTACCAGACGCTGGCGCTGGCCGGCGCGCGCTCGCCGCAGCGCCTGGCTCGCGTGCTCACCACCGTGTCCAACGGCGTGGGCATGCCCTTCGGCATCGTGGCCGGGCAGGCCTGGGAATGCGAGCCCCGGGTGGCGCTGAGCGACTACCAGCGGGCCAAGACGGGTGCGCTCTTTGCCGCCTCCACCGCGGCGGGAGCCGAAGCGGCCGGCGGGTCTGCCGACGCCTGGCGTTCCCTGGGCGAATGGCTGGGCGAGGCCTACCAGGTGGCCGACGACGTGCGCGACGCCACGTCGGACGCTGCCCATCTGGGCAAACCCGCGGGCCAGGATGTCGCGCTCGGGCGACCCAGTTCGGCCCGACAGCAGGGCCTGGTGGGCGCCATCCAGCATTTCGAGCGCCTGGTGGCCTGCGCGATCGAGGCCGTGCCGCCGTGCCGCGGCGCTGCAGCGCTCAGGGCATTGGTCCAGGGCGAGGCCGACCGGCTGATCTCGCCGGCCATGCGCGCGGAGGCCGTCGAGGCCGACGGCCACGCCACCGGCCATGCCCTCTGACGGCGCCCTCGGCCGGCCGACCGGCCTGCCCCCGCCCGATGCGACGCCCGCGCTGAGGGGCGGTGTGCTCGAGCGCTGGCGGGCCTGGCGCGATGCGCGGCTGACCAGCCCGGACTTCCGCCGCTGGGCGTCCCGCTTCGCACTGACCCGCCCGGTGGCGCGGCACCGCGCCGCCCGCCTTTTCGATCTCCTCAGCGGCTTCGTCTATTCACAGGTGCTGGCCGCCTGTGTCGAACTCGAGCTCTTCGACGCCCTGCGCCAGGGGCCGGTGGGCCTGGACGAACTGGCCGCGCGGTCGCGCCTGACGCCCGAGGCCATGCGCCGGCTGCTCGATGCCGCCGTTTCCATCGACCTGCTCGAGCGCCGTGGCGGCGCTCGCTACGGGCTGGGTGCGCTGGGTGCGCCCCTGGTCGACGACGAGGCCATCGCCGCGATGGTCCGCCACCACGCGGTGCTGTATGCCGACCTGCGCGATCCGGTCGCGCTGCTGCGCGCCGGCAGCGGCGACCAGGCACACGACCCGCGAGGGACCGCAGGCGATTGGGGTGCAGGCATGTCGCGTTACTGGCCCTATGCCACCGGGCAGCAGCCCGGCACGCTGAGCGACGAGCAGGTGGCCGAGTACTCCGCGCTGATGTCGGCGTCCCAGCCGCTGGTGGGTCAGGAGGTGGTCGCCTGCGCGCCCTTCGATCGCTTTCACCACCTGCTGGACGTGGGCGGCGGCGAAGGCCGCTTCCTGGAGCAGGTGGCCCAGGCGGCGCCCCACCTGCAGTTGAGCCTCTTCGATCTCCCGGCGGTGGCGCGGCGCGCCCAGGAGCGCCTGGCCCTCGCCGGGCTGGCCTCGCGCGCGCAGGCCCACGGCGGCGATTTCCTCGCCGACCCGCTGCCCACCGGCGCCGATCTCATCAGCCTGGTGCGCGTGCTGTTCGATCACCCGGACGAGCGCTGCGAGCGGCTGCTGCGCCGTGTCTTCCAGGCGCTGCCCTCTGGCGGGGCCGTCCTGGTGGCCGAGCCCATGGCGGGCGTCGCCGGCACCGAGCGCATGGGCGACGCCTATTACAGCTTCTACCTGCTGGCGATGGGCCGCGGCCGCGCCCGCACCGCCGACGCACACCGGCGCCTTCTGACCGCCGCTGGCTTCAGGCACGCCCGTTCGCTGCCCACGCCCATGCCGATGCAGGCCAGCGTGCTGCTGGCCTTCAAGCCCTGACGCCAGCCCGGCGCGGGCGCGGTTTTGTCCGGCCGCGTTGACCGCTTGTCGAGGGAAAACACCCTCCTGTCCGATGCGGGTCTTGGACAACAACGATGTAAACAAGGGTTGACATGTAGTGGTGTCTGTCTAAGATGACACACACACACCGAAGCCGCCCGTGCCCCTTGCCCCTTTTCCTTCCCCCTGCTCGATGAGCGGCAGCCCGTGCCGTCGTGTCTTGCAGCAACTCTTGCCGACGGGCGCGCCGCAAGCCGCTGCCCGTGGCGCGAAGGGGCAGGCATGAAGGCCTGGGCCGTGGTGCTCGAACAGCCCGAGCACCTGCAGCTGTCCCACCTCGAACTCACGCCTGCGGGGCGTGAGGACGTCGTGGTCGACATCGACTTCAGCGGCATCTCCACCGGCACCGAGCGCCTGCTCTTCACCGGCCAGATGCCCGCCTTCCCCGGCATGGGCTATCCGCTGGTGCCGGGCTACGAATCGGTGGGCACGGTTATCGAGGCCGGCCCGGACAGCGGCCATGCAGTCGGCGACCGGGTCTTCGTGCCTGGCGCACGCTGCTACGGCGAGGTGCGCGGCCTCTTCGGCGGCGCTGCCTCGCGGGTGGTGGTGGCCGGCGCCCGTGTGGTGAACATCGCAGGCCGCGCCTTCGCCGACGCCGGCGAGAACGCGGTGCTGCTGGCCCTGGCGGCCACGGCCTACCACGCGGTGGCTTGCGGCGGAAAGCGCCGCGACATCGTCGCGCCTGAACTGATCGTCGGCCACGGCGTGCTCGGCCGCCTGCTGGCCCGCCTGACGGTGGCCGCCGGCTTCGCGGCGCCCACCGTCTGGGAACTGAACCCGGTGCGCTCGCAGGGTGCCGAGGGCTATTCGGTGCTGCGCCCCGAGGATGACCCGCGGCGCGACTACCGCGCCATCTACGACGTCAGCGGCGACCCCAAGCTGCTCGACACCCTGGTGCAGCGCCTGGCCCCGGGCGGCGAGGTGGTGCTCGCCGGCTTCTACAACCAGCCGCTGAGCTTCAGCTTCGCCCCGGCCTTCATGCGCGAGGCGAACTTCCGCTGCGCCGCCGAATGGCAACGCCCCGACCTGCTGGCCACCCGCCAGCTGATCGAGGAAGGGCGGCTGAGCCTGGACGGCCTCATCACCCATCGTGCAGAGGCCCCCCGTGCCGCCGATGCCTACCGCACCGCCTTCGGCGATGCGGCCTGTCTCAAGATGGTTCTCGACTGGAGGGTTTGCGCATGAGCAGTACCGCGTCCGTGGCCGGCGTCTCGCCGATGGCCTCTGCCTCGCCGGTGAAGATGATGTCCCGCGAGGAGATGCGCGAGGCCCTGAAGGCCGAAGCCGCGATCGAACCCGCCGCACCGGCCACCAGCCCGGCCGCCAAGACCACCCAGATCATCGCGATCTACGGCAAGGGCGGCATCGGCAAGAGCTTCACGCTGGCCAACCTCAGCTACATGATGGCCCAGCAGGGCAAGAAGGTGCTACTCATCGGCTGCGACCCGAAGAGCGACACCACCTCGCTGCTGTTCGGCGGCAAGGCCTGCCCCACCATCATCGAGACCAGCTCGAAGAAGAAGCTCGCCGGCGAGGCGGTGTCCATCGGCGATGTCTGCTTCAAGCGCGACGGCGTCTACGCCATGGAACTCGGCGGCCCCGAGGTTGGCCGCGGCTGCGGCGGGCGCGGCATCATCCACGGCTTCGAGACCCTGGAGAAGCTCGGCTTCCACG
>JAIYCR010000015.1 GCA_027487905.1 Rubrivivax sp. | reverse complement strand
GCCTGCGACTGCTCGTCGACGTCGGCGAAGCTGAAGCTGCGGCCCATGAACTTGTAGGCCGGCAGTGCCGCGTAGCGGCGGAAGCTCTCGTCCAGCAGGGCCACCAGCGACGGGTACTGGCCCACGTCGATCTCGGCCGGCACGCCCGCCGGGTAGTGCTTGAGCCAGGTCTTTTCCATGTCGTCTCCTCGTGCCCTCAGGCCGGACGAGGATTCTGGAGGCTGGGCGGGCCCCGGACGCTCAGGTCTTTCGATAGCGGGCGGCCCCCGCCTTGCCCAAGATCAACCTGGACCGGCCTGGAAGGACGCTTCAGCCGAGTGCAGCATCGATCTGCTGCTGGACGTTCATCCCCCGCTCCAGCCGGTACAGCATGGCGAACACGGCGCGCCCAGCGCTCTTCTCCGCCCAGACCCGGCCGACCTGCGCCTTCTCGATTTCTTTGGGAACGTTGCGCAGGTGCTCTCCCTTGTATTCCGCGACCAGTACACGCCCATCCATCAGCTCACAAACGAAGTCAGGATAGAAGCGGCCCGCCGAAGTCGGAAGCCAGAACGCATGCACCGGCTCTGAATCCAGGTTGCGGACCCAATGCCGAACCAGCGGATGCATGTCCAGAGCCAAGGCGCACGACAGCTCCTCGGAGCCGTCCTCGAGATCGGCGACGACTGGGTAGAAGTGCTTGGACAGGCTGAACCGCCCGCCGTACCGCCGGTGGCCCGGTACCGGATAGCCGCTCGGATCGAAGCGGAACTCAAACGCTGGACTCGCTTCCACCGACCACCCCCCGTCCAGCACCAGCTGACGGAAGGCCGTGCGACCGGCCTCTTCACGAAGGCCCTCGATGGTCAGCGCGAGTCGTTGAAGCAGGGGGTACTGGTGCCGCGCCAGTTGCCCCAGGGGAATGCCCTGTTCGTGGACCAGGTGGTTCACGCAGGCCAGCGTGAACGCGCGCAGATGCGCGGGAAGGATGTCGCGGGCTGTGTTTCGGGAAGGGTGCTGCAGCTCCCGGGCGAGCCAGCGGGCCAGGTCCTGGGGTTCCAGTGCCGTCTGAACTCCGTCCAGGGGCAATTGCGTGGCCATGTCGCCTTGGCCGACTCGCGTGCGCTGCCCGTCGAGGTAAACCTCCCACCGGGTGCCTTGCTCCACCATGGTGAAGCCGTCCAGTGCGATGGGATGGGCGAGGAGATTCAAGCTCACCGTCTCACGGACGGACTCGGCTTCCAGCAGCGCCAGCGGCAGCAGCTGCTCGCGCCCCTCGAGCAGCGGCGTGCGATAGGCAAGGCGTGGAACCGGTGCGAACGCGATGCCCCGATGCGCGGGCGCGAGGGCACCCGCCACCAGGGCGTTGTGACGCTCCACCGATTGCTGCACGCCGGTTTGCTCGCGCCGGGGTGCGGCGGCCACCAGCCCGGCGCTCAGTTCAGCGCCGACCGCACCCTTCAAGCGAACCCGCATCCGCTCACCGTCGATGTTGACCTGCGCCTGACCTGCGAGGACGGCCGCGTCCAGAGCCGCCTGGGCTGGCCCCGGCAGCGCCCGGCGCGTCGGCAGGTCGAGGGTGAGCGTCGGCATCCACAGGCTGCCGGCCGGTGGGGCGACCGTCTGGAAGTGGTCCTCCGCCCCCTGTGCGGAGTCGATCCCGTCGGTGCCAGCACCCGCACGGCCTGTGAAGGGCAACGCGGCCTGCGGCGCAATCATCGAGGCGAGGTCCAAGGGGTCGAAGCCCATGCCATCGATGAGCTGATCGGCAAGGGCGTTCGCGGCGCGGCCGGTTTCGGCCTCGGTGACGTGCGCATAGGCCCGGTTCAGCGCCGCGTGCGATCGGCGCTTGGCGTACGGCATTCGCAGCACGCGGCCCAGCAACTGCTCGATGGCCGTGCCCGAGTGAATGGTCTGCACGGAACAAAGGACGTAGGCGAAGGGGCAATCCCAGCCGATGCCCAGCGCCTGCACGGTGATGATGAATCGGACGGGGCAATCGCGTGCGGATAGGTCGATGCCGTCGATCTCTCGTCGCGTGCCCGTGGCCACCTTGACCTGCGCCTCGGGGATGTGCAGCTCGTCGATGAGATGGCTGCGCAGGACCTCCACATCCACCGGTTGCCCTTGGTTCTGCGCCTGCAGCAGCACGATGGGCCGGACGTACTCGCCTTGGGTGGGGCCGGGTTCGAGCTCTTCGGCCTGCGCCTGCGCTTCCAGCAGGCGCTGGGTCTGAACCGCGTCGAGCACGGCAGCCTGCCAGCCCCGGGTGTGCTCCACCAAGGCGATGGGCATCTTGATCATGTGCTCGGCCTGCAGCTGCTGGGCCGACACATGGAAGAGGACGTTGGTGCTTTCGGGCAGGGGCGTGGCCGTGAGCTCCAGCACCAGCGCCGGGCTCAGGCGCGTGAGCGCCGTGAAGCTGCGATCGGTCTTGGCCGTGTGGGCTTCGTCCACGATCACATAGGGCGACCGCAGGGCGAGCCAGTTGGCCAGGCTCCACTTGGGCTGACCGACGAAGCGCTGCAGCATGGCCCGCCCCGCGCGCGGGCGCTCGGTGCCGCCTGCGGCGGGCTGGGCCACATCGGCCGGCACCACCAACGCGTCGGGCAGCTCGTTCAGGCGGGCAAGTTCGGCGGGTTCGAGGCTGCGGAAGTGCGGCTCAAAGGCCTCGCTGAAGGCGTAGACGTTGCGCTGGTCGGTGTCGTCCACCCGGAAGCTCTGCATCGTGGCCACGACCACCACGGCGCGTTGGTCGAAGTCATGGGGCGAGAGCTGGGTCACCCCGTCGAGGTCGCACACCGCCACGTCTGCGCCGCAGCCCTCGGCCAGCGCTTCGCGGAAGGGGTGGCCTGGCGTGCCCAGCGCCTTCAGCGTCTGCTGGCGGATGGCGTCGCTCGGCACCAGCCACAGCGTCAGGGGAAACCGGTGCCGCCCGGGCCAGTGGCGCGCGAGGCGGCCGATGGCGTGGGCCGCCAGCAGCGTCTTGCCGCCGCCTGTGGGGATGCGCAGGCACACACAAGGCGTTTGCCCGAACACGCCGGCCTGATAGGTGTAGCCGGTGGCCTGCCTGAAGGCGCCGTCTGGCCCGGCCGTGGCCGCAGATTGAAGGTATCGCTCCAGTGCCTGTAGAGCTTGGGACTGATAGTGCTTCAGCTCGAACGACGGCATGTTCGGCTCCTGTGCTTCAGCGGGGCAGTGCGTACGGAAGCTGGCGGAACACGATGCCAGCGTCGGCCAGGCGGGCATCGCCCAGCAGGCAGGCCTCGCCGTAGACCACCTTCGGGCCCACGTGCCAGCACAGGCGCCGCAGGGCGTCGAGCACGGCGCTGGTGAGCACGTTGCCCGAGGCCGGGCGACGGTCGCCGAGGATGCCGTTGTAGAGGAGGTAGATCGCCCGGCCGCCGTGCACGCCCAAGAGCGGCGTGCCGCTGGAGGCGTCAGCCGCAGGCTCGTAGGCCGTGCCGGATTCGCGCATCCAGACGAAGGCGGCCAAGTCGGCGAAGCGGACCTCGGCATTCAGGTCGCCCTGAGCGTCGAAGAGGGGGGCGCCGAGCTGTAGGAAGCGGAAGCCGCCACCGCCCGTCCAGCCGACAGCCTGGCTGATGCCGCCCGATTCGCCTTCCACCACCTTCTGCAGGCGAGGGAGGCAGTGGGACACGGCATGGTCGCCCGCTTCGATGCCGATCCATCGGCGGCCCATCTTGTGGGCGACGGCGGCGGTGGTGCCGGAGCCGAGGAAGGAGTCGAGGACGAGGTCGCCGGGGTTGGTGTTTATCTGAAGAACACGCCGTAGGAGTTCTTCGGGCTTTGGAGTGGCAAACGGCTCGACTTCAGGCATTAGCTTGCGTAGGTGATCTCGTTTCGCGGACTGATTCGTTCCCGCTTCCTCTGCGGGCCACCATGTGCGCGGGGCAACGCCCTCGCGAACGGCGTCGGCGTACCGCTTGATTAACGGAAGCCGATTGCCATCCTTGCCGAAATACACGCGGCCCTCCACTCTGGCTTGATTGAAGGTGTCTTCAGAAAAAGCCCAATAGCGCCCTTGCTTTGGCGTCACAGTGCGCCCAGAGGGAAGGGTGATGGGAAATCGTTGCCTTTCTGTTCCGCTCTTCGCGGTGCCATCGTCGCCCTGTCGCCAGGGTCCACGCGGATCGTTGTCTGGATTGCGAAAGCGTCCAGCCTGAGTAGTCGTTCGTTCGAGCAAATTTCTCGAAGATGCCCAAACTTGGCGCCGACGTGCAAATGCAAGAACCATGTCCTGCGATGTTGAGATATCCGCGTCCCCGCGACCGCCTCTGTCCTTTTCCCAAGCGATCGTCGCAATGAAGTTCCCCCGCCCAAACACCTCATCCATCAACACCTTGAGGTAATGCCCCTCATGGTCGTCGATCGTGACCCAGATGCTGCCGTCTTCCCGCAGGAACTCGCGCAGCAGTTGCAGGCGCGGCAGCATCATCGACAGCCACTGGGAGTGCTCGAGGTTGTCGTCGTAGTGCTCGAAGGCACTGCGGGTGTTGTAGGGCGGGTCGATGAAGATGCACTTCACCTGGCCGCGGTAGAAGGGCAGCAGGGCCTGCAAGGCCTCCAGGTTGTCGCCCTGTACCAGCAGGTTGCCGGGCGCGGTGCCAGCGTCGCCGAAGCGATGGCCGGCGGCGTGGGGCCGAAGCACCCGGGTCGCAACGCGGGCGGCGACCCGGAAGGCGGCGTCGCGATCAAGCCAGTCGAGTGTGGGCATCGTGCAAGGGGTGGGGGTTCAAGCGC
The DNA here is from genome assembly GCA_027487905.1 of Rubrivivax sp. Classification (GTDB taxonomy): domain Bacteria; phylum Pseudomonadota; class Gammaproteobacteria; order Burkholderiales; family Burkholderiaceae_C; genus JAIYCR01. The sequence continues at coordinate 370 of JAIYCR010000015.1, read as the reverse complement.
CCAGCGCCGAAGACCCGATTTCGTATCGCTGCTTCAAGCGGGTCAGCGGATGCGCAAAAGGAATGCGCCCTCGATGCTGCAAGTGTCCGACGACGATGCCCACGTGAATGCCCTGCTCGCGCGCGAAGGCTTTCAGGCTCGCTTCGTCCAGGGCCAGCTCGGCCAGCCGCGCCTGGGCCGCACGCGGCAGCAGACAGTCTGAAGCAAAGCGGTCGGCCTCCCGCTCTTCGTCGGATTTCACGGTGTCGCCTGCAGCAGCGTCGTCGAGGAAGATGGACCGCGTCGGGTGCTTGAGCACGTGCGCCACCTCATGGAAGAAGCTGAACCAGAAGCTGTCGTTCCACTTCCCCAGCAAAGACAGCTGGATGAG
>JAIYCR010000004.1 GCA_027487905.1 Rubrivivax sp. | reverse complement strand
GTCGCCCTGTGCCTGACCTTGACCGCGACATTCGGCACTGCAGCGCAGACCAGCCCCTATGCCGGCGAGGAGCGGCGTTCCATCAAGGCGCTTGACCCGCGTGAGGTGGCCGCCCTGCGCCAGGGCCAAGGCATGGGTTACGCCAAAGCCGCTGAATTGAACGGCTATCCAGGCCCCATGCACACCCTGGAACTGGGCGAGGCGCTGGAACTCAGCGCCGAGCAACGTGCAGCCACGCAACGGCTGATGTCGGAACACAAGGCACGGGCGCGTGAACTGGGCGAAGAGATCGTTCGTGCCGAAACCGAACTCGACCGGCTGTTCTCCGCGCGCCTGGCCACTCCCGCCGGCGTGCTCGAGGCCACGCAGCGTGTGGCCACGCTTCAGGCCCGCCTGCGCGCCGAGCACCTGAACACCCACCTGGCCCAGGCGGCGCTTCTGTCGCCCGCACAGGCGTTGCGCTACATCGAACTGCGCGGCTATCGCGCTGACACGCCTGCCGGGCCGGCGGACCCCGTGGGCTCAGGCTCGGGCCACAGGCACCGGCATTGATCGCGTCCTCGGCGGCATCGCTCCAGGAGACCTGCATGAACGAGACCACGGGGCTGACCCCGAAGCAGCCGGCACGGCGCGCCACCATCGCTCGCATGGCCACAGCGATCACCGTCGCGGCGATGCCCATCCTGGCTTCGCCCGCACGGGCCCACACCGACAAGGCGCACGGACCCACAACCGGCCGGGCCCGCAGGGAACAGAAGGACTGGGGCATTGCAGGCGACGCCAGAAACGCCAGGCGCAGCATCGAAGTCGTCATGGCCGATGACATGCGCTTCACGCCCGCGCGCATTGAAATACGCCTGGGTGAAACCGTGAAGTTCGTCGTCCGCAACACCGGCAAGGTGATGCACGAGTTCGTCATCGGCACCAAGGCCGAGAACGTCCAGCATGCCGCGATGATGGTGAAATTCCCGACCATGGCGCATGACGAGCCCTACATGACGCATGTGCCACCCGGCAAGTCAGGCGAGATCGTCTGGACTTTCAACCGAGCCGGCGACTTCGAGTTCGCCTGTCTGATCGCCGGGCACTACCAGGGCGGCATGGCGGGCACGATCACGGTCCGCGCAGGCACTGGCTGACAAGGCCATCCACCTGGCTGGCAAGTTCACTGTCACCGAGCTGCAGATGACCCCGCCGCGGGTTTTCTTCTCATGTCCGCCCCGCTGGGTTGGCGGACTCCCTCCTGCCTTGGCTTGGCTTGGCTTGGCATGGCCGGGAGGGACAGGTCACCCGCATCACCCCAGCGCGATGCGCCGGATGTCGAGCGCAAAAGGCCCCGCCTGCCGCGCCGCGATCAGCAAGCCCACCTGCCGGATGCGCGCCGGGTCCGGTGGCGCGGCGCCCGGCACCTCGCGTCCGCGGAAGCTGGCCCGGAAGGCGGAAAGCGGCAGGCTGAGCGTCTGCCATTGAAGCCCCGGCGCGGTGAAGCTCGCCTGGTGGCTCGGGCGGTCGAAGCCGTCGTCGGTGAGCAGGCTGAGCTTGAAGCTCCGCGGGGCGCCGCGCACTTCGACCTCGCACACCGTGGCACCCGCATGCCCGCGGGCACCGGGGCTGGACCGCACCGACGCGAAGCCGCCACCCCCGGCCAGCGACAGCTCGCCTTCGAACACCGCGTGGCCAGCCGGGTCGTGCCGCAGGCGGCTGCGCGAGGCGCCGCCCATCACGCGGTCGTCGATGGGGTGCCAGTCGCCAACGGCATCGGGCAGGGTGAACAGGAAGAGGTCAAGCATGGATGCACGGACAGGCGCAGCCTGACCGCTCACTTCAAGCTGAAGCGCGCCGTCGCCGGCTTGCCCGCGACCGTGATCACGGCCACGGCCTTGCTGCCCGGACCGATCTTGAAGCTGCCGGTGGCTTCGAGCTTGTCGCCGACCGGCTTGAGCTCGACCTCCTGCTTGTCGGTGCCGGTGAGCACCGTGAGCCGGGCGCTGGCCTTGGACACGTCGGCCAGCTGGTTGCCAGCGCGCACATAGAGCTGCACCACGGTCGGCCTGGCGACCAGCTCGTAGTCGAAGACCTTCCCTCCGGCGACGACGCCGCCGTACTTCGGCGAGTGGTCGTGGCCCTCGCCCGCATGGACGGCGCCTGCAAGGCCCAGGCCCAGGCCCACAGCCAGGGCGGCGATCCAGGTGTTCAGCTTCATGTTCTCTCCTTCGGGGTTGGGTGGAAACGGACCGGCTCACAGGGCCTGGGCATCGCGGTCGTTGATCAGCTTTTCGGCCGGCTGGCGGCCGAAGAGCCAGAACATCGCCGGCGTGAGGAAGGTGTCGAGCAGGGTAGAACTGACCAGGCCGGCGAAGATGACCACGGCCACCGGGTGCAGCACCTCGGTGCCCGGGCGCTCGGCCTCGAAGAGCAAGGGCGCCAGCGCGAAGGCGGTGACGAGCGCGGTCATCAGCACCGGGCTCAGCCGCTCCAGCGAGCCGCGCACGATCATCTGCCGGTCGAAGCGCTCGCCCTCGAAGCGCATCAGGTTGATGTAGTGGCTCACCTTGAGGATGCCGTTGCGCACCGAGATGCCGGCCAGCGTGACGAAGCCCACCATCGCGGCGACGCTGAGCGGCTGGCCCGACAGCCACAGCCCGACGACCGCCCCCACGAGCGCCAGCGGAATGTTCACCATGATGAGCACCGACAGGATCGCGCTGCGGTAGCGGCTGTAGAGCACCACGAACATCAGCGTCAGGGACACGATGGACAGCAGCCCGATCAGGCGCGAGGCCTCTTCCTGCGCCTGGAACTGCCCGCCCAGCGTGATGAACATGCCCTCGGGCAGCCTCGATCCGGCGGCCACCTCGCGGATGTCGGCGACGACCTCCGACAGCGGCCGTCCCGATGCGTTGGCCGACAGCACGATGCGCCGCTTGCCGTCGTCGCGGCTGATCTGGTTGGGGCCGTCGCCTTCCTCGATGCTGGCCACCCGGGACAGCGGAATCCGCCCGGTCGGCGTCTCGATCAGGATCTGGCCCAGGCCCTCGACGGAGCGGGCCGACTCAGGCAGCCGAACCACCAGCGCGAAGCGGCGGTTGCCCTCGACGATCTGCGCCACGCGCTCGCCTTCGACCAGGCCCTGCAGCGTCGCCGCGATCTGCGGCGCGGGCACGCCGTAGCGCGCGGCGGCAGCGTAGTCCACCCGCACCTGGATCTGTGGCGCCAGCACCTGCTTTTCCACGGCGAGGTCGGCAAGGCCCCGGATGCCGGCCAAGCGCCGCTGCAGCGCGTCGGCCTGGCTGCGCAGCGCGTCGAGGTCCTCCCCGTAGATCTTGATCGCGATCTGCGAGCGCACCCCCGACAGCATGTGGTCGATGCGGTGGGAAATGGGCTGCCCCACCTCGATGGCCGCCGGCAGGTTCACCAGCCGTTGGCGGATGTCGCTGCGCACCTCGTCCAGGCTGCGGGTCAGCTGCTGGGCAGGCACGATGCCCACATCGAGTTCGCTCACGTGCACGCCTTCGGCATGTTCGTCGAGCTCGGCGCGGCCGCTGCGCCGGCCCACATGGACGACTTCGGGCACCTGCCCGATCAACACCTCGGCCTGCCGTGCCAGCGCCGAGCTCTCGCTCAGGGTGACGCCGGGGTTCAGGCGGATGCCCACCAGCAGCGTGCCTTCGTTGAACGGCGGCAGGAAGGTGGTGGGGAAGAAGGGAATGGCCGCTGCGGCCGCCAGCACCGCCAGGCCGGCCGACGCGAGCGCTGCCCGGGGGCTCGCAAGCACCGCGCCCAGGCCACTGCGGTAGCGGGCCTTCAGCCAGGCCAGGGCCCGCGTGTCACCGTGCTCCAGTGTCTTCATGCGCGGCAGCAGGTAGTAGCTGAGCACCGGCGTCACCGTCACCGACACCAGCAGCGACGCCAGCGTCGAGGCGATGAAGGCCACGCCAAGAGGCACGAACAGCCGCCCCTCGATGCCCGGCAGCGCGAACAGCGGCAGGAACACGAGCACGATGATGACGGTGGCGTAGAGGATGCCCGAGCGAACCTCCATCGACGCCTGGGCCACCAGCTGCAGCACCGGCATGCGCTCGTGCAGCGGCTTCGCACGGTCTTGCTTCAGGCGCCGCAGGATGTTCTCCACGTCCACCACCGCGTCGTCCACCAGGCCGCCGATGGCAATGGCCAGGCCACCCAGCGTCATCGTGTTGATCGACAGGCCGAAATGCCGGAAGACCAGCGCGGTGACGCAGATCGACACCGGTATGGCGGTCAGCGCGATCACCGTCGGCCGGATCGTGCCCAGGAAGAAGAAGAGGATCACCGCCACGAAGATCGAAGCGCCGATCAGCTTGCCCTGCAGCGTGGCGATCGACGCCTCGATGAAGCTCGCCTGGCGGAAGGTGACGCGGGGCGTCTCCATGCCGGCGGGCAGCGAGGCCTCCAGGCCGGCAAGGGCATCCTCGATGGTGCGGGTCAGCGCCAGGGTGTCGGCCGTGGGCTGCTTGTGGATGCCCAGGATGACCGCAGGCTGGCCCGCGAACCCGGCGTCGCCGCGCTGCGGGGCGGGCGCGAAGCTCACCTCGGCGATCTGCCGCAGCAGGATGGGCTGGCCGAGGTTGCTGCCCGTGGTGGCGCTGCCCACCGCCAGGTTGCTCAGGTCCTCGAGCCGCGAGGTGCGGCCCAGGTGGCGGATCAGGTATTCGCGGCCATTGAGCTCGAGGAAGCCCCCCGAAGAGTTGGCCGAGAAGCCGAGCAGCGCGGCCTTCAATTGCCCAGCGGAGATGCCCAGCTCCGCCATCCGGGCTGTGTTCGGCTGCACCTGGAACTGGCGCACCTGGCCTCCGATGGGGATGACCTGCGCCACGCCGGGCACCGCGAGCAGGCGCGGACGCAGCACCCAGTCCGCGTACTCGCGCACCGCCATCGGGCTGATCCTGAGCGGGTCCACGGGAATCGCGATCTGCAGGATCTCGCCCATGATCGAGCTGATAGGCCCCATGTGCGGGACCAAGCCCGCAGGCAGCCCGTCCTCCATCGCCGACAGCCGCTCGGAGACCATCTGACGGGCGCGGTGGATGTCCACGCTCCAGTCGAAGGTGACGTAGAGGAATGACAGGCCAGCCGACGAGGTCGAGCGCACGCTCTCCACGCCGGGAAGCCCGTTCATCGTGGTCTCCAGCGGGAAGGTGATGAGCTGCTCCACCTCCTCGGCGGCCATGCCGCCGGCCTCGGTCATGAGGGTGACCGTGGGCTTGTTGAGGTCGGGGAACACGTCCACCGGCGTGCGGGACAAGGTGAACGCGCCCCAGGCCATCAGCACAAGGCTGGCGATGATCACCAGCAGCCGGTTCGCCAGGCTGTTGTCGAGAAGCCACTTGAACATGGCGGCGACCTCAGCGGACCTGGTTGATCAAGGTGGCGCCCTGCGTGGCGACACGGTCGCCCGCCTGCAGCCCCGAGGTCACCGCCGCGCGGACACCGTCCAGCGGCTCGACGGTGACGGTTCGGGGCTCGAATCGCTCGGGCGCGGTCTTCACCCAGACGACGGTCTGGTTGGCCGGATTCCTCATCAGCGAGGCCGAGGGCACGGCAACCCCCTTGACCTTCTCCCGGGTCTGCACGAACACGCGCACCGGCTGGCCGACGGCAAGCCGGTCCAGTGCGGCACCCTGGGCGCGGAAGGTCAGCGGCAAGGCCTGCTCGCGCAAGCTGCGCGACGCGCCGATGAAGCTCAGGGGCACGCGCTGCTCCCCGACGGCCATGCTGGCGCTGCCGATGTTGGAGGCCAGCGCTACATCGAAAGCCAGCGCCTCGATGCGCAGCCGCGTGGGGTCGACGATCTCGAAGACGAGTTCGCGCGCCTCCACCACCTGGCCGGCCACCGCGTTCGCCGAGGCGATCACGCCGGACACCGGCGCCAGCAGCGCCTCGCGGGTGGCCAGGCCCGCGCCGACCGCGGCGATGCGTGCGGCCAGGCTCGAGGCCTCGCTCTCGGCCGCTTCGATCTCCTTGCGCGGCACGGTGTCGGCGAGTTCCTGCAGGCGTGCGACGCGCTTGTCGGCCAACGCCTTCGCCGCGCGCAGTTCGGCCAGCTGCGCAGCCTGGCTGGAGCGCTCGATCGGCGAGGCCGAGGGCAGCACGTAGGCCAGCACCTCGCCCCGGCGCACCGCCTGTCCGGGGTTGGGCAGGCCCCGCGGGCCGGGTTCGATGCGGCCGGCGTTCAGCGGCTGAACCTTGCCCCCGGCGTTCGGGTCCATCGAGACCTTGGCGCTCAGTTCCAGGGTGCGCGGCAGTTCGCCCGCCTGCGTCACCACCGTGCGCACGCCCAGCTGGCGCTGCGCGGGCTTGGGCAGGAAGACGCTGCCGTCCGGCAGGCGCTGCGGACCGCTGGCGCCGGGCGCTGCAGGCGCGTCGCCATGGTCGTGGTCGTGGTCGTGGCCGGGGCCGGCCTGCGCCGGCAGCAGGCCCGCCAGCGCGAGCAGCAGTCCGAGGGTCGAGGCGATCAGCGTGCGCTTCATGCGGCACCTCCGGCGCGGGTGCGGTGCGCGGCGATGGCGCGCCCGCCCGCGATGAGCAGGCCCAGCGACACCAGGCCGGCAGCGGCCCAGCCGGCGTATCCGGTCCACGGGTGCGCGTGGGCAGCGGGGTGGGCCTGCGGCCCCTCGGGAATGTCGAGTTCGCCGGCAAGCAGGTCGGTGTCGGTGCCGGCCGTCACGGTGGCCGTGACCGGCAGAACGCCCGGCTTGGGTGCGGCGGGCAGCAGCACGTCGTAGCCGTCCTCGCCCTGGGGCTCGGCCGTGAACTGGGCGCCGCCGATGTCCAGCTCGATCCGTGCGCCCGCCACCGGGCTGTTGTCGGCGAAGCGGTCGAGGTAGAGCGTGAGGCGCTGGCCCTTGAGCACGCCGACGAGTTCGAAGAGATCGGACTCGGCGGCGAAGCGGGGCAGCCGCTGGCCCGAGGGGGCTGGGGCGGCGTCGCCATGGTCATGGTCATTCCCGGGGCCGGCCCAGGCGGGCGCTGCGACGAAGAAGGCGGCCGCGATCAACGCGGCGAGTCTGTGTGAGAGCTTCATGGGCGATTCCTGGAAGGTTCGATGCCGCGCTTCATTGGGGAAGCAGACCCAGGGCCTGCCGCCAGCCGGAGATCGCCGCTGCCAGCTCGATGCGGGCGCGGGCGGCCTGCCGCTCGGCGTCCGCGGCCTCGGCCTCGATGCGCAGCCGGGTGGGCAGGTCCGTCTGGCCGAGCCGGAAGGACTTGTCGAAGAAGCCGCGCGATTCGGCTGCGAGCCCGGCACGGCGTTTGGCGGCGTCCAGCTTCGTGCGCGAGGCTTGCACGCGCGCCCGAGCCGCCGCGCGCTCGGCGTCCAGACGTTCACGTTCGAGGACCCGCTGCGCCTGCGCTTCGGTGGCCTCCGCGCTCGCTTGGGCGCTGCGGACTGCGTGGCGCGGGCCACCGCCCAAAGGGATGCGAACGCCCAGCGTGACGGTCCGCTGTGCGGCTTCGCCGGAGGCGCCTCGGTCCCGGGTGGTCGCCAGCGTCAGCTCCGGGTGCGCCCGCGACTGGATCGCCACCAGCGCCGCCGTGTGCTCTGCCAGGGCTGCACGGTCCGTCAGCTCCTGCAGCGTCGCATGGGCTTCGGGGGCGTTCGAGATTGCATCGGGCAAAGGCTCCTCGGCACCGTCCTTCGCATCCGCGGCGATGGCCGCACCGCCCGCCAGCGCACGAAGATGCTGCCCGGCCACGGCGAGGTCGGCTTCGGCCTGCGCGAACACGGATTCGGCCGAGGCCACCGCGCCGTCCGCCTGGTGCTGGTCGGCCCGGGCGAGGTCGCCCGCCTTCAAGCGCCGGCCGACGTCTTCAGCGATCCGGCGCGCGTTGCCCAGCTGCTCGCGGGCACTGTCGGCGTCGATGCGGGCGCGTTGCCACTGCCACCAGGCGTCGCGCACCGCAGCGGCCAGGCGCAGTTGCGCCACCTTCGTGCGGCTTTCGACGGCTGCCGCTTCCGCCTGCGCGAGTGCCTAGCTCCTGCTGCGCTCGCCGGGCAGCCACAGGGGCAAAACAACACCCAGCTCGAGTTCGCGGGCGCCGGCATTGCGGTTCAGCCGGTCGGTCTTGTTCGACACCTCGAGCGCTGCCGGCTCGGGCGTCCAGGCCTGCGACGCCTGCTGCTGCGACCGGGCCGCGTCCCGGCGGGCCTGCAGGGCCAGCGCCTCCGGCTGACGCGCCCAGGCCGCGTCGAAGGCCTGTGCCAGGGACATGACGGAGGCGGGTGCCGCTCCGGGCGTCGCCCCTGCGTTCTCGGTCTGCGCCTGCACCGCCCAGGCGCAGACGATTCCTGCGGCGGCCAGCGTGGCGCGCAGCAGCGCTGTCGGGTCTCGTCTTCTTAGGTCCATCCGATGCTCCGGTGTTCAAACCATCCACGGGAGATCGGCGAGTTGCGACCCACGGGTCGCATCGGGCCCGACGGTGCCGCAGGAGGCGGCACGCGCTCAGGCGCGACCGGGCTTCAGGAAAGGAAGAGGCCCGCCTCGCCGATCAGGCAAGGCGCAGCCACTGAGGGCGCTCGGGTCGCTCTGGTGCGTGGGCGCCGCCCGCTCGGCGGGTGGCGGCTGCCGGCGGCTGCGCAGCGAGGCGTCCGGGCGGTTCGGCCCACACCGCGGGCATGAAGCTGCATTTGCCGTGGCAGTGGCAGTGGTCGCAATCGGCTGCAGGGGTGCCGTTGAGGGTCGGGTCGCCTGCGGCGTTCGTCTCGGGAGATGGGTGCGATGCCTGAGGGCCGGCTTCGGCAGGGTGCGTGTGGCCGGAGTGGCCGATGTGCCCGGCATCCTGCGTCTCGCGCTCGCAATGCAGGCCCGAGGCCGCCCAGCTGAACTGGAGCGGCAGCAGCGCAAGCAGCAGGATGGCGATGAACCGATTCACCCGGCAGAGTCTAGCGGCTCAAGCCGGCCCCAAAAAAAATACGCCCCGCCCGGCTTCGAGCTGGACGCGGTCGAAGAAGTCCAGTTGCGCCAGGAACTGAACTGAACTGAATCGAGATCAACATGGATTCGAACTACAGCATCGAACAACCCGAAGGCGGCGTGCCCATCAAGATGTGGACCCGCGGCGTGCCGGTGGAAGAGGCCGCCAGGCGGCAGCTCGCCAACGCGGCCCGGTTGCCCATCGTGTTCAAGCACATCGCCGCGATGCCCGATGTCCACCTGGGCATCGGTGCGACGGTGGGTTCGGTGATCCCGACCCTGCGCGCGATCATCCCGGCGGCTGTCGGTGTGGACATCGGCTGCGGCATGATGGCCTGCAAGACCACGCTCCACGCGAACGACCTGCCCGACAACCTGGCGCCGCTGCGCACCGCAATCGAGCGCGCCGTGCCGCATGGGTCGTCGCCGCGCAACCGTGGCCGCGACGCCGGCAGCTGGGAGAACCCGCCCGATGCGGTGGACCAGGTCTGGGCGACGCTGGTGGACGCGTTCGAAGCGCTGTGCGAACTGCACCCGCGCTTGAAGAACACGAACAACCGCAAGCACCTGGGCACGCTGGGCACCGGCAACCACTTCATCGAGGTCTGCCTCGATGAGTCCGGCTTCGTGTGGTTCATGCTGCATTCGGGTTCTCGCGGCGTGGGCAACGCGATCGGCACCCACTTCATCGAACTGGCGAAGAAGGATGCCGAGCGGCAGCAGCGCAACCTGCCGGACCAGGACCTGGCGTACTTCGAGGAAGGAGCGCAGTACTTCGGCGACTACGTTCGCGGCGTGGGCTGGGCGCAGCGCTTCGCGGCGCGCAACCGCGAGGTGATGATGACCAACCTCATCGCGACGGTGCGTCAGGTCATCGCCAAGCCCTTCGAGTCGCATGTCGAGGCGGTCAACTGTCATCACAACTACGTGCAGCAGGAGCACCACTTCGGTGAGGATGTGTTCGTGACCCGCAAGGGCGCGGTGAGCGCGAAGCGGGGTCAGCTGGGCATCATTCCCGGCAGCATGGGCGCGCGCAGCTATATCGTGCGTGGCCTGGGCAACGCCGAGAGCTTCGACAGCTGCAGCCACGGCGCCGGCCGCGTGATGAGCCGCACCAAGGCGAAGCAGCTGTTCACCGTGGCCGACCAGATCAAGGCCACCGAAGGGGTCGAGTGCCGCAAGGACAAGGACGTGATCGACGAGATCCCCATGGCCTACAAGGACATCGATGCGGTGATGCAGGCGCAGAAGGACCTGGTGGAAGTCGTCCACACCTTGAAGCAGGTGGTGTGCGTCAAGGGCTGAGGGCTCGGTGGCTCGCCACTCCCCGCCCGACTCTGCACGAGGCGGTCCAGCCCAACGAACGAGATTGCAATGGAACGGATTGAACTCGATGGATCGGCCGGCGAAGGCGGCGGCCAGATCCTGCGCACGAGCCTGGCGCTTTCGATGTGCACCGGTCGGCCGATGGCGATCCAGCGCATCCGCGCGAAGCGTCCCAAGCCGGGGCTGATGCGTCAGCACCTGACCTGTGTGCAGGCGGCCGTGGCCGGAATGCTTCGCTCCAGCCTTGCCGAGCGCCGTGGCCGTTCGTGAACTGTCCGCGCTCGCGCGTTCGCTGGGGTGGTCCGGGGAGCAGCTGCGCACGCCGCCCGTGCGGCACAACGAAGGCCCGGGCAATGCGCTGCTGGCCACGCTGTGCCATTCGCAGGTGAGCGAGGTCGCGACCGCCTTTGGCGGCAAGGGCGTCAGCGCAGAGCAGGTGGCGAGCGCCTTGGCCCAGGAGGTCAAGGCCTATCAGGCGAGCCCGGGTGCGCTGGGTCCGCATCTGGCCGATCAGTGGATGCTGCCGCTGGCACTCGCCGTGGCGAAGCGAGGCGGCGAGGCCTCTTTCACCTGCACCGAGATGACCGAGCATGCGACGACCAACATCGAGGTGATCGAGAAGTTCCTGCCGGTGCGCTTCGAGGTGATGCCCTGGGAACGGCAATGACGACGCTGCAGCCCAAGCACTGGTCAGAGGCCGTGTAAGTTCACCCTTTGGTCTTTCGTGGGGGCGTCAGAGGAAGTTGTGTCGCGCAGCATCTGGCATCTGAAATTCAGATACCTTCGAGTTATCCGTTTAACGAATATACTGCGAATATCTGAAAGACAAATGTTCCATGGCGACCTCAATCCCCAGCTCAAGCTCTCCGGCTCAGCCCCTTCTGACAGCGACCCAGCTCGGTCAGTTGCTCCGCGCCGCGCGCAAGCAACGGCGCCTGACGCAGGCCGATGTGGGCGCGCGGCTGGGCTTGAGCCAGAACCGGGTCTCGCACCTGGAGGGCCACGCGGATGAGCTCAGCGTCAAACAACTGCTGACCTGGTGCGCGGTGGTCGGACTGGAGCTGAGCCTGGCTCAGCGCTTGGCCACGGCGCCCCAAACCGGCAAGGCCCAGTCCCCAGGGTCTGCCGCCGCCACGCCGCCGGAGTGGTGAGATGACCCGCCGCTCCAGGACCCAGACCTTGGCCCTGTGGGCCAACGGCACCTACGTAGGCCGCTGGTCCCTCAGCCCTCGCGGCGACATGGAGCTGCAGTACGACCCGGCCTGGCGGGCGTCAGCCGTGGGACGACCCTTGTCGCTGTCGCTGCCCTTCGGTCTTGGGGATGAGCCGCTCAAGGGCCCCGCGGTCGAGCACTACTTCGACAACCTGCTGCCCGACAGCCCAGCCATTCGCAAGCGCGTGGCCGAGCGCTTCCGCACCGGCTCGGTCGAGGCTTTTGACTTGCTCTCTGCCATCGGCCGCGACTGCGTGGGTGCGCTGCAGTTCCTGCCCGAGGGCACGTCGCCCGAGGGACACGACCGCGTTGAGGGCGTCGAGATGGACGAGGCGGCCATCGAGCGCCACTTGTTCGAGGTGGTTGCCCCAGACCGATTCGGCGCGGCACGCGACCCCGATGACGACTTCCGCATTTCCTTGGCCGGCGCACAGGAGAAAGACGCCTTCCTGCGCTGGGACGGCCGCTGGATGAAGCCGCGCGGCGCCACGCCGACCACGCACATCTTCAAGCTGCCGCTGGGGCTCGTCGGCGGGCGGCAGGCGGACTTCAGCACCTCGGTGGACAACGAGTGGTTGTGCCTGAAGGTGCTTGCGGCCTATGGCCTGCCGGTTCCCAAGGCGGAGATCGCGTCTTTTGGGCAACAGCGGGTGCTGGTGGTGGAGCGTTTCGACCGGGTGGTCTCCAGCGATGGCCAACGCCTGCTGCGGCTGGTGCAGGAAGACTTTTGCCAGGCGACCGGCACTTCGCCCTTGGTGAAGTACGAAGCCGAGGGCGGCCCCGGGCTGGGCGTGCTGTTTAACCTGTTGCAGCAGTCGGTCGATGCGGAGCGCGACCTCCGCACCCTGATGGCGTCGCAGCTGCTCTTCTGGATGCTCCGGGCGCCGGATGGGCACGCAAAGAATTTCAGCATCCACCTGCTCCCAGGCGGACGCTACCGGCTGACGCCGCTCTACGACGTCATGTCCGCCTATCCCGTGACGGGCGATGGCCCCAACCAGTGGTCACCGCGCGAGCTCAAGCTCGCCATGGCCCTGGTGGGGAAGAACCGCCACTACGAGGTGGAGCGCATCCAGCGGCGGCACTTCAACAGCACCGCCAGGCGCTTCGGCTATGGCGAAACCGCGGAGCCGCTGATTCAGGAGCTCATTGAACGCACGCCAGTCGTCATCGACGAGGTGCAGCGGGCGCTGCCGTCGGGGATCTCCGACGAGGTGGCGGCGAAGGTGCTGAGCGGGTTGCGGACCGCAGCCCGCTCACTTGAGGCCATGCCCGCGGACTGAAGCGCTGGCACGGCCGAGGCCCTCCGCTTCTCCGCACCTGCTGCCTGACGGACTGTCAGAGCCGGGCAACGCGGGCGCTGCGTCCGGCGGTTGCCGGACCGGGTGGCCGGCGAAACCCCTGCGCAGTCAAGCCGGCTTCAGACCCCGGAAAAGACAAAGGCCTTCCGAAGAAGGCCTTTGCGTTTCAACACTTATCTTGGCTCCCCGACCTGGGCTCGAACCTGGGACCTACGGATCAACAGGCCGGGATGCAGCCGCAGTAGGCTGTTGATTTCATTGAACAATGGCGCGCCGACTTCCAAAACTCTCGCCCTGTCGGTGCTCCAACTTCCCCAGGGAGCGGTCGGGGAGTTTTGGAAGCCCCGACGTGACGTCCATCCGCTGCTTCACGCGCATCGCGCACGCGCTGCAGAACCGTCCTGGCACGACGGTTGAAGATCATCGCCAGGACACCGCCGACGTTGCTCATGCTGCGGCCTTGTTCGCGCGATCCTGCAGCACGGCGCAGGTCTGCAGCAGTTCGTCGAAGGGCATCGCGCTGCCGAGCATCACTTCGTCGGCGACCATGGCCGCGTAGTCGGCTTGCAGCGCTTCGCGCGCCTGACCCGCCGGCACGATCTGCAGGCCACCGTCGGTCGCCACGCGATAGTCGATCCACGCACCGGTCGCGTCCTTCTCGGGGAAGAAGCATGACTTGTGGGCCGCAACGGCCCGTGCAAGCTCGCGATCGGAGATCGCCTCGTCGATGTGTACCGATCGGGTGATGGCGGCGAGGTCGTGCCAGTGGCGTGCGAACCGCTCGCCGCGCAGCCGCGCCTGGGCGCAGTAGACGTGGGCAGCGGTCGCCTTTTCCCAGAACGTGCGGCTGACGCGCATGACCTGTGGCGTTGCCGTCGGGAACACGACGCCATCGACATGGCCTGCCATATCGGTCGTGATCGGCATCGTCTGGTGCGGCTCACCTGTGGCGCGTCCGCCGAACTCAAGCGTCACGACCGGTGCGACATAGCCTGTCCCGGTACTGAGAGCCGGGTAGTGCAGCTGCAGCTGCTCGTTTTCCTTGCCGGCGACCTGCAGTTCTGCGGCAATGCCGTGCTCGACCAGTCGCTGCGCGAGCCACGGGCGCACCTGGACGTCGATCCACCCAGGCAGGCTCTGCCGCACGGCCCGGGTCCACTTGTCGGCCTGACTTCGGTTGGTCGGCAAGTCACGGCCCTCACCGGCGAGAGCTGGGATCAGACGGCGGATGTCGACTGTCAGGTCGATGTCCTCGGAGAAGCGCTCGATGAGCCGATACGCTTTCGAAAGCGAGGTGCCGCCTTTGAAGGTCAGCTGGCTGGCAATCGGCGACCCGAAGACAGCGGCCAGCGTCCACACAACCCAGACGTCCTTCTCGAGCAGGTGTGCCGGGCGGCCCGTGCGCTCGCGGGCAATTTCCAGGACTTCGCGCCTGTCGGGCTCGCTCAGCGCGAAGAAGGACTCAGCCACGCGCCGCTTCCCGGCCAATCGCCTCTGCCATCCAGGCCGGCAGGCTGGCGCGATGGCTCGTCAGTGCCTGCCACTCGAACTGCGACAGGCTGCGATGGAGCTTGCGGACCGACTCCTGCGCATGCTCGCGTCCCAGCCAAGCCAGCGCCCGGATCGCAGCGCCCGCCGGCTGCGAACCCAGAACGAACATCCACCGCGGGGCCTGCTTGACGATGACTTCCGAGCGGCCGAGCTTGATCCTGCGCGTGCGGCCCGTGGTCAGGTAAGCCTCGCGGATCGGCACCTGCTGGGTCAGACCCAGCGCGTTGGCAGCCGCAGCGCCGTGCGGAACCACGGAGTCGCCACGGGCCGCGGCGAGCGATTCGACGACCTTCTGGGGTGCGGGCGCGCGAGATCCGAAGCGACTGGTCACAGGCGGTGTGTAGCTGCCCCGCGCCACGCGAAGTAGACGGCCGGACTTGACCAGGCGAGAGAAGGCCTGGTCCACAGCAGCCCGGCTGCCCAGGTGCAAGAACTCCTTGGGCGATAGCACGCCACCTTCCGGCAGCGTCTTGGCTTGCTGGGCGATCTGTTCGGGCAGGCTCATGGTGGCCGCGGACATGGGTGACGGTGGCGGTGCGTTAGGAATGTCAGAAGTATACATTTCGATCTGACATTGCCGAGCCTCCGATGGTTTCTCTGGTCGGCCCGATCTGCCGACGGTCGCGAGTGCTGAGACCGAGGTTCATTGAGATCGCGATGAACGGTCACGTGGAATCGTGCGGCGCGCCCGGCCCGAAGGGACGGCCTGTCGTGCTGCGCGAGCCCCCGCAGTCCGATGAGCGTCCCTTGCATACGGTCAGGCGCCGCCTGGTGTGCCAAGCCCGACGGCGAGGGGTCCGCCACTTGGTACACGGCCGCCCACGAATAGGCAACCGGGGTGAGGTGGCGAAAGGGAGTCGCGGCGAGCTTCAGACCGACGACAGCGGTCCATGCAGGCAAGCCCCGGGTGGCAGAGGCGAGTGGGGCGGACGAGGCGTTGCCAGACGAACAAGCCTGGCCGAGGTCAGACCAGGCCCGCGCGGAAGCGGACGCTGCGTCCGGCTGCTGCCGGACCCGGTGGGATGCGCTATCACTTGCGCCATCAACCCCGCTTCAGCCCCCGGAAAAGACAAAGGCCTTCCGAAGAAGGCCTTTGTTTTCAACCACTTATCTTGGCTCCCCGACCTGGGCTCGAACCAGGGACCTACGGATTAACAGTCCCTGGGGATGGGACTTTCTGGGATCTCCTGATACAAGTCGCCTTCTAAATACTCTTTACATATCAATAGGTTACGTCCATAGTCATTTCAAGCCGTCTCGGACCATTCCCGCCAAAACTGGCACCAGACTGGCACCAGATTAGCTACGGACTATGGCAAGAGATCAAGTTTCAGCGGCTACCGCCGCTATCAGATCGCTGGACGGCGGCGCTTTCGTGACGCTGCACAGCCGCCTCGATCGAGGCGGCGCGCTGCAGGCCCGCAAGCTCGCGAACGGCGCCGTGCAGCTCTACTGGCGCTACTCGCTCGGCGGCAAGACGAGCCGCGAGCCCATTGGGGTCTACGACCCTTCGGCGCCGCCGAAGAAGCTGCAGCCCACACCGCGCGGCTATGGCCTCGCAGCGGCGCTCGAGAAGTGCCGCGAGCTCGCCGACGTGCACGCAGAGCGGGCGCAGACGGGCGGGCTTCGGGAGGCGAAGGCCGAGAAGCGCAAGACCTTTCTCACGCAGAAGGCGGTCGAAGCCGAGAAGTCGGAGCGCACGCTGCAGAAGCTCCTCGATGCCTATGTAGCGCACCTGAAGACCCAGGGACGTCGCAGCCACGTCGATGCCGACCAGATCTTCAAGCGCCATATCACCGAGGCCTGGCCGGGCATTGCAGAGGCTCCGGCGGTCGATCTGACGCCTGATCAGGTGCTCGACATGCTGCGCAGGCTGATCGAGGCCGGCAAGGGACGCACCGCGAACAAGCTCCGGTCCTATCTGCGTGCGGCCTACCAGTGCGCGCTCGACGTGCGGACCACTGCCTCGATCCCGGTGGTCTTCAAGTCCTTCGAGGTGGTCTTCAACCCGGCCGCGCAGACCCGTCGCTCGCCGCAGTTCGATCGGGCTGACAAGCGACCATTCTCCAGGGCCGAGTTGCAAGCCTATTGGAAGCTGATCGCCGATCGGCCTGGTCCGGAGGCGGCTGTCCTTCGGCTGCATCTACTTGCGGGTGGTCAGCGCGTCGAGCAGTTTGTCCGCTTGAAGTGGGCGGACGTGAGCGATGAAGCAGTGACGATCTTCGATGCCAAGGGGCGACCTGGCCAAGGGCCGCGTGCACACCAGATACCGCTGCTGAAGCTGGCCCGGGCCGACCTCGAGCAGCTGAAGCGACAGGGCGAGTTCGCGATCTCAACGACCGCAGGCAAGAAGCCCATCAGCGTGCGGACGCTGGCGGGCTGGGCTCGTGATGTTGTCGGCGACACGATCGACGGTTTCCAACTGAAGCGCATCCGCTCCGGTGTCGAGACGCTCCTTGCGGCCCATGGAGTTAGTCGAGAAGTGCGAGGTCATCTTCAATCGCACGGCCTGACTGGCGTTCAAGCCAGGCACTACGACGGGCATGACTACATGCCCGAGAAGCGCTCGGCGCTCGACATCCTGAGTCGTGAGCTTCAATCAAAGGCTGTAGCCTAAGCAGCCGCCCACGGGTATCCGCCATGGTCTGGTCAGCAGCGTACAGCAGTCCGGGGCCCGGGATGAAAGCAAAGATCGCAACGGCCGTGAAGAAGGCGAAGAGCAACTCCGAGGGAGGCATCAGAAGGCTCGACGGTTGTTGGGACACGGCTTTCGCACCTGCGACGCGAGAGACGGCGACCGATGAGACATTGTCTGCTCCCGACCGCGGCAGCCGGTCGTCGGCTCATGCCAGTCCGCATGGCGATGGCTTGCGTGAGAATGTAGTCATGTGCAAGACCCAAGCATCTGGCCCCGGACGCGGCACCTGCTCGGACGGTCGGATAGGCTGCCATGCCAAGGAGTACACATGAGCGTCGAGACGGCGGAAGCAATCGCCGGGGTTCTCACCGGCTACCTCTTGCTCGGGCTTGCTTTCGCGCTGGTCTTCGTTTTGCGTGGGGCAGCCACGATCGACCCCGCCGCTCGGGGCATGCCCCTGGCGGCGCGTCTGCTCATCGTGCCGGGCGCCGCCGTGTTGTGGCCGCTGCTGCTGTGGAAGTGGTTCACACAGACTTCGCCGCCAGTGTCATGAAGCGAGCACACCGCCGCTGCCACCGACTGGTCTGGCCGATCCTTCTGCTGTGTTCGGCTGCCGCCGTCGGCCTGGCGCTGGCCTCGCGACCGGCCGTACCGCAGAACCTGGTTTGGCCGCCGATGCTTGCGGCAGTGAGCACCTGATGTCCCACGGCTACCGGGTCGTCTCCTGGACGCCATTCAAGAAGCGCTTCGACGCCTGGATGCTGGCGGGCGTCGCGGTGTACCTGGTCAGCTTCGTTCTCGTGGCCTCACTGGTACCCCCAACTGGAGAGAGCTTCACACCACTCCAGATTTTGATCAGGGCCACCGGGACCCTTGCCTTCCTGCTTCTCACCTTCTTGCTGTGCATCGGGCCGCTTGCGCGACTGACGCCCCGCTTTAAGCCGTTGCTCTACAACCGGCGTCATCTCGGCGTCACGATCTTCCTCGTCGCGCTCGTTCACAGCGTGCTGGTGGTGGTCTGGTACCACGGCTTCGGTGTGCTGAACCCGATCGTCTCGCTGCTCGTTTCCAACCCCCGTTACGAGTCACTGGCGGGCTTTCCGTTCGAGTCGCTGGGATTGGTGGCCCTGCTGCTGTTGTTCCTGCTGGCCGCAACCAGCCACGACTTCTGGAACGCCAATCTCGGGCCGGGACTGTGGAAGGGCATTCACTTGTCCGTCTACCCGGCCTATGCCTTGCTGATCGGTCATGTCGCACTGGGTGCACTGCAGACCGAGACGAACTTGCTCTATGTCGCTGCCCTGCTTACTGCCGCATTGGCCGTGGCGGGGCTGCAGGTCTACACGGCGCGCTTCGCCTCTGGCGACCCGGCGCGGCCCGAACCAGGCCCGCAGGGCTGGCTGCGCGTCGGCCCGGCGCTGGACATCCCCGACGACCGTGCCATCGTCGTCGAGCCCGCCGGCGCCGAGCGCATTGCCGTCTTCCGCTATGACGGCAAGGTCGCCGCGGTGTCCAACGTCTGCCGCCACCAAGGCGGGCCCCTGGGCGAAGGCCGTGTCATCGACGGGTGCATCACCTGCCCCTGGCACGGCTATCAATACCGACCCGAAGACGGCTGCTCGCCGGCGCCCTTCACCGAGCGCATCGCCACCTACGCCACCCGCGTCACGCACGGCATCGTGTTCGTCCACCCCCGGCCGCTGACGCCGGGAACGCCCATCGAGCCGTCCGTGATCGACATTGCCGAGGAAGCGCAGCATGGCAAGGCCTGAGTCCGACGATCCGTTTTTCATCGGCTGGGCCGACACGCCGCCGGCCGACCGGCGGTTCTTCCTGCGCCTGGGTCTGGGCTTGACGGCGGGAACGGCGGGTCTGGGCGCGGGCCTGGCTGCGCTGCAGCGTGCTCCGGGTGCGGGGAGTTGGGACCCGGACAAGGTGCGCGAGTGGCGCGGGACCGTCAGTGCGGCACCCTATGCCATGCTGCGCAGCCGCGATCTGGGCGGCGGCGTGCCGCGCACCGCACTCCTGTCCTGCCTGGGGAAATGCGGCGTCGCCGCGCAGATCGGTGCGCTGGAAGGACAGCCTGTCGTGGTCACCGGCAGCCTCATCCAGCGCGGGCAGCACACGATGCTTGCGGTGGACGAGCAAGGTCCTTGGCTGCGCCGCGACGAGCGCGCTGCGCCCGACGCGAGTCTGGCCCTTCCGGCGATCGAGGCACTCGGCGAGGTGAGCCTCAGCGGCGAGATCCTCGATTCGAAGTGCTGGTTCGGCGCCATGCGGCCGTCGGACGGCAAGCTGCACAAGGCTTGTGCTTCGCTGTGCATCCGCGGTGGCATTCCGCCGGCGTTCTTCGCACGCGGCCCCACCGGCCAGTCCGCCTTGATGATCATGACCGACGGCGGGCGCGCCCATGGTCCGGAGCTGCTGGCCCTGGTGGCGGACCCGGTGCAGATCCGTGGACGGGTACTCCGTCGCGGTGATCTTCTGATGCTGGACACGCCGGTGTCGGCGATACGGCGCCTGTAGCGTCCGGACCCCGTCCGGCCCCTTTGCGAGGCGGTCACACCAGTTCGGGGTCGGTGACGATCTCGACCAGCGACGGCCCCTTGATCGCCAACGCGGCTGCGAAGGCTGCGTCGAGGTCCTGCGCTGCCGTGACGCGCGCGCCATGGCCCCCGCATTGCTTGGCAAACATGGCGAAGGACGGGTTGTGCAGGCCCGTCTCCCACACCTGAAACTCGCCGGCGCGTTGCTCCTTCGCGATCTTGCCGAGCTCGGCGTTGTTCAGCAGGATGTGGGTGATGTCCATGCCGTACTTGACCGCGGTGGTGAACTCCATCGCGTACTGGCCGAAGCCACCGTCGCCGGAAATCGAGATCACCTTGCGGCCCTTGAACTCCGCGAAGTCCTGCGTCGCAGCCCAGGCACCCATGGCCGCCGGAAAGCCAAAACCGATGGAGCCCAGGTAGCCCGACATCAGCACCCGCTGGCCCTGGCTCTCGAAGTAGCGGCCGAACGAATAGGTGTTGTTGCCGACGTCCACGGCGATGATGGCGTCGGCCGGGCACAACCGCGTCAAGGCTTCGAACACGGCCGCGGAATGCACGCCGCGGCCGCGGTCTTCGCCCAACCGCCGGCTCTTTTCCTCTCGCCAGATGGCCCAACGCGCAGCAAGCTCGGTGACTTGATCGGCCGCGTCTGCAGGCCGCGCGACGCGCGGCGCGACGGCAGCGCAGAAGGCCGCGATCTCGCCCCAGACCGGCAGCGTGACCGGGTGGAAGCGGCCGAGTTGCATGCGCTCGAAGTCGACCTGGATGATGGGCTTGGAGCGTTCGATGCCGGTGTGCTTGGCGAACGACGACCCCAGCGTGATGATGAGATCGGCCTCGTTCATGAACCAGCTGGCGATCGGAGTGCCGGAGCGGCCGAGCACGCCACCGGCGTGGGTGTGGGTGTCGTCGATCAGGCCCTTGCCCTTGAACGTGGTGACAACGGGTGCTCCGATGCGCTCGGCCAGCGCAATGACAGCATCGCGCGCCGCGACGGCCCCGTGGCCGATCACGATCATCGGCCGTTTCGCCGCGTTGATCATGGCCACGGCCTGCGCCAGGTCGGCTTCTGCGGGCACCACGACCGAGCCACCGAGGCGCCCGGCAGGCGCCCCGGCGCGGGCGGCGCTGGGCAGGGTCTGCACGTCGTCGGGAAAGATCAGGTGCGCGACGTCGCGCTCGACAAGCGCGGTCTTGCAAGCCAAGGACATCAGCTCGGCATGGTTGGAACTGGGCAGCACCAGTTGCGAGAACTTCGTCACCGCCTGGAAGGCCGACGACAGGTCGATATCCTGGAAGGCTCCGGGCCCGAACACCTGGGTCTGCACCTGACCCGTCAAGGCCAGAATGGGGGCGCGGTCGACCTTGGCGTCCCACAGGCCCGTCAGTAGGTTGGTGGCGCCCGGCCCGGCGATGGTCAGGCAGGCTGCGGGCCGCCCGCTGAGC
This sequence comes from Rubrivivax sp., assembly GCA_027487905.1. Classification (GTDB taxonomy): domain Bacteria; phylum Pseudomonadota; class Gammaproteobacteria; order Burkholderiales; family Burkholderiaceae_C; genus JAIYCR01. The sequence continues at coordinate 31,125 of JAIYCR010000004.1, read as the reverse complement.
TTGCCGTAGGCCGATGCGGCGAAGGCCGCTGCGCCTTCGTGACGGACACCGATGTAGCGCATCTCGCCGGCCGCCGTGCGGCGGCGGATGGCGTCGGCCAGGCCCAGGTTGGAATGACCCACCATGCCGAAGACGTGCTTCACGCCCCAGTTCACCAGCGTCTCGGCCATCACATCGGTGACGGTGCGCTCGTGTGCAGGCTCCGAAGCCAGGCCGACGAACACGGCGCCGTCGCGGATCTCGACCGGATACGTCGCCTGCCCGCTGTCCTCGTGCCCGCCCGGCGGTTTGCCGGTGAGGGGGTCGAAGTCCCAGCCGTGCCAGGGGCAGCGGATCCAGCACTGGCCGCCCGCACCGCGCTCGATGGAGCCTTCACCCAAGGGGCCGCCCTGGTGCGGGCAGCGGTTGTCCATGGCCGCCCATTGGCCGTCGAAGTGAGACAGGCAGACCGAGCGGTTGCCCGCCGTCACCGACTTCACCCGGCCCTCGGGAAGTTCGTCGACCGAGGCGACGCGGAACCACTGCACGCCATGCTGGTTCATGCCATGCCTCCGTAGGCCACGCCAGACAAGTCGGCCATTTCGCGTTTCCAGGTCGTCAGGTCGTCGCGGGTGAACTGCGACAGGTGGTTGTGGCCGCAGGCACGCGCCATGACCTGCATCAGTTCGACCGAGGCTTCGAAGAAGTTGGCCAGCTGCCGCGCAGACTTGTCCACCGCGAGCCGGGCTACTAGATGAGGCTTCTGTGTGGCGATGCCGACTGGGCAGTTGTTGGTGTGGCAAGCGCGCATGGCGATGCAGCCAATGGCCTGTAGCGCGGCGTTGGACAGTGCAATGGCGTCGGCGCCCAAGGCCAGTGCCTTGACGAAGTCAGCCGGCGTGCGCAGGCCACCGGTGATGATCAAGGTGACGTCGCCGCTGCCGGATCGATCCAGGTGGCGCCGCGCGCGTGCCAGCGCCGGGATGGTGGGCACCGAGATGTTGTCGCGAAACAGGATCGGCGACGCACCGGTGGCGCCGCCGCGGCCGTCCAGGATGATGTAGTCGACACCCACCTCGAGCGCGGCATCGATGTCCTTCTCGATGTGCTGCGCAGACAGCTTGTAGCCCACCGGGATGCCGCCGGTGCGCGCGCGTACCTCGGCCGCGAACTCGCGCATCTGGCGCGGCTCGGTCCAGTCGGGGAAACGGGCAGGCGAGATTGCCGGCTCGCCCACGTTCAGGCCGCGCACGGCAGCGATCTGTTCACTGACCTTGGGGCCCGGCAGGTGACCGCCGGTGCCGGTCTTGGCGCCCTGCCCACCCTTGAAGTGGAAGGCCTGCGACGCGCCGACCTTGTCCCAGGAGAAGCCGAAGCGCGCCGATGCCAGCTGGTAGAAGTAACGCGAGTTGGCCTGCTGCTCCTCGGGTAACACGCCGCCCTCGCCCGAACAGATGCCGGTGCCCGCGAGCTCGGCGCCCTGCGCCAGCGCGACCTTGGCCGACGCTGACAGCGCACCAAAGCTCATGTCGGACACGATCAGGGGAATCGCCAGCTGCAGCGGCTGCTTCGCACGCGGCCCGACCAGTACGTCGGTACCCACCGGGTGCTCGTCCAGCAGCGGCGGCCGGTGCAGTTGCGCGGGCAGGATCTGTATGTCGTCCCAGGTCGGCAGCTGGTTGCGGGGCACGCCCATCGCCTCCACGGCGCCATGGTGCCCGGTCTTGGACAGGCCCTCGCGTGCGTACCGCTGGATCAGCGCGTTGTGCGGCTCCTCGGCGGTGCCGTGGCCGGTGTCGGCGTACTGCCCGAGATAGATCGTGCGGTTGAAGGGCTGCGGGTGTTGGAGACCCCAGGCTGCAACCTCATCGGCATCGACCCAGACCTGACCGTCGTCGACCCAGGCGGTGAACTTTTGCAGCGCCTCGGCGTGGCTGTAGGCCGAGACACCGCTGTCGAGCCGGTAGTCCCAGTCGTGAACGCCGCAGATGAGGTTGTTGCCCTCGACGCGGCCGTCGGCCATCAGCGCGCCACGGTGCAGGCAGCGGCCGTACAGCACCGAGACGGCATCGTCGAACCGCACGACGACGAGATCGACGCCTTCGATGAGTGCGTGCGCGGGCTGCCGGTCCGGGAGTTCGTCGAAGCGTGCGACCGCTGTCTTGTTCATGGGCTCTCCAGGTCGAAGCCGGCGTCGTTGAAGTGGCGGTGAGTCGTTTGCCGCCGCCGGGTCGAGGGGCTCGGCCCGGCTCGGACTCAGGCCAGGTTGGGCGGGGGCGGGATGCTCGCCACCAAGCGGGAGAGCCCTTCGGCATAGTGCTTGCGCAACGCCATCCAGTAGGGGTCGTCCTTCTCCAGTGTCGCGAAGTTGCGTGACGAGAAGCTGTCGGCGCGGTATCTCAACAGGTCGATGGGCGCATCGACCGATAGGTTGCTGCGCATTGTCGCGTCGAAGGACAGCAGCGACAGCTTGGCCGCTTCGTCCAGACTCGTCGCGTCGTTCAGGGCCCGGTCCAGGATGGGCTTGCCGTACTTCGTCTCGCCCACTTGCAGAAAGCGCGAGCGGTCGGACGCCTCGACGAAGTTCCCGGCCGAGTAGATGTGGAACAGGCGTGGCGGCTCGCCGGCGATCTGGCCGCCGACGAGGAAGGTGCCGTTGGGGTCGCCAAAGGGCTGCACATAGTTGCCGTCGCGGGCGATGACCTCGCGCAACTTGCTGCCCACCAGCAGGGCCACGTCGTACATGGTGCGCGCGGCGTGCAGGTCCTGCCCATAGCGGCCGCTGCCCGCGGCCTCGCGCAGGCCCGTCACCACCGCCTGGGTAGTGGCGAGATTGCCCGCCGACAGCACGGCGACCACCCGCTGGCCGGGTACCTCGAACAATGCCAGTTTCTTGACGAGCGCCACCTGGTCCACGCCCGCGTTCGAGCGCGAGTCGGACGCCAGCACCAAGCCTTCGGGGAGCAGAATTCCAAGACAGTAGGTCACACGTTCCTCCAGAATCCGCCGGGCCACGCTCGGGCCCGCCGCGCCGCTTGTGCGCTCAAGTCGAAGCCGCACCCCTGGCCATTACAAGATTCACGCCGAATGTCGAACGATCCAAACCTGGCCGAACTCGTGGTGCGTGTCCACGAAGACATCCAGCCCCACTTCGGCCAGGGCCGCGTGGCCGACTACATCCCAGCCCTGGCCCGCGTCGACCCGCGCCAGTTCGGGCTGGCGATCGTTACCTGCAAAGGAGAAACCGCGTCGGTCGGCGACTGCAGCGTGCCGTTCTCCATCCAGAGTGTTTCCAAGGTCTTCACGCTGACTCTGGCGCTGGGTCGCCTGGGTGACACCCTGTGGCAGCGCGTCGGGCGCGAGCCCTCGGGTTCGCCGTTCAACTCGATCGTGCAGCTGGAGCGCGAGCAGGGCATCCCACGCAATCCCCTGATCAACGCCGGCGCCATCGTCGTCACTGATGCCCTTCTGGCCGGCCGCGGTCCGCAAGCCACCATCGCCGAGATCCTGGACACCCTGCGCACGCTGGCCGGCGACCCGCGCGTGACGATAGACGCCGAGGTCGCCCGCTCCGAGGCCGACACCGGCTATCGCAATGCCAGCCTGGCCAACTTCATGCGCGCCTTCGGCAACATCACGAACCCGGTGGACTGCGTGCTGGAAACCTACTTCAACCAGTGCGCGTTGCGCATGAACTGCGTGCAACTGGCCCGCGCGGGCCTGTTCCTGGCCAACGACGGCATCGACCCGATTGCCGGACAGCGCGTGGTCGAAGCGCAAGCGGTGCGGCGCATCAACGCGATCATGATGACCTGCGGTCACTACGACGCCTCCGGTGACTTCGCATTCCGCGTCGGCATGCCCGGCAAGAGCGGTGTCGGTGGCGGCATCCTGGCTATTGCCCCGCGGCGGGCGGCTGTCGCGGTGTGGTCGCCAGGCCTCAACACGGCGGGCAACTCGCTCGTGGGAGCGCTGGCGCTGGAGAGCCTGGCGCGGCGCACCGGCTGGTCCGTCTTCTGAGTGGCCAAAGGACGCCTGCGCCTCTCGCCACTGGGGGGCATCTCTCAGCTACGAGCCTGGCGGCGGCTCCTTGTTCAGTTCCTTGACCGCCCGCCGCAGGAACTTCATCTGCTCGTCGACGGTGCGGCAGGTCTGGCAAATCACAAAGTGATAGCGCAAGCGGGCGCGCTCGGGAGCTGGCATCGCCTGGTCGAGCCCTTCGCTGATGAGCCTCGAGACTTCCTTGCAGTCCAGTTCGACCTTCATCGCTGACCCGCAAACCAGTTGCGGTCCAGGCAATCACGCAGCCGCATGCGGGCGCGGTAGAGCATCACGCCGCAGTTGCTGGAGGTGATGCCCAACTCGGCGCAGATTTCGTCCACTTCCTTGTCCAGCCACTCCCGCATCATGAAAACTCGGCCGACCTTGGCAGGCAGCCGGTCGACGCAGGTCTGCAAGACCTCGAAGAACTGACGCTGTTCGAGCGACTTTTCGGGATGCTGCCAGACCGGCGGCGGGTCCTGCCAGTGGCCGTCCTTGGCGAAGAGCGCGTCCATGGCGTCGTCCATACTCTGTTCGTCAAGCGGCTCGATGTGCACCTCGCGTCCGCGTTTGCGGATCACGTCGATGATTTTGAACTTGAGGATGCCGGTGGCATAGGTTCGCAGCGAACTGCGGCCCTCGAAGCTTTCCGGCTTCTCCAGGATGGCCAGGAAGGTCTCCGAGACAACGTCCTCGGCAATGCTCTCGTTGCGCAGCTGCATCATGGCAAAACGGAGCAACGGTTGGTGCAACTGGGCAAGTTCGGCTTCAATGCTCATGGGGCAAGATTACTTCATGTGCCGTGCCGGGAGTCGGCGGACTGCGGGCATCCGCACCCATGCGCGTGCCCGCACGGGTCAGTGGGCTTTGCGGCGGTCGACGTACAGCGACGCCCTGCCCAGCAGGTGATCTCCATGGTCGTCGGGACACAGGCGCCCAATGAGTCGTAATCCCAGGTCTTGCGGGCCGACTATGAAGGTCTGTACCTTTCGCCTTCGCCCCGTCATGAAACTCTTGCTCGACTGCCGAGCCTTGGCCAAACTGCTCAGCCAGTCGCACGATCACGCGCCGCCGCTGGCAATCCAGGCCCGCATGCGGCTGCACTTGATCACTTGCCGGGCCTGCCGCAACGTCGATGAGCAGATGCGCTTCGTCCGCAAGGCGATGCAGGCAGTGCGGGTCAACCCGCCGACCGACTTGCCGGCCGCGAACCAGAACCGCTGAAAGACGAGGCCGACGCATGAGCCATGCCACAGCATCCAGCCTGCCGCGCTTGTTCACCTTCGTCGGCGCCGACCACGGCCCTTGGGCCGTTCGGTCGGTCCGCACCTTGATGGGCGACGCGCTGCCGCCTGCGCCTTGCCTGCAGGTGGTCGCAGGCGGCGCCGTGCCGCCGCCCGGCGCCGCCTGGGCGCTGGCAGGCATCACCAGCAACGAACGCTATGTGGAGCGGCACGAAAAGGTGGCCCTGGTGGGCGCGCAGGCGGGCCTGGGGCGCGCTGAGGCCACGCGCGCGGCGCTGATTCCGATCCGCAAGTCGCCCGCCTGGTGGGCGCTGACGCAGGACGAGCGGCGTGCCGTCTTCGAGACGCAGTCGCACCACATCGCCATCGGCATGCGTTACCTGCCCGCGGTCGCGAGGCGGCTGCATCACTGTCGCGATCTCGGCCCGGCCGAGCCCTTCGACTTCCTGACCTGGTTTGACTTCGCGCCCGAGCACGAGCCAGCGTTCGACGACATGCTCAGGGCTCTGCGAAACTCTCCTGAGTGGTCATTTGTCGACCGCGAGGTCGACATCCGGCTGGTGCGCGACCAGGCGCGCCCCAGCCAGGGTGGCGAATCAGGCCCAGATCTCGCCATCACGGTCTAGCCGCCGGCCGGGCCAGTGTGTGCAGCGCCACGATGTGCGACGCACCCGAGAGGCCCACGCCAAACAGCGGGATCAAGGCCATCGGCAGTGTGGTCAGCAAGGCCATGCGCGGATCGCCGATCAGCGTGAAGGCCAAGCCCGTTCCGACGGCCACCAGGAAGTCGGCAAAGCCGAAAACGTGAATGCGGCGCAGGCGGTCCGGCGTGGCGGGGCGCCACCACACGGTGGCGGCCAGGCAGCCAGCAAGCAAGTCGCCCGTGCCGGCCAGCATCCAGAAAAGAGGTGGCAGTTCGCCCAACGCGCCGTACCAGAAGAAGACCAGGGCCGCCGGAATGCGCCAAACGTGCATCAGCGTCATCCGGCGCAAGCCGAATGCGTCGACCGCGCGGCGCATCGTCGGGACCACGAAGTACGCAACGACGGGCGTGGCGATGCCCACCGCGACCAGCGCTGCATAGGCCGGCATGAAAGCAGCAGCCAAGGTGCCGAGGGCGCCGCTGAGGCTGGCCCCGACCACGGCGGTCAGCCAGACAAGCACCATGGCAGGCAACAGCAAGGCGACGCCTGTTTTCGCAGGGTGGGTGGCTGGCAGAGCATTCATGGCGATGTCCTTCGAGTGTTGAATGTGCGGGCCTTAGAGCCAGCGTCTCGCACGTGCTTCGTACGCTGCAAAGGCAGCCCCAAACTTGGCGCGCAGCGCCCGCTCTTCCGGCTGGATTTGCCAGCGTGTCAGGTACAGCGCGAAGATTGCCGGCCCCGCCAACGCCCAGGGTGACTGCAGCCAGACGGCCCAGGCCAGCAGCAGCGAAGCGAAACCCACATACATCGGGTTGCGCGAGTATTGGAATGGTCCGCCGGTGACCAGCACCGAAGCGGCCGACGGGCGGGTCGGGTCGATCGTCGAGCCCGCCCGGCGGATCGCCCTAAAGCCTGCAACGTTGATGCCAATGCCGGCTGCGCCGAAGAACGCCACTGCAACGACACGGACCAGGCCCGGAACGTCGAAGCCTGGCGTGTTGCTGGCAGTCAACCACATCACCAGCGCCACGCCAAGCATCGGCACGGGCGGCGGGATTCGATGGTCAAGAAAGGACATGTGGATGACTCCTTGCTGCGGACTGTTTAGATGATGACTGTCATCGCAATGATGATGACTATAATCTTTGTTGTCAACACAGCACCAGGAGTCGTGCATGCGAGTCACCCAGCAGGACATGGATAGCGGGCACCGGCGCATCGTTGACGGAGCCTCGCGGCTGCTGCGCGAGCGTGGGATGCGAGACACCAGCGTCGCTGATGCCATGCAGGAAGCGGGCATGACCCACGGCGGCTTCTACAGGCACTTCCCCTCCAAGGACGCCATGGTCATCGAAGCCCTGCGACAAGCCTTCGACGACTTCGTCCAGCCGCTCGAACTGCGCCAGCAGATGGAAGCGCCGCAGGCAGTGGCTGACGAGTACAAAGCGCTGTACCTCTCCGAACAGCACGTCGATCACCCGGGCCAGGGCTGCCCGATGCCGGCGCTGGGCAGCGATGTCGCGCGCGCGACCGATGCAATCAAGTCGGAGTTCGGCGCCGGTGTTCAGCGACTGATCGCGGCCTTGGCACGGGCCAAGGAAGGCACTGCCGACGAACGTGTGGGTGCGGCGACGCGCGAGATGGCCATGCTGGCGGGGGCTGTGCTCATCGCCAGGGCAAGTGACGCACAGACCGCGCGCACGGTTCTGGACGCCTGCAGGCCTTGAGGCGGTCAGTGCCGCGGCGTCTTCGGCGCACTCGCGGGCTCAGAACGTGATGATCTGGCGACCTTCGAGCAGCAGCGCGCGCAGGCTCGCATGCCCGCGGTCATCCTCAAGCAAGTGCAGCCCGGCCGCTTGCACGGCATCGAGCACGCCATAGCTCTTGGCGCAGAAGCGGCAGACACCGCGCACCGCGGGCAGCACGTCGGTGAAAAGGGCGTGAAAGCGGTGCCCGGACTGGGCCATCTCGGCGGCGGCGGTGCTTCCGGCGCCGTCGAAGACGATCACGACATCGTCGCCCGCCTTGCGCAACTCCTGCGCGCCCATCAACGCACGGTAGATCGCCGATTGTCCTGCGCCTTCCAGCTTGCTGTTGATCAGCAATGCGACCTTGAACGGTGCCACCGTGTCTCCGATCAGCGGGCGGCCACGGTCATGACCATGGCTGCGGTGGTGGTCGCAAAACCGACGATGGCGACGACGACTGTGCAGAAGGGGACGAGCAGTGACCTGGCTTGCATGAAGATTCCTTGAGGGGCGGTGTTCGGGTTCAGTGCCCCGCCGCCGAGCCCCATTGGCGGCAGCGGATGCACCTTCTGTCGGCGAGCCCACTGCCGCATGACAGGAATCTCTTCGTGAGTGATTTCGTCGCCGTGCTCAACCATGCGCATCGGCGATCATCGGGACCATGTGCCTTGCAGCCGTCACCATCGGCCAGAGCGAGCGGTTCCCGATCGTGCTGGCTTCCAACCGCGACGAGTTCTTCGCCCGCGCCAGTCAGCCTCTGGCGTGGTGGCGGCCGTCGGATGGTGCTGCCCCCATCCTGAGCGGCAGGGACCTGACAGGCGGTGGCACCTGGATGGGCTTGAATGCCGCCGGTCGGCTGGCGCTGGTGACCAATGTGCGTGAACCGGGCCGGCAGCTCGTGGCATCGCCCTCACGCGGGGAACTGGTGCTCCAGTGCTTGAGCGACCTGCGGGCTGACCTCGCGGCGCTGGCAACGACACCGCGCAACGGCTTCAACCTGCTAACCGTCGATCTCGCGGCAGACCTCGGGGAGCAGCCAGATCGGCCGATCGGCGAATGGGTCAGCAACCGTCCCGCCGTGCAATGCCGGGTCATAGGCAGGGGGGCGTTCGGGCTCTCCAACGCATCGCTTGACACTCCTTGGCCGAAAGTGCGCACCCTCAAGCAGCGCTTGACTCGGGCCGTCGACAGGCACCATGAACTGGATGCGCTGATTGGCGAACTGTTCGCCGCGCTGCTCGACCCGCTGCCTGCCCTGGACGCAGAGCTGCCGCAAACCGGCGTCACGAAGGCACGCGAGCGGCAACTTTCAAGCGCCTTCATCCGCATTGACGGCGGCGAAAGCGGGGCTTACGGCACCCGTTGCTCGACCGTTGTTGTGGTCGAAGTGGCGGCGGGCGGTCGCACCGTCCATGTGATCGAGCGTAGCCACGACGAGTCAGGACACGAGGCCGGCATGCAAACCGCTCGTTTTGCATTGCCCTTGCAGGGCTGAACCTGCCACGGCCATGCGCCACGCGCCACTGCGTGAGGGCCGGTCAGGCGCTTTTCGCACCAGGGGCTGTCTGACGCCCGAAGGAACGGTAGAGCAGCATGGCGGCGGTGATTGCCCCGAACATGCTTGCGAACGCCAACCAGGCATATGGGCGCAGCAGCGGGATGCCGATGAGAATCAGTCCATCGTTGGAGCCGGGGATCAGCAGGCTGCCCCAGCCCATGACGACGCCGCCAGCGAAGCATCGAAGCACTTGCGCTGCCGATACGCGTGTGGACTTCCAGCCTCCTGCCGTCAGGCCGCCGAGCAATGCACCGCTGTAAAGAGCGGCCAACAGCATGATCGGCACCAGCAGGCGAACCGAGCCGGCGTCCATGGTCTGCGCCAGATCGGCCAGCACGTCGGTGTAGGCCCAGCGACCGACCAGCAAATAGGTGGCGACGAAGCTGACGCCGATGACCACGGTGGCTGCATGTGGCGACCATATCTGCTGGCGCAACCCGTTGGCGCTACCCGTTTCGCGCAACGCACGCAGGGTGGGGCGCAGACGCCAGACCGTGAAGGCCAGGAAAGCCACTGCGAACAGGGTCGACACGTGGAACAGCGGCGAGGCGTCGGCCAGCGTGCTGGCCGCCGGCCGCATGAACAGTGGCATGACGCTGAGGCAGCCAACGAAGAAGCCGACCGGCGTGGCCGCATACGCCCACTCGCCAGAACCGAGGCGCGCCACGGCACCAAAGACGCAAGCCTTGTTGACCCACGCGCCCAGACCCAGCAAGGTGCCGCCGACCACAGTCCAGGCGCTGGCCGCATGACCGGCTGGCATGCTGCCGGCGACATGCGCCAGCCCCGCCAGCGCCAGCCCACCGGCGACCCACAGCGAGGCCTCCAGCATCGCCACCAGGCGGTGCGCGCGGCGCTGGGTCAGCACTTCTTCGACGGCCGCCACGGTGCAGGTGGCGCCGCGCTGGATGGCAAGACCCATCACGCCGACGCACAGCATGGCCGCCATCGATGCAGCAATCATGCGGGCGCTCCTTCAGAGAGCCTGGTTCGCATGTTCAAGGCGCCTGAGGCGGCAGCGGGACCAACTGCCCCAGCAAGGTGGGAATCAGCTCGCTGACGGTCGGGTGGATGTGCATGGCGCGCTGGACGACGCGGTACGAGGCGCCGGCGGCCATCACGTCCAGCAGCGAGTGCACGATCTCGTCGCCCTCGATGCACAGCAGCGAGGCACCCAGGATGCGTTCGGTTTGCGCGTCGACGAGCACCTTCATGAAGCCCTGCGTTTCGCCGCGTTCCTTGGCACGACCGACACGGCTCATCGGCATCACGCCGACCAGGGCCGGCCGGCCCGTCGCGCGCACTTGCGCCTCGCTCATGCCGACGCGCCCGAGCGGCGGATCGATGAACAGCGCGTACGCCGGGATGCGGTCGTTCAAACTTCGCTGACCCCCATCGAGCAGGTTGGATTCGACGATTTCGAAGTCGTTGTAGGACGTGTGCGTGAAAGCGCCGCGGCCATTGGCGTCACCCAGCGCCCAGACCCCGGGCACGTTTGTGCGAAGTTGATCGTCCACGGTGATGAAGCCGCGGCTGTCGGTGGCGATGCCGGCTGCCTGCAGCCCCAGGTCGTCGGTGTTGGGCCGCCGACCCACAGCCGCCAGCAGATGGCTCGCGCTGAGCTCGTGTGCTGCGTCGCCCGCATCACACGACACCACGATCTGGTCCGCGCGTCTCTCGACTCGGGCATGGCGCACGCCAAGCACGAAGCGCACGCCTTCCCGTTCCAGGATGGCCCGCACCTCGGCCGAGACCTCAACGTCTTCGCGAGCGATCAAACGCTCGGCAACTTCAAGCACCGTGACTTGCGCGCCGAAGCGCCGGAACATCTGCGCGAACTCCAACCCGATGTAGCTGCCACCCACGACCATCAGGTGGTCCGGCAGCATATCCAGACGCATGATGCTGGTGTTGGTCAGCACCGGAACGCCGTCGATGCCGGGCCAGTCCGGCAGCACCGGCCGACCGCCGACGTTGATGAAGATCTTCGGCGCCGACAACGCCCGGCCGCTGACCTCGATGGCATCCGGGCCGGTGAAGCGGGCGTGTCCCCACACCAGCTCAAGCCCGGCCGTGCCTTGCAGCCATGTCGTCAGGCCGTCGACAGACTGCTGCACGATGCGGTCCTTGCGCGCCATCACCGCCTTCATGTCGACACTGACCGCCCCGCCCAGCGTGACGCCGTACTCGGCCGCGCGCCGTGCCACGTGCGCCGTGCGCGCGCTCGCCACCAGCGTCTTGGTCGGGATGCAGCCGTCGTTGACGCAGGTGCCGCCGTAGTGTTCACGTTCGATCAGCGCGACCTTCAGGCCGGACTGCGCCAGGCGCACGGCCAGAAAAGGTCCGGCCTGGCCGCTGCCGATGACAATGGCGTCGTGCGTGTGCATCGCGTCTCCTCTGCGCTTGGGTTGCGTGGATGCCGAGCGGCCGCGGCCACTGCTTCGTCATGACGCTGGAGGTCAGTGGTGTTCAACCACGCCCTCGATCGGATCGGTCGGTTCGCGCCAAGGTGAGCGTTCGACCATGCTCATGGTGTCGGCGTAGCCAGCCTCACGCCGCGCTTTCACGCCGCCTGACGAAAAGTCGATGTCCTTGGTGTGGTCCTCGCTTTCCAAGCGCGGCGCCAGCAGATGGGCCACATGCATGGTGGTGCCGCAACCCCACGACGCCAGTTCCTTGACCACGGGGTCGGCCTGCCTGCCGGCCGGGAGCTGCTGCGTCAATTGGCGGATCACGTGGCGCAGGCGGTGGATCTGCATTTGCCGCGCGATGTGGCTGTCGGCCCGGCTCGCGAACTGAATGTCTTTCGTCCGGCCCATCACCTCCCAGATCGACGCTGGCTCGGGCGCGGTCTGGTGCCAGACGTTGACCGCGAAGATCAGCGAGTCGCGCCGAGGGCGGTCGTCGAGCACGGCCTCGATCGGCGTGTTCGAGTAGATGCCGCCGTCCCAGTAGGGTTCGCCGTCGATACGCACTGCCGGGAAGGCCGGTGGCAGCGCACCCGAGGCCATCACATGTTCGACGGACAGCGCTTCGCGGCGGCTGTCGAAGTAGCGCATCGCACCGCTGCACGCGTTGACCGCACCGACCGTCAGCCGCGTCGGCCCGCGTTGCAGGCTGTCGAAGTCCACCAATTCGCCCAGCGTGCGACGCAGCGGCGCGGTGCTGTAGTAGGCGGCAGACTCGACGCCCACGTTGGCGCGCGTGCCGCGCAAAGCGGCCATGCTGGGCTCGAAGAAGGCCGGAATGCCGCGCATCACGGTGGTCATGCGGGACACCCAGTTGCCCATGCCGAGCCAGTCCAAGGGGCCGGCCATCGTGGGCGGTTGCTCCACGTGCTGCCAAAACGCGTTGAGGCGCGCCATGCGCTGATCCACTGCGTTGCCGGCGATCAGAGCGGCATTGATGGCGCCGATCGACGTGCCTATAACCCAGGCAGGCTCGATGCCCGAGTCGTGCAGCGCCTCGTAGACGCCAACCTGGTAGGCACCCAGAGCACCGCCGCCCTGTAGCACCAGCACCACCTCGCCGGGCAGGCCGGACTGTGGGGCCGCGCGGCGGCGACGACTTGCGGCTGGGGTGGCTGGGCTGGAGCTCATCGCGGGGTCAAGGCTGAGGCGATCGACCAGTCACGCGTGACAGCATCGGCACCCAGGTCGAGCGCCGGATCCAGAGCAAAGCCGCACAGGCCAGCCACACGCCGCAGGCAAGGGCGAACAGCTCGCCGCCGTCGCTGCTCCCGTCGGTGTTGACGACTGCCACACCCAGCGGCGTGAAGAGGTGGAAGAAGATGGCGCCGCTGATCACGCCCAGGCCCAAAGCGGCACCCAGCACTTGCACGATGCGGTGCGATGAGAGCGCGGCACCTGTCAGCAACAGGACGGAAGCGATCAGCTCGAAGCTGCCCACCACCTTGGCGGAGAAAATTCCACCAGGCGCGAACACACCGGCAAAGCCCAGCGACGCGGCCCAGGGGTCCAGCTTGCCCTGAAAGATGTACACGGTCTCGGGCGAGCCGGTGAACTTGAAGAACAGCGACTGGATGAACACGAACGCCACGTACAGCGTGAGCAACCAGTGGCCGTTCTTCTTGAGCCAGTTCATGGCGGTGCCTTTCCGGGCGGTGAGTGTGAGCGCGTTCATTTCTTCAACAGTGCCGGAAACTTGGCGTCGGCTGACTTGATGAAGCCGGCGGGATCCTTCAGCCACTTGGCCTGGATGTCGGCGTCGTAGTTGAGGTAGAGCTTGCCGTCTCGGATCGTGAACTGATCAGGTTCGACTTTCACCAGGTTGTCCTGCACCACGCCGTAGGCGCAATAGCCGCCGTACTGAGGCGCGTATTTCTCTGGGTTGGCCTTGAACAGGTCAAGGTTGGCCTGGCTGCTGAACTTCCACTTCGCACCCATCCATTCCGTGGCCAGCGCGTCCTGGCCCTTCAATGGCTTGCCGACCGTGAAGTAGGCCACCGTGTCATAGCCGTTGATGGCTGTGTCCGTGCGGCCACCGAAGAGGCTGTTCTTCAGCGTGTTGATCGGCGGTTCCGCCGCCGAGGCGGCCGTGGCGAAAAGCATGCCGGCCACCGCGAGCGCTGAGGCCACGGCAACGCGGCGGGTCAGGCCGAAAGAGAGAGACTGAGACATGAAAGCTCCTGGTTGTCGGATGGGGCAGTGGCCCGGCGTGTGGCAATCTCGTTCGCCACTGTTCCGGGTGCCTTGCCGAAGTGGGTCGGCACGGAGATCCCGTGCCGTTGAAGGTGTGCAGACAGCAGCGCGAAGTGGTGCACGGCGTGGCTGGCCAGAAAGACCAGCTCACGCCCGACGCTGGAGGTCACACGGAAATCGAAGTCGCCTGCGACGCCGCCCTGGCCGAGCACTTGCACGGGCCGGTCCAGCATGTCGGGCGTCCATTGGCCGAGCATCTGGCGCAAACTCTGCAGACGATCCCGGGCCAGCGCCGCGCTCGCCTCGAGCTGACGGTCACGCGGGCGACCGTCGTAGTCGACCACGCCAAGGGGCAGGCCATGGATCAGCGCTTCATAGTGCTCAATCACATGCCGCAGGTGCGCGCCGACAGGACCGGAAAACGATGGCGAACCGGTCGACGAACCCGACACTTCATGTCCGCTCACCACCGCCAGCGCTTGATCGATCACTTGCTGGTTGAAGCTCAGCAGGCGTTCCATCGTGGAGTTTGCAAGAGTCTGCATGGCAGTGGCGGCGTGGTGTTGGGCAGCGAGAGGGGCTTCGAATGAGCTTCTGTCGTCGCCGTGGCCCAGGATTTACGTCTTTCTTGCGGCCGGCACCCCCTTCTCTCGGAGCAGGTCAGTCCGTGGCTGGGTACTGCGGCGTCAAGAGCTTCTCGCGCCGGTAGTCGCGCATGAAATGGGCCCAGCTCATCGGCTTGAATCCGCGCGCCCGGTTCGCGTGACCAATCTCGTACAACCAGCGGTACTGGCGCATCAGCGCCAGCCAGGCCTGCGGCAAGGTCGTCTGCCGATCCCAGATGTGGGTGCTCTCGGCACCGGCACCGTTGACCTCGACGATCGTGAAAGCGCGGCCGCGTTGTACTTCCGCAAAATCCTCGAAGCGCACATCGAAGCGTCCGAAGTGGAACTCCGGCAGGCGCTTGGCGATGGCGTCGAAAGAGGCTTCCATCTCGGGCGTGACGAGGTGTGTGCCGTTGCGGAAGATCGCGCCCCGACTGTGGCTGCCTGCAAAGGCCAGCCGGATCGATTCCCCAGCCGCCGGGACCAGGTCCAGCCGTGCCGTGTGGCGCCGCAGGTAGAGGTGCGACAGCTTGCCGGCGCGCGGGTCGTCCAGGATCAACTGGCGCAGGGTGCGGCGGCCATCACCGGTGACATGCGGGAAGTACTTCAGGGTGATCGACACGATGCGGCCGCTCGCCTGGCCTGGTCTTCGGCAGTAGAAGATGCCGGCTTCGCCTTCGAACGGCACCAGGCGCTGCAGCAACAGCTTTGCGCCCGGCGGAAAGGCCCGAAGGTAGGCATGCAGGTCGTCTGCCGTGCGAATCAGCTTGACGCCCGCTCCGCGGCAACCGAGGTCGGGCTTGGCGACCACTGGCAGGCTCAGGCCCGCGCCAGCCAGCAGGGCCAGCGCGATTTCGCACTCCGAGTGCGGATCTGCTTCTGCGGCTTCGGGCCGCTGGACAGCAATGAAGGGGGCGACCCACTCCGGCGTGTGGCGCATGGCCAGCGCCAGGATCTCGGCCTTGCTCTCACCATAGAAACCACCGCCCGGGAACGATGGGTTGGCCACCGTCGGCAGCAGAACGCCGCGGTAACGCAGCATCAGCCAGGCCGCGTACAGCATCACGGGTGGATAAAACGCCCACATGGGCCAGAACTCGAAGAAGCTCAACGCCGGCCCGTCCAGGCCCAGCGGCGGCATGCCCTGGTGAGGTCGCGCGGCGGGATCTCTGCTCGGGGGTTCCGCCTTGGCCAAGGCCGAGGGTGGGTCGCTGAACATGGGGGCTGCTGAGCGGGGCATCGGGGTCATGGGCGTGCTGTAGTGAAACGTGTTCGGAGATGCCGCACCAGCGGCACTGCCGCGGCCAGCACGAGGATGGGAATGGCCACGGCCAAGGGCGGCGGCAGGCCAAGGTGCTTGGCCAGCGCCTGGCCGATGGCTGCACTCAGTCCGTACAGGCCGACGGTCCACAGCGTCACGGCCAGGATCACCCAGCCCGTGAAAGGGACGATCGGCACGCGGACGAAGCCGCAGGCCGTGTATGTGGCCAGGCGCAGGCCCGGCACCACGCGGGCCATTAGCACCGCACTGGGCAGACGGCGCACGATCTGCTCCCTCGCCCACGTGGACTTGTCACCCACGTAGCGCTTGCGCAACCAGGGCACGCGCGTTGCGCCCAGGCCCATCGCGTACAGACCCAGGTCGCCCAGGGCGATGCCGCCCCCGACGGCCGCGATCGACAGTTCCCACGAGATCAAGCCCTGGGTGGCCAATGCCACGCCGGCGGCGATGGCGAGGTCCTCGAGCAGCAGCGTCGTCAGTGCCAGCACGAGTGCGATGACGGCAGGCGCCGCCATACCGGCCAGCGCGGCCTGAAACCAGGCCGACAGGGCCGAAAGCTCGACGCCGAACGATGTCAACACGAGCGCTCCAGCGCAATGTGCAGCGCCTCGCGCACCGCGCCTTCCGAGTTCCACGGCAAGAAGTGGTTCAGCCCCTCCAGCAGAATGGTGCTGATGCCGCGTGCGCCGCTGAAACGCTCCTGCATGTAGGCCACGTTGGCCACCGGGACAAGGTCGTCCGCTGTGCCATGCACGATCACGACCTTGGCCTTGACCGAGGGCAAGATTGTGCCCAGCGCTTCGAGTTCGGGCTTCAGCGCCATCAGCTCGGCGTTGGCGTTGCGGATGACGCGGGGCAGCAGACACTGCACAGGCGCCCAGGCACCAACCTGCTGCATGATGTGGACTCGTTCCTGCGAGGGGTCCAGCGACCCCGCCAGCATCACAATGGCGACGGAACGCTCCGGTTGTTCGGCTGCAAGCTGCGCAGCCGCCCAAGCGACGATCGGCGCGCCCAACGAGTGCCCCAACAACACGACCGGGCGGCGGTCCGTCGGCAGCAGCGCCAAGACAGCCGCAGCCTGCGCTGCGAGGCTCGGTACTGCACCGTCCGGGGCGCTGGCACCAAAACCGGGCCGATCCAGGGCGAAGACATCGGTGCCTGCTGGCGGCGCCGTCAAGTAGTCGGCCCAACCGGTGGCCGAGCCGGGCGTCCCATGCACCAGCACCACACAAGTGCCGGAAGGATCGCCGGCGCGCAGAAAGCTGATCCTGGCGCCAGGCGCCTTGCCGACAGGCATCGACCCGCGCATGCCTTCCGTGAGCGACAACGGGGCCTTCGGTCCGGGCGGCGCAAAACCCACTGCGGCAAGTGCCACACCCAACGCAGTTCGCAGCGGAGGTGCCGTCGGCCTAGTGGCACGGTTCGCGGGCCCCGGCAGCGCAGCGCGCACCTCCTCCGCCTTGCTCCGCTCCGCTGCCTGTGACATCGATCTGCTCCCGCGGCCTGCGCGTCGGGACATACCGCTGCCACAAGCACCGCCCATAGTCGCACAGCGCGCGCATTCATTACACCGGTCGATTCTTGTAAGGATGGCGGAGCTTGGGCGACTCTTGGAGCGCCTCCCCCGCTCGTGCAGCGCATCCTGTCAACTTGCAGCTCCGCCCATGACCCAACCCGATCCCGCCATATCGACCACGCAGCGCGCGCAGCCGGCACCGGTCTATGCGGCACGTCTGGCGGGGAGCCGCGAAGACCTCCGAGCCGCACAGGCGCTGCGCTTCGAGGTCTTCAACCTTGAACTCGACGAGGGCCTGGTTCAGTCGTACGACACCGGTCTGGACGCCGACCCCTTCGACGACATCTGCGACCACCTGATCGTCGAGGACACCACGGACGGCAGCGTCGTGGGCACCTACCGTTTGCAGACGGGGCATCGCGCTCGCGACGGGCTTGGCTACTACAGCGAGCGCGAGTTCGACTTCTCGCCCTTCGAGGCCAGCCGTGGCGAGATTCTCGAACTGGGGCGTGCGTGCATCCACGCCCGACATCGCAGTTTCGCGGTCCTCAACCTGCTCTGGAAGGGCATCGGCACCTACGCGCGCGACCAGGGCGCGCGCTACCTCATCGGCTGCAGCTCGTTCACCACTCAGGACGCGGCCGTGGGCGCTGCGGCGTACCAGCAGCTCCTGCCCCACCTGGCGCCGCCAGCGTGGCAGGCACGGCCGCGGCCAGAGTTCGCCTGCCCGCTGGACGCGGTGGCAACGCCCGCCCCGCGCATTCCGCGCCTGCTATCCGCCTACCTTGCGTTGGGTTCTGCGATCTGCGGGCCACCGGCGCTGGACCGCGAGTTCAAGACCGTGGACTTCCTCACCTGGATCGACGTGCAGACGCCTGCCGTGGTGGCCATGCAGCGAAGGGGGCGGTTCATCGTGTGAGGGCTTGTTCAATATCGGCCCTGAGCGCGGCCGCGAAGGCCTTGCGGTCAGCGTTGCTCGCGACGCGCAGCGGCAACGCGATGACTTTGGCCACCACACAGCGAGCACGACACAACCACCAGATGCTCTGTACGAGCGAATCGTCGCCCTGGTATCGCACGCTTGGGCTGATGGAATGTGTTCCCTCGGAATAGCGCAAGGCGATCGGCTGCGCGGTGCCATTTCCGGCGAACACGGCCTGAAGGAGACTGGAGCGAAACGGCAACACCGCAACGCCGTCGGTCGTTGTGCCTTCCGGGAAGACCATCACCGTGCCACCACTGCCGAGCACGGAAGTCACCTCGCTCACGATCCGAGCCGCCATTCGCGGCCGGTCCCGCTGGACGAAAAGCGTACCGGCACCCCGTGCCAGGGAGCCGATCACCGGCCAGCGCAGCACATCAGCCTTGGCAACGAATCGGACCTCTGGGCACAGCGAGTGCATCACGATGACGTCCAGCCACGACACATGGTTGGCAACCAGCAGCAGCCCGGGTTGGATCGCGCCTTGCAGCCGGACCTGGATGCCGAGGGCCTGCAGCACGGCGCAAGCCCACTCCTGAATGTGCGCTTCGCGATGCGCCGATGGGGTCGTCGCCGACAGGCGCCTCACGGTGAAGAAGCCACGACCCAGGAGCATGCCCACCCGAACCGACCTCAGAACGGCAATGAACCATGACATGCGGTTGCCCTCTCGCCATCGGATGATGCACGGCCTTCACCACCCACGCTCGGCGGCAAGCGCAGGTCACGATGCGGTGACACACTTTGCCAAGTACCGCATTCATGTGGCGCAGTGCGCCCAAGGATGACCCCAATGCCAGCACCGGCGCTCAGTTTCCCCGTCCCCCAGCGACTACGTCGACCATGGCAGTGGCTGCTGCTGCCGCTCGTGCCGTATCTGTTGTCGGGCTGCAACCTGCTGATGCCATCCGAGATTGTGGAGATGGAATCGCGTACCAGCGCCTTGGCGCTCAAGCTGCAGCGCGACGACCCGTCTGCCTTCGTCACCTACACGGTCGGTAAGCGTCAAATGCGCTACGTCGGCGTCGGACGTGGACCCGACAAGCCACTGATCGTCTTCCTACACGGCTCGCCCGGCGATTGGCGAGGCTGGGCTGACTTCCTCACCGATCCCGACCTGACACAGAGGGCCGAACTGATCGCCGTGGACCGGCCGGGCTTCGGTGGGTCGGGCGCGGGCGACGTCGAGCGTTCGCTGGTGCAGCAGGCGCGCGACATCGCGCCCCTGCTGGACAGGGCAGCCTCGGGGCGCCGGGTGTTGCTGGTCGGTCATTCCTTCGGTGGCCCCTTGGCGATACGGCTGGCGATGGACAACAGCAGCAAGGTGACCGACCTGGTGATCCTCGCCGGCTCGATCGACCCGGCCATGGAGCAGACCGCCTGGTACCAGTATCCCGCCGACTGGCCGGTGATCTCCTGGATGCTTCCCGCCGTGCTGGTGGTCACCAACCGGGAGATACGCGCACTGAAGGATGAGCTTGAGGCCATGCTGCCGCTGTGGCCACGGGTGACTCAGCGCGTGACGGTGATGCAGGGCGGCAAGGACGACCTAGTGCCGCCGGAAAACGCCGACTTCGCCCAGAAGATGCTCACCCACGCCACGACCCTGAACATCGTTCGGATCCCGGAGATGAACCACTTCCTGCCCTGGACGCGCTATGCGCAAGTCAAGGCGGTGATCCTCGAGCACCTGCAATAGCGTCGAAGGCGTTGCTGAAGCGCCAGCGACATGTCGTGTGAGCCCGGAACTACCTGTGTGCCGGCACCGACCCCACTGAGAACACGGCCACAGCCTCCACCAGCGCCGTTGCCTGCTGCTTGAGGGATTCGGCGGCCGCCGCACACTCCTCGACCAGTGCGGCGTTTTGCTGCGTGCCGTGATCCATCCGGGATAGGGCTTGCTCGACCTGGCCGACGCCGGCACGTTGCTCGTCGCTGGCGGCACTGATTTCCGTGACGATGTCGGTGACGCGTTGAATGGAGTTCACAACGTCGGTCATGGTCGATCCAGCCTGGTCGACCAGTGCAGTCCCCTCGTCGACGCGCTCGACGCTGGCGCTGATCAGTGACTTGATCTCGCGAGCCATCTGGCCGCTGCGCTGCGCCAGGCTGCGCACTTCGCTGGCCACGACCGCGAAGCCTCGTCCTTGTTCACCCGCCCGGGCGGCCTCCACCGCCGCATTCAGCGCCAGGATGTTGGTCTGGAAGGCAATGCCGTCGATCAAGCCGATGATGTCGGAGATCTTCTTGCTGCTGTCGTTGATCCCCTTCATGGTCGTCACGACCTGGCCGACGACAACGCCACCCTTGGCCGCCAGCCCCGACGCCGCACGGGCCAGCTGGTTCGCCTGCAGTGCGCTGTCGGCATTGCGCGCCACAGCGGCAGTCAGTTCCTGCATGGAGGCTGCGGTCTCCTGCAGAGCGCTCGCCTGCTGCTCGGTGCGCACGCTCAGGTCACTGTTGCCACTGGCGATCTGACTGCTGGCGGTGGCGACGCAGTCTGAATTGCTTCGCACCCGCTTCACCACGTCGGTGAGACCCTCCTGCATTGCCTTGAGATGGGCCATCAGGCTCGTGCTGTCGCCGGCCCTGAGCTGGATGTCTGCGTTGAGATCGCCGGCGGCCACGCGCTGTGCAACGGCGGCGGCCTGCCAAGGCTCTCCACCCAGTTGGCGTCCGAGGGATCGGATCAAGGCAAAACCGAACAGGACGCTGAACAGAAGCCCGGAGACCACCGCAGAGATGGCGATTTTCTGAATCGTCCGGTAGCGCGCGGTGGCCTCCTCGAATTGTCGCTTGGCCGCATCCAGGTGAAAGCTCACCAGCTGCTTGAGTGCCATCTCCGTGGGTGCGAATTGCGTACGGACCTTCTGGACTAGCACGCGTTGGACCTGCGCCGGGTCAGCGGCACGTAGCGCCGCGAGCGCAGGCTCGAAGCCTTCATTCCGCAGCTTGGCGTTCTCGGCCGCAAAGGCCTGCACGAGTGCGGACTCCTGAGCATCGCGCGGCTTTGCGGCATAGACCTGCCACTTCTTCTCGATGCTGGCCAAACTCGCTTCGATGAGCGCAACTTTCTGAGCCGCGAACTCCGGCGTCGGTGTCACCACGAAAGCGTTCACCGCCAGTCGCGCTTCCAACAACTGCGCACGGATGTCTCCGAGTTCTGCTGCCGGGACCGCCCGGTCTTCGTACACCGATTGCAGTTGCTCATTGGAATCGGTGATGCCGAAGAGGCCCAACTCCCCGATGCTGTAGACCAGCACGGCCATGGAGCCGACCAGAATCGCAAGACGCGTCGAGACCTTCATCTGTTTCATGCGACTATTTCGGCAGCGGCGGCCGAGACTTCAGCGGCGTATCCGGAAGAACTGCTTCCGTGGGATCCAAGTACAGCGTCGACGCGTACGGCAGCAAGCTTCGACGGCCGGCGTTCGACTTGCCATCAGCTGCACATCGAACAATCGGCCAGGGCGGCGGCCAGGTGCTCAGAAAACGCCCGGACTTTCGCTGCGTGACGCCGCTCCGGCGGGCTCACCAGATGCAGCGGCAATGGGCTGGTCTGCCAGGCCGGCAGCAGGACCTGCACGTCGCCTGCATCGATCAGGTCCTGGAACAGCCAGGTGGGCGAATACGCGACGCCGACACCGTCGAGCACCGCTGAGCGGACGATGTCCGATGCGTTGGTCTGCAACGGGCCTTCGACCCGAACCGAGACCGTTGATCCGTCGGGTGTGCTGAAGTCCCACAGATTGCGGCTGCGCAACTCCGTGTAGACGATGCACGGGTGCCGCTTCAGGTCCTCCGGAATGCTGGGCATCGGCCGCTCTGGCGTAGCTGCCTGCACATAGGCCCGGCTGGCCACCACGGCGCGGCGGATACGGCCGATGCGTCGCGCCACCAGGGTGCTGTCGGCCAGGTTGCCGATGCGCACGGCCAGGTCGATGCCGTGCTCGACGAGGTCGATGAATCCGTCGTTGAGCTTCAGGTCGATCTTCACACCTGGGTGCGCCGCCAGGAAGCTGTGCACATGCGGGCGCAGCACCCGGGTGCCGAAGCCCACCGAGGCGGCCACCCGCAGCCAACCACTGAGTTGCTGTTCGCCGCGACGCAGTTGGCCTTCCGCTTCCACGACCTCCGCCACCAGCCGCCGGGCGTCTTCGTAGTAGCGCTCACCGTCATCCGTCAGTGCCAGGGTTCGAGTGGTGCGGGTCAGCAGCTTGGCGCCCAGGTGCCGCTCCAGGGCGGCGACCTGCTTGCTGACAGCACTCTGCGTGCTGGTCTGCTCGCGCGCCACGGCCGAGAAGCTACCCGTCTCCACGACGCGAACGAAGGTCTGCATGGCCTGCAACCGATCCACAATTCCGCCTCTATTCAGTCCAAACGGGAATGAATGTTAGGCCCAATTACTGGCTACCGCCACTCCCGCTCAGGAATCACAGTTCACTTCACCGAACCACCACCTTCGTCGAAGGAGTCTGCAATGAACACCCCCACCGTCCTGATCACTGGCGCGCTGACCGGCATCGGCCGCGCCACCGCCCTGGCTTTCGCCCGCGAAGGCGCCAACGTCGTCGTGTCCGGCCGTCGCGAAGAAGCCGGCCATCAACTCGCGACCGAATTGCGTGCCCTGGGTGCCAAGGCCGAATTCCTGCTGGCCGACGTGACCGACGAAGCCCAGGTGCGATCGCTGGTCAGCCAGACCGTCGAGCGCTTTGGCCGCCTTGACGTCGCCGTGAACAACGCGGGCGTCGAAGGCGAAGTCGGCCCCATCGCCGGGCAGACCGCCGCCAACTACCGCGCGACCTTCGACACCAACGTGCTGGGCACGCTGCTGAGCCTGAAGCATCAGATCCCGGTGATGCTGAAGCAAGGCAGCGGCTCCATCATCAACCTGTCGTCCATCGCGGGCCAGGTCGGCATGGCCGGCGCCTCGGTGTACGTGGCCAGCAAGCACGCCGTCGAAGGCCTGACCAAGAGCGCCGCCCTGGAAGTGGCGGCGGCTGGCGTGCGCGTCAACGCCGTGGCGCCCGGCCCGGTCGAGACCGCGATGCTCACACGCTTCACCGGCGGCAACGAAGAAGCCAAGGCCGGCCTGCTGGGAATGATGCCCGCCAAGCGCGGCGCCACGCCCGACGAGATCGCCCAGACCATCGTTTTCCTGGCGTCGGACAAGGCGCGTTTCCTCACGGGCCAGAGCATCGCCGTCGACGGCGGTTACACCGCCCAGTAATCCTGCAACCCCAACCACGACTGAACCGGAGCACCTCATGAAGACCATCACCGTCCCCACCTACGAGCAAGTCTCGCCCGCCAACCAGGCCATCTTCGACAACCTCAAGAAGGGCCTGGGCTTCGTGCCCAACCTGTATGCCACCTTCGCGCACTCCGACACGGCGTTGGCCACCTACCTGGCGCTGCAGAACGCCAAGAGCTCGCTCAGCCCGAAGGCGCGCGAAGTGATCAACCTGGTGGTCAGCCAGGTCAATAGCTGCGCCTACTGCCTGGCTGCGCACACGGCGCTGGGCAAGATGGTGGGCTTCACGCCCGAGCAGATCCTGGAGATTCGACGCGGCGGTGCCAGCTTCGATGCGCGCCTGGACGCGCTGGCCAAGCTCGTTCGCAACATCACGCTGGAACGAGGCCATGCCGACCCGGCATTGGTGCAAGCCTTCTTCGCCGCTGGCTGGACCGAGGGCAACCTGGTCGACGCCCTGGTCGTCGTGGGCGACAAGATGGTCAGCAACTTCCTGCACGGCGCCACGCAGATCGCGGTGGACTTCCCCCCGGCGCCCGCACTGGACGCTTGATTGCGGCCACTGAACCCGGAGCCGCCCGTGAGCAGCATCTCAGCCCCTGTCAGCATGGCCGCATCCAAGCCGTTTGAGTCAACGTTGGCGAGGGGGCTGCTGGTGGGCCTGGTTGCAGCCAGCATCGGCGCGCTCTACACAGTCTTCGCACGCTGGGGCATCTCGCGAGGCATGGACTCGTCGGACATGACCTTTCTGCGCTTCGGCGTGGCCGGCGTGGTCACGCTGCCGGTGCTGGCGCTGGCCTTGTGGCGCGACGCGCGTGCCCTGTTCTCGCGCTGGCGCTCCTGGCTGGCGGTCGCATTCCTGGCAGGTCCGCTGTTCGGGCTGCTGATGTTCACGGCCCTGCAGTGGGCCCCGGCAACCCATGCCGCCGTATTCCCGTTCACGGCGATGAGCGTGATGGGTACCCTGATGTCGGCTGTCTTTCTGGGCGACCGTCTGACGCTGCGCAAGGTCGTAGGCATCGCCGTCGTGGTGTCCGGCCTGGTGGTGCTGTCTGGCCTGGAGATTCGCAGCCTGACCG
Source organism: Rubrivivax sp. (assembly GCA_027487905.1). Lineage (GTDB taxonomy): Bacteria > Pseudomonadota > Gammaproteobacteria > Burkholderiales > Burkholderiaceae_C > JAIYCR01. The sequence continues at coordinate 6,529 of JAIYCR010000004.1, read as the reverse complement.
GACGCGCCTTGTGGGGTGACGCCCTCTTCATAGCTGCCGGCACGCTGTGGGCAGGCTTCGGCATCGTCATGCGCAAGCAGCGGTTGGATCCGCTGCTGGCCACGGCTGTCATCTCGTTCGCGGCCCTGATGACCTATGTGCCGGTCTACCTGGCGACCGTGGGTATCCAGCGCCTGCTGGCTGTCGCACCGACCGTGCTCTGGACCGAAGCGGTCGTGCAGGGCCTGATTGCCGGCGCTGGAACGCTGTACACGTATTCGAAGATGGTGGCCTTGTTGGGACCTGCGCGGGCGGCGGTCTTTCCGGCGCTGGCACCTGGCATCGCCGCCTTCCTCGCCTGGCCCGTGCTCGGACATGTACCGACGGGAATCGAAGCCGCGGGCCTGCTGATCGCGGTGACCGGCCTGCTGATCACTGTCACGGCAGGCAGTGCACGCCCGCGCTGACCCGTCGCCCACGCCTGCCCGATGCGAAAGGAAACGAACATGAGCACATTGACCCAGCAACTCGCCGAATACCAGGCTGGCTTCAAGCAGCGCGCGCCAGCCGACCGCGTAGCGGTGATGGAGGCCGCTACCGCGCAATTGCGCGCCACCGGCATCGAATCGGCTGCCCTGCAGGTCGGCGCCGAACTGCCGCCATTGACCTTGCCCGACGCCAATGGAAAGCCAGTCGAGCTGAGGGTACTGAACGCCGACGGGCCGCTGGTGATCGTCTTCTACCGCGGTGGTTGGTGCCCGTACTGCAACCTGGAACTGCGCGAGTGGCAGCGGCTGCTGCCGCAACTGCGCGAACGGGGCGCCACCCTGGTGGCCATCTCACCGCAGACACCGGACAACTCGCTCACGACCGCCGAGAAGAATGAGCTCGCATTCCCCGTTCTGAGCGACAGCAACCTGGCCGCCGCACGGGCCTTTGGCATCGCCTTCACCATGAATCCCGAACTGGTCGAGCTCTACGCCAAGGCCGGCAATGACCTGCCGACGCTGAATGGCAACGGCCGCTGGGTGCTGCCCATCCCGGCCACCTACCTGATCGACGCCAGTGGCCGCGTTGCGCTGGCCCATGTCGAGGCCGACTATCGTCAACGCGCAGAGCCGATGCAGGTGCTGGAAGCCCTGCGGCTGGGTAGCATCAAGCCTCATGTCTGAATTGCGCCTTGTCTGTTGCATCCTTGCAGCGCTGCTGTCGAGCGCCTGCACCTCGCTCGGCGGTTCGGGGCCACACGCCTCCGTTTCCCTGCCCTTGAACCAGGCCTGGATGGATGGACGCAAGGTCGAGTACGTCACCACCGACATCTCGAACCCGGCCATGGCCCAAGCGCTGGGCGTCAACCTCGTGCCTCGGCTGGCTCAAGCGCTTCCCGCGCCGGGCAGGCCCTCGGTCGTCGAGCGGGTCTACAAGTTCGCGGACGACTCGCAGATCACGGTTTTCCAGTCGGCGCCTTCGCCGACCGGCCCGACCAACGCAGACTCGTCCTACAGCCCACTGTGGCGCATGGTGCTGGTGCGATGGAGCAAGCCAGCGTTGGCTCGGGAACTGAGGTCCGAAGAGCAGATCTTGCGCGCGGCAGATGCACAGGAACTGAGTCTGCAAATCACCAATATCGTCGTCAACTGCCCCATCACGCGGTCGGTCGATGGCCAGGCGATTCGAGGGGCGCAGTAGCGGAGTAGCGCGGTTGGCACGGTCTGTGCCTCGGCCCCGGCCGATGGGAAAGTCGACAACCGCTCCGTGGCTCTAGTTCCGCGCCGATGGGTTCTCGTGCAATGCGCTCGAAGACTTTGGGCTATCGGCGCAGGGCAACGTCGGCTTCGCCGCTCACCGGCCTGAAGCTCCGGCCCTCTGCAGACTTTCAGTGACGGCAGCTTTCGGGCTGTCCATCGACTCTGCAGCAACAGGAGCCGATCAGGTACGCGCGCGCAACTCCCTCACGCCGCGGCCCAGCTTGCGTCGCAACAAGGCGCGTAGGGTCACCCCGTCGGAGTAGCCGATCTGCGCGGCGATTTGGTCGACGCTCTCGCTGCCGGTGCGCAGCAGATGCAACGCACGCTCGACGCGCAGATCCTGGAAGTACGACAGCGGTGTCTTGCCCAACACGCTTTGCACGCGCCGCGCCAATGTGCGTTCGCTCGCGCCCGCTGCAACGGCCGCTTCGGCGAGCGAGAACCCGTGCGCGAGCTGCTGCCGAGCCCAGCCCTCGAAGCGCTCGACCACCGGGTCGGCGTGGGCGAGGTGATCGGGGATCACGAACTCAGCCTGCGATCCGCGTGCCTCTACCAGCAGGTAACGCGCGGCCAGTGCTGCCAGCACCGGGCTGCGGCTGCGCACGACGCTCAACGCCAGGTCGAGATGGGCCAAGGCGGCGCCGGCCGTGGTGAAGCCGTCCGAGTTCACGAGCATGCGAGTCTCGTCGAGCGCCACGTGCGGATAGCGCTGCCGAAACATCGGCGCCAGCCACCATGAAGTCGTGGCGCGCTGGCCATCAAGCAGCGCGCTCTCCGCCAGCAAGAAGGTGCCGGTGCAGGCGGCGCCAGCGGCCGCGCCGAAGTTTGACCACTGCTGCAACGCGACGACCGCGTCGGCCACGTCAGCGCGTTCCAGGCGTGCAGCGAGCGTGTCCGGCATCTTGGCGCCGAGCGCGGGCACGAGCACGACGTCGGGGTTCCGCACACAGTGCATCGGCACAACCGGCACCGTCAGACCATGCGCGGTGCGCACACGACGCCTCACTCCGACCAACGTGACTTCGATAGGCGCCGGCGCCTGTGCGAGCGAGCCCGACAGTTCATTGGCTGTGCCCAGTGTGTCCGTGAGGGCCGCAAGGCCCAGGTCGAACACGCCGTCGAGAACAAGAATGTGGAGTCGCATGGCAAAAATGATATCAATGTTGGCATTCCTGCCACTCGCGGATATTGCCGTCGTGCCTGAGACTGCGGACTCGCCAATGCAGTCAACCGTTCAACCAGAGGATCACTCCATGACCAAGTTCGCCCTGTTTGTCCGCCTCGAAGCCAAGCCTGGCCAGGAGGCCGCCGTTGCCGACTTTCTGGCCGGCGCGTTGCCGCTCGCCAACGCCGAGTCGGGCACCACCGCCTGGTTCGCATTGAAGTTCGGCCCCACGACGTTCGGCGTCTTCGACGCCTTTGCCGACGAGGCGGGCCGCCAGGCTCACCTGCACGGCCCGATCGCCGCCGCGTTGATGGCCAACGCAGCTGCCCTGCTCAGTACACCGCCGAACATCGAAAAGATCGATCTGCTGGCGGCGAAGTTACCTGGCTAACGAGCTGACCTCAGCGCAGCGCGGTGGGTTCGCATCTGTGCTTCGAGGCGTGGGGATGTGCGTTGCAGGCATCTTCAGGACGCGTAGGGTGAAACTAGTCGTCTTCCGCCCTGACCACGTCGCCGACGTTGATCGGGCCTCCGACGAGTACGCGGGCAGTCATCCCGCCATGTCCGCGCATCGCTGCGTACCCGCCCGGGCCGATGGTCTCTTCCATGCGCGAACAAGGTTGGCAAGGGCCAACGATTTCAAGCAGCGCGGCGCCGACCTTCAGCTTGGCATTCTTCAGCGCGAGCAGGTTGATGCCCGAGATCACGAGGTTGCGGCGCAGGCCGATCGGGTCGATGGGGTCGACACGCGCCAGGCCTGCAATCACCGGCAGGTGTTCGGCCTGGATGAGCGTCACCTGGCGGGTGGACAGTTCCGATTCGCCACGTTGCCCCAGCCGATCATCGGCGAGGCCGATGCCCGCCAGGGCCACGGTTCCTTCGACCGTGCTCGCCCGATCTCGCGGCGACCCTCTCACGATGATGGACTCGACCCGACCCTCGATCTGGGGTGGCCTGTTGAGATCGCGGATGGTCTTCATGCCGGGCGGGGAGCGCTTGATGACCTCGGAGTCATAGCGTCGCCAGCACGCGCTTGCGCAGGCCGTCGAAACCGTCCTCGATGAAGTCGTAGTTCCTGTTCGGGTTCGGGTCGGGCGGGCCGGCAGGGCCCCACTCGTCAGGGCGCCTGACGAAAGCTGTGCGCATGCCGGCGTCTTGCGCAGCGTTGAGGTCGAAGTTGTGGCAAGCCACCATGAGGATCGCCTGCGGCGGCAGGTTCAGCCAGCGTGCCGCGGTCTGGTAGGCCTCGGCGTTCGGCTTGTAGACACCGACCATCTCGCACGAGACGATCGCGTCCCAGGTGATGTTGTTGCGGCGCGAGACGTCGATCACCAGCGCTGTCGGAAGCATCGTGAACGAAACCACTGGCAGGCGCTGGCGCAGTACGGCGAGCGCAGGCACGAAGTCGGGCCAGGCGTCCAGCTTGTGCCAAGTGCGCCAGAGTTCCTCGCGCTCCGCCACCGATATCGCCTCGAGGTCGAACTCGGCCAGTGTCTCGTCAAGCACGCGCCTGTGCACGTCGTCCATGTGGAATGCCGGATGCACCTGGCCGACGATGTGCTTCATCGTCCGCCGCCGCCAGTCGTTGGCCATCGCGTGCCAGTCGCGTTCGATCCCGTGCCGCGAGCCGATGCCGGAGAGGGCGCGCACGAGTCCGCTGTGCCAGTCGAGCACCGTGCCGCCAGTGTCGAAGGCCAGTGCCTGGATGTTCATGCCGATCAACTCTCGAGTCTTTCGTTCTGCGGGAACATCGCACGCCGCGCTTCGTCGTCCAGCTCGGTCTTGAATGCATACCGGTCCTTCAGCGCGGCGGCACGCTGCGCGGCGGGTCGCTCATTCACCGCATCGAGCAGCCGCTTCACATGGGGCAGTTGCTCCCAGGCTTCGGCGCCGAGCGCAAAGGGCACAGCTCGCGCCCAGCCCCATACAGCCATGTCCAACAGTGTGTACTGCCCGCTGACCATCCACGATCGGTCCGCCAAGTGGGTTTCGAGAATCTTCCAGTGCCGCCAGGCTTCGAAGTCATAGCGGTTGAGCGCGTAGGGGTTGGGTTCGGGCGCGTAGTGCTTGAAGTGCACGCATTGGCCGGTGAAAGGCCCGATGCCGGAAGCCACGAACATCAGCCACGAGAGCATGGGTCCGTGGTCCTGGGGCGAGGGCAGGAACTGGCCCGTCTTCTCGGCCAGGAACAGCAGGATCGCGTTGCTATCGAAGACCGTCGTCTCCCCGTCGACGATCACTGGCACCTTGGCGTTTGGGTTCAAGGCGGTGAACGCGGTGGCATGTTGCTCGCCCTTGCGCGTGTCCACCGGGATGGCCTCGTAGGGCAGGCCCGACTCCTCCAGGAAGAGGGCTACCTTCATGGGATTTGGTGCGAGCGAGTAGTAGAACTTCAGCATGGCTGGATCTTGGACGGTGGCTGCGGATTCGTCGATTCTGCTGGCATCCGTCGGACTCCGTCCAGCCACAGGAGACTCGCCCGGAAGCGAAGCCGTGTCGGCCCTATGCTCAGGGCACTCTTGGAGCGCCCTCGATGAACCTGCCTGTGTTGAAGCGCCGCGCGCTTTGGATCCTTGTTGCCACAGTCGTCGCGACCGGCAGCTACTTCGCGCACACCGCCTGGCAGACCGAACGCGGCGAGGCCGCGCTCAAAGCCACTGCGCTCGAGTTCCTGCCTCTGGAGCGGGCATTGGCACTGGCCAAGACGCAGGGCAAGCCCGTGCTAGTGGACTTTTCGGCGATCTGGTGCCCGACGTGCCGCGTGCTGCACGCCGAGGTGTTCACGAACACGTCCGTCAAGCAGGCGATCACGACAGGCTATGTGCTTTCGCGCGTTGACTACGAATCGCCTGAGGCGCGGGCATTCATGCAACGCTATGCCGTTCAGGGGTTCCCGACCCTGCTCGTGTTGTCCGCAGAGGGTCAACTGGTGCGTCGCGTACCCATCAGCTTCGATCCCGCCACGCTCGCGGCGACGCTGCGCGGTTGACAGGTCGCCCGGGCGCGCGGCGACATAGCCCCCGCCGACAATGCTGGCCTCGCCACCGAAAAGAGGCTGCGCCCGATATTCAACCCCGTCGAGCCCGCGCCAGTTCGGCCTCGACCTCGGCAATGCGCTGGTCGCGCTCGTCAAGCGCCCGTTTGACATCATCGGCTTCGAAGCGCACTGGGATGTGTTGCGGGCAGTTCCAGTCAAAGCCTTCAACCTGGATCGTCATCTGGCGCAGCGGTCGCCCTTCGCCCACGATCTCAAGCACCGACAGTCGGCCGAGGATCTTCAATCGCTGCCGGTGCGCGTAGTCGACCAGGATCAAAGCCACGCGATCGTTGTGCGCCAGGTTGCCGACGCTGATGAACTGCCGGTTGCCAGGCACATCGGTGAAGGACAGGGTCTTGGCGTCGACGACCCTCAGGAAGCCCGGGTTGCCGCCGCGGTGCTGGACATAGGGCCAGCCTGTTTCCGATACGGTGGCCATGTAGAAGCTGCGCTGGGCCTGGATGAACGCCGCCTCGTCAGGCCCTATTGATCCGGCACTAAACGGTTGAACTTATTGCATGCCGTAGAGTCAGATCGAGCATGGACAAGATCGACTCCAGAACGCTGCCGGTGGAGGCTCTCAACGAGCGGCGCCGGCGT
>JAIYCR010000056.1 GCA_027487905.1 Rubrivivax sp. | reverse complement strand
TGCCATGCGCCTGTCCGAATACACCGACTACACGCTGCGCGTGCTGATGACCTGCGCGATGCGGGCGGACCGGCGGGTCACGATCGCCGAACTCGCCCGCGAGCACGGGCTGTCGAAGAACCACCTGATGAAAGTGGTCAACGACCTGGCCCGCCGCGGCCTGCTGCAGACCACCCGCGGGCGCGGCGGCGGGCTGCGCCTGCTGGCCGACCCGGCCCAGGTGCGCATCGGCGATGTGGTGCGGGCCACCGAAACCGATTTCCGCTTGGTGGAGTGCTTCGATCCCGAGCGCAACCGGTGCGCGTTGACGCCGCGCTGCCAGCTGCGCGTCCTCTTCACCGACGCACTGGCCGCTTACCTCAAGGTGCTGGACGGGGCGACGCTGGCCGATGTGAGCGCTGCGCTGTCGGGGTGGCAGGGCCTCGCCATGCCGGCCCCGGCCCCGGTGGCTGCCGGGCCGCTGGCGCCGCCGCGCCCTCAGCCTGCGTCCACCGCGCCCATCCGGCTGGTGCGGCGCGTGGCGCGGCGCCTGGTTCGCCCCCTGCCTGCGGATGGATCCTGACCATGGCATCCCCTCCTGCTCCTGCCGCCACCGCCACCGCCACCGCCACCGCCACCGCCACCGCCTTCCCGGGCTTCAGTGCCCCCGGTGCCGGCTTCGAGGTACCGCTGGAAATGCTGGCCGCCTGCCATGGCCGCGTGCAGGCCCAGTGCGACACTTTGCTGCGACTGCATCGCCACATCCAGCATCACGGCTGCGACCGCGCTGCGCAGCAGGCCGGCCTGGCCGTGATGCGCTACTTCGACACCGCCGCGCGCCACCACCACGAAGACGAGGAACAGGACCTCTTTCCAGCCCTGATCGACGCGCTGGCCGGGTCCGATGCGCGTTGCGTGCAGGCGCTCGTGGACTCGCTTGGCGAGGACCACCGCAGCCTGGAGCGTCGATGGGCAGTGCTTCGGCAGGGGCTGGAGCGTGTCGCCGCGGGTGAGCCGCCGCAATGGCCACCCGACGAGCCGCAAGGCTTCGTGCAGCACTACCAGGCGCACATCGCGCGCGAGGAGGCCGAGCTGCTGCCCTTGGCCGCCCGGCTGCTCGACGACGCTTCGCTCGACCGGGTGGGCCGCTCGATGCGCGGGCGGCGCGGCCTGGGCGGCGCTTGACGCCGCGCTGCGCGGCGCTCGGTGCTGCCTAGCCCGCGCGCCCGGCCAGGTACACGGCGGCCTGCACCCGCGAGTGCAGCTTGAGCTTGCGCAGGATGTGCTGGACGTGGATCTTCACCGTCGCCTCGGCGATGTCCAGGCCGCGGGCCATTTCCTTGTTGCTCGCGCCCTGGGCGATGAGCTCCAGGATCTGCCGCTCGCGCGGGAACAGGCTGTGCAGGGGGTCGGACGCAGCCTGGGGCGGGGGTGCGCTCACGTCCACGGAGGCGATCGCACCGTGCCCGGACTGGAAGGCGCTGACGAGCTTGGAGGTCATCTCCGGGCTCACCACCGATTCGCCGCGAGCGCTGCGCTCGATCGCGGCGGCCAGCAGGTCGCTGTCCATGGTCTTGAGCAGATAGCCCCGTGCCCCGGCGCGCAGGGCCCGTGCGAGGTCCTGTTCGTCCTCGCTGACGGTGAGCATCAGCACCCGGGCCTGGGGAGCGGCTTCGCGCAGCCCCGCGATCGCATCCACGCCGCTCACGCCAGGCATGTGGTTGTCCAGCAGGATCACCTCGGGTTGGGTGGCCGCCGCACGCTGCAGCGCCTCGTTGGCGTCTGCCGCCTCGCCGACCACCTGCACCCTGGCCTCGCCGGCCAGCAGGGCGATGAGTCCGCGTCGAAAGAGCTTGTGGTCGTCCACCACCAGCACGCGCACGGGTCCGGGGGGCATCATGCGGGCTGCCTCGCCGGGGCGCCCAGGGACAGGGACACCCGGGTGCCGGTGCCGCGTGCGGAGCGCACCTGCACGTCCGCGCCGATGCTCTGCGCCCGCTCGCGCATGATGCGCAGGCCCACATGGGTCTCGTCGGGGCCTGCGGCCTCTTCGTCGAAGCCGCGGCCGTCGTCGCGAACCTCCACCTGCCACGGCGGGGCTTGCTTCACCCGCACCCACACCGTGCGCGCCTGCGCGTGCTTGCGAACGTTGGACAGGGCTTCCTGCACGACATGCAGCACCTGCACCTGCACATCGGCGGGCAGCGGCAGGCCCTCGCCGGTGATGTTCAGGTGGGTGCGCAGGCCGGTCTGCAGTTCGAACTTCTGCAGCGTGGTGCGCAGCGCCGGCTCGATGTCCTCGCGGTTGGTCCGGGTGCGGAAGTGCACCAGCAGCTCGCGCACATCGCCCAGGCATTCCTGCACCCCGGCATCGAGCTCGCCCAGCGTGCGCTGCAGCCGCTCGGTGTCACCGCTTCGCAGGTCCTGGCGCAACAGGTTGAGCTCGATCTTGAGGAAAGCGAGGCTTTGCGCGATGGAGTCGTGCAGCTCGCGCGCGATGAAGCTGCGCTCGTCGGCCACGGCCGCTTCGCGCTGCAGCGCTGCCGCGCGCAGCCCTTCGATGGCGCCGGCCAGGTGGCTGGCCATCGTCTCGAGCAGCGCCCGGTCGTCGTCGGACAACTCGCAGGGCCGGCGGAAGAAGAGGTTGATCTCGCCGACCATGCGCTCGTGCAGCCGCACCGGAATGGAGATGACCGTCTCGTAGCCGGCGCGCGCGCAATGGCCCAGCCCCGGTCCGTCCAGTCGGATGGGGATGACGCGGGTGGTGGCCAGGGCCTGCGGCTGGCCGCACTGGCAGTCGCCGGTGGGGATGCAGCCCTCTTCGTCGACCACCGACTGGGGCAGGCAGTCCGAGGCCAGCAGCAGGTAGCGCCGGTTGCCCTCGTCCGACCAGCGCACCGCGCTGGCGTCGGCGCCAGCGGCCCGGCGCAGCTGGCGGGCCATGCCCGAGGCCAGCTCGTCCAGCGTGGCCGCCCGGGCGACGAAGGCTGCCGAGTCGTACAGCGCCGAGAGCCGCTCATGCTGGCTTTGCAGCCGTTCGGTCTTCTCACGCACCTTGGTCTCCAGGCTCTGGTAGAGCCCCTGCAGGCGGTGGGCCATGCGGTTGAACCCGGCCGCCAGCGCGCCGAACTCGTCGCGGGCGCTGGGTTGCACGCGGGCGGACAGATCGCCCGACTCCACCCGCAGCAAACCGGCCTGCAGCCGCGACAGCGGGTTGAACACGAAGAGATAGGCCGAATAGAGCAAGGCCACGGCGCTGGCGATGCTCAGCGCCACCATCAGGAACTGCACCGTGTTGAGGATGCTCGTCAGGCGCGACAGGTGATGCTCGATCGCGGAGACGAATTGGTCGATCTGCTCGACGAAGGCTTCGGCCTGTGCGGCGTGCGTCGCCTGCGCCGCCCAGGCGGCACGCTCCCCGAGCGCACCGGCTGGCATGGGGGCGGACCACTGGCTGCGCAGCGCCTGCCAGCCCTGCTGCACCGCTTCGAAGGCCCGCTGGGAGCGCTCGTCGGAGGGCACGAACAGCGGACGGGCCGGGTCTCCGCTTCGCAGCGCAGCCACGCTGGCATCGAACTGCTGCGTCAGCCGCGCGGCGGTGAGCTCGTCCTGCCGGGCCAGCGTCTGCGCCAGGCGCCAGGTCTGCATGCGCATGCGCCCGGCCTCGTTGACGGCCGCGGCGCCGCCTTCGAGCTGCCAGGTGACCCACAGCGTCAGACCGATGGAGGCCAGTGCCAGCACGAGCAGCGAGCAGCCGATGGCGCCCAGCTTGGTCGAAAGACTCCAGGGACGTGACATCCGGTCAATGTAGGGTCGGCGATGTCCGGTGGGCTTGATCGATTGCAAGGAAGGTGAGGGCGGCCCTGCGCAGCGTCCGGGGCCTGGCCTTCGGAGTCGGCGGGATCGGTGCCGCAGTGGGCGTCGGACAGCGGGGCATCCGGCATGCCCGCCCGGGGGCTTGTGTCCTCAAATAAACAGGCTCTGCGCCGTGTCTGCGCGGCCATGGGCAGCGCTAAGCTTCACCGCATGGAACTCAGCCATTTCGACGATCTGCTGGCCGCTGCGCGCCAGCAGCGCGAGCCGCAGCGGCTGCTGCTGGTCTTCGCATCGGCCAGCTTGCCCGAAGGCGCGACGCCCGAACAGCGCGAGCGCTTCGAGGCCGGGCTCGCGGGCGAGATTGCGCCGCTGATGTGCGTCGACAAGGATCCGGCCGAGCTTGAGGACTTCGGCGCGCTGTGCGCCGAGGCGGCTGCGCTCGGGCAGCCGTGGTCGCTGGTGTTCGCCGCGGCGCTGGGCGCAGCGCCGGGGCGGCGGCTCGATGCGGCTACTGTCAACGCCGCGCTCGAGCGCATGGTCGAGTCGGTCAAGTCAGGCCGGCTGCAGGGCCTGGTTCCCTTCGACCGCGCGGGCGACGCGGTGCTGCTCGATCAGTAGGGGCCCGTGCCGGCGTTGTCCGCCTGCGCGGCCGGCACGAAGCCGCCTCGCTGCAGGTCGAACACGTGCACCTCGCCGTCCTCGATCACGTAGTGCCAGCCGTGCAGCGCCAGCGTGCCGGCTTCCACCCGCTGCCGCACCATGGGGTAGTCCATCAGCCGCTCGAGCTGCAGCACGACGGCACGCTGCTCGGTACGCCGCAGCACTTCCGGGCCAGGCTCGGCCACCGGAAGCGCAGCCTCGCGACCCAGCTCCAGCCACTGCAGCAGGTGCACAGCGTCGGCGCTCACGCCGCCGTACAGCGCGCGGATGGCGCCGCAATGGCTGTGGCCGCACACCACGATGCGGCGCACCGACAGGTTGAGCACCGCGAACTCGATGGCCGCGGCGGTGCCGTGGAACCCCTGGCTCTGGTCGTAGGGCGGAACGAACGCGCCCACGTTGCGCACCAGGAAGAGCTCACCGGGGCCGGCGCCGGTGAGCAGGTAGGGCACCAGGCGCGAATCGCTGCAGCCGATGAACAGCGTCATCGGATGCTGCCCGTCGTCCACCAGCAGGCGGAAATGGGACCGGCGCTCGGGAAAGGCTTCGGTGTGGAAGCGCTGCAGCCGTTCCAGGAGTTCGTCGGGCATCGGGCTTCTCGCTCACGGGGCTACTGCACGAGCGGCGAGGACGCGGCCTGCAGGTCCACGCCCTCCAGCCGGGCCTGACCCGCCAGCAGCTGCAGGTACTGTCGCAGCGCCGTCGCGAAGGCCTGCTGGCCAAGCGCCTGGGCCACCGCACCCCGCACCGCCTCGAAGGGCGGCTCGGTTCCGCACTGGCGGGCGAGCACCTCCACCACATGCAGCCCGAAGCGGCTGTGCACCAGCCGGGGTAGCACACCCACGTCACTGCGTCCGAAGACCTCCCGGGCGAACTCGGGCGCGCAGTCGCCCGCCTCGAGCCATCCCAGGCTGCCGCCGACCGAACCGCTCGGGCAGTTCGAAGTCACCGACGCGACGGCGGCGAAGCGATCCTGGCCGCCGGGCTCGGCGCAGCGCAGGTCGAGCAGACAGGCCTCGGCGCGCAGGCGCAGCGCCTGCACGTCCACGCCGGGCGTGACGGCGAACAGCACATGCCGCAGCTGCACCCGTTCGCCCACCGCGTGGCGCTGGCGCTGGGCGGCGTGGTGGCGTCGCAGAGCGTCCTCGGAGGGCTCGGGCAGCGCCAGCTGCGCCTGCAGCAAGGCCTCTATGGCGTCGCTCGCGGCCTGGGTCATCACACCGGCCACCGGAACGGCGTCGTCGGCCGACAGGTGTCCGGCGTGGATGGCGGCCTGGCGCAGCAACTCGGCACAGGCGCGCTGGCGCAGCGCCTCCTCGCCGAGCGTCTCGTCGGTCTCGCACAGCGCCACGCCGTTGACCCGGGGACACACGCCAGGAACGGCTGGCAGGGCAGGGCGGGGTGGGGATGGCGCAGCGGTCATGGTCATGGGCCTCGGGTGCACAAGGGTTCTCGGTGAGGTGTCGGGGCTTGAGCTCAGCCGGCCACGCGCGGACGTTCGCGGTCGCCGCGCTTCGGCAGGTTCAGGCGCCTGGCGCGAACCATCTGGTAGGGGCGGAACAGGTAGGCGACGGTGGCGAAGCCGCTCCACACATGCACCAGGCGGCTGAACGGAAAGAGCAGGAAGATGGTCATGCCCAGCAGCATGTGGGCCTGGAAGTGCCACTCGATGCCGGCCACCAGGCTCGCATCGGGGCGGAAGAGCACCAGGCCTTGCAGGTAGTCGGCCAGGCGCAGCATGGTGGTGGGCTCGGCCACGTGGTGATACGACGAGGGCAGGGTGGACAGGCCGATGGCCAGCTGCACCCACAGGATCACCAGCACGGCGATGTCGGTGCGGTGGCTGGTCAGGCGGATGCGCGCATCGAAGATCCGGCGGTGCAGCAGCAGCGACAGGCCGATGAAGCACAGGCCCCCGGCGATGCCCCCGGCCACCACGGCCACCAGCTGCTTCTGGGGCGCGGTGACCAGGATCTCGTAGACCGCATGCGGCGTGAGCTGGCCGAACAGGTGGCCGAAGAACAGGAAGAGGATGCCGCCGTGAAAGAGGTTGCTGCCCCAGCGCAGCTGGCCGGCGCGCAGCATCTGGGAGCTGTCGCTCTTCCAGGTGTACTGGTCGCGGTCGAAGCGGGCCAGGCTGCCCATCAGGAAGACCGACAGGCAGATGTAGGGGTAGACGTTGAAGAGGAAGTTGTGGAGGGTGTTCATGCGGACGCTCCGGTGACGGGGCTGGCGGGCGTGCGCCGGGCAGGCCGCACGATCTGGATGGCCTGCGGCTGCCCCGGCCTGGCCTGGCCCTGGGTGGAGCAGCCGTCAAAGGCGAGCGGCTCGGCCCAGCTGGCGTCCAGCTCGGGCTCGGGGGCCACCTCCACCGCTTGCGCCCGCTCGCCGGCCAGCTCCAGCAGTGCGGCCAGCACGCAGGCATGGGCCGCCTGGCGGCGCAGCAGTGCGCTGAAGATGGCCTGCAGGATGTGGGCAATCTCGCCCAGGAAGGCGCGGGCCTGCGCCGCAGGCTGGGTGGACGCGTACTGCAGCACCACGCACAGGTGGTCCGGCAGCTCGCCGGGGGCGAGGTACAGGCCCGCGGCTTCGTAGGTCTTGCACAGGTCCACCATCGCAGGGCCCCGGTCGCGGCTGTCCCCGTGCACATGCTCGAACAGGTGCAGCGCGGTGCCGCGCCCGCGGTCGAAGAGCTCGACATGGTCGGCCTCGACGTCCAGCGATCGCCGCCGGCCCAGCCGTTCGATCAAGGCGTCCAGCTCGCCCAGCCGGGCGGCCGAAAGCGCGGCGTCCTCGTGCAGTGCGGCGCGCAGCTCGCCCAGGTGTGCGCGAAGCGTGGCATCCGGATAGCTCAGCAGGTGCGACAGCACCCGCAGGGTCTTGGTCATGGGTTTCATCGGGGAATCCTTCAGGCCACCTTGATCGGGATGGTCCGCTTCTTCTCGCTGCCGAACAGGCTGGTTTCCGTCTCGCCCTCGCTGCAGCCGTTGCCGAAGCTGAAGCCGCAGCCGCCGCGCACGTTGAAGGCGTTCTCGGCGTACTCGCGGTGGGTGGTCGGAATGACGAATCGGTCCTCGTAGTTGGCGATCGCCATCACCCGGTACATCTCCTCGACCTCGGCCACGCTCAGCCGCACCTGCTCGATGGCCTGGTGGTTGGGCTGGCCGTCCACATGCTTGGCGCGCTGGTAGGCGCGCATGGCCAGCATCCGCTCCAGGGCCCGCACCACGGGCACCGTGTCACCCGCGGTCAGCAGGTTGGCCAGGTACTGCACGGGGATGCGCAGCTGATGCACATCGGGGATCTCGCCGTTGGTTCCCATCTGGCCCGCATTGGCCGCGGAGGTGATGGGCGACAGCGGCGGCACGTACCACACCATGGGCAGCGTTCTGTACTCCGGGTGCAGCGGCAGCGCCACCTTCCACTGAACCGCCATCTTGTAGACCGGGCTGTTGCGGGCGGCCTCGATCCAGTTGTCGGGTATGCCGTCGGCGCGGGCCTGCGCGATGACCTGCGGGTCGTTCGGGTCGAGGAAGAGGTCGAGCTGCGCGGGATAGAGGTCGCGGTCGTGCTCGACGCTGGCGGCCTCCTGGATGCGGTCGGCGTCGTACAGCAGCACGCCCAGGTAGCGGATGCGCCCCACGCAGGTCTCGCTGCACACCGTGGGCTGTCCGGCCTCGATGCGCGGGTAGCAGAAGACGCACTTCTCGGCCTTGCCGCTCTTCCAGTTGTAGTAGATCTTCTTGTAGGGGCAGCCGGACACGCACATGCGCCAGCCGCGGCACTTGTCCTGGTCGATGAGGACGATGCCGTCCTCCTCGCGCTTGTAGATGCTGCCGCTCGGGCAGGACGCCACGCAGGCCGGGTTCAGGCAGTGCTCGCACAGCCTGGGCAGGTACATCATGAAGGTGTTCTCGAACTGCCCGTAGATGTCCTTCTGGATGTCCTCGAAGTTGCGGTCCCTGGAGCGCTTGGAGAACTCGCCGCCCAGGATCTCCTCCCAATTGGGACCCCAGACGATCTTGTCCATGCGCTTGCCGGTGATCAGGCTTCGAGGGCGGGCCGTGGGCGCGTGCTGCATCTCAGGGGCCGACTGCAGGTGGTCGTAGTCGAAGGTGAAGGGCTCGTAGTAGTCGTCGATCTGCGGCAGGTTGGGGTTGGCGAAGATCTTCATCAGCAGCTTCCAGCGGCCGCCCTGGCGGGGTTCGATCGCGCCGCCGGGCTTGCGCACCCAGCCGCCGTTCCACTTGTCCTGGTTCTCCCACTCCTTGGGATAGCCGATGCCCGGCTTGGTCTCCACGTTGTTGAACCAGGCGTACTCCACGCCGGGACGGCTCGTCCACACGTTCTTGCAGGTCACGCTGCAGGTGTGGCAGCCGATGCACTTGTCCAGGTTCAGCACCATGCCGATCTGTGCGCGTACTTTCATGTCGCTTTCCTCTCGAGCGCTCGGTTCAGGGGTTCTCGCCCTGGGCCTGGAAGGCCGGGGCCAGGTGGTTGTCCGCGGGCGTGTCCAGCCAGTCCACGCGGGCCATCTTGCGAACCACGACGAACTCGTCGCGGTTGGTGCCGATCGTTCCGTAGTAGTTGAAGCCGTAGCTCAGCTGCGCATAGCCGCCGATCATGTGGGTGGGCTTGAGCACGATGCGCGTGACGCTGTTGTGGATGCCCCCGCGCACGCCGGTGATCTGCGATCCGGGCGTGTTGATGATCTTTTCCTGCGCGTGGTACATCAGCAGCATGCCGGGGTTGACCCGCTGGCTGACCACCGCCCGCGCCGCGATGGCGCCGTTGATGTTGAAGACCTCCACCCAGTCGTTGTCCTCGATGCCCGAGCGCCGGGCGTCGTCCTCGCTGAGCCACACCACCGGCCCGCCGCGGTTGAGCGTGAGCATCAGCAGGTTGTCGCTGTAGGTGCTGTGGATGCCCCACTTCTGGTGCGGCGTGATGAAGTTCAGCAAGATCTCGGGGTGGCCGTTGGGCTTGATGTTGTGCACACCGGCCGTGGTCTTCAGGTCCACCGGCGGGCGGTAGCTGCTGAAGCCTTCGCCGAAGGCGAGCATCCAGGGGTGGTCCAGGTAGAACTGCTGCCGCCCGGTGAGCGTGCGCCACGGGATGAGCTCGTGCACGTTGGTGTAGCCGGCCGTGTAGCTCACCGTCTCGCTTTCGATGCCGCTCCAGGTGGGGCTGCTGATGATCTTGCGCGGCTGGGCCTGCACGTCGCGGTAGCGGATCTTCTCGTCCTCGCGGTGCAGCGCCAGGTGGGTGTGGTCGCGCCCGGTCTGCTCGCTCAGCGCCTTCCAGGCCTTCACGGCCACGTGTCCATTGGTCTCCGGCGCGAGCTGCAGGATGACTTCGCAGGCGTCGATGTCGGTGACGATGCGCGGGCGTCCGTGGGTCGCGCCTTCGGCTTGCGTCACCCCGTTGAGCTGGCCCAACTGCTCCACCTCCGTGCCCGTCTTCCAGCCGATGCCCTTGCCGCCATTGCCCAGCTTGTCCATCAGCGGGCCCAGCGCGGTGAAGCGCTTGAACACGTTCGGGTAGTCGCGTTCGACCACCGTGATCTGCGGTGCGGTGCGCCCGGGGATGAGCTCGCACTGGCCCTTCTTCCACTCCTGCACATCGAAGGGCTGGGCGAGCTCGCCGGCGGTGTCGTGAAGGATGGGGGTGAGCACCACTTCCTTCTCGACGCCGAGGTGGCCGACGCAGACTTCGCTGAAGGTCTTGGCGAAGCCCTTGTAGATCTCCCAGTCGCTGCGCGACTGCCACACCGGGTCCACCGCCGCGCTCAGCGGGTGGATGAAGGGGTGCATGTCGCTGGTGTTCAGGTCGTTCTTCTCGTACCAGCTGGCCGTGGGCAGCACGATGTCGCTGTACAGGCAGGTGGTGCTCATGCGGAAGTCCAGCGTCACCACCAGGTCGAGCTTTCCCACCGGAGCGTCGGCATGCCACTTCACTTCGCTGGGCTTGGCATCGTCCTGGCCGAGGTCCTTGCCCTGGATGCCGTTCTCCGTGCCCAGCAGGTGCTTGCAGAAGTACTCGTGCCCCTTGCCCGACGAGCCCAGCAGGTTGCTGCGCCACACGAAGAGCACGCGCGGCCAGTTCTGCGGGGCGTCCGGGTCCTCGCAGCTCATGGGGACGGTGCCGTCCTTCAGGCCGCGCACGAGGTAGTCCCGCGGGTCCAGGCCTGCGGCGGTGGCGTCGCGCACCACCTGCAGCGGATTGGTCTTGAGCTGAGGGGCGCTTGGAAGCCAGCCCATGCGCTCGGCGCGCACGTTGTAGTCGATCATCGCGCCGCCCCAGGCCTTGCGGTCGGCCAGCGGCGAGACGATCTCCTCCATGCCGAGCTTCTCGTAGCGCCACTGGTCGCTGTGGGCGTAGAAGAAGCTGGTGCTGTTCATCTGCCGAGGCGGGCGGATCCAGTCCAGCGCGAAGGCCAGCGCCGTCCAGCCCGTCTGCGGCCGCAGCTTTTCCTGGCCCACGTAATGCGCCCAGCCGCCGCCGCTTTGACCGATGCAGCCGCACATCATGAGCAGGTTGACCACGCCGCGGTAGTTCATGTCCGCGTGGTACCAGTGGTTCATCGCCGCGCCGATGATGATCATCGACTTGCCGCGGGTCTTGTCCGCGTTCTCGGCGAACTGCCGGGCCACGGTGATGATGTGCTCGCGCGGCGTGCCGGTGATGCTCTCGGCCCAGGCCGGCGTGTAGGCCGCGTTGTCGTCGTAGCCGGCCGCCCCGCTGCCCAGGCCGCGGTCGATGCCGTACTGCGCGGCCTGCAGGTCGAACACGGTGGCCACCAGCGCCTCGCGGTACTGCCCGTCCTTGCCCAACCGCAGGCGCACCGCGGGCACCTTCACATGGTTGATCTCGCCGTTCTGCAGGTTGGACTGGAAGTGCGGCGTGCTCACCCCGCCGAAGTAGGGCAGGGCCACGCCGACCACGTCGTGGGCCTGGGCACCGTCTTCGAGCACCGACAGCTTGAGCCGCACCGGCGCGCCGTGGCGGGCCTCGCGGTCCTCCAGGTTCCACTGCCCCTGGTCGCGCCGTCCTTCGGGCCCCCAGCGAAAGCCGATGCTGCCGTTGGGCAGCACCGCGCGTCCGTCGGTGTCGAAGGCCACCGTCTTCCACTCGGCGTTGTTGTCCTGGCCGAGCCGGCCGTTGAAGTCGCTCGCCCGCAGGTAGCGGTCGGGAACGAGGGTGGTGCTGCCGTCGGCCAGCGTGTGCTCCTTGAGCATCACCAGCATGGGCAGGTCGGTGTAGCGCCGCGCGTAGTCGTCGAAGTAGGGGCTGCGGCGCTCGAAGTAGAACTCCGTCAAGGCCACATGACCCATGGCCATGGCCAGCGCCGCGTCGGTGCCTTGCTTGGGGTGCAGCCACAGGTCGGCCAGCTTGGCCACCTCGCTGTAGTCCGGGGTGACGGCCACCGTCTTGGCGCCCTTGTAGCGCACCTCGGTGAAGAAGTGCGCGTCCGGCGTGCGCGTCTGCGGCACGTTGCTGCCCCAGGCGATGATGTAGGAACTGTTGTACCAATCGGCCGACTCGGGCACGTCGGTCTGCTCGCCCCAGACCTGCGGACTCGCCGGCGGCAGGTCGCAGTACCAGTCGTAGAAGCTCATGCACACGCCGCCGATCAAGCTGAGGTAGCGGCTGCCGGCGGCATAGCTCACCATGCTCATCGCCGGGATGGGGCTGAAGCCGATCACCCGGTCCGGCCCGTGGCGGGCGATGGTGTGCACGTTCGACGCGGCGATGATCTCGTTGACCTCGTCCCAGCTGCTGCGCACGAAGCCGCCCATGCCGCGCACCTGCTGGTAGTCGCGCCTGGCGGCCTCGTCGTCGACGATGCTCGCCCAGGCGAGCACCGGGTCGGCGTGCAGGCGCCGCGCGGCGCGCCAGCGCTCGAGCAGGCGGCCCCGCACCATGGGGTACTTCACCCGGTTGGCGCTGTACAGATACCAGCTGTAGCTCGCGCCGCGGGCGCAACCGCGCGGTTCGTGGTTGGGCATGTCCCAGCGGGTGCGCGGGTAGTCGGTCTGCTGCGTCTCCCAGGTGACGATGCCGCCCTTCACATAGATCTTCCAGCTGCAGCTGCCCGTGCAGTTCACGCCATGGGTGCTGCGCACCACCTTGTCGTGCGCCCAGCGGTTGCGGTAGGCCTCCTCCCAGGTGCGGTCTTCGCCGGTGGTCACGCCGTGGTCGCCTGAGAAGGCTTCCCGGGGCAGAGAGAAATGGGTGAGGCGGTCCAGGAAATGGCTCATGGGGAGTCCTGTGTCAGCAAGGGTTGGCGGCGTTGCGGCGGCCATAGGCCCACCAGGTCAAGGCCATGCAGGAGAGGTAGAACACGGTGAAGAGCGCAAGCGCCGGGGCCGCGCTGCCGCTGGTGGCCAGCGCGGCGCCCACGCTCTTGGGAATGAAGAAGCCGCCATAGGCGCCGATGGCGCTGGCGAAACCGAGCGCCGCGGTGGCCTCCACGCCTCCTTCGCGCGCCGCCTGCGCCTGCGCTGAGGGCAGTGCTTCGGCCCGCCGGAGGCGGTCGTCCACGAAGAGCTGGGCGACCATGCGGCAGGTGCCCGCATGGGCCAGGCCGCACGCGCCGAAGAGGAGCGCGCACGACGCCACGAAGCCGGCGAAGTGGTCGTCGGGGGAAGCGTCAGCGCGCAGCAGGCTGAGCGACGCCCAGCCGGCTCCTGCAGCCATCATCGCGAAGGCCCACAGCGTGACCCGCGCCCCGCCGCGCCGCTCGGCCATCCAGCTGCCCAGCGGCCGCAAGGCCGCGCCCAGCAGCGGACCCAGCCAGGCCAGCGCCCAGGCGCCGGGGCGGTCGAACTGCGTGTGAACGAGCAGCGGCACGCTGGCGGCCAGGCCGATGAAGCTGCCCAGGCTGCCCAGGTGCAGCCAGGCCAGGGCGGCGTTGTGGCCGCGGGTGAAGATCACCGCCTGCTCGGCCAGACCCGATCGGGCGTCGGTGCGGTCGTCCAGGCCTAACCAGGCGGCCGCGGTTGCGGCCAGGATGAGGGGCACCCAGACGAAGCCGGCGTTTTGCAGCCACATCGGTCCGTGCGCCGTCGCCTGCGGCGAGCCGGCGAGCGAACCGAAGGCCGCACCGGCGATGGCCAGCGGAGCGAGCGCCTGCACGAGGACGATGCCCAGCGGGCCCAGGCCGGCCGCCCGTTCGAGCGAATGACCCCGGGCACCGTCCGCGCTGCGGCGGGCCAGGCGAGCGATGGCCCCCGAGCCGTTGGCGCCGCCCAGGCCGCACAGCAGCGCGAGCACCACCATGGCTTCGAAGGGCGTGGACGGCCGCTGAACGGCCAGGCCGATGCCCACTGCTGGCAGCAGCAGGCTGGCCGTGGCGATCACGGTGAAGCGCCGCCCGCCGAGGGCCGCCACGCCCAGCGCGTCGAACAGGCGCAGCGTCGCGCCGCACAGCGCGGGCAGGGCGGCCAGCCAGAACAGCTGGTGCAGGCTGAAGCGAAAACCCGCCGCGGGCAGATGCACCACCACCACCGACCACAGCATCCACACCGCAAAGGACAGCACCACCGCCGGCAGCGACAGCCATCGGCTGCGCCGCTCGTCGGCGGCTTCCCGGGCGACCGGGTGCTGCAGGCGCGCTGGGCGCTCGATCAGTCCGGGGTGCATGACAGCAGTGGGCAGGCGCACGCCAGCTCAGGGGTTGCGCACCGCGGCGCCACGCCGCAGGTAGAACCACCAGTTCAGCACCAGGCAGGCCGCATAGAAGCCGGCGAAGCCGTACATCGCGTGCTGCGGGGTTCCCGCCTTGATCTGAGCCCCGATGACCACCGGCGCGATGAAGGCGCCGTAGGCGGCGATGGCCGAAGTCCAGCCCAGCACCGGCCCGGCCTGGCTCCTGTCGAAGAGAACGCCGATCGTGCGGAAAGTCGAGCCGTTGCCGATGCCGCTGGCGAAGAACAGCACCATGAACAGCCCGAGAAACATCGGGAAGTGCTGCTCCGGCGTGGGCGAGCCGTAGGCCTGCATCATCACGTAGCCCACCCACACCGAGGCCACGGCCATCACCACCGAGATCACCTGGGTGACGATGGAGCCACCCACCTTGTCGGAGATCCAGCCGCCCAGCGGCCGTACCGCAGCCCCCACGAAAGGCCCGATCCAGGCATAGGTGAGCGCCGACGGTGCGTTCGGGTTCTTCAGCGTGTGCTGCATCACGCCGTTGGCGTCGGTCTGGTGCTGGAAGCCGAAGATCACCGTGATGGCCAGCGGCAGGGCCATCGAAAAGCCGATGAACGAGCCGAAGGTGACGATGTACAGCGCGGTCAGCGACCAGGTGTGGCGGTTGCGGAAGATCGCGAACTGCTTCTTCACGCCTTCCTTCATCTCGCCGAAGGCGGCCAGTTTCATCACCGCCAGCGCCAGCGCCACATCCAGCGGGATGGCCACCCACATGCTCAGCACCCCCAGGCCCGTGGGCTGCGGCAGGTACAGCCACAGCATGAAGATCGCCGGCACGAAGGCGATCGAGTAGAGGTAGGTGATCTTGGCGAAGGCCACCAGCGGCGAGCCTGTGGACGGCGACACGCTGCGCAGGTTGTTCATGCCCCACCAGCACAGCGCGGCCAGCGGCACGAGCGACAGCACCCAGGCGAAGCCGGCGTTCTGGATCCAGGTGGGCGTGCCCGCGGCGATGCGGCCGAAGATCCAGCCGCTGTCCTTCACCAGCAGCAGCGGCTCGCCCGCGAAGGCGCCGAACAGCCCCACCGTCATCACCAGCGGGATCACGATCTGCATGGTGGTCACGCCGAAATTGCCCAGGCCCGCGTTCAGGCCGAGCGCCGTCCCCTGCAGCCGCTTGGGGAAGAAGGTGCTGATGTTGGACATGGAGCTGGCGAAGTTGCCGCCGCCCACGCCCGACCACAGCGCCATCAGCTGGAAGGTCCACAACGGCCAGTCCGGGTGCTGCAGCACCACGCCCGTGCCGATGGCCGGGGCCAGCAGCATCGCGGTGGTGAGGAAGATGGTGTTGCGCCCGCCAGCCAGCCGGATCAGGAAGGACGCCGGGATGCGCATCGTGGCGCCTGAGATGCCAGCGATGGCCGTGAGGGTGAAGAGCTCGGCCTGGGTGAAGGGAAAGCCCAGGTTGAGCATCTGCACGGTGATGATTCCCCACATGCCCCAGACGGCGAAGCCGCACAGAAGCGCGGGCACCGACAGCCACAGGTTGCGGTAGGCCACGTGCCGGCCGTGCGCGGCCCAGAAGGCCTCGTCCTCGGGTCGCCAGTCGTCCAGGTCGCCGCCGTGGCGCGCACCCACGGCCGCTTCGGCCTGGACAGGGACAGGGGAGGGGGGATTCGTCATGGTGTCCACCGGTCCGGCCTTCATTGAGCAGCCTGGCGCGACAGCGTGGCCGTGCCGCGCGGCCCCATCACCTCGGTGCGCCGCACCTCGGTCCAGTACATCCAGATCAGCGACACCCAGACCACGCCGTACATCAGCATGAAGGCGCTGGACCGCACGCCGGTGAGGTCCATCAGCACACCGAAGAGGATGGGCAGGACGAAGCCGCCCAGGCCCCCGGCCAGCCCCACGATGCCGCTGACGGTGCCGATGTTCTCGGGGTAGTCGTTGCCGATGTACTTGAAGACGCTGGCCTTGCCGAAGGCCCAGGCGATGCCCAGGATGAACATCAGCGCGGTGAAGCCATAGACGTTCAGCCCGATGTGAAAGCTTCTGGGCCCGTCCACGGTGAACACGGTGAAGTCGGTCTGCGGATAGCTCAGCAGGAAGAGACACACCCAGCTCACCCACATCACCCACCAGGTGACCTGGTGCGCGCCGAAGCGGTCGGAGAGCACCCCGCCCAGCGCGCGCAGCACGCCGCCAGGCAAGGAGAAGCAGGCTGCCAGCAGCGCGGCCGTCTGGATGGACAGGCCGAACTCGCCCACGTAGTACTGCACCATCCAAAGGGCGAGCGCGACATAGCCGCCGAAGACGATGCTGTAGTACTGGCAGTACTTGAGCACCTTGGGGTCGCGCAGCAGGCGAAGCTGGTCGGCCAGGCGCACCTCGCAGGGCACCCGGTGCGTCGGGTCGCTGCTGCTGCCCAACCAGAAGAGGATGACCGTGCCCAGCATCACCGCGGCGTAGACCTGGGGCACCAGCGTCCAACCCCCCAGCGCGAGCAGTGCGGGCGCGACGAACTTGTTCACCGCGGAGCCGGAGTTGCCCGCGCCATACACGCCCATGGCCATGCCCTGGCGGTTCTTCGGAAACCAGCGCGCCACATAGGGCGTTCCCACCGAGAAGGAGCCGCCGGCCAGGCCCACGAACAGGCCGATCACGAGGAAGTGCCAGTAGGCCGTCGCATAGGCCATGGCCCAGATGGCCGGCACCGTCAGGGCCATCAGCAGCGTCATCACGATGCGCCCGCCGTAGCGGTCGGTCCAGATGCCCAGTGGCACCCGCACCAAGGAGCCGGTGAGCACCGGCATGGCGGTGAGCAGTCCAAATTCGGTGGCGTTCAGGCCCAGCGTCTTCTTCAGCGGAATGCCGATGACGCCGAACATCATCCAGACCATGAAGCACACGGTGAAGGCCAGGGTGCTGACGATGAGCACCGACCAGGCCTGTCGGGGAAGGGGGGAAGAGGACATGGGAGCAGCAAGGCGTCGGGTGTGAGCCCACTGTCCGCCCACGCTGGCCGGCGCACCATCACTCCGACGGCCAGGGGCGCCGCAGCGCATGGCCGATGCGGCGGCGGCGGACCTAGTTCGAAAGGACTAGCGGGGCGAGCCAGCGAGGCAGCCTTTGCGCTGGCGCAAGCGGCTCGGCGCCGGCATGACGCAGGCGCGGGCGCGGGCGCGGGCGCGGGCGGCGCAGCACCCGCATGACGCAGGCACGACGCCCGGCACCCCGGGGCTCAGGCGAGCAGCTGCCCCACGGCGCCGTACAGCCCCAGCAGCACGGCACTCACCAGCAGCTGGGCGAGCAGGTGCCGTTGCCCCTGGTCGATGCGGATGCCCACCCGGGCGGACAGGCAGCCCCAGGACACCACCAGCAGCAAGGCGCCGGCGTCCGCGCGGCCCAGCGGCCATTGCAGCAGCCAGGCCGCACCCACGGCGGCAAGCCACAGGCCCGCGGCCATCACGGCACTGGCGGTGATCTCGTTGCTGGACGGGCGGCGCAGGGGAATTCCGATGAGGTGCATGGCCGGTGCATTGTCCGGCCGAGCCGTGCGCCACAGGGCTCGCATTGGTGTCGCCCCCGCTGCAGAAGTCAGCAGCCGTAAGGGGGCAATCGGCATGCCCGGCCAGGCTTGCGCCGGGGTCGTCGCGCCGGGGGAATGCCGCCACAATTCCCGGCTCAGCGCGTCCCTCGCGGACCCCACGTCAAGGCAGCGTTCGCATCCATGGCCACAGCCGTACCCGCAGTGCCCGGTCCGGGGGATGACCCCCGGCGTCCAGCATGGGAGGAGCCGCTGCTCAAGGGCCTGGCCGAGGCCAACCTGGTGGGCGTGGGCGTGGGCCGCTCGAGCGGCGAGGTGCTCTTCGCCAACGCGGAGATGCTGCGCCTGATGGGCCGCTCGGCGGCCGACCTCCACGCCGGGCGGCTTTCGTGGCTGGAGGCGCTGTCGCCGCAGTCGCGCGAGGAGGTCGTGCGTCGGGCCGCCACCGCGCAGCCACCGGGGGCCCTGGCGCCGCTGGAGCAGTCCTTCGTGCATCAGGACGGCAGCGTCGTGCATTTCATCGGCAGCGGCGCGCCCCTGCCGGGCCAGGACGATCTGCATGTGGTGGTGGCAGTGGACCGCACGGCGGCGCGGCAGGCCCAGGAGGATGCCGCCCGTGCCGCCCAGGCGCTCGCCCACCTGGTGCAATCCAACCCCTTCGGCCTGGTGGTGCTGGACGCCGGGCTTCATGTCCAGCAAGCCAGCCAGGGTGCACGGCTGGCACTGGGCCTGGACCCCGGGGTTCGCGGCCAGTGGCTGCCCGCGCTGATGGAGCAACGGGTGTCCGCCGAGTTCGCACACCGCGCGGCGCTTCGGCTGCGGGCGGTGCTGGCCAGCGGCGAACCCTACCGCACCCCGCTCGATGCCGAGGGCGCAAGCGGCCTGGCCCATGCCTTCGACCTGCGTGCCGAGCGCGTGCTGTTGTCCGACGGACGCGTGGGCGTGGCCTGCCACTTCTACGACCTGCGCGAACGCCGGCGGCTCGAAGCGTCGCTGCGCGAGAGCGAGGCGCGCTTCCGCTCGATGGCCGACAGCCTGGCGCTGATCGTGTGGGTGCACGATGCCCAGGGCCGGCAGGTGTGGGTCAACGACAGCTTCTGCAGCTTCTTCGGCGTGACCCGCGAGCAGCTCGGCCAGGACGGCTGGACAGCGCTCACCCACCCGGACGATGGACCGGGCTATGTCGACGCCTTCGCCTTGGCCGTGCAGCGGCAGACCTCCTTCCATGGCGAGGTCCGCGTGCAGGACCGGCAAGGCCGCTGGCGCTGGATCGAAAGCTGGGCCCAACCGCGGTTCAGCGGCAGCGGCGAGTTCCTGGGCCACGTGGGCACGAGTGCGGACGTGACCGACCGCAAGGCCACGGAGGAGGCGCTGCGCGAGGGGCGCGACGTCATCGCGCGCCAGCATGCCGAGCTCGAGCTGCTCTACCGGACCGCGCCGGTGGGCCTGTGCGTGCTCGACCGTGAGCTGCGCTACGTCCGGGTGAACGACAGGCTGGCGGCCATCAATGGCCGGCCGGCCTCGGAGCACCTGGGTCGCAGCGTGCAGGAGGTGCTGCCGCAGCTGTCCGATCAGGTCGGCGCGCTCATCCGTCAGGTGCTGCAGACCGGCCAGCCGGTGACCGATGTGGAGTTGACAACCTCTGCCACACCCGGGGGACTGGACACGAACACCACGGCCGGACAACGCTCCTGGCGGGTGAGCTATGTGCCCGTGCCCGCCAGCGGCGATGCATCGCCGGGGATCGCCACCGTGGCCGGCGTGGCCGGCGTGATCCACGAGACCACGCTGGAGCGCGGACTCGAGCGTGCCCTCCTGGAGGCGGACCGCCGCAAGGACGCCTTCCTGGCCACGCTGGCGCATGAACTGCGCAATCCGCTGGCCGCCCTCACCCATGCAGCACACCTGCTGCAAAGCCCGGTGCTCGGCGAAGCGCGCCGGGCCTGGGCAGGCGAAGTGGTGCTGCGGCAGGCCGGCCAGCTCGGTCGGCTCATCGACGACCTGATGGACGTGAGCCGCGTGACCATGGGCCGCATCGAGCTGCGCCGCGAGGTGCTGGACCTGGCCGACCTGCTGGGCACCGCCGCCCAGACCGCCGAGGCGATGTTCAAGGCACGCGGCCAGCACTTTCGAGTGGTGCTGCCGGGCCCGGGTCTGCTGCGGGTGAACGGCGACGCCGCGCGCCTCACGCAGCTGTTCCAGAACCTTTTGAACAACGCGGCCAAGTACACCGGCGAGGGCGGGCACATCGTGCTGGAGGCATCGCTGGCCGACGCGGGGCAGGTGCGGGTGAGCGTACGAGACGACGGCGTGGGCCTGCACGGCGAGGACCTGGGCCGCATCTTCGAGATGTTCGCGCAGGTGACGGCGTCGCGCGATCGCGCCGAGGGCGGCCTGGGCATCGGTCTTTTCCTGGTGCGCCGGCTGGCCGAGCTGCATGGCGGGCGGGTGCAGGCCTCAAGCGCCGGCCCGGGCTGTGGCAGCGAGTTCGTCGTCAGCCTGCCGGCCTGTCCGTCGCGAGCCACCCCGGCGGGCGCCGACAGCCGCGACAGCCCCGACAGCGCCGACGCGGCCCAGGCCAGCGGTGCGTCGGTCTTGGGCCTTCCGCCAACCCACGTCGAGCCGCGGCCGCGGCCGCGCGAGCCTCGCCGGGTGCTGGTGGCCGACGACAACCCGGACATGCGGGAAAGCCTGTGCCTGCTGCTCAGGGGTGCGGGCTGCGTGGTGCGCGGCGTGGCGGACGGCCGCTCGGCGGTGCAGGAGGCGCTGGACTGGGCTCCGCACCTCGTGCTGCTGGACCTGGGCATGCCGGGCCTGGACGGGCATGCGGCCGCGGCCGCATTGCGCGCAGACCCGCGTGGACGGGCGCTCAAGCTCGTGGCCCTGACCGGCTGGGGGCAGCCCGAGGACATCCAGCGCAGCCGCGTGGCCGGCTTCGACCAGCATCTGCTCAAGCCCGCGGCGCTCGACGTCCTGCTGGCGCTGCTCAGCTAGCGCCCGCAGCGGGCGGCGGGGAGGCGCCGCGTCGGACCGCACGTCGGACCGCCGGCGCCAGCCGTTCCACGGCTTCCTGCTTGGGCACCAGCTCACCGATGTCCAGTGCCGAGGCGGCGCTTCGAAGCGCCTCGGACCCGTCGCCCGTCATCAGGACCACCGGCAGACCGGGCAGCCGCTCGTGCAGCCGGCGGGCCAGCTCCAGGCCGGTCAGCGCGGGCATGCTGTAGTCGGTGACGACGCAGTCGACGACCAGTCCGCCTTGCAGCAGCCGCTGCAGTGCCTGCTGCGGGTCCTGCGCGGTGGTGACCGTGCAGCCCGAGCGGGCCAGCAGCCGCTCCACCATGAGCAGCATCACCTCATCGTCGTCGATGCACAGCACGGAAAGGGGCTGCGGCGCCGGGCCGACCGGTGTGTTGTTGCCGGGGTCGGAGCTCGCCATGGGCGCGGCTTGTGCCCGGGGGCCGGGGACGGCGTCCGCCGCAGGGGCCGAGGCGGGGGCCGGGGCCGGGGCCGGGGCCGGGGCCGCGCAGTCCAGCGTGGGCAGCAGCACCTCGAAGCGGGCGCCGCCGCCCGGCCGGCTCGTCACCTGGATCTGGCCGCCATGGGAATGGACGATGCCGTGCACCACCGAAAGCCCCAGCCCCGTGCCCTGGCCCACCGGCTTGGTGGTGAAGAAGGGCTCGAACAGGCGCTCGCGCACCGCGTTGTCCATGCCCGCGCCGGTGTCGGCCACCCACAGCCGTGCGTGCTCGGCGCCGGTCTTTTCTCCGCCCGCCGGTTCATCGCCCGCCGCGTCGAGCGCCCCGGCCTGCGTGCTCAGCCCGATCTCGATGTGGCCGCCCTGCGGCGTGCAGGCGTGGATGGCGTTGGTGCCCAGGTTCATCAGCACCCGCTCGAGCTGCACCGTGTCCACCCGCGCGCACACCGGCGCCTCGGGCACGCGCAGCGTGAGCGTCACGCCCGCAGGCAGCAGCGAGTGGAGCAGCCGCGCGGTGGCCTGCACGGTGGGGGTGAGGTCCTGCGGCGACAGTGCGGGCGGCTGCTGCCGGCTGAAGGCGAGGATCTGGGCGACCAGCGCCCGTCCGCGCAGGGCCGCCTGCTCGATCTGCTGCAGGCTGCGCAGCGCCGGGTGGTCCGGTGCAAGGTCGTCCCGGGCCAGCGCCACATTGCCCAGCATCGAGCCCACGATGTTGTTGAAGTCGTGCGCGATGCCGCCGGCGAAGGTGCCCAGCGATTCGAGCCTTTGCACCTGCCGCAGCCGGGTCTGCAGCCGCGAGCGCTCGGCATCGGCTTGCTTGCGGCCGTCGATGTCGCGCAGGAAGCCGGCGAAGCGGCGCCGCCCCTGCACGGTGAAGTCGCTGAACGACACCTCCACGGCGATCTCCCGGCCTGAGCGGTGCAGCGCGGTGGTCTCGGTGCTGCGCCAGTTCACCCGCCGCTCGCCGGTGTGCAGATAGCGGTTCATGCCGTGGGTGTGCGCCGAGCGCAGCCGCTCGGGCTGCAGCACGGCCACGTCCTGTCCGATGAGTTCTTCGGGCGTCCAGCCGAAGGTGCGCGTGACCGACTCGTTGGTGTATTCGATGATGCTGTGCTCATCCAGGATGAGCACCGTGTCCTGAGCGCTCTCCCACAGTCCCCTGAAGCGCGCCTCGCTTTCGGACTTGGCCGCACTGGCCAGGCGCAGCCGCTCAAGCAGCGCCTCGTAGCCCTGACGCAGCGTGGCCTCCGATTCGGACTGCCCGCGTGCGCGCTCCTCGAGCCTGCGGGTCTGCAGCCGAAGGTCCAGTTGCGCCTGGACCTGCCGTGCCAGCACCCGCAGCACCTTCCACTGCCGCTCGTCCAGGCGCCGCGGCCGGCGGTCGATGACGTTCAGCGTTCCGATGGCCAGGCCTTGCGGGCTCAGCAAGGGCACGGCGGCGTAGAAGCGGATGTGGGGCGGGCCGGTCACCAGCGCGTTGTCGCGGAAGCGGGGGTCGGCGTGGGCATCCTCGACCTCGAATCGTTCGCCCGGGGTGAGGATCGCGTGTGCACAGAAGGACAGCGGGCGGGGCGTCTGGCGCACCTCCAGCCCGAAGGCGGACTTGAACCACTGGCGCTGCGCGTCCACGAAGGACACCAGCGAGATCGGCATCTCCAGCGCACGCGCGGCCAGCTCGGTGATGTCGTCGAAGTCAGCCTCCAGCGCCGTGTCGAGCACGGCGTAGGCCTCCAGCGCCGCAAGGCGGCGCGTCTCGTCGGGGGGCGTCGGGGCGTTCATCGGAGGCTGCAACGGCTGGGCGCTGGGGACTCCGCGCTGCGGGGGCAGGGCGGGTCGGCGTCGGGGCATGGCGGCCCGCCTGGCCGGGGGCGGCAAGCGAGTCGCCCACGGGC
>JAIYCR010000100.1 GCA_027487905.1 Rubrivivax sp. | reverse complement strand
TAGATAGGCGCTTCCTTGCGCAGCGCGGGCACGCTGGCGTTCGAAGCCCGGCGAATCGAGCCTGGCCTGCGTGGCGGACGTCTGTGCATGGGCCTTGAGGGTTGCGAGCGGCATGGCGACAGTCAACGCCAGGATCGCTGCCCGCCTCACTTCGGCAGCTCGAAGGGCCGGCAGGTGGTGGTGGCCACGCACACCAGCGTGGCGGTGTCGCCCTGCACCGCATAGACCTCCGCCCGCGACACGCCCACCGAGCGCCCCACATGCTGGGCGCGGCCGATGGCCACCAGCCGCTCGCCCGCAGCCGGCGCCACGTTGTGCACTTCAAAGCCCGTGGTCGCGGCGATCCAGCCCTCGGGCAGCGTGCAGGCGGCGGCGCTGACGCCGGCGTAATCGGCCAGCACGCCGACCAGGCCGCCCTGCACCACGCGGCCATCGAAGGTGAGCTCCGCCCGTACCGGCAGCTCGATGCGCGAGACGCCCTGTGCATCGAAGCCCCGCACCTCCAGCCCCAGGAGGCGGCTGGCCGGCATGGCGAGGATGGCCGCCCGGAGGTCGGCGCGGTGGAGGGCTGAGACGCTGGGGAGATCGCTCAGGAGCATGGCAGACCTTGGTTTCAATGTAGACCAGTCGTTATAGTAAGAGCCCATGACACGCCCTGCAACCGGCGCCCGCGAGCGCATCGTCTCGTCCACGCTCACCTTGCTGCGCCAGGGCGGTCTGTCCGCCGCGGGGCTGAACGAGGTGCTGGCGCTGGCGCAGGCGCCCAAGGGCTCGCTCTATCACTACTTTCCCGGCGGCAAGGTGCAGATGGTCGGCGCCGCGCTGGATGTCTATCGAGACACCGTCGCGCTGCAGCTGGGCCAGGCCCTTCAGGGCCGCGCCCGGTTGCCGCTGCGGGTGAAGCGGCTTTTCGATGCCGTGGCCGGGCGCATGGCCGCAAGCCAGTTCAGCCAGAGCTGCGCGGTGGGCGCGGTGCTGCTGGACCTTCGCCCCGCCGACGCTGCCCTGCGCCAGCGCTGCGAGGAAGCGCTCGCGCACTGGGCGCGCACCGCGGCCGAGCATCTGCACGAGCTGCCAACCCCGCAGCGGCCGGGCGCCGGGCGCCTGCTCATCACGCTGCTCGAAGGCGCGCAGCTGGCCGCCCGCGCCACCGGGAACACCACCCCGCTGCGGGAGGCCGGCCGGGCCTTCGGTGGCTATGCCCAGGCCTTGGCCGAGCTTGCGAGTGCCAAGACGAGGGGAATGCAGCCATGACCGCCGCCACGCTCACCTTCCGCGAACTGCGCTGCACCCCGGTCAGCGTTCCGCTGGCCAACCCGGTTCGCACCGCCAGCGGCGAGGTCACCCACGCGCCGCTGATCCTGCTGGACCTGCTGACCGAAGAGGGCGTGTCCGGCCGGGCTTACCTCTTCACCTACACCCCGCTGGTGCTGAGGCCCCTGGTGGCGCTGCTCGAGCAGCTCGCGCCGCTGCTCCAGGGCGCTTCGCTCGCGCCGCTGGACCTCGAACGCCAGCTCGACGCCCGCTTCCGGCTGCTGGGCAACACGGGCCTGGTGACCATGGCCATCGCCGGTCTGGACATGGCCTGCTGGGACGCCTTGGCCCGCGCAGCGGGCCTGCCGCTGTGCCGGCTGCTGGGCAGCGCGCCCCGGCCGGTGCCGGCCTACTTCAGCCAGGGCATGGATGGCCTGCAGCGCGGGGTGCAACTGGCCGAGCAGTGCGTGGAGCGCGGCTTCACGCTGATGAAGATCAAGATCGGCTACCCCACCGTGGCCGAGGACCTGGCCGTCGTCCGTGCCGTGCAGGCCACGCTGGGCAGCGCCGCCGAACTGGCGGTGGACTACAACCAGAGCCTCACCGTGCCCGAGGCGCTGCGCCGCTGCCGCTTGCTCGATGACCTGAACCTGGCCTGGATCGAGGAACCCACCCGACAGGACGACGATGCCGGCCATGCCCGCATCGCCCGCGAGCTGCGCACGCCCCTCATGCTGGGCGAGAACTGGTACGGCACCCACGAGATGGCCCGCAGCGTGGCGGCTGGCGCCTGCGACCTTGTGATGCCCGACCTGATGAAGATTGGTGGCGTCTCCGGCTGGCTGCGCGCCGCCGGCATCGCGTCAGCGGCGCGCCTGCCGATGGCCAGCCACATCTTCCAGGAGGTGACCGTGCACCTGATGACGGCCACCCCCACCGCCCTTCGCCTGGAGGTGCTGAGCCTGGCCGACCCGGTGCTGCAGCAGCCGCTGCGGGTGGAGGGCGGAATGGCATGGCCCTCCGAGCAGCCGGGCAATGGGCTGGAATGGGATCTCGACGCGGTGCAGCGGTTGCGGGTGGGGTAGGGGTGGGCGGGTGAATGGCCCGGGCCGCTTCCCCTACTTTGCCCCTTAGCATCCCGGCCGATGAACCAGGACCTGAAGAAGACCCTCTGGGCCGCCGCCGACAAGCTGCGCTCCAGCATGGACGCCGCCGAATACAAGCACATCGTGCTCGGCCTGATCTTCCTGAAGTACATCAGCGACGCCTTCGACGAACGGCGCGCCGAACTGGCGCTGGCCTTCGCCGACGCGCAACACGAGCTGCACCTGCCGGACGCCGAAGACCGCGCCCTGGCCACCGAGGAGCGCGACTACTACACCATGGTCAACTGCTTCTGGGTGCCCGGCGCAGCCCGCTGGGAGACGCTGCGCGCCATCGCCAAGCAGCCCGACATCGGCACCCGCATCGACCAGGCGCTGGACGCCATCGAGGCCGACAACCCCCGCCTGAAGGGCATCCTCGACAAGCGCTTCGGCCGCGCCCAGCTGGAGCCCGGCAAGCTCGGTGAGCTGATCGACCTCATCTCCACCATCGGCTTCACCTCAAGCGAGGGCCATCACGCCAAAGACCTGCTCGGCGAGGTGTATGAATACTTCCTCGGCCAGTTCGCCAACGCCGAGGGCAAGAAGGGCGGCCAGTTCTACACGCCGGCCAGCGTGGTCAAGGTGCTGGTGGAGGTGCTGGCGCCGCACAAGGGCAAGGTGTATGACCCGTGCTGCGGCTCGGGCGGGCTTTTCGTGCAGAGCGAGAAGTTCATCGAGAGCCACGGCGGCAAGTTCGGCGACATCTCGCTCTACGGCCAGGAAGCCAACCCCACCACCTGGCGCCTGGTGGCGATGAACCTGGCCATCCGCGGCATGGACTTCAACCTCGGCAAGGAGCCGGCCGACACCTTCCACCGCGACCAGCACCCCGACCTCAAGGCCGACTACGTGCTGGCCAACCCGCCCTTCAACATCAGCGACTGGGGCGGCGAGCGCTTGGCTGGCGACCCTCGCTGGGTGCACGGCACCCCGCCTGCGGGCAACGCCAACTACGCCTGGCTGCAGCACATCCTGCACCACCTGGGCCCGCGCGGGCAGGCCGGCGTGGTGCTGGCCAACGGCAGCATGAGCAGCCACCAGAACAGCGAGGGCGACATCCGCCGCGCGATGGTCGACGCCGACGTGGTGGAGGTGATGGTGGCGCTGCCGCCCCAGCTCTTCTTCAACACCCAGATCCCGGCCTGCCTGTGGTTCCTGGCCAAGGACAAGGCCCGGGGCGGGCGCGACCGGCGCGGCGAGCTGCTGTTCATCGACGCGCGCAAGCTCGGCCGCATGGACACCCGGGTGACGCGGGTGTTCGACGACGAGGACGTGCAGCGCATCGCCGGCACCGTGCACCGCTGGCGGCAGAGCGGCGAGGCGGGTTCAGAGGAGACCTATGCCGATGTGCCGGGCTTCTGCCGGGCGGTGAAGCGGGCTGAGGTGGCCGAGCATGGGCATGTGCTGACGCCGGGGCGGTACGTGGGCGCCGAGGCGGTGGACGATGACGATGAGGCGTTCAACGAGAAGATGGAGCGGCTGACGGCGCAGTTGGCGGAGCAGATGGCGAAGGGGGCGGAGCTGGATGGGGTGATTCGGGAGAGGCTCGGAGGAATGGGCTATGGCATCTGAAGCGACATGGAACCCCGCACTCTGGGAGGCCGCGGGCGGGCGTGTTCCGGATGGCTGGTCTCTCGTTCCTTTCGGGGAGCTTCTTGCGTCGCCGAAATCAATCGCTGTCGGAGTCATGTACCCGGGAGATGACGTGTCATCGGGAGTTCCGCTCATTCGCGTAGGGGACGTCCAGAACGGCGGCACAGTCGGTGAGCCCCAGATGCGAATTAGCGGGAAAGTACATGAGGAGTACAGACGAACGGAGTTGCAGGGCGACGAACTGCTGATCACGTTGGTTGGCAAGCCCGGGGCTTGCGTTCTTGCTCGTCCGTCAATGAAGGGTTGGAACGTGGCACGTGCTCTAGCGGTCGCCCGGCTACAGGACCCCTCACTTCGCTCGTTTATCAAGACTGTTCTTGAAGGCCCGGTGATGAGAAGCATCATCTCTGGCATGCTAAACACGACAGTGCAGCCAACATTGAATTTGAAGGAGATTCGGTCGCTGCCTGTCCCAGTCCCCAGAGATCATCGAGAAGCTCAAAAGCTGGGAGGGGTCGCAGAGCTCTTCAACGCTCGCATCGACCTCTGTCGCCAAACCAACACCACCCTCGAATCTATCGCCCAAGCCCTTTTCAAGAGCTGGTTCATCGACTTCGAACCGGTGCGCGACCGGGCCGAAGGTCGCGAGCCCGAGGGCATGGATGCGGTTACGGCGGCGCTGTTTCCAGCGGAGTTCGAGGAATCGGCGTTGGGGTTGATTCCGAAGGGGTGGAAAGCTGGCATTGTTGAGGACCTACTCGTCTTGCAGCGTGGGTTCGACCTTCCAGCGGCTGCTCGTACCGACGGCGTATACGCAGTGCTTGCCGCCGGAGGACCGCACGGGACGCACCGCGAGGCAATGGTGAAAGGCCCCGGGGTGACCACAGGACGCAGCGGCGTTATTGGTCGAGTCTTCTACTCGCATGAAGACTTTTGGCCTCTCAACACGTCACTGTGGGTGAAGGAGTTCAAGGTAGCGACTGCACCCTTTGCCTATCAGTACCTCAAGACGATGGACCTTGCGCGGCTCAATGCTGGCTCAGCGGTGCCGACCCTCAACCGGAACGATGTTCACGCACTGCCCGCTGTGATTCCGTCATCAGCTCTGGTTGGCAAGTACACAGCCACCGCAGATGCATTGCTTCGGCGGATGCGCGCCAACGCGTTGCATGCGGCGGCATTGTGTGAGGTACGTGACTCGCTGCTCCCCCGCCTCATCTCCGGCAAGCTCCGCCTCCCCGAAGCCGTCGAACAACTCGAAGCCGCTTGAGGCGTGCACAGCCTCGTCGGCCGGCCACTTTGCGGGTGCGATACGGAGCCCAGACAACCGATGCCGGCGCGCGAGCCACAACCTCACCTGCCAACCCGCCGGGCTGCCGCCGGCGTCGGTCCAGCGCCTAGTCGCAGCGCCAACCCGTTGAATCCAAACGTGTTCTGGGACACAACCCCCCTAAGCACAGTTGTCCGTGCTTAACGCGGTCCAAGCGGTTCGTCCATCGCCCCCGCACGGCACCGAACCCCCCACAACACGTCAAGCGATCGGCGCTTTTCTTGACAACGCCCACCCACCTGTACAAAAAAGTTGATTTTCTTTACAGGTGCAGGCAAGGTCCCGCCATGCAGCTCCGCCCGCTCGATTCGCTGGACCCGGCCCGCTTCGATGCGCCGGCCGTGCTGCGCAAGCTCGCGACCAGCAGCCGCCAACTGGCGGAGCTCAAGGGGGTGGCCGCGTCCATTCCCAACCAGGGCATCCTGATCAACGCGCTGGGCCTGCAGGAGGCCAAGGACAGCTCCGAGGTCGAGAACATCGTCACCACCCACGACGAGCTCTTCCAGGACGATGCGGACCCACAGGCCTTCAGCAACCCCGCGGCGAAAGAGGTGCTGCGCTACCGCCAGGCGCTGCGGCTCGGTTTCGACCGTGTGAGGGCCAGCGGCCTGATCACCTCGAACCACATCGTGGAGATCCAGGCCGAGCTCGAGCGCAACCATGCGGGCTTTCGCCGGCTGCCCGGCACCACGCTGAAGGACGCCGCCGGGCGAACGGTCTACACCCCCCCTCAAGACCCACAAACCATCGTGGTGGCCATGAGCGACCTCGAGCGCTTCATCAACGACGGCGCGCTGCTGCCGGTCGACCCGCTGATCAAGATGGCGCTGGTGCACCACCAGTTCGAAAGCATCCACCCCTTCTACGACGGCAACGGCCGCACCGGGCGCATCCTCAACGTGCTCTACCTGGTCAAGGAGGGCCTGCTCGACATCCCGGTGCTGTACCTGAGCCGGCACATCGTTCGCACCAAGGCCGACTACTACCGGCTGCTCCAGGCGGTGCGCGATGAAGACGCCTGGGAGGCCTGGGTGCTCTACATGCTCGATGCGGTGGAGGTCACGGCCGCTCAGACCATCCGCACGCTGCTGGCCATCCAGGCCGCGCTGACCGACTACAAGCAGCGCATCCGCGCCCAGCACAAGTTCTACAGCCAGGACCTGATCCACAACCTGTTCGCGCACCCCTACACCAAGATCGACTTCTTGCAGCGCGACCTCAAGGTCTCCCGGCCCACGGCGACCAAATACCTCGATGCGCTGGCCGCCACCGGCTTCCTGGACAAGCTGCGCATCGGGCGGGGCAGTTACTACGTCAACCTCGCGCTGCATCGAATCCTGCAGGACACCCCATGACCGAAGCCGACGTCGAGAACGCCATGCTCCACTGGCTCGCGGGCCTCGGCTGGCAGGTGGCCCACGGCCCGGAAGTCTCGCCGCCCGACAGCCGCACGCCCGGCACCGACCGCGACAGCTACCGCGAGGTGGCGCTCAAGCACCGGGTGCGCGACGCCATCCGCCGCCTGAACCCGCACATTCCCGCCAGCGCCCAGGACGAGGCCTGCCGGATGATGCTGAACCCCAATGTGCCGGGCGCGGTGCAGGCCAACCGCCAGGTGCACCGCTGGCTGGTGGAGGGCGTGCCGGTGGAGTACCAGCGCGAGGGCGAGACCCGCGGCGACCGGGTGCGG
>JAIYCR010000071.1 GCA_027487905.1 Rubrivivax sp. | reverse complement strand
CTCGATGCCGAAGCGCATGCGCAGCACCTTGGCCTCGCGCGGGGTGAGGCTGTCGAGGATGTCCTTGACCACGTCGCGCAGGCCGGCCTGCATGGCGGCATCCACCGGGGCCACGTTGTTGGTGTCCTCGATGAAGTCGCCCAGGTGGCTGTCGTCGTCGTCGCCGATCGGCGTTTCCATGGAGATCGGCTCCTTGGCGATCTTCATGATCTTGCGGATCTTGTCTTCCGGGATCTCCATCTTCTCGGCCAGCGTGGGCGCATCGGGCTCGTAGCCGAACTCCTGCAGGTGCTGCCGCGACAGCCGGTTCATCTTGTTGATCGTCTCGATCATGTGCACCGGGATGCGGATGGTGCGGGCCTGGTCGGCGATCGAGCGGGTGATGGCCTGCCGGATCCACCAGGTGGCATAGGTGGAGAACTTGTAGCCACGGCGATATTCGAACTTGTCCACCGCCTTCATGAGGCCGATGTTGCCCTCCTGGATCAGGTCGAGGAACTGCAGGCCGCGGTTGGTGTACTTCTTGGCGATGGAGATGACCAGGCGCAGGTTGGCCTCGATCATTTCCTTCTTCGCGTCGCGCGAGGCCTTCTCGCCCTCGTTCATCTTGCGGTTGATCTCCTTCAGGTCCTCCAGCGGCACCACTGCCCGGGCCTGCTGGTCGATCAGCTTCTTCTGCAGCTCCTGCACCGGCGGCAGGTTGCGGCTGAGCACCGTCGAATAGGGGCGACCGCTCGCCACTTCCTTCTCGGCCCACTTGAGGTTGAGGATGTTGGGCGGGAAGTGTTTGATGAAGTGTTCCTGCGGCATGCCGCACTTGTCGACCAGGATGCGGCGCAGCTCGCGCTCGTAGCGGCGCACGTCATCGACCTGGGCGCGCAGGATGGCGCACAGCCGCTCGATGGTCTTGACGGTGAAGCGGATGGTCATCAGCTCGGCGCTGATGGCCTGCTGCGCCTTGGAATAGGCCGGCGACTGGTAGCCGTCTTTCTCGAAGGCCTTGCGCATCTTGTCGAACTCGGTACGCAGGTTGCCGAACTTCACCAGCGAGTTCGACTTGAGTTCCTCGAGCTTCTTGGTCAGCGCGCGACTGCCGCCCTGGCCGTCGTCGTCCTCTTCCTCGTCGAACTCGTCGAAGTCCTCCTCGGCGACGTAGTCGTCGGCCTCGTCGTCGGACACGAAGCCGTCGACGACGTCGGAGATCTGCATCTCGCCGGCGGCGATGC
The DNA here is from genome assembly GCA_027487905.1 of Rubrivivax sp. GTDB lineage: Bacteria > Pseudomonadota > Gammaproteobacteria > Burkholderiales > Burkholderiaceae_C > JAIYCR01. The sequence goes on along the minus strand of JAIYCR010000071.1, from coordinate 13,336 downwards.
GGTCGGCACAGGCGAGGATCTCCGCGATGGTGGTGGGCGAGGCGCTGATGGCCTTCATCATGGCCTGCAGGCCACCTTCGATGCGCTTGGCGATCTCGATCTCGCCCTCGCGGGTGAGGAGCTCGACCGTGCCCATCTCGCGCATGTACATGCGCACCGGGTCGGTGGTGCGGCCGAACTCGGAGTCGACCGTGGACAGTGCCGCCTCGGCGGCTTCCTCGGCCTCTTCCTCGGTGGCGGTGTTGGTGTTGCCGCCGGCGATCAGCAGCGTCGCGGCATCGGGCGCCTGCTCGTAGACCGAGATGCCCATGTCGTTGAGCATGGACACGATGGCTTCGAGGATCTCGTTGTCCACCAGCTTCTCGGGCAGGTGGTCGTTGATCTCCTGCTGGGTCAGGAAGCCACGGGTCTTGCCCATCTTGATGAGGGTCTTGACCTCGGTGCGGCGCTTGGTGACCTCTTCCTCGGTGAGCTGCGTCTCGTCCAGGCCGAACTCGCGCATCAGCGCGCGCTCCTTGGCGCGGCTGACCTTCATGCGCAGCGGCTTGACCTTCTCGGTCTTGTCCGCGTCCTCGGTGCTGGCCTCGGCGACTTCGGCCTCGGGTTCGCCTTCGATGTCGGCCTCGACGTCGAAGTCTTCCTCGGCGTCGACTGCGCGCGGCCCGGCCTTGGCGCCCTTCTCGGGCTTTTCGGCGGCCTTGCGGCCCGGCTTGGCGGCCGTCGCGTCGGCCTGCTTGCCGGCGGCCGGCTTGGCTTCGGACTTCGCGGCCGACTTGGCTGCCGGTTTGGTCGATGTGGTCGATGCCTTGGCCGAAGCGGTGGCTGCGGCCTTCACCGTGCCGGCGGTCTTGGCGGCGGATTTCTCGGCAGGCTTGTCGGCCGCGGCCTTGCCCGTGGAGGTCTTCGGTGTGGCCTTGGGGGCGGCCTTGGCGCTGGCGTTCTCCGCTGCGTCCGCCTTCGCCGGTGCCGCCGCCTTGGCGTTTGCGGCGGGCTTGGCCTTGGCCTTGACGGCCGGGGTCGGCTCGATCGGGGCAGGCGAAACCACGGGCTTGGCGGGGGCGGCTTTCTTGGCGGTCATGCAGGTCCTTGAGGCAGGGCAGCGGATGAGTCGTCAGAACGGGCGAGGCACTGACGACAAGGCACGGATGCGCCGGACGAGGCGTCAGGCGCATCGTCGACGGTCGGAACGAGGGAACGGGTGAAAGCGCTCGTGACCGAAGCCGGACGGCAACCAGACATTCGGGCGGTCGGAGCATCCGGGCGGGCCCGGAGAGGGGGTGCAGATGCCCGTGACCGGCAAAGGCAAGCCTCAGGCCGGTCGGGCCAGGGCTTCACGGACGTTTTCGGGATGTCCGTATTATACCCAGATCATTCGGCCCTGGGCTGGGTGCCGCCAGCGCAGGGTCACGCGCTGCGCAGAACCTGGTGCGCCCGACCGCCGAGGGCCGTGATCGGAGGCTGTGCCGGTCAGCGGGTCGCAGGCGGCGGCAGCGCTGCGCCGAGCGCGTTCTTCAGCTCGGCCCGACGCTGCATCAGGACCCGCCCATGCTGCATGGCTTCGGCCGACAGGCCGGGCGTTCCCAGTAGCAGATCGAGCTCGACCTCGAGCGCCTGCAGCCGCAGGCGTTCGACGATGCGGGGCAGCTCGTCGGCGTCGTCCTCGGGACGGTCCCAGTCGAGGAAGGCGGCGCAGCGCTCGACCAGGGGGAGCAGGGTGCTGCGGTCCTCGTCGGCCGCGGCGAGTTCGACGAGATCGCTGGCCTGGGTCGGACCGTGCTCGGCCAGCATGCGGTCCACCCAGGCGAAGAGCACGCCGTGGGGGGCCGGCTGGCCGGTCAGCAACTCGTGGTCATCCGGGCCGAGCCGGGCCCAGGTCTCTGCACGCCGCAGGACGATGGCTGCGGCGCGGTCCAGCGGCGTGGCCAGCGTCTGCAGGGGTTTGCGAGGCGCGCGCGGCGTGCCGCGCTGCGACCCGCCGTCCGGTGCGCGCGCGGAGCGCGAACGGGTTGAAGCGGCGCCTGCGGGCGCCTGGGGTGGCGGCTCGCTCCCCGCCGCAGGTCGGGCCGCCGGCGCGGGCCGGCACTGGCGCTCCAGTTCAACGGCGTCGACCTGGGCCTGGCTGGCCAGTTGCTGGACGATCTGCTGGCGCAACACCCCGTCTGGAAGCGCGGCCACCCAGGGGCGCGCGCGAGCGAGCATCTGGGCACGGGCCTCGGCGGTGTCCAGGGTCTGAGCGTCCCGGGCAGCTTCGACGATCTGCACCGACAGGGGCACGGCGGCGCGGATGGCCGCCTCGAAAGCTTTCGCGCCTTCGCTGCGCACGAAGCTGTCCGGGTCGTGCGCAGCGGGCAGAAAGAGAAAGCGCACCGTTCGCGTGTCGGTGGCGAAGGGAAGCGACGCTTCCAGCGCGCGCTGGGCCGCCCGGCGTCCGGCGGCGTCGCCATCGAAGCTGAACACGATCGCGTCGGTGAAGCGGAAGAGTTTCTGCACGTGGTCTGCCGTGCAGGCCGTGCCCAGCGTGGCCACGGCCTGGCCGAAGCCGGACTGCGCCAGCGCCACCACATCCATGTAGCCCTCGACCACCAGCGCGTATCCGGCCTGGCGTATGGCCTGGCGCGCCTCGAAAAGTCCGTAAAGCTCGCGTCCCTTGGAGAAAACGGGGGTTTCGGGGGAATTGAGGTATTTGGGTTCGCCGCGGTCCAGCACCCGGCCGCCGAAACCGATCACTTCGCCTTGTACCGAACGGATGGGAAACATCACCCGGTCGCGGAATCGGTCATATCGGCGAGAGGCGCCTTCGTCTTCGCCCTGGACAATGACCAGTCCGGCTGCTTCGAGCTGCGGATCGTCATATTCGGGGAAGGCGCTGGCCAGGCCCTTCCAGCTGTCCGGTGCATATCCGAGGCCAAACTGGGCCGCGACTTCACCGGTGAGGCCGCGCCCCTTGAGGTACTGGATGGCGCGGGGGGATGCCTTCAGTTGCGAGCGGAAGTGGTGAGCGGCGCGTCCGAGCACCTCCGTCAGGGTTTGCTGCTGGGCGCGCCGGCGCTGGGCCTCGGCTTTCTGGGCCGGTGTTTCCTCGGTTTCCGGCACGGTCATGCCCACTTGCTGGGACAGCTCGCGCACCGCGTCGACGAAACCGAACCCGCTGTGCTCGCAGAGGAATCGGATGGCGTCACCATGGGCGCCGCAGCCGAAGCAGTGATAGAACTGCTTGGCGGCACTGACGGTGAAGCTGGGGGATTTTTCCCCGTGGAAGGGGCACAGCCCGAGGTAATTGGCGCCCGCCCGGCGAAGCGTGACGTGGCGCGAGATCAGCTCGACGAGATCGACACGAGCCGTGAGGTCCTGGAGGTAGCCCGAGGGGATCATCCAGGGAGTCTAGCCGCCGACCGGCCGGCAGCGCCCGCTTGCGCCGCCGGCGGCCGGGTCCGCTGCTCAGACGGCGAAGTCGCCGAGCGTCTTGCCCGAGGCGAGGGCGGCCTTGAGCCACTTGGGTTGCAGGCCGCGGCCGCTCCAGGTCTCGCCGGTGGCGGTGTTGCGGTACTTCGCGGCCACCTTGGAGCCCTTGGCCACCGCGGTGCCCACCCGGGCGCTGCGTTGGCCCAGGTCGGCCAGCGTCAGGCCATATTCGCTCATGATGGAGCGCACCTTGGCGATCGCGTCTTCTCGTTCCTGGGACCGGCGGGATTCGATTTCCCGCTCGAGCGCGGCTTTCTGGGCGATCAGTTCGTTCAGGGAGGGGGTTGCCATACGTTCACCTTTTGAGTTTGGAAAGTACCGGCTCTTTGTCCGGTTACCGGGTGGCGAGTATAGGCGGTTGGCGGTCAGGAAGAAAAGAAAAAGGGGGCGGTGCGCGATGCACCGCCCCCTGGCGGACGGCCCGGTCGCCGTTCAGGTGGACCGGGCAGTGGCGGCCCTGTTCATTTGAAGCCCACCCGATCGAGCATCTGCTGGATGCGAACCTGGTTCATGCCCACCACCGAGACGGGAACGGTTTCGGCCTTGAAATCCCCCATCGCGCTGAGGGCCGGGTTGCGCGGCTTCACCGTCGACACCACCGGCCATTCGTTGTTGCCGTCGGCAAAGTAGATCTGGGCCTGGTCGCTGGCGAGGTATTCGAGGAATCGGACGGCTGCAGCGCGGTTCTTTGCGTGACGGGCCAGCGCGGCGCCGGAAATGTTGACGTGGGTGCCCCAGCTGGACTGGTTGGGGAAACTGACGCCGATTCGTTCGACGACCGCGCGGTCCTCGGGCTTGTCCGAGCGCATCAGGCGGGCGAGGTAGTAGGTGTTGGTGACGGCGATCTTGCATTCACCGCTGGCCACGGCGCGGATCTGGTCGGTGTCGCCGCCCTTGGGCGGGCGGGCCATATTGGCCACCATGCCCTGCAGCCAGGCTTCGGTGGCGGCGGGGCCGAGGTGCTCCTGCATGGCGCCGAACAGGGACAGGTTGTAGGGGTGAGAGCCCGAGCGGATGCACAGCCGGCCGCGGTTCTTCGGGTCGCCCAGTTCTTCGTAGGTGTCGACGTCGGCGGCCTTCACCGCCTGCTTGTCGTAGACGACCACGCGGGCGCGGGTGGAGAAGCCGAACCACTGCGAGCCCTCGCCGGAGTCGCGCCCGCGCAGGGTGGCGGGCACCTTCTGCTCGAGCAGCGGCGAGCGCAGCGGCTGGAACAGGCCGTCGACCTCGGCGCGCCACAGTCGTGCCGCGTCTACCAGCAGGATCACGTCGGCCGGGCTGGCCGCGCCTTCGGTGCGAAGCCGCGCGAGGATGCCGGCGTCGTCAGAATCCACCCGGTTGATGCGGATGCCCGTCTGTCGGGTGAAGTCGGCGTAGAGGGCTTCGTCCGTCTGGTAATGGCGCGCTGAGTAGAGGTTGAGCACCTGCGGCTCGGCGGGCTGGGCTTGGGCTGGTGCGCCAACGGCGACAAGCAGTGCGCTGGCGGACATCACCAGGCCCGCGGCCCGCTTCATCCAGGGCGTGCCCCGTCCCTGCGGACGGGCGGGAGAAGGACAGGCGCCGTCGAGCGCGGGCGGGTTGGAACAGTCGCGTGACCAGGACATCGGGGGAGCTCCGGAAGTTGGAACCCGCAGTATCCATGAGAATGCGAATGATTCGCAATAGATCTTGGTCAATCAAGCCCGCCGCTACCGGGGCCGGCGGGCCGCTGCTTCAGTTCGCCGGCGGCACGTAGCCCTGCACTTGATCGGCACCTTCGCCGAAGAGGTAACGCTCCATCTGCCGGGCGAGGTACTGGCGGGCTCGCGCATCGGCCAGGTTCAGACGGTTCTCGTTGACCAGCATGGTCTGGTGCTTGAGCCAGCCCGCCCAGGCTTCCTTGCTGATCTCGTTGTAGATGCGCTTGCCCAGCTCACCGGGGTAGGGCGCGTAGTCGAGGCCGTCGGCCTCCTTCTTGAGGTAGGTGCATTGGATGGTGCGGGGCATGGGAACTCCTGTGATGAAGGGGGATGGCGGCAGGAATGGAAGGCCGGACGGGGGTCAACCCAGTTTCTTCACCAGGACCTGCGAGCGGCGGTCCCAGTTGTACTTGCGCTTGCGCGCCTCGGGCAGCCAGTCGGGGTCGACCTGCGCGAAGCCGCGCTTGATGAACCAGTGCATCGTGCGGGTGGTCAGCACGAAGATGCTGTCCAGGCCCTGGGCGCGGGCGCGCTGCTCGATGCGCTTGAGGATGCGCTCGCCATCGCCCTGACCCTGCGACTGGTCGCTCACGGTGAGCGCGGCCATCTCGCCGGTTCGCTGCTCGGGATAGGGGTAGAGCGCGGCGCAACCGAAGATCACGCCGTCGTGCTCGATGACGCTGTACAGCGCAATGTCGCGTTCGATCTCGGTTCGGTCCCGCTTGACGAGCGTGCCGTCTCGCTCGAAGGGCTCGATGAGCTGCAGGATGCCGCCGATGTCGTCGTTGCTGGCTTCGCGCAGGCTCTCGAGCTTCTCGTCCACCACCATGGTGCCGATGCCGTCGTGGGTGTAAACCTCCTGAAGCAGCGCGCCGTCCACCGAGAAGGGCAGGATGTGCGAGCGCTCCACGCCTTGCCGGCAGGCCTTTACGCAGTGCTGCAGGTAGAAGGCCACTTCGGTGGGGTGAGTCGGGCGGGGCAGGGCGGCGAGCAGGCGCTCGGCTTCGGCCAGGGCCATCTCGGTGTCGATGGCGCTGTCCGGATCGGCCGGGACTTCGCGCACGCCAGCCACTTCGGTGACGAAGAGCAGCTTGTCGGCCTGCAGCGCGATGGCCGTGGCGGTGGCCACGTCCTCCATCGTGAGGTTGAAGGCCTCGCCGGTGGGCGAAAACCCGAAGGGCGACAGCAACACCACCGCGCCGATGTCGATGGCCTTGCGGATGGCAGCGGCGTCCACCTTGCGAACCAGCCCGCTCTGCCGGAAATCGACGCCGTCGACGATGCCCACCGGGCGTGCGGTGAGGAAGTTGCCCGACACCAGGCGCACCGTGGCGTTGGCCATCGGCGTGTTGGGAAGCCCCTGCGAGAAGGCGGCCTCGATCTCGAAGCGCAGCTGGCCTGCGGCCTCCTGGGCGCAGTCCAGCGCGACGTCGTCGGTGATGCGCAGGCCGTGGCTGAAGCGGGACACGTGGCCCTTGGCCCGCAGCTGCTCGTCCACCTGCGGACGAAAGCCGTGCACCAGCACCAGCTTGATGCCCATGGCGTGCAGGATGGCCAGGTCCTGGACGAAGGCGTTCAGCTTGCCCGCGGCGATGAGCTCGCCGGCCATGGCCACCACGAAGGTCTTTCCGCGGTAAGCGTGGATGTAAGGCGCCACCGAACGGAACCAGGGCACGAAGGTGTGGGGGAAGACCAGGCTCATGGGGTGCGATTCTCGCCGCACCGTTGGCAGTGGCTGCGAGGCGGTCCGGGCGAAGGTCGATAATCCGCCCCCTGTGAAAGCCGACCCTTCTTCCCGCGCGGCGGCGTCCGACCGGCCGCCGCGACGATCGGCTGCCATGGCCAGCCATCCGACCGCCCGGCCGGCCAACCCGATTCCCCCGATCTCCTACCCCGCCAGCCTGCCGGTCTCGGCGCGCCGCGAGGAAATCGCCCGTGCGGTGGCCGAGCATCCGGTGGTCATCGTCTGCGGCGAAACCGGCTCGGGCAAGACCACCCAGCTGCCCAAGATCGCGCTTGAGCTGGGGCGTGGTCGGGGTGCGGGGGGGCGCGGCCTGATCGGCCACACCCAGCCGCGGCGCATCGCCGCCAGCTCCGTGGCCAAGCGCATCGCCGAGGAACTGAAGACGCCGCTGGGCGAAGTGGTGGGCTACAAGGTGCGCTTCCAGGACCGGCTGCAGCCGGGGGCATCGGTCAAGCTCATGACCGACGGCATCCTGCTGGCCGAGACCCAGGGGGACCCGCTCCTCAGGGCCTACGACACGATCATCGTGGATGAGGCGCACGAGCGCAGCCTGAACATCGACTTCCTGCTGGGCTACCTCAAGCAACTGCTGCCGCGCCGGCCGGACCTGAAGGTGATCATCACCTCGGCCACCATCGACGCGGACCGCTTCGCCCAGCACTTCGCCACCGGCGAGGGAGACGCCCGCAAGGCAGCGCCGGTGATCCTCGTCAGCGGACGGACCTTCCCGGTCGAGCAGCGCTGGCGTCCCTTCGAGGAAAGCCGTGAGCACGGCTTGCACGAGGCCATTGCCGACGGGGTGGACGAGCTCTGGCGCGGCGGCGCGAACGCCGGCGACGTGCTGGTCTTCCTGCCCGGCGAACGGGAGATCCGCGAGGCGGCCGACCACCTTCGCCGCCACCTGGCCCGCCTGGCCTCTGCGGGCGGTGCTGCACGACTGGCCGGTGCCGAAGTGCTGCCGCTGTTCTCGCGCCTGAGCCCTGCCGAGCAGGACCGCATCTTCGAGCCGCATGGCGCGCCTCGCATCGTGCTGGCCACCAACGTGGCCGAGACCTCGCTGACCGTTCCGGGCATCCGCTTCGTCATCGACGCGGGCACGGCGCGGGTCAAGCGCTACAGCTTTCGAAACAAGGTCGAGCAGCTGCTGATCGAGCCGGTCAGCCAGGCCGCGGCCAACCAGCGGGCCGGCCGCTGCGGCCGGGTGGCCGACGGCATCTGCATCCGTCTCTACGACGAAGCCGACTTCTCCGCCCGCCCGCGCTTCACCGATCCGGAGATCCTGCGCAGCTCGCTGGCCGGGGTCATCCTGCGGATGAAGAGCCTGAACCTGGGCACGGTGGAGGACTTCCCCTTCCTGGAGCCGCCGCCGAGACGGGCCATCGCCGACGGCTATCAGCTGCTGGCCGAACTGGGCGCCGTGGACGAGCGCAACGAGCTCACGCCCACCGGCCTGGAGCTGGCGCGCCTGCCGCTGGACCCGCGGGTGGGCCGGATGATCCTGGAGGCGCGAAGCCGTGAGGCGCTCGACGAGGTGCTGGTGATCGCCTCGGCGATGAGCGTGCAGGACGTCCGCGACCGGCCGCTCGAGCAGCAGCAGGCGGCCGACGCAGCGCACAAGGCCTTCGATGACGAGAAATCCGAGTTCATGGGCGACCTCAAGCTCTGGCACTGGCTGGAGGGGCTGCGAGGCCATCCGGTGCCGGGTGCTGCCCGAGGGGCGGCGGCAGCGCCAGCCGCCACCGGCTCGGCGTCGGTGCACAAGCTCAGCCACCGCCAGCAGGAGCAGGCGCTGCGCGAGCGCTTCATCAGCCCGCGCCGCGTCCGCGAATGGCGCGACATCCACTCGCAGTTGCACACGGTGGTGGCCGAGCAGGGCTGGCGACTGAACGGCTCGCCCGCCACCTACGAGCAGGTGCACCTGAGCCTGCTCAGCGGCCTGCTGGGCAACGTGGGTTGCAAGAGCGACGACGAGGACTGGTACCTCGGTGCGCGGGGCATCAAGTTCTGGCGCCATCCCGGAGCCAACCTCAGCAAGAAGCCGGGCCGCTGGATCGTGGCCGCCGAGCTGGTCGAGACGAGCCGCTTGTTCGGCCGCAACCTGGCGAACATCGAGCCGCAGTGGCTGAGCGCCATCGGCGCCCATGTCATCAAGACCCAGCTGCTCGAGCCGCACTGGGAGAAGAAGGCGGGCGAGGTGGTGGCCCTGGAGCGGGCCACGCTCTACGGCATCGTGGTCTACAACAACCGGCGGGTGAACTATGGCCTCGTGGACCCGGTGGGTGCGCGGGAGATCCTCATCCGCGAGGCGCTGGTGGGCGGGCAGACCAACGAGTTCATGGACAGCCGGCTGCCCTTCCTGGCGGCCAACCGCAAGCTCATCCGGGAGATCGAGGAGCTCGAGCACAAGAGCCGCCGCCAGGACGTGCTGGTCGACGACGAGCTGATCCATGCCTTCTACGACCGGCAACTGCCCGCCGACGTGGTCAGTGCGGCGACGCTGGAGGGCTGGTGGCGGCGCGTTTCGCGCACCGAGCCCCGGCGCCTGCACCTCAGCCGAGAGGAGCTGATGCGCCACGAGGCGGCAGGCATCACCTCCAGCGCCTTTCCACGGATGCTGCGTCTGGGCGGGGTGGATTGCGCCGCCAGCTACCTGCATGAGCCGGGCGATGCGCGCGACGGCGTGACCGTGTCGATCCCGCTGTTCGCGCTCAACCCGGTCAGCGAGGAACGCTGCGAGTGGCTGGTACCCGGCCTGCTCGTCGACAAGGTGCATGCCCTGGTCAAGAGCCTGCCGCAGCGGCCCCGCTCGCGGCTGGTGCCGCTGCCCGAGTTCGCGCGGGGCTTTGCCGACGCGGCCCCCTTCGGTGAGGGCTCCCTGCTCGATGCACTGTGCCGGGCCGTTCGCGAGCGCACCCAGCTGGACGTCAAGCGGGCGGACTTCAAGCTCGAGCAGCTGCCGGTTCACCTGATGATGAATTTCCTCATCGTCGACGAACACGGGCGGCAACTGGCCATGGGCCGCAACCTGGCGGCGCTCAAGGGGCAGTTCGGCGCCCAGGCCCGCACCGCCTTCCAGGCACTGGCCGGCTTGAAGCTCGCCGCGCTGGCAGGCGACGCGAAGGCGAACGTGAACGTGAACCCGGTGGCGGGGCCGGCGCCGGTTGCTGGTTTGAACGCGGCGACCGCACCCGGCAAGGGCTCATCACCGGGTCGGGCATCCACCGAACGCAGCCCTGCGCACACCCCGACCGACGGCGCTGCCCGCTACACCGACTGGACCTTCGGCGAGTTGCCCGAGCTGATGGAGATCCGCCGTGGCGCGCAGGCCATGGTGGGCTTCCCGGCCCTGATCGACCGGGCCACCCATGTCGAGATCGAGGTGTTCGACGAACCGGATGTCGCTGCGCTGCGGCACCGCGCGGGCCTGCGCCGGCTGGTCGCCCTGCAGCTGCGCGACCTGCTCAAGCTGCTGGGCAAGCAGCTGCCCGACCTGCAGGCCATGTCCATCCTGTACCTGCAGCTCGGGGGCACCGCCGAGGAGTTGCGCGACCAGATCACCGATCGCGCGATCGACCGGGCCTTCCTGGCCACGGCCCTGCCCACCGATGCCGACGCCTTCCGCCGCACCTTGGCCGAAGGTCGCGGCCGTCTGACGCTGGTGGCCCAGGAAGTGGCCCGCAGTGCGCTGGCCGTGCTGCAGGAACATGCTGCAGCCCAGCGCAAGCTCAAGGACAGCCGCCCGCCGAAGGAGGTTGCTGAAGACATCGCCTCGCAGCTCGGGCGGCTGGTGGGCCGGCGCTTCGTTCTCGACACCCCCTGGGAGCGGCTGGCGCAGCTGCCGCGCTACCTCAAGGCGGTCGTGATGCGGCTGGACAAGCAGCGCCTCGATGCCGCGCGCGACGCCGAGCGCATGGCCGAGGTCAGGCCGCTGGAGCAGCGGCTGACGCGCGCGCTGGCCGAGCGGCGGGGCGCCGCCGACGCCCGCCTGGAGGAGTTCCGATGGCTGCTCGAGGAGTTGCGGGTGAGCCTCTTCGCGCAGGAACTGCGCACGCCCCAGCCGGTCAGCGCCAAGCGGCTGGAGAAGGTCTGGGCGCAGCTGCAGCATTAGGCGAGCTGTTCTGCAGGGACGACGGCCCGGCGAATCCGCCGTGTCAACAGGAGGCACCGTATGGACGTCGAAGGAAGCACGCTGTGTCCGGCTTAGGCGGCAACGGCCCTCATCGGGTGGAATGGACGCCCATCCCCGTGGGCGATCGCGAGATCGACGCAGTGGTGCGCCATTGCCGTCGCACCGTGAGTCGCCATGCGCTGCTGGCTGCCGGCGTGGCGGCCGTGCCGGTGCCCGGCATCGACTGGCTCACCGACATCGCGGTGCTGGTCAAGCTCCTCGGCCTGATCAACCGGGCCTTCGGTCTGTCGCCCGAGCAGGTTGAAAGGCTCTCGCCGGACCGGCGGGTGGTGGTCTACAAGGCCCTGTCCGCCGCGGGCGGGCTGCTCGTGGGCCGGGTGATCACCCGGGAGTTGGCGATGGCTGCGCTTCGGATGGTGGGCGTGCGCCTGAGCGCGCAGCAGGCGGCCAAGTTCGTTCCGCTGGCCGGTCAGGCAGTCTCCGCGGTGCTCACCTACTCGGCGCTTCGTTTCGTCTGCGAGCAGCACATCCGGCAGTGCGCCGAGGTTGCTCGAAGCCTCACGCCGCCCGTCAGCGGTGGTGTGGTGCAGCGACTGGACGAGACCCGACCGGCCAGGTGAAGCCGGCTCGGGTGCGAACGGGCGCTAAACTCGAAGGGTTCGGGGTGTAGCGCAGCCTGGTAGCGCAACTGGTTTGGGACCAGTGGGTCGGATGTTCGAATCATCTCACCCCGACCAAGTTTTTCATCGTTCGACCAGGACTTGCGGGCTCGCCGGGATGGCGCTTCGGTCCGCGGGAGTGTTGCGGTCGAGCGGGTCGCCTGTGGCGTCGTTCGGCAGGTTCGCAACGGGCGGCTTCGCCAGCTCGGCGTGGCGTCGCGGGTGGCCGCTCCTCAGGCGCATGTCCCAACCCTTGCTGCGGCCGGCCTCTCCACCCGGCAGGCCATCACGCCGGCCAGCGCAGCGCACGCGCACCTGTTCGGCTCGCCCGCTGTGGTGGCACAGGGCCCGCTGCAGCTCGCCTTGTCGCTGCTCGCCCAGTTGCTCGCAGCCGCGCCGCTCACTGCGCTGCTGCAGGACGCCTCGATCGGCTTCCTCTTTGCCGCCGCCGTGCGCCGCTCCCAGTTCCGGGGCGTTCTGCGCGTCACGCGGCTGCGCGGCCAGCGCAGGGGCAGCCAAGCCACTGCAGCGCCCCGAGCCCTGCGGGCCCGGGCCTACATCGTTCGTCGAACCCAAGGAGCCCTCGTGTACGCACCCGACACCCTCACCCCCTTCTCCTTCAGCCCGAAGGACCCCGCCGAGGTGCTCACCCTCGGCTTCGACTTCGGGGCCCTGCTGGCCAGCGGGGTGACGCTCAGCGCGCCGGTGGTGACCATCAGCGTGCGTGGAGGCGTGGATGCCAGCCCCGGGGCGGTGCTGTCGGGCGGCGCGAGCCTGAACGGCTCGACGGTGCTGCAGCGGGTCGCCGGCGGCGTGGCCGGGGTCACCTACCTGCTGCGAGCGCAGGCGGACGCGAGCGACGGCAGCCGGTATGTTCTGGTGGGGCTGTTGCCGGTGCGGGTGGTGTAGTGCTATCCTGACCGTGTTAGCAGGGTGCGATCCGCTCGAAACGGCTACCAGATCCTGCCACGAAGCCCGGCGTTCGAGCGTGCGGGCTTCACTTTTTTCGGTACCACAGCGGCATCGATTCGTTTCGGTACTTCGACATGAGGTCCGGCCTCGTGTGGTAGGCAGTCTGCCCATGCCAAGCCCCGTCCTTGAACGAGAACGCGAGCAGGGTCAGCAGCTCATAACTCGAAAGTTCGTAGCGCCCTATCAGGCGAATTTCCAGCGGTAGGTTGGCCGGCCCGTCTACCAGGCGCACTTCCGCGGGATCGATGAACGTGTCCGCCAGGAATTCAATCCACTGGGCTCGGTCGTTCTTGCCTACCTTCCAATCGCCCGCCTGCTTGCGGAACAAACCCGAATCCGCCTGGACGTTGAGACCCAAGTCGCGCGTCCATTGCACTTCTTCGGATTTCGCATCGACGAGCGACAAGAACCGGACGACCAACTGATCTGGCTTGAGCTGCGTCGGATCCAATCGAGACAGCCCCCGCGAAGATTTCGGGGGCAACAGCGCTCCGTCCCTGCTCAGCGCCGCGGTCATCTGCTCAAGACTTTCTCGCATGACCTGATCGTCGCATTCGATCCTACGCCCCCTGGTCTTCTTCGCCCCAAACGTCGTCGCGCAGCTCGCCTGCCGCTCCCGAATGATCCGCAGCAGATCCTCGTTCCCCTCGGTCGGATCACCCTCCCACCCCCGGTCCGGCTCGACCGCCGG
>JAIYCR010000086.1 GCA_027487905.1 Rubrivivax sp. | reverse complement strand
GCACGCCGGCGCCGCTCGTTGAGAGCCTCCACCGGCAGCGTTCTGGAGTCGATCTTGTCCATGCTCGATCTGACTCTACGGCATGCAATAAGTTCAACCGTTTAGTGCCGGATCAATAGCTGGCTGCCGCAGCGAGACCGCAGGGTAGCTTTGGGCTGGGAAGAAGTAGCAGGTGACGTCACGGCGTTCGTTGGCGCGTTGGCCTCCGGCTCGATGGAGGTCTACGACCGCACCACACTGAACTGCCGCCGTTTAGGCCAGCGCTGAGCCAAGCAGACCTATCACCGAATCCCACCGACCAGCGTGAATTCGCCGCCCAGCGGCGAAGGTCACCTCACGCTTCGGAACAGCCGTCCGCCCAACGTCTGCCCAGCCTCGAAACCCCGCCCTCGCGCACGCCGTTTCCCCGAGACACCGACCGGACCACCCCTGACGATGGGGCGTGCCCCTACCCACCCCGCCCGGCCCAGATAGCCACCGTCCCGCCCCGCCGCCTTCTGCGGCGAGCCGCGCCTCGCCGTGGCGCCGCTTCGTCGCATCCATCACCGCCGCCTGCTTCCTGACGACGCAGACCGCCGCCGTGGCTGGCCCGCACGAGGAAGGGGTCGCCGCCGGCCAGGCTGCGAACCCGGTGGCCCGCGGCAACGTCACCACCCCGGGCGCCACCGCCGTGGTCCCGGGCTACACGACCACCCCTCCTGAGCGCAGCTACTACCGCCAGCCCAACCTGTCTTCGCAGGGCAGCGCGAGGCTGTCTGCCTGTGCACTGACCCCGAGCGACCCGCTCTGCCAGGCGCAGCGTGGCGCCTTCTCCTCGGCCAACACGCCGCGCCCGACGATCGGTGCCGATGACCCCGCCGTCGCTGCCGCGCGCGCAATCGGCCGCACGCCATCGGCCGAGCTGGGCAGCCTGGCCGCCTACTACAGCGGTTGCACCACCACGGTCACCCCGGTGCCCGCCGGCATGCAGCCACGCAGCTGCCTTCGCTACGTCGGCGTCGGCAACTTCAGCTGCAGCCGAAGCCTGACCGTCAGCACGACGCGGACCACCAACTGCAACCCGGGCGACTGGTTCGCCCACGCCGCCTCCGGCCGCACGGGTCTGGATGTGCAGTGCCTGCCCGACCGCGCCGTCACCGCGCAGCACTTCCGCGTCACCCAGGACGGCAATCCGCTCAGCTTCTTCGACGTGGACATGACGACGCCGGTCTTCTTCCCGCAGATCGTGTCGGTCCTTGACACCACGTACTCGATGATCGACGGCCAGCCCATCCGCACGGCCGTCTGGGTGGCTGACAAGAGCTGCAGCGGATCGACCTGCAGCCTGACGGCGATGGTGGCCGCGGAGCGCGCCGAGGTCTGCACGGGTGGCGGCGACTCCGGCTACAGCTGCACCAGCGTTGAACCCTTCCTCAAGGTCTACGCCGCCTGCCGCGCCGGCACGCAGAGCGGCGACAACATCCAGGACACCGTCTGCCAGGGCGACAGCGGTTGCACCACCACCGCTCTGGACGGCACCAAGTGCTACGCGCCCGCGCCCGGCTGGACGCCCTACGCCGGTATCGACATCACGGGCGCCGTGGGCGGCACCTACTGGAACATCGACGCCGACCGGGCCGTGATCGGCTGGGCGCCCAACCCCGCCTTCGGCCCGATCCCGACGATGCGGCTGTCCTACACGCGGCCAGCCACCACCGTCACCGAGACCGACCGCTGGGACGACCAGTGCCCGACCCTGGACGCCGGTGGTCGCTGCACCACGACCACGCCCGCCGTCTGCACCGATGGCCCGGCGACCAAGGTCGTCGACGGCGTGGCCGTCACCCGCGACTGCTGGGAGTACCGGAGCACCATGTCGTGCAGCGGCGGTGCGTCGGCCGACCAGTGCGCACCGCTGGTGGCAGCAGGCTGCACGCCGCAGTCGTCGACCTGTCGGCAGACCAACGCCGTCACTGGCGTGTGCGAGGTGTTCGAGGACGGCTACAGCTGCCCGGTGCCGGCCGAGACCGTCACCACCACCAGCAACTGCCCGACCAACGTCTTCTGCCTGAGCGGCAACTGCTTCGACGTCGGCGCGCCGAACGACCCCGACTTTGCGCGAAGCATGTCGATGCTCGAGGCCGGGCGCGAGGCGGGCATCTACCTGGACGCCGACCGCATGCAGGTCTTCAAGGGCGAGGAGAACCGCTGCCGCGACCGCCTGCTGAAGAACTGCTGCTACGCCGACGGCGCCGGCGCCGGCATGACGAACCAGAGCATCTTCGGAGGTGGCTCGCGCCTTGTATTCGACGTGCTGATGAACTCGCAGAACCAGCAGTTCATCTACCAGGGCATCTCGGCGCTGCTGATGGGCGGCGGCTTCAGCGGCACGTTCACGACCTACGGCGTGACGGTGGCGGTCAACGGCGCCGCCCTGCCCGCCGGATCGGTGGCCGTGTATGCCGGGGACAGCCTGGTCGTGGCCTTCGACCCGTGGACGCTGGCCATCGCGGTGATCATCTACATCGTCCTCTCGATGATGTCCTGCAACGAGGACGAGGGGAAGCTGGCGATGAAGGAAGGCGCCAGGCTGTGCCACACGATCGGCACCTGGTGCTCATCCTGCTTCCGGGTCCTGGGCGTGTGCGTGTCCTGCGTCGAGCACACCACCTCGAAGTGCTGCTTCAACTCGATGCTGGCGCGCATCGTCAATGAACAGGGCCGCGCGCAGATCGGCAAGGGCTGGGGCGGCGCGCAGAACGCCGACTGCTCCGGATTCACCGTGGCGCAACTGCAGACGCTCAACTTCGCGGCGATGGACCTGTCGGAGTTCTACGCGTCGCTGGTGCCGACCCTTCCGAACGTCAACGCCCTGCAGGCCGGCAGCGCCAGCCGTGTGCCCACGTGCTACTACGGCCAGGGGAAGTGCCAATGAAGGCCATCACCGTTCTGGTCGGCGCCGCCTGCGCCTTGTTTGCCAGCCTTGCCACGGCTCAGGAAAGACTGCCCTTCCGCGACGCCAGGCAGCTGATGCTGTCGGCCCTGGACGCACCCGACGGCAAGGCCCACGGGGTCCTGGTTGGCGAGGTCGCCGACGCGATCTCGAAGCGCTTCAACGCCACGACGCCGATCTACATCGACGTGAGCACCGAGAAGCGCTACGCCCAGCCCGGCTGCAGTCGCCTGAACGTGCGCTTCTGGCAAGACGGCGTGCAGCTGCCGAACTACGGCGCTGGCGGCGTGCAGGCACCCCGGCGGCAGACCATCGACTTCGGCATCAACTACTGCCGCGACGGCCAGCCGCCGCGGTCGCTGTCGTGAGGCGGCGCCCATGACGCTGCGCCGCCCTGCCTCGCGCCAAGCTCGGCTCGCACTCTGCCTTGTTGTCATGCTCGGCAACGGGACGGTCGCCCTTGCGCAGCCGCAGGACCCCGGACGGCCGTACTGGTCCGACAACTGGCGCGGCTGGCACTTCTACGAGGAGCCGGAGGTCCCGCCGCCCGAACCACCGGCTTCCGCACCGCGGCAGGCCGCACCGTTATCGAGCGCCGCCACTGCACCCAGGCGGTCGCCCGCAAAGCCCCCCGAGATCGTCGAGTTCGAGCGCCTGCAGAAGGTCCTCGAGGAGCGCCGGCACATCGCCATCATGCGGCCGACCGAAGCCAACGTACGCCGCTACATGGAGCTGGAGGCCCAGGTGGTGTCGCGCGCATCTACCTTTGCCGACGTGGCGCAGCGCATCGCATGGGCCAGCCCGGAACTCGACCCCACGCTCCAGGG
>JAIYCR010000017.1 GCA_027487905.1 Rubrivivax sp. | reverse complement strand
GCGCGATGGCGCCCGCAGCGAACAGCACCCCGCCGATGGCCATCAGGCGCGGCGATCGATCCGGCGGCAGGGGCGGGGCGTGCATGGCGGGGCCTGGCTCAGCGAAGCAAGGCGGGCATTAAGGCGCGGGCGCTTCGGCCGGCGCAGCCACATCCATGCTGACCACGCGATAGAAGGTGTTGGCAAAGCAACCCTGCAGGCGGGGCAGTGCCGCGACTTCGTTCAGGCCTGCGGGAATCGGGGCCGCAGGGTTGTAGGCGATGCCCTCGGCGGAGGCGTTCAGCCGCCGGCACACCTCGTCGGACACGTTGCTCAGTTGCACCACCTGCTCGGTGATGTTGGAACCCTGTCCGGTGAACGCTGCATAGGCCACGCTCCAGGCGGGCACGGCGGCGCGGTTCGCACGCAGCGTGATCGGCAGCGTGGGCGCGCTGCCATAGCGCACCACCGGGTCCCACAGGAAAAAGCGCCCGTTGCCGGGCGGGTTGGTCAGCACCATCGTGGCGATGTCGCGCTGGTCGGCCACCGCGCGGTTCACCGAGTCCTGGAGGTCGCTGCCCACCTTGAGCAGCAGGGCGGCGTTCAGCCGCGCCTCCTCGCGGTCGGTGCGGGTGTCCACGCTGCTGTTGGAGGTGGAGAACACGCCGATGACCACGGCGATGAGGGCCAGCGCGAAGAGGATGACGCCCTGGATGAAACCGCCCTGGCGGCGGCGGCGGGGTAGAGAGGGTTGACGCATGGTGTTCACCTTTTCTTGGAAGGGTCAGACCGGGACGGCGCCCGGCGGGGCTTGCGGACGGGCCGCGGGGAGTGCCGGGGAGCGGCCCGGCAGATCGGGAAGGGCTGGATGGCGGGGGCTGGCCTCCCTCAGTTCAGGTGGATGCGGGCCTGGCGGCGCAGCGCCTGCAGTTCCTCGCCCAGGCGGCGGTCGGCCAGCACGGCGCGGATCTCGGCCTTCACCTCGTCCAGCGCCGGCCGGGTGCCCGGCCGCTTCTCGTCCAGCACCAGCAGCAGCGCGCCGTCGCGCACCAGCACCGGCCCGATGACGTCGCCGGCCTTGGCCTCGCGCACCACGCGGCCCAGGCCGTAGGGGATGGAGCTGAGCGCGATGAAGCCGCCGTTGCCGGGGCCGGGGGTCGCCGCTGCGGTGGATGAGTTGGCGGCGCCGGTGGCGCCCCCTGCGGCTGCCGTGCCAGTGCCCGCGCCGTTGCCCGTTCCCGCAGCCGCCGCCGGTGCCGGCGCCAGCGGCGACAGCCGGGCCTGCGCGGCCGGGTCGCGGCGGTCGAGCAGCGCGCGCACATTGGCGGCGTCGGCGGCGTCGCGGGTGAGGTAGTAACGCAGCCGGAAGCCGGCGTAGTCCTCGGCGCGCACGTTGGCTTCGTAGTAGGCGGCGATGTCCGCGTCGGTCACGGCCTGGGCCAGTTCCTGGCTGCGGCGCTGCAGGTAGAGCTGGGCCAGCACCTCGCGCTCGACCGACACCAGCGCGGTGCGCGCGGCGTCCGCATAGCGGCTGCGGGCGGCCTCGGCGGCCACCACCTTGTTGATGGTGCGGTCCAGCGCGATGGCGCGGTCCACCCCGGCGTTGAGCAGCGGGCCGAGCTCGTCGGCCACGATGGCCTTGCCGTCCACGCTGGCCACCACGCTGGCGCCCGCGGTCGCGGCGTCCGCCGCTGCGGCCGAATCGGCGGCGGGTGGGTGGAAGAGCCAGCCCTGCCGGTGGGCGTGCCAGCCGCCAGCGGCCAGGGCCAGCGCGACGGCCGCGGCCACGCCCCAGCGCAGCGCGCGACGGGGGGCGGGCCGGCGGGCGGGGTCGCGCAGGGCACGAGCGGCGGGGGCGCTGCTGGCGCGGGCGCTGGCCGTGCCCTTGCTGCTGCCGGTTCCGGGGGCCGGGTTGCCTCCGCCGTTGCCGGCAGCCAAGCCCGCTTCGCCGGCCGGATGGCCGCGCGGGGGCGTGGCATCAGCCGCCGGCAGCGGGCCGGGTGCACCGGAGGCGGAAGTGCTGGAGGAGGAAGCGCCGGCAATCAGCGGGCCGGTCGGCAGGGGGGCAGTCAGGCTGCTCATCGGGTGCTCGCTTGCTGGGTGTAGGCGCGGACGGAGGCGTCGGCGGCGCTGCCGCCGCAGCTGCCCACGCACAGGTGCTGGGCTTCCCAGCCGAGGTTGCGGCTGAAGCCCTGCAGCGCGTTGAGCGCATAGAGCCACTGCGGGTAGCGGTCGGCTTCGGCGATGGACACCGACAGGTGGCCACCGGTGCGCGACACCTCGAAGCGCACCTGCGGGTGGTTGCGCCGCAGCACCTCGGCCACGCGCTCGTAGTCGCGCTCGCCGTAGTAGCGCTTCTCCACCGAGGCCACCGGCGGCGGCGGAGGCGTGTTCGATTCACGCAGCGCCACGGCGAGCTGCTGCGCGCGCTGGGCGGCCAGGAAGACGAGCAGGCCGGCGGCCACGATGAGCACCGAGCCCACCAGGTTCAGCCGGGAAAAGCCCGTGGCCAGGGCGATCTGGTCGAGGCGGTTCTTCATGAACGGGGCTCTGCGGTGGGGGCGGCAGCGCCGCCCGGGGTGGCGGGCGTCGCGGCATTGCCGGCGGCACCGGCACCGGCGGGGGCAGCGGCGGCATCGCTCGCTGACGTGGCGCCGGCGGCGGCGGCACCGGTGCGCCGCTCGGGCTTGCCGGCCGGGCCGGGCAGGCCCTTGACCACCAGCACCGTGCCGTCGCCGTTCAGGTCCGCGCGGGCGGTGCTGCCCAGCGTGGTCAGGTAGTCGCGGGTAACCCACTCGGGCAGGTGGATGCGGAAGTGCTCGCTGCCGCGCTCGACCTGGTAGGTGTCAATCCAGCCACCGGCGCGCACCACCGTGGCGGCCACCGTCTGCAGCCGGGCCACCGTCTCGGACAGCGGCGTGGCGAACTGCACCTCGTCCAGCACCTTGCGCAGCATCGTGGCCTGCTGGTCCTCGCGGGCCACCGGCACCTGCGCGCCGTACCAGCTGGCCAGCCCGCTCATGGCCAGATAGGCCACGCCGGCCAGCACCGCCACCGCCCCGCCCCAGCGCACGGCCAGCAGCGAGGCGCGGTCGGTCACCTGCTGCAGCTGGCCCTTGCGCGACAGCAGCGGCCAGCCGTTGGTGAGGCTGCCCACGTCGTAGGCCGGCAGGCCCGTGTCCATCACCACCGCGTCCATCAGCGCGGGTTCGTTGACGATGAGCCGCAGCTGCGAGCCCTGGTAGATGGCCGCAGCCGTCAGCTCGCCGGTATGGAGCAGGTAGACGCCGTCGCCCTGGTGCGCCGGGTGGCCGGGCAGGGCCGCGGTCAGCGGCAGCGCCAGCGAGGTGGTCGAGTGCAGCGAGGCCGAGCGCACCGCGAAGTAGTGCACCCGCCGCGCGGCGCGGTCGGCGGTGACCACCAGGTGCAGGCTGTCGGTGCCCAGCAGGTCGCGCACCACAAGCGCCACCGAGGCCAGCGGGTCGCCGCTGTCGGCCAGGGGAAGGCTGCCGGCCAGCAGCTCGGGCAGCACTTCGGCCAGCGGGTGGCGCAGCACCAGCGTGTCGGGGCCCAGGTCGGCCATGGGGCCGATGGCCGCACCGGTCAGGCGGGGCATGCCGCCGGGGGCGTTCATCGACGCGGAGGCCGCGCTGCCGGAGACAAGGGGGACGGAAGACGCCATGGTGGGTTCAGAAGCCTTGCGAGGCGGACATGAGCTGCTCGTTCTGCAGGTAGACCACCCACAGCGTGAACAGCACGGCGATGCCGGAATAGGCCAGCGAGCCGAGGAACATCACCACCGCGAAGCGGCGGGAGGCGGACATGGCCAGCGCGTCGCGCTGGGTGGCGATGTCGCCCAGCACCCGGGCGAGCTGTGCCTGCGAGCTGTGCGAGGCCAGCAGCAGCATCTCCGAGGTCTGCAGCAGCGAGGACTGCATCGCCCGCACCACGCCCAGGCCGTTGGCCACCCGCTCGCGCGCCTGCGTCCACAGCCGGTGGGCCGGCTCGTACTGCGTCGCGCGCGCGGCCACCTCGGCCGAGAAGGGGAAGGTGACGCCGCCGCGCAGCATGGCCGCAGCCACGGTGAAGCTCGCGCTCACCGCGTTGTGCTCCAGCGCCGGCCCGAGCGCGGGCACCTTGCGCAGGAAGGCATCCACCCGCCGGCGCAGCTCGGGGTTCTGGCTGAAGTGGCCCAGCACGCAGAAGGCGGTGACGCCCAGCAGCACGAAGGTGAACACGATGGCCGCGTCGTTGACGATGAAGGCCATGCGCAGCGCCTGCTCGAAGCTCGCCTGGGCCGCTGCGTCCACGTTGCGCTGGCCCTTCAAGCCCGACTCGGCGATGCTGGGCAGCAGGCTGAAGCGCATGCCCACGATGGACACGAAGGCGAAGGCCAGGTCGAAGAGGGTCCAGGTGACGGCGCCCACCATGGCCTTGATGCCGTTGGCGCGTTTCTGGAAGTGGTCGAGCGCGGCCTGGAGGGAGTCGCGCATGCGCCCGGTGCGTTCGCCCGACTCGAGGATGGCCACCGTGCTCTCGTCGAACATGCCCAGCGTGCGCACCGCATCGCTGAAGCCGCCGCCGGCGCGCAGCACGGTCAGCGCCGCCTGGGTGATGTCGTCGTCGGCCACCGCGCCGCTTTCCAGCGCGCGCTGCAAGGCGGTGGTGGCGCTCAGGCCGCTGTGCACGCTGAGCACCATGGCCTGCAGCAGCCGCTCGCGGCGCGCAGCGCTGCGCGCATTGCGCAGGCGCAGGCGGGGCGGGTGCACCGGCGTCACCGACAGCGGCACGCCGCCGCGGGCGCGCACCTGCGAGATGACCTCGCCGTCGTCGCGCGCGCTGACCAGGTTGACGTGGCGGTACTGGCCCGGCAGGCCGCGTTCCTCCACGGCGTTCGCCAGCTCCACGCGGGGCAGCAGGTAGGTCACGCGCCAGGTGTTCATGGCTGGGCTTTCTTCCTCACAGGCCCAGCGCCCGGCGCGCCGACAGCGGGTCCACCTCACCGGCGCGCAGCAGCTGGGCCAGCGCCTGCACGCGGGGTGTGAAGTGCACGCCCGGCACCTGGGTGATGCCGGAGAAGTTGCCGTGCGATTGCTCCAGCGTGCGCACCATCTCCGAGCGGGCGTGCTCGTCGGCGCTCACCGCCAGCGTCTCGTAGGCCAGCACCCGGCCGAAGATGCCCGACTGGTTGCAGCGCGGGCAGCCGGTGCGCAGGCGCAGCGGCGTGCCCGCGGGCAGCGTGATGCCGGTGTCGCGCAGCACCTCGGCGATGGCCGGTGCGTCCGCCGGCGTGGCCACCCGGGCGCAGCGGCACAGGCGCTGGGCCAGGCGCTGGCTGAACAGCAGCCGCAGCGAGTGCGCCATGACGAACAGCGCCTCGCGCTTGGCGCTTTCCTCGAAGAAGGAGATGAAGCGCTCGAAGGTCTGAAGCGCGGTGGTGGCGTGGATGGTGGCCAGCACCAGGTGGCCGCTCTCGGTGAACTTCAGCGCGGCGCGGGCGCTGTCGGCGTCGCGGATCTCGCCAAACACGATGACGTCCGGGTCCTGTCGCAGGATGGAGCGCTCCACGTCGGTGGTGCGTTCCTCGCGCAGCTGGTTGATCTGGATCTGCCGGGCGAAGGGCAGCGTGTATTCCACCGGGTCTTCCACCGTGACCACGTTGATGCGGTCGCGCGGGAAGCTCTGCGACACCGCATAGAGCGTGGTGGTCTTGCCTGAGCCGGTGGGGCCGCTGAAGAGCAGCAGGCCACCGGTCTTGCCCTGCACGGTGGACACCGCACGCAGCCGTTCGGTCATCTCGGGCGCTGCCGGGAAGAGCGATTCGATGCTGGGCAGCGATTCGGGGTCGAGCACCCGCAGCGCGATGGTCTCGCCCTGGGCCAGCGGCTGGCTGGCCACGCGGAAGTCGATGTGCCGGCCGGCGAACTCCAGGCTCAGGCGCCCGTCCTGGGCGCTGCGCGCGTTGGACGCGTCCATGCCGGTGTCCGTCTTCAGCCGGGTGAAGATGGCCGCCATCACCCGCTCGGGCACCTGGTGGCGCTGCTGCAGCAGGCCGTCCACGCGGTAGCTGATCCAGGCGTCCGGGTCGGGCTGCAGGTCCAGGTGGATGTCCGAGGCGCGGGCGCGCAGCGCCTCGGTGAGCATGGCGGTGACGAATTCGCTGAGCGCGCCGGCGCTGACCTCGGCGCTGCGCATCTGCTGCAGCACGCTGGCCACCACCGCCACCTGCGAATGCAGGCGGCGGATCTCGCGCTGCACCGTGGCCCGGTCCACTGGCGTCACCCGCAGGCCGGACACCGCGCTGTCGCAGGCCTCCATCAGCGCGCGCTTCTCGCCCAGGCTCAGCGGCCGGGCAGCCATCACCCGCAGCTGGCCCTCCTCCAGCGCCACCGGCGCCACCTGGCAGCGCTCGCACAGGCCCACCGGCAGCAGGCTTCGGGCCTCATCCAGGGCGCCGGACTGCTTGCGCCCGCGCAGCTCGGCCGCACGGTCGCGGCTGAGGAAGCGGTCGCGCACCAGCAGGTCGTAGACGTGGGTGTCCTGGCCAAGTTCGAGCAGCGCGGTGCGCTTGCGCCGCGCGGTGTCGAACTGCGCGGGGGTGACCCAGCCGGAGGACACCGCGGCGTCGACCGTCCCGGGCGTGGCCGGCACCACCGGCTGGGCCTGGACGGCCGCGTCGCGCGGCTCCACGCTCAGCGGCGCGTACAGGTCGACGGCCTGATCGGGGCTGGGGCTGGACAGCAGCATCGTGGTCTCCGGCGGGGTCAGGGCGCGCGGTTGCCGGCGCCCGGCGCGACGCCCGCGGCGTTGCCGGCTGCGTTGCCGCCCCGGTTGTTCTCGGTGGAGCCGCGGCGGATGTCGGTGAGCTCGCGCCAGGCGCTGCCGTCGGTGCCGCCGCCCGGGGTTTCCAGCTGCGCGCGGGCGGGCACGGGCGGCGCGGCGATGACCGAGTCGATCGAACCTCGGAAGATCACCTTGGCGCGGCGCTCGTCGTCGTCGCCGCCGGGCAGCAGGTAGAGCACCACCGTGTCGCGGGTGACCCGCGACAGCACGCGGTGCACGTCGATGAAGTCCACCACCTGGCCATCGCGCACCACATAGGCCGGCGAGCGGAAGACCGACGCGCCCGGGGCCTGCGGAGCGCCTGGCGCGGCGCCGGGCACCGGTGCGGCGGCCATGCCTTCAGGGCCGCCCGCCTGGCCGGGGGCTGCGCCCGCCGGGGCAGCGCCGGCGCCCCCCGACGAGAACACCACCTGCGGCACGGCGAGCTGGCTGCGCAGCACCGCCGCACGGTCGACGATGGCGGCGACATAGAGGTTGGCCACGCGTTCCTGCACCGCATAGGGAATGCTGGGTGGCGCGGAGCCGCTGCCGCCGCGCCCGCCCTCCAGGCCGTCCACCGGCAGCGGGCCGCCACGCATCGGGCTGCGCTCGGGGCCGGGCACCGGCATGGAAGGCATCGCACCAGCGGCGCCGGGCGCGGCAGGGGCGGCGTTGCTCGACGGCGTGGGCCGGATCAGCGGGTTGGGCAGGCCGGATTGGGCCTGCGCTGACCCGGCGACCAGGGACAGGGACAGGGACAGGGACAGGGACAGGGCCAAGGCCAAGGCAGAAAGCGGGGCCAGTGAGAACGCCGGCGCGGAGGCCTTCGGGGCGAGCAGGCGGTGCGTGTTCATCGGATGGCTCCGGTCGAAGGCGCCGGGAGCGCAGGGGCCGGGGCGGGCGCAAGGGTTGAGGGCACCAGGGCCGCGCCTGCAGCCTTGGGTTGACCGGCCGCGTTGACCATGCGCGCGGGCAGGCCGGGAGCAGCCGGGGGCACGGCGGCGCCGTCCTCGGAGAAGCGCACGATGCGCGAGCGCAGCGCGATGACGAGCTCGGCCCGCTGCACCGCGCCCTGGCGGCGGGTGGCACCGATGCCGTTGTTCACGTCGATGGCGTCGCGCTGCGCGGCGATGCCGCCGAGCAGCACCACGTCGCCGGGTCGGGCGCGGGTGGTGGTGCGCACCTCGCGCTCGGAGGTCTCGGGCAGCGTGAGGTCGGTGCCCAGCGCGGTGAAGCGGTTGAGCTTGAGCAGGTCCGCCAGGTTGAGGTTGATGCGGGTGTAGACCGTGCCCTCGTGCTCCTCGCCGAAGAGCGTCAGCTCGAAGCCGGTGAGCACGCTCTGCGTCTCCACCGTGGTCTGGTTGAAGCTCGTGCCGGTGGTGGTGGAGCCGATCTTGGCCACGTAGGTGGTGGACTGTCCCACCCGCAGCGAGCCCTTGGAGCCGGACATCAGCGCGATGCGCGGCTGCGAGATGGCCCGCACATTGCCCTGGCTGCGCAGGAAGTCGATCAGCACGTCCATGTTGAAGCGCGGGCCGGCGATGACCGCGCCGATGCCGTAGCCGCTGGAGCCGCCCGAGCTCATGGTCACCGCGCGGTTGTCGCTGCCGAAGGGCGCGATGATGTCGGCCACCCCGGCGGCGGTGCCGCTGCCGCCGGTGCCGGTGCCGCCGCTGGTGCCGCTGCTGCCGGTGCGCGAGCGGCTGGTGTCGGTCAGGCCGAAGCGGTTCCACTGCACGCCGGTGGTCTGCCCGTCGGCCAAGTCGACCTGGTAGACGTGCACGTCGTAGATCAGCATGGCGCGGTTGCGCCGGATGTGCTCCAGGTACTGCGTGACCGCCTGCAGCCCCGCGCGGTTGGTGCGGAAGGTGGCCGTGCGGTTCAGGCGGTCCAGGTAGAGGTCCTGCGCGCCCAGGTGGCGCAGCGTGTTGGTCAGGCCCGCCAGGTTGTCCTCGGCCAGCGCGGGCGGAAGGTCGAGCATGAAGCGCTCTTCGGGCGACACATGCAGCACGCCACCGCGCAGCGAATAGAAGAAGTTCAGCGCCTGCGACAGCCGCTCGATGAGCTCGCCCAGGCTGCCGGTGAGGGTGAGCGCCGAGGCCTGGCCGTAGCGCTCCATCGAGCGCGGCCCGCCCTCGACCACCAGCCCGATGCCGAAGGGCGCCACGATGAGCTGCAGCGCGTCGTTCAGGCCCCCCTCGGACACGCTGACCGTCACCGGCTTGCTCGCCGGGAAGGGCTCGGAGGCCCGCTCGGGGCGCAGCCGGAAGGCGTTCGTCGCGCTGCCCGAGGCCAGCGCGAAGGTCGACTCATTGAACTCGTCGGTGACCGTGCCCAGGCGCTCGACCTCGGCCGGGATCTGCGGCGTGCGCTCCGGGCGGGGCGGCGTCTGGCAAGCCGACAGCCCCAGCAGCACGCCGGCCGACGCGGCCCAGCCCATCCAGCCCCGCCGCAGCCGGGGCCTGGAGGAAGGCGCAGTGCCGAGTGGCCCATGCGCAGGGGTTTTGATAGGCGAATTCATCGGTGACGGCGGCTAGCGTTATTTGTTTGGTTTGACTAGTTTGACCGCAGTTTACGCGCTTCGGGGGTGGCGTCAATTTGCGGTCCCGCCGCTCCCCGCATTCGGGGGATGGCGTGAACTCAGCCTTCTTCTCCGTGCTTAATTAACGGCAGAAGGCTCTCCGACGCTTCGAATCCATGGTCTGACATAGCTCAAGCAGTTCTACTGTTTTCATCAAATCAGTTGAAGCGGGGCCGGATGGCGGGATCGTTCGACGGCCCCCCGGGGGATGGGCGATGTCAGGAAGCAGGAATCGGTTCAGGGGCTTGGGTGCGACGCTCGGCTGGGGCGCAGCCATCACGTCCCTCGGGGCTGCCGCGCTGGCCGCCGCGCTGTGGGCGCTGGAGGGAAGCCAGGCGTGTGGAGCCGGGGCGGCGGACGGGCGTGGAGCCTGGGCCGGCCCCGCGGCACGGTGCGCCGCCGAGCGCGGGGCCGTGGCGGCGGGCTGGCTGGTGGCACTGCTGCTGGCCGTTTGGAGGGCCTGGGCGTGGCGCCGGGCAGCCCGTGACCGCTCGTCCATGCGCGACCCGTCTGGCCGGCAGGGGCTCGCCCCCAGGGCTGCGGGGATGGCAGGGGTGGCAGCGGGCTGGGGGCCCGCGCCCTTCGACCTGCAAGGCGGCTTCGTGCAGGACGGGCAGGACGGGGCTGAAGAACGGCAGGACGGATCCGACAAGCCCGAGGGGAAGGACGCCGCAGCGTCCGCGGTGGTGGCGGGTGTGTCCGCCCTCCAGCCGCGATGGCCGGTGGCGTCCCCACTCCGTTCGCAGCCCGCCCCGGCCCTGCGCCAGGACCTGGCCGAACTGAGCGCCAACTGCGCTGACCTGTCACGCCTGCATGGCAGCGTGCAGCGGTCGGCCCAGGCGATGTCTCATCTGGTGGCCTCCTGCCGCACGCTGGTGGAAGCGGCCAACGAGGCGCTGGGCGCGTCGAGCCGGCAGTGGTCCGAGATGGCCAGCCTGCTGCTGGAGATGCGCACCCACTCGATGGCACTGGCGCGCACGCTGGACCCCGAAACCGACAGCGCGCCGCGGGCGCGGCCACTGCCCGCTGCGGTGACGCTCGGCCCGGCGCGGGGTCTGACCCGGGCGTCCTTGCCTGCCGGGATGCCTGCCGCGATGCCAGCCAAGGCGTCATCCACGACACCACCGGCGATCGGTTCAGCCGCAGCCGCAGCCGAGCGCCGGGCGCAGGCCCTGGAACTCTCCGAGTTCGCCCTGCGCTGCGCCTTCGTCTTCGCCGACTGCGAGCGACAGGCGCTGGAGGCGGGGCTCGATGTGCATTCGCTCGCCCACTTCAGCGAAGCGCTGGGTGAGCGTTCCGCCGAGCTGCTGCGCATGGTGCAGGCCTGCGAGGCCACCGCGGCCGAGGCCGCCCACCAGGCCGAGCGCTTGACGCAGCGGCTGGGCTAGCCGCGCGGCGCGCTCAGGCCGCCGCCCACCCCTGCACCTCGACCCCGCGCGGCCGCAGGCCCCGCTCCACCGCATCGGCCACGCCCTCGGCGGTGGCCGCCGACAGGGTCCAGCCCAGGTGGCCGTGGCCGGTGTTGTAGAACACGCCCGGCCGCCGGCCCGGGCCCACCCGGGGCATCAGGTCCGGCATCATCGGGCGCAGGCCGGCCCACGGCACCACCGAGCGGGTGGACACCTGCGGGAAGCACTGCTGCACCCAGTCCACCAGCGGGCGGATGCGGTCGGCGCGGATGTCGCGGTTCTCGCCGTTGAACTCGGCAGTGCCGGCCACGCGGAAGCGGTCGGGGCCCAGGCGGCTGCTGACGAGCTTGGTCTCGTCGTCCAGCAGGCTCACGTTGGGCGCGCCGGCACGGCTGGCCTCATCGGGCAGGTTCACGGTGATGGAGTAGCCCTTGACCGGGTAGACGTTGATGCGGTCGCCCAGCATCGCGGCGAAGCGGCGGCTGGCCACGCCCGCGCACACCACCACGCCATCGAAGGTCTCGGTGCGTTCGGCCTGTTCGTCGCTGCGCTCGCTCACCAGAACACCCGTTCCGGTGGCTTGCAGCCGCTCCACCCGCGTGCCCAGGCGCAGCTTCAGGCCACGCCGCTCGGCTGCTTCGGCCAGGCCGACGGTGAACTTGTGGATGTCGCCGGTGGAATCGCTCTCGGTGAAGTAGCCACCGTAGTAGCGGCCCGCCAGCGTCGGCTCGATGGCGCGCATTTCCTCGGGCGTCACCGCCCGGCGCTCGAGGCCGCCCTGGGCCAGCAGGCGCGACACGCCGGCCGCATGCTCGAAGCCCTTGCGGTCGCGGTAGATGTGCAGGATGCCTTCGCGCTTGAGGTCGAAGGCGATGCCCTCGTCGGCCGCCCACTGGAAGAGGTGGCGGCGGGCCTCGATGGCCAGCCGCGTGGTGGCCACGGTGTTGCTCTCGTACTTCGGGATGCTGGCCACGAACTCGGCGAACCAGCTCAGCTTGTGCCAGCTCGGCTTGGGGTTCACCAGCAGCGGCGCATCGGCGCGCAGCATCCACTTCAGGCCCTTGAGCAGGGTGGAGCGGTGGGTCCAGACCTCGGCGTTGCTGGCCGACAGCTGCCCGCCGTTGGCGAAGGAGGTGTCCATCGCGGCATAGCGGTGGCGCTCGAAGAGCGTGACCTCGAAGCCGCGGCGCAGCAGCGCGTAGGCGGCGGTGACGCCGGTGATGCCGCCGCCGATGACGGCGATGCGGGGCGTGGAAAGGGACATGGGAGCACTCCGGCCCGTCGAGCAAAGCGGGACGCCCGCGCACACCATGTGCCGGGCGTACCCCCTCTGTCATGGACCTGAGAGATTCACAGCGCCGGGGCCGCGAGGGCCTGGCATTGCTTGCTCCTTCGGTGTCGGCGGGCGACGGTGAGGGCCCGCTTCTTCTCCAGAGTGTCGAACGCGTCGTCGCGGTCCTGGGGCCTGAGAGATTCCGGGGTGGTTGCTCCTTCGGCGCCATCCGGGAGGGGATGGACTCTCCCGCGACGAGGCCCGGATGCTATCCGGCCGGCGCCCCCAGGGGCAGGCTTTTCCGTGACGCAGGTGGGGACGGATGGCGGCAGGCCGCCGGGTTCAGGAGCCGGAGCGCCGCCGCTGCCAGGCGAGCAGCTCGCCCACGAAGCCCTTGCGGAAGCCGATCACGCACACCACGAAGATGGCGCCGATGATCACCGTCACCCAGGAGCCCACCCGGTCGGCCAGGTAGTTCTGCAGGCCGATGATGGTGAAGGCGCCGATCACCGGGCCGGCGAAGGTGCCCATGCCGCCCAGCAGCGTCATCAGCACCACCTCGCCCGAGAGCGACCAGTGCGCATCGGACAGCGTGGCGAAGCCCAGCGCCACCGTCTTGAGCGCGCCGGCCAGACCGGCCAGGGTGGTGGACAGCACGAAGGCCAGCAGCTTGTAGCGGTCCACGTCGTAGCCGAGCGAGACGGCGCGGGGCTCGTTCTCGCGGATGGCCTTGAGCACCTGCCCGAAGGGCGAATGCACGATGCGGATGATGGCCAGGAACACCGCCACGAATACCGCGAGCACGACGAAGTACATCGCGCGGTCGTCGGCCAGCGAGAACAGGCCGAAGAGCTTGCCGCGGGGCACGCCCTGCAGCCCGTCCTCGCCGCCGGTGAAGGGCGCCTGCAGCCAGACGAAATAGACCATCTGCGCCATGGCCAGCGTGATCATCGCGAAGTAGATGCCCTGGCGGCGGATGGCGATGGCCCCCACCAGGAAGCCGAGCACCGTGCCGGTGAGCGCACCGGCCAGGATGCCCAGCTCGGGCGTGAAGCCCGCCGAGCGGCACAGCCAGCCGGTGATGTAGGAGGCCGCGCCGAGGAAGGCCGCATGCCCGAAGCTCAGGAGCCCGGTGTAGCCCAGCAGCAGGTTGAAGGCGCAGGCGAAGATGGCGAAGCACAGCGCCTTCATCATGAAGACCGGGTAGAGCCCGATGAAGGGCGCCGCCACCAGCAGCGCCAGGCCGACCGCCCACACGATGCGGGCGCGGCGGTCGATCAGCGTCGAGGCCGCGTCCATCACTTCTCCTTGCCGAAGAGGCCGGCGGGCCGCACGATGAGCACGATGGCCATGATCACGAAGACGACGATGCTCGAGGCCTCCGGGTAGAACACCTTGGTCAGGCCCTCCACCAGGCCGAGCGCCAGGCCGGTGAGGATGGAGCCCAGGATGGAGCCCATGCCGCCGATCACCACCACCGCGAACACCACGATGATGAGGTTGCTGCCCATCAGCGGCGTGATCTGGATGATGGGCGCGGCCAGCACACCGGCGATGGCCGCCAGGCCGGCCCCGGCGCCGTAGGTGAGCATCACCATCATCGGCACGTTCACGCCGAAGGCCTGCACCAGCGCCGGGTTCTCGGTGCCGGCGCGCAGGTAGCTGCCCAGGCGGGTGCGTTCGATCACCCACCAGGTGGCCAGGCAGATGACCAGCGAGGCCACCACCACGAAGCCGCGGTAGTTGGGCAGGATCATGAAGCCCAGGTTGGTGGCGCCCTGCAGCAGCTCGGGCACCGCGTACTGCTGGCCGGACACGCCGAACTGGTCGCGGAAGATGCCTTCGGCGATGAGGGCCAGCCCGAAGGTGAGCAGCAGGCCGTAGATGGGGTCGATCTTGTAGAGCTGCTTGAGCAGCGTGCGCTCGATGACCACGCCGATGCTGCCCACCACCAGCGGCGCCAGCAGCAGCGCCCACCAGAAGCCGATGCCGAAGTACTCGGCGGCCATCCAGGCCACGTAGGCGCCCATCATGTAGAGCGCGCCGTGGGCGAAGTTCACGATGCCCAGCAGCCCGAAGATCACCGCCAGGCCCAGGCTCAGCATCGCGTAGAACGAGCCGTTGACCAGCCCGAGCAGCAGCTGCCCCAGGAAGGCCTGCAAGGGAATGCCGAAGATCTCCATGGGGTGCCTATCTGCAGCCGCGGGGCGCCCGGGGGGTGGACACCCGGGCCGGCGCCGGGCCGCCCCAAGCAGGCCCGGACCCCCTCGGGGGGTCGGGCTCGGTACTCCGAGCCCGGGGGGTGGACGACCGGGCCGGCGCCGGGCCGCCCCAAGCCGGCCCGGACCCCCTCGGGGGGTCGGGCTCGGTACTCCGAGCCCGGGGGGCCAACATCACTTCCAGAGCGCGCACTTGGACTCCGCCTTGGTCGTCCAGGCTTCTTCGCCCTTGAAGGTCTGCACGACCTTGTAGTAGTCCCAGGGCTCGACCGACTCGGCCGGCGACTTCACCTGCATCAGGTACATGTCGTGGACCATGCGGCCGTCGTCGCGGATGTAGCCGCCCTTGGCGAAGATGTCGTTGATCTTCGTCTTCTTCATGTGGGCCAGCACCTTGTCGCTGTCGTCGGTGCCGGTGGCCTTCACCGCATTGAGGAACTGCAGCGTGGCGGAGTAGTCGGCCGCCTGGATGCTGCTGGGCATGCGCTTGATCTTCTCGAAGAAGCTGCGGCTCCAGGCGCGGGTTTCGGCGTCGCGGTTCCAGTACCAGCTGTCGGTCAGGTACATGCCCTGCGTGGCCTTCAGGCCCAGCGAGTGCACGTCGTTGATGAACATCAGCAGGCCGGCGAGCTTCATCGTCTTGGTGATGCCGAACTCGTTGGCCGCCTTGATGCTGTTGATGGTGTCGCCACCGGCATTGGCCAGGCCCAGGATCTGCGCCTTGCTGCCCTGTGCCTGCAGCAGGAAGGAGGAGAAGTCGCTGGCCGACAGCGGATGGCGCACCGCGCCCACCACCGTGCCGCCGGCGGCCTTCACAACGTTGGAGGTGTCGTTCTGCAGCTGGCTGCCGAAGGCGTAGTCGGCGGTGAGGAAGTACCAGCTCTTGCCGCCGGCCTTGACCACCGCATTGCCCGTGCCCTTGGACAGCGCCACCGTGTCGTAGGCCCAGTGCACGGTGTAGGGGTTGCACTGGTCGTTGGTGAGGGCCGCGGTGGCCGCGCCGATGGCGATGAACAGCTTCTTCTTCTCGGCTGCCACCTTGGCCATGGCCAGCGCCGTGCCCGAGTTGGTGCCGCCGATGAGCATGTCCACGCCCTGGGTGTCGAACCACTCGCGAGCCTTGGCCGCGGCCACGTCGGCCTTGTTCTGGTGGTCGGCCGACAGCACCTCGATGCGCTTGCCGTTGATGTTGCCGCCCATGGCCGCCACCGCCATGCGCATGGCCTCGACGCCGGCGCTGCCGTCGATGTCGGAATACAGGCCGGACATGTCGGTGATGATGCCCACGCGGATCACGTCACCGGAGATCTGCGCCTGGGCGGGCGCGACGGCGGCCAGGCCGGCGGCCGTGGCGGTGGCCGCGGCGACGGCGAGCTTCCTGAAATTGAAGGTCATGCGGTTCTCCTGGGGAGGGTGGGCGGAATCAGGGGTGATGGGGCGCGGCCGCCGTGCGGGCTCAGACGCCCAGGTACTCGTGCAGGCGCTCCAGGCGCTCGGGCAGTTCGGCCTGGGTGAAGGACTGGATGACCTGCCCGTGCTCGACGACCAGGAAGCGGTCGGCCAGCGGGGCGGCGAAGCGGAAGTTCTGCTCGACCATCAGGATGGTGTAGCCCTGGCGGCGCAAAGTGCCCACCATCTCGGCGAGCTTGTGCACGATGACCGGCGCCAGGCCTTCGGAGATCTCGTCGAGCAGCAGCAGCCGCGCGCCGGTGCGCAGGATGCGCGCCACGGCCAGCATCTGCTGCTCGCCGCCGGACAGCCGCGTGCCCTGGCTCGAAGCGCGCTCCCGCAGGTTGGGGAACATGCCGTAGATGGCGTCGAGCGCCATGCCGCCCGGGCCGAGCACCGGCGGCAGCATCAGGTTCTCCTCGGCCGACAGGCTGGAGAAGATGCCGCGCTCCTCGGGGCAGTAGCCCACGCCCAGCCGGGCGATGCGGTGGGTGGGCAGGGCCGAGGTCTCGACGCCCTTGACCCGGATGCTGCCCTTGCGGCTGCCGATCAGGCCCATGATGGCGCGCAGCGTGCTGGTGCGGCCTGCGCCGTTGCGCCCCAGCAGGGTCACCACCTCGCCTTCGCGAACGTCGAAGCTGATGCCGTGCAGCACATGGCTCTCGCCATACCAGCCGTGCACGTCCTGGAGTTCGAGCATCGGAGCGGCCTGGCTGCTGTTCGCCATGTCAGTGCGGCCCCTTGAGTTCGGCGCTGGCGCTGCCCATGTAGGCCTCGATGACGGCCGGGTTGCGCGACACCTCGGCATAGGGCCCTTCGGCCAGCGTGGCGCCGCGCTGCAGCACGGTGATGGTGTGGGCGATGCTCGCCACCACGCTCATGTTGTGCTCGACCATCAGCACCGTGCGGTCCGCAGCGACCTTCTGGATGAGCTGGCGGGTACGGTCGACGTCTTCCAGGCCCATGCCCTGCGTGGGCTCGTCCAGCAGCATCAGCTGCGGGTCCATGGCCAGCGTGGTGGCGATCTCCAGCGCCCGCTTGCGGCCATAGCTGAGCTCCACCGCGGTGAGCGCGGCATAGCGCTGCAGGTCCACCGATTCGAGCAGCGCCATCGCCCGGTCGTTGAGGGAATCGAGCACCCGCTCGGAGCGCCAGAACTGGAAGGAATTGCCCAGCGGGCGCTGCAGCGCCACGCGCACGTTTTCCAGCACGGTGAGGTGCGGGAAGACCGAGCTGATCTGGAAGCTGCGGATCACCCCGCGCCGCGCGATGCGGGCCGAGGACTCGCTGGTGATGTCCTCGCCGTTGAAGAGGATCTGGCCCGACGTGGGCGTGAGGAACTTGGTCAGCAGGTTGAAGCAGGTGGTCTTGCCAGCACCGTTCGGGCCGATCAGCGCGTGGATGGTGCCGCGGCGCACCCGCAGGTTCACCTGGCTCACGGCCACGAAGCCCTTGAACTCCTTGGTCAGGGCGCGGGTCTCGAGGATGGGGGCGTCGCTCATGCGGGCGAAGGCGGGCCGGCGGCGGCGGCGGTGCAGTGGGGGGCAGACCTAATGTAGTGAGGCTAGCTTGGCCCGGACCGGCAAACCGGTCGCCCACGTGACAAGGGACGGGTAAGCCCCGTGGAGGACAACCCTCAGCGCAGCTCGACCACCTCGGGCACGAAGCGATAACCGGCACCGCGCTCGGTGACGATGATCTCCGGGCGGGCCGGGTCGACCTCCAGCTTGCGGCGCAGGCGCAGGATCTGCACGTCGATGGTGCGGTCGTAGACCTCGGCCGCATGCAGCCGCGACAGCCCCAGCAGCTGCTCGCGCGAATGCGCCCGCTGCGGCGCCGCGCAGAAGGCCGTGAGCAGGCTGAACTCGCCATTGGTGAGCTCCAGCCGGCGTCCATCGGGCGACAGCAGACGGCGGGTGCCCAGGTTGAGCTCCCAGCCGGCGAACCTGTAGGCCCGAAGGCCTTCCTCGGGCACCGGCACCACACGGCCCTGCACGCCGGCGCCGGCCTCGCCAGTGAGCTGGCTGCGCCGGATGACCGCCCGGATGCGGGCCAGCAGTTCGCGCGGGCTGAAGGGCTTGGTGACGTAGTCGTCGGCACCGAGTTCCAGGCCCATGACGCGGTCGGCCTCCTCGTCCACGCCGGTGAGCAGCACGATGGGCACCTGGCGCGTCTCGCGCACCTCGCGGGCCAGCGCCAGCCCGTCTTCGCCCGGCAGGCGCAGGTCCAGCAGCAGCAGGTCCACCGGCTCCTGGGCCAGCACCCTGCGCATGGCCGCACCGCCCGCCACGCCGGTGACCCGCAGCGCATGGCCGCTCAGGTATTCGTCGAGCATCTGGCGCAGCGCCGCGTCGTCGTCGACGACGAGCACATGTCCGGCCTCGCCGGGGCTCGGGTTGCGCGCGGGGATGGCGGCTCCCTGAGAAGCCGGAGGAGCGGGGTTCGCGGCAGGCGAGCCGGGTGCAAGGAAAGGGGACGAGGCGCTGGGGTCGGGCATCATCGGGAACGGACGGGGCGCTGGCGCAGGGACGACTGCCGGAGTATCCCCCCGGCCTGGGCAGCGCGTCGGCAAGCCCGCTCGCCCGCCGCCGGCACCGGCCCAGCACCGCCCCTCGCATGACCCTTCCCTCGCCGCCCGCCCCCTCGCCGCTGCTCAGCGCTCGCGGTCTGCCGCCGGGCCTGCCGCTGGCGCTGTGGCTGCTGCCCCTTTTGGCCTTCGCGGCGGTGGGCTGGGCGCTGTGGCACTCGCACGAGCAGACGCTGCAGGCCGAAACCGATGTGCTGCGGGTGATGGCCCGTGCCGTGGCGGTGCAGGTGGACAGCACGCTGCAGGCCACCGACGCGAGCCTCGCGGCGACGGCCGCCGAGCTCGCCCTGTCGGCTGAAGGTCCGCTCGACCGGGAAGCGCGGCAGGCGCTGCGCGACCGCGCCGAGCGACTGCCCCTGTTCGACACCCTGGCCGTGCTGGACATCCACGGCCGGGTCATTGCCGCTGCCAGCGACACGCCGGGCCGGCCACCGCCGCGGGAGATATCGCTGCCCTTCGCGCTGGCCCACAGCACCGGGTTCCAGCTCGGCCGCGCACTGGTGCGGCGTGCAGCAGCGCCGGCTGCCGCCCGGGAAGCCACCGCCGCCGGGTCCGTCGACGCCTCTGTGCTCGTGGTCGCCGTCCGCCCCTGGGTGGGGGCCGAAGGCGATCGGCGCGGCTGGGTGGTCGCGCTGGCCGAACCCGCCTTCTTCAGCGAGCAGTTGTTCCGCAAGATCGCCTGGGACCGTTCACCGACGCTGGGCCTGTGGTCGGATGCCGGCGAGCCCCTGAACCTGCCGGAGTCGATTCCGGGGGCACAGGCCCTGCGCGAACGGCTGATCGCCACGCCGCCCCGGCGTGACCCGCGCAGCGCGACCCTGCCGCCGCCACTGCCCGACGACGGCATCGACGAGGTGGTCGCCGGCCTGCAGCCGCTGGCCAGCCACCCCCTGGTGGTCACCGCCAGCCGGCCACGCGGGCCTGTTCTGGCCGGCTGGACCACGCAGGCCATTACCGTGGGCGTGGTGGGGCTGGTCGCGCTGGCGCTGGTGGCCGGCCTGCTCGTCCGCGCGGCGCGGGTGCGCGAGCGGCTGGCGATGGCCCAGGCGGAAGCGGCCGCGTCGGCGGCTCGCCTGGCCGAGCGCATGAACCAGGCCAACCGCATGGAAGCGCTGGGCACCCTGGCCGGCGGCATCGCCCACGACTTCAACAACCTGCTGGCTGCCGTGGCGGGCTATGGCGAGATGGCGCGCGACGCGGCGGTGGACGGCTCGGCGCAGGCCCGCCACCTCGACCAGGTGCTGCAGGCGGCCGCGCGCGGGCGGGGCCTCACCGCGCGGATCCTCGCCTTCAGCCGGCGCGGTCGTATGCCGGCGGCACCGCTCACCCGCTTCGACGCCCGACCCGTGGTCGAGGAGGTGCTGGGCCTGCTGCGCGCCTCCCTTCCGCAGGAGATCGAACTGCGCGCACGGCTGGAGGCGCAGGCGGCCTCGCTGGACGGCGACCCCACGCTGCTCTTCGAGTGCGTGATGAACCTGTGCACCAATGCGCTGCACGCGATGCCCGCCGGCGGCGTGCTGGAGGTGCGGCTGGACACGCGCGTGCTGAGCGAGCCGCTGCAGGCCCGCCACGGCTGGCTGGAGGCCGGCCCGGCGGTCGAGCTGGTGGTGCAGGACACGGGCGTGGGCATGGACGACGCCACCCTCGCGCGCATCTTCGAGCCCTTCTTCAGCCTGCCCGCGCCGGCAGCGGTGCGGCCCGGCGCGACCAAGCCGCACCAGGGCACCGGCCTGGGTCTTGCGGTGGTGCACGACGCGGTGGTGGCCATGGGCGGCAGCATCGACGTGCAGACCCACCTGGGCAGCGGCTCCACCTTCCGGCTGCTGCTGCCCCAGGCGCGAGGACAGGCCATGGCGGACACGGGCTCTGGCCCTGACCATTCCCATGACCATGCGCTCGTGCCAGCATCGTCGGACGAGGAACTGCCGCTCGGCCAGGGTCAGACGGTGATGTGGGTGGACGACGACCCGGCGTTGGTGGCCTATGGCGAGGAGCTGCTGGCCGAACTGGGCTATGAACCCGTGGGCTTCAACCGCAGCGGCGATGCACTGGCGGCGCTGCAGCGGCAGCCCGATGGCTTCGATGCCATCGTCACCGACCAGGTGATGCCCGAGCTCAACGGATTGGAACTGGCCGCCGCGCTGCATGTCATCCGCCCGGGCTTCCCGGTGGTGATGGTCACCGGCCAGGAGAGCCTGGCCGGCGCCACGCTGGACGCACCCAGGGTGCAGGCCGCTGGCCTGGCCGCCGTGCTCGTCAAGCCGGTCGACAGGAACCGGCTGGCCCGGGCGATGGCGGCGG